>NZ_JBEZYA010000049.1:0-52029 GCF_040638295.1 Actinoplanes sp. NPDC026619
TGCCATATGTGGGTAATACACGATCCAGGCCTAAAATCCAAGCACCGCAACGGATTACACGCCGGACGAGCACCTAGCCGCGAAACTCCCGCTAGCCCCGCCCGGTCGTAGGTGATGATCTGCGACCCGGTCGCCTTGGACAGCTGCGGGACGATGTCCTTCCACTGTGTGTGATCCTCGCCGCCACCGGAGTCCAACACGATCGCCGGTGAGCGCCCGGGGGTGACGTAGAACGCGAGGCGGTGCCCGTTGTTGGTGATCATGTGCTGGCCTGCCGCAAGGGCCGAGTTTGCTGGCCCGGGTGCGTTAGTCGAGCCAGCGCGAGTCGGAGCTGATGGGCCGGTCGTGTGCGCGGTTTCCGGCGCCGCCGAATCACTGCACCCGGAGACCGCGCCGACTACGGCGACGGGCAGGACAAGGACGAGGGCGGCCCAGCGGAACCGAGACAATTTCTGAGTGGTGCTGAGATCGTTCTGCATAATCATGGAGATCATTTTTCGCGGTTTCTCGACCGCGTTCGATCCTGCTGACACCCCGCTCGGGTGGGAGGCCAGCCCTACCCTTGCCACGGGCGGATCACAAACCGACCCGGGGCCGCTTGGCAAGGATGGTGTGAGTCGCCTCGACCGCGTGGCATCCGGATCTGCCGCAGACAACGCTCGCGAGCAGATAGCCGTTTCCCGTGCCAGGTAGTCGAGTGGATCACTTGATGCCGGCCGCCGCGTCCAGTTCCTGGAGGAGGTCGTGGGCGGCAAGTTCGATGGCCTTGTGGTGCCACTCCGCAGCGCGGTAGGGCGCCGTCGGTCAGGCCGAGGTACCACGGTCTGCTGCTCGGCGCGTCGGCGGCGATCTGGTCGAACGGACCTCGGCATCGTCTCCTGGGTGGTCCGCCGGATAGGCTTGGTCAACCGGGCGGTTCGACCAGGTTGGACCGTTCAAGACTTGGTCGGCTGGCCAGGGGGAGGCGGTGGTCAGCTCTTGGCGCCGTAGTTCATGGTGTCCGGATTTGTTCCCGTGCGCACCTCTGTCGGGAAGCGGAACCCGGTGAACGCGGACTGGGGAGGCGACCAAGGACGAGACGGCTCAGCGCGCTTCACCGATCAAGCGTGCCTTGATCTTCCGATGGGCGAGCGCAACAGAGCCCGCACGGCTCATCCGTCCGCGCGGCCCTCCTCGAAGCCCTGGCGGCCGAGCTCGAGGCGGCCGGCGCGGCTGCGGACATCTGCTCCACCGTTCTGGACGCGACCGGCGCCGTCGTCGGCGGCACCGCGGTGCCGGTCGGAGTATCGCCGTAACCACCGATCAACTGTGCGCCATCCCGGATGTCTTCGCCCTGGCCGGCGGCGACGGCAAGGCCACCGCTATTGCCGCCGCCATCCGGGCCGGGCTGTTGCACCGGCTCATCACCGACGCCTCCACGGCCTGAGTGCTGCTGGAGAGGTGAGACGAGGCGGTCATCAGATGCGGGCCGGATCGCCCTGCTCGGCCGGCACGTCCGGGGCGGGCTGCGAGCTCGCTTCGTGCAGGCTGCTGCCCTCGATGTCGACGTTCGGCAGGAGTCGGCCGAGCCAGCGCGGCAGCCACCAGGCCCGGGCGCCGAGCAGCGCCATCACCGCGGGCACGATCGTCATGCGGACCACGAACGCGTCGATCAGCACGCCGATCGCCAGGGCGAAGCCCATCGTCTTCACGCTGGTGTCGTGGGAGAGCATGAACCCGGCGAAGACCGCGATCATGATGGTCGCCGCGGCGCCGACGACCCGGGCGGCGTGGGTGAAACCGGTGACCGTCGCCCGGCGGGCAGGCGTGCCGTGCGTGAAGTCCTCCCGCATGCGGGACACCAGGAAGACCTCGTAGTCCATCGACAGGCCGAACAGGACGCCGACCAGCAGGATGGGCAGGAAACTGATCAGCGGGCCGGGGGAGTCGAGTCCGACCAGGCCGGCCAGCCAGCCCCACTGGAAGACCGCCACGGTCGCACCGAAGGTCGCCGCGACGGTCAGCAGGAAGCCGAGCGACGCCTTCAGGGGGACCAGCACGGACCGGAACACGAGCATGAGCAGCAGGAACGAAAGCCCGATGACGACGGCCAGGTAGATCGGCAGGGCGTCGGAGAGGGTGTCCGAGACGTCGATCGCGACCGCGGTGACGCCGGTGACCGCGACGGATGCGGCGATGGTGGGGTTCACCTGTTCGCGGATGCGCCGGACGAGGTCGGTGGTCTTCTCGTCCGAGGGCCCGGTGCTGGGCACGACGGTGGTGATGCTGGTGAGCCCGTCTCCGCTGGTCTGCGCGGGAGCGACGAGTGCGACACCGTCAACTGCCTGGAGCGCTTTGGCCAGGGCCGCGGTCGCGGAGGTCGTAGCGGCGGCCGTGTCCGTGCGGGTGACGAGCACGAGCTGGGCGTTGTAGCCGGTGCCGAACCCGTCCTCGAGCATGTCGTAGGCGACGTGCGCGGCGCTGGCGGCGGGAGCGCTGTCGTTGTCCGGCAGCGCGAGGCGCATCTTTGCGGCGGGCGCGCTGACGACCAGCAGCAGGGCGATGGCGGACAGAATCACGGGTACCGGGTGGGAGGCGACCGCCCCGGCCCATCTCGCGCCCAGGGTCGGCTTGGTGTGCTTGTCTTCGCCGACCTGGTTACGGGATTTGCGGTGCAGGATGCGCCGGCCGGCATACCCGGCGACCGCCGGGGTCAGGGTGATCGCGACGAGGACCGCGACCAGGACGGCCAGCGAGGCGACCAGGCCCATGACACCCAGGAAGGGTACGCCGACGACGGTCAGCGCGGCGAGGGCGATGATGACGGTCAGTCCGGCGAACACGACCGCGGAACCGGCGGTGCCCACCGCCATCCCGGCGGCGGTCTCGCCGTCGTCGCCGTCCTGCAGATGCTGCCGGTACCGGGAGTTGATGAACAGGGCGTAGTCGATGCCAACGGCGAGGCCGAGCATCAGGGCCAGGATCGGCGTGACCGCGGTGAAGTCGACGACGGCGCTGAGGGCCAGCACGCCGGCCATGCCGACGCCGACGCCGATCAGCGCGGTCAGCAGGGTCATTCCGGCCGCGACCAGGGAGCCGAAGGTGATCAGCAGGACCAGCGCGGCGATCGCTACGCCGATGCCTTCCGTCACGCCGGCTTCCGGGCTGGGTGCGGCGATCTCGCCGCCGGGCGCCACGGTGACGCCGTCGAGGTCGGCGCCGATCTCGGCGTAGGCATCCTTGACGTCCGCGCCGATGTCGTTGACCGCTGCGGTGAACTGGACCTGGACGATTGCGTACCGGCCGTCGGCGGACACCGCGTCGGACTGCTCCGGGGTGACCACGCCGAGCACCCGGGCAGCTTCGCCGCCTCGGCGGCGATCGCGGCGATCGCTTCTTTTCCCGCCGTGCCGGTGAGCGTTGCGCCGTCGGCGGCCTCGACCACGATGGTCCCGGAGGCGCCGGCGGCCTGAGGGAACTCCTCGGCGAGAGCGTCTCGCGCCGCCTGTGATTCGGTGCCGGGCACGGTGAGTGCCGCGCCGCTGCCGAGGCTTCCGTACGTCGCGGCCACGCCACCCAGCGCGGTGAGGATCAGCACCCAGATCAGGATGACGCGCCCGCGACGGCGGTAGGACAACCGCCCGAGAGCAGCAAGATAGCGAGCCATGTAGCGGTCCTCCTGGGGAGTGAACGAACGAAGCTGGCGCCTCAGGCCACGGTGAGCAGCGGGGCGGCCAGGTCGAGCAGGATGCGGCGGCTGTCCGCCTCGGGCACGTCGGTCAGTTCCGCTACGACGGCGGCGACCCCCCCGATGAAGAAGATCGCCGCCGCGTCGGAGGCGGCCGAGCTGGAACTGCCCCGCAGCAATCGCCGGAGCTGGGTTTCCAATGCCCGTACGTCGGACATCGCTTCCTGGCCGAGGATGTAGGAGATCTCCGCCTGCATCAGGCGAAGCGTCTGCCGGTGCCGCAGGGCCAGGTCGATGAAACCCGCCATGGCCGCCTGGCTGCGCTCAGCCACGGTCGGCAACGCGGTGGCCCGCTGAACGAGAACGTCGAGCCCATCGAGCAGATCCTTGGCCCACTCACGGACCAGGTGCTCCTTGGACTCGAACTGGTAGAGCACGGTCGCCTTCGAGTAACCGGCGGCCTTGGCGATGTCGGCCAGCGAGGTGCCCCGAAGCCCGCGTGCCGTGAACTCGACCGTCGCGGCGGCCAGCAGGTCGGCGCGGGTGTCGGCGGAGGTGTGACGGGCCATGGGAACAGCATGCTGACCGATCGGTCAGAAGTCAACCGATCGGACAGTGATTGACCTATCGGTCAGAGTTCAGCGCACCCCCCGGACGCGGAGGACAGTCACCCCCGAAGCGACCGCGAACAGGACGCCGGCGAGGAACAGGGCCGTGTAGTTCTGTCCCGCCTCGCCGGTGCGGGAGAACAGCGAGATGGCGAGGAACACCGGCGCGAAGGCGGGCGCGATCGACTGGGGGATGAGGTTGGCCATCCCGAGAACGCCGAGATCCTTGGCGGCGTCCTGGTCCTTGTTCGGTAGCACGTCGGCCACCAGGGCCAGGTCGATGGCGAAGTAGGTGCCCTGACCGAGACCGATGAGGGCCATGGCGAGCAGGAACAGCGGCACCGACGTACGGTCCGGCGGAGCAAGCGCGACCACCGCCAGACCGGCGGCGGCGATCGCGGCGGCGACCAGGACGAACACCTTCCGCCGGCGCAGCCGGTCGGAGAGCGGTCCGAGGGTGATGCTGACCAGGACGACCACGACGGTCTGCAGGCCGATCGCTGCGGGCACCAGGCCGGTCGCCTCGTCCTCGCTCAGACCGAGGTGCGAGGTCAGGTAGAAGATCTGGTAGTTGAGTACGAACGAGATCGCCATGAACATGGCGAACCGGCTGATCCACGCCCAGCCGAAGTCCGGGAACCGGCGGGGGTTCACCCAGAAGCTGCCGGCGAACTCGCGCAGGCTGAACACCTGCCGTTCGTCTCTGGTCAGGCGCCGGTCGGAGAGTACGACGGCGGCGAGTGACACCAGGACGAGCGCGATGGCGGTGGGCACGACGAACGCCAGGGTGATCGAGACCTCGGACAGGCCGCTGACCAGCCCGACACCGACCACGGCGGCAACCGCTTGGGTGAGGCCGAGGAGTCCGGAGATGCGCCCGCGGTATCGGGTCGGCACCTGGTCCGGCAGCAGGGCGAGCAGGACCGCCATGGTCGCGTTGACGCCGACCTGGTTGATGGACCAGCCGACCGTGGCTACGGCGACGTTCGGGGCGAGGCCGAGGATGGTCGCCCCGACCATCGAGATCAGGGATCCGATGACGAGCCACGGGCGGCGCATGCCCATTCGCCAGGTGGTGCGGTCGGAAATCCGCCCGAAGATCGGGTTGGCCAGGATGCCGAACACGGCCCCGACGCCGAGGACCACCGACAGGGTGGTGCCCTGCGTGCTCTTGTCCGGGTCGATCTGCGCGATCTTCAGTGGCAACGAGATGATCACGGGTGTGAGCGTGGCTACCCACAGCCCGAGACTGGCGAGGGCGAAGGTGACGACGAAAACGCGGCGTGGGCCTGCTGTCGCCGTACGTTGCGTGGCTTCTATGACCATCGGTGGCTCCTGAACGGCAAGGAGACAGCGCCGCGCGGGCAGACAGCTGGCGGCAACCGTCAGACGGGAGGGGGGATCCGGGCCTGGACGTAGTAGGTGACCGTGTCGCAGAGTTCCGCGACGAACGTGTCCCACGGCCGGCCGGCGTGCTCGGCGAAGGTGACCCGCGGGTTGATCTCGGTCAGCACCATCGACAGCACGAGCTGCAGCGCGAATTCCAGCGGTGCCTGGTGCGCTGGGGCGGAGCCGATGACGTTCTCGAAGACGGATTGGAAGTCCCGGCTGAGCCGGTTCAT
Organism: Actinoplanes sp. NPDC026619; assembly: GCF_040638295.1. Taxonomy (NCBI): domain Bacteria; kingdom Bacillati; phylum Actinomycetota; class Actinomycetes; order Micromonosporales; family Micromonosporaceae; genus Actinoplanes; species Actinoplanes sp. NPDC026619. Next base: position 5,898 of record NZ_JBEZYA010000049.1, read on the forward strand.
CGCGCCGGCGCCGGCGCCGCCCTGCTCGCCTCGGTTGAGCCGGAGCAGGACCCGGCCGTGCTCCCGGAAGAGCTCGGCAATGGCGTGCACGGCCGCACGGGTGGCGGCCTCCAGAGTCGTCGCACCGGCCGCACGGGCCTGGTCGAAGGCTCGGTCGTGGGCGCTGTTCACGGTCTCGGCCAGGCGCTGGTGGGCGTAGTCGAGCAGTGCCTCTCGGTTGGGAAAGCGCAGGTAGAAGGCCCCTCGGCTGACACCCGAGCGACGCTCGACGTCGCCGACGGTCACGGCGTCCCAGCCGCCCTCGATGAGCAGCTCGACGCTCACCTCGTAGATGCGCTCGAGCTTGTCCCGGCTGCGGTCCTGCTGCGGTACGCGAACTGAGTCGGCCATGTTACGGGGGCTCCTCGCGAATGTTACGGCGGCGATATTTGAATGTTGACAGACGAAACTAGATCGGTCCAGTCTTGTTTCACTCGACCATCTAGGGAGTTCACGTGCCCACCATTGATGTGCACGCTCATCATCTACCGACTGTGCTGGGCGAACGCTTCACCCAGCTGTCCGCACGACCGTATCCGTTGCGTCACTCCGAGGATCAGTCGCGCCGGTTGGCGGACCTCGACCAGGCGGGCGTGGAGCAGCAGGTCCTGAGCCTCGGCGCGGTGCAGCCGTACTGGCCCGAGCGCGGCGCCGCGGTGGCGGGTGCCCGGTTCGCCAACGACCTGTACGCCCGCACGGTGGCCGACCACTTCGGTCGGCTGCGTGCCTTCGGCGCCGTACCGCTGCCGCACCCGGACGACGCGGTCGCCGAAGCGATCCGCTGCCTCGACGAGCTCGGATTCGACGGGATCGGTCTGGGCTGTTCGGCCGACGGCCTCCCGCTCGACCAGCCACGGTTCGACCCGTTCTGGGCGGAGATGGACGCGCGGGCGGCCCTCGTCTATCTCCACCCCGGCGTGGCGAACAACGCCGGGGTAGGCGTGTCGGACTATCCGATGTTGCTCGGGCCCGTCTTCGGATCGCCCGCCGAGCAGGCGATCGCCGTCGCCCGGCTCGCCCTCGCCGGGATGATGACCCGGTTCCCGCGGATCCGCCTGGTGGTCGCCGGAATGGGCGGGAGCCTGCTCGTGGCCCGGGGCAAGCTGGCCGACAGTCTCGAGCGCGGCGCTCTGCACAACAGCAGCTTCGATGCGCCCGGCGTGCTCGGCCAGCTCGACGGTCTGTGGTTCGACACGTCGTCGATCGACCCGGTGCTGGCGCTGGCCGCCCGGCAGGCCGGCGCGAACGACCGGCTCGTCTTCGGCTCGGACGCCCCGTGGGGCAGCGCCACCCGGGTTATCACCGAACTCCGCAGCCTGCTCCCGTCCGCCGAGGCGGACGGGGTGCTCGCGCGCGGTGCAGAACTCCTAGAGAAGAAGGTGCCCTGATGTACGTAGGCTGCTTCCTCGGCCCCACCGGCCGTGGCCCGGCGGACGATCTCCCGCTGATCGACTTCTGCTACGACATGGCGATCGCGGCCGACCGGGCCGGCTTCGCTCTCGTCAATGTCGGCGAGCAGCACTTCACCAACTACGAGCCGTACAGCTCGCCCTTCATGATGGGGGCGGTCCTGGCCCGGCACCTGGAGCGGGCCTGGTTCGGTACCACGGTGGTCAACCTGGCCTACCACAACCCGATCTCGCTGGCCGAGCACGCCAACCTGATGGACCTGCTCACCCGCGGCAAGTGCTTCATCGGGCTGTCCACCGGACACCTGCCCTTCCTCTCCTCGCAGTGGGGCGTGCCGGCCTCGTACAGCAAGGAGATCGCGCTGCAGCGAATCGACGTCGCCCTCCAGGCCTGGGCGAAGGAACCGGGTGATCCGCCGCTGGCCTGGAAGACCGACCTCGAGGAGGGCGTGCTCGCCCTGCGCATCATGCCGGTCGGCTACCGCAAGGAACATCCGGTCATCGGGTTCGCCACCAACACCGACTCCACCATCGAACGGGCCGGTACCCAGGGCTGGCCGGTCGCGCTCGGCCGATACAACCTGACCGAGGCCGCCCGCAAGATGGCCATCTACCGGGCCGCTCTCGACACCGCCGGCCACCCGGAGGACGTACGGACCGAATGCCTTGCTCTGTCGAGCGTGACCAAGGCGATCGTCGTCGCCGACACCGACGAGGAGGCCTGGGCGATCGCGGAGCGGCAGCTGCGGGGTTTCATGAACTTCACCTACTCGGTCGCGACCCGGCGCCGGCTGGAAGACACCCGGTCGATGAAGGAGCTGTGGGACGACACCGTCGAAGGCCCGGTCGACATCGCGAACAGCACCTTCACCGCACCCGAGTGGATCCAGGCATCCGCGTTCGTCGGCAGCCCCGAGACGGTGGCCCGGCAGATGCTCGAGTACGCCGATGCCGGCATCGAAGGCATCAACGCCCGCTTCGTCTACGGCGACTTCGACGCCACCGAGGCCTGGCGCGGATTCACGCTGTTCGCCGAGAAGGTCCTGCCGCTGGTGAACGCGAAGCAGCTTCCGGCGCCGGCGCCGGAACGAGTTCGCCCGGAACACCTCGGCGCCGCCGAGGACGCCGCGAAGCTGGCCGAGCTCTTTCAGTGAGTGAGGACGCGCTGGCGGTCGGATTCCGCCAAGTGATGGCCGGGGTGTGCACCCCGGTCTCGGTGATCACGGCAATGGACGGCGAGCGTCCGCACGGGACCACGGTCAGCGCGTTCACCTCGCTGTCGATGGCACCGCCGATGGTGCTCGTCTCCTTGGACCAGAGCTCGGCCCTGCTCGCGGTGCTGCGGGCCACCGGCCGGTTCGGAGTCAACGTCCTCGGCAGCCGGCAGCACACCCTCGCGTCAGTCTTCGCCCGCAAGGGCGACGACAAGTTCGACGGGGTGCCCTGGACCTTGACGCACGGTGTCCCGCGGATCGCCGACACACCCGGCTGGCTGGCCTGCGAGGTGGCGCAACTCGTGCCGGGCGGGGACCACGTCATCGCTCTGGGCACGGTCACCGACGCCGACACCCTGCCCGCTGACCCTCTGACATATCACTTCCGGGCGTTCGGCACGCATCTTCCGCTGCCTGCCCGCTGACTGGATCGGAGCCGCTGTGCATTTCTCCCTGTTCCTTGGCCCCGGCGTGCGCGGCCCGCACGAGGACCGGCCCGCCATCGATCTGATGATCGAACAGGCGGTGGCGGCCGACGCCGCCGGCTTCACCGCCGTCTACGTCGGCGAACAACACTTCAACAACTATGAGCCGTACGCCGATGGCCTGACGATGGCCGCGTTCCTGGCCGGTCGGCTGCCGAACGCGTACCTGGGAACCAGCGTCGTGCCGCTCGTCCTGCACCACCCCCTCTTCCTGGTGGAGCGGGCCAATCTGCTCGACCAGCTCACCGGCGGCCGGTTCATCCTCGGCATGTCCGGCGGCCGGCCCCGGGAGGGCAAGACCTGGCACAAACACGACCTGACGCCGGAGCAGCGCTCCCGCCTGTTCGACCAGAAACTGGACGTGATGCTGCGGGCGTGGGCGCATCGGGCCGGCGATCAGCCGCTCGAGTTCACCACCGACGACGAGTACGGCGTCATGGAGGGCCGGATGATGCCGGCGTCCTACCGCCGGCCGCATCCGCTGTTCGCGATCGGCACCAATACCCCGGCGAAGATCGCCGAGGCCGGCCGGAAAGGGCAGAAGGTCCACCTGGGACCGTTTGATCCGGCCGGCGCCGGCCGGATCGCCGCGCTCTACCGCGACAGCATGGTGGAAGGTGGGCATCCGGCTGAGCTGATCGAGGACAACCTGCGCTGGCTGATCCACACCAAGATCATCCTGGTGGGGGAGACCGACGACGAGGCGTGGGACGTCGCCGAGCGGCTCTTCACCGGTCCGATGGTCATGGCGCCGTGGATCCGCCGCGACCCGGGGCAGGACGGCTGGTCGCTGCGGAAGATCTACCGCGCCGACCCCGGGCCGTTCGCGCCCGCGATGGGCGTGCCGGAGAGCCAGGGCGCCTTCCTGCACCGTACGGCGATCGTCGGCAGCCCGGAAACGGTGGCCGCCGAGCTCGCCGGCTACCGGGACGCGGGCCTGCCGCACGTGCACGCGCGTTTCATCTTCGGCACCCTCGACGACCCGGAGGTGTTCCGACGTTCGTTCCGGCTCTTCACCGACGAGGTCATGCCCCGGCTCGGAGTCGAGACCATTCCCGGCCCGGCCGGCGACCAGGTTCAGATCTTCTGATCTCCGGACGGGGCGACGAGGATTTTGACCTCGGAGTCCCGTCCGGGGCCGAGGAGGTGCCGAATCCCGCGATCGACGGCCTCGGGCAGCGTCAGACGGGAGCTGATGATCTCCACCTTGTGGTGGGAATTGGCCACGATGACCGCCTGCCCGCCGGAGCGGACCCCGTCGATCGCGGCGCTCAACGTGATCGTTCCGGCACCGGAGGCGTCGAAGGACACGTCGGCGCCGGCCGGGGCGCGGCCGCGTACGTAGGCCGCGACGTCGGTCGTCCGCGGGTCGACGGGGTCGGCGCCGAGCTCCGCGGCGAGGGCGCGCCGTGACTCGCTCGGCTCGCTGACCACCACCGTGCTGGCCCCGGCCGCCTGCAGGCAGAGCAGCAGGCCAAGGCCGATCGGCCCGGCGCCGATGACCAGGGCGGTTGTGCCCTCACCGGCCCCGGACCGGCGGACCGCGTGCCAGGCGACGGTCAGTGACTCGATCAGCGCGCCGACCTCGGGAGAGACGTCGGCGGGCAGGGGAAAGACGTGGTCGGCGGGGATCACCACGTACTCCCCGAAGCCGCCGCTCCAGCCGTGGATGCCGACGAAGGCGACGTTCGCGCAAAGGTTGTCGTCGCCGCGCAGGCAGGCACCGCAGGTGCCGTCGGCGAAGTTGGGCCGGACTGCGACCAGGTCGCCGACCGCGAGGCCGGTGACGTCGTCGGCCACCTCGGTGACGTGTCCGGAGAACTCGTGCTCGAGGCCTCGGCCACGGCTTCCTGATCATCCTCGGCTACGCCGTCGCCGGTGCGGTGCTGACCGCCGTGGGTAAGCCGTACCAGGACTGGCGGGAGAAGCGCGGTCGTACGGAGTCGATGATGCACACCGCCCAGCGGGCGGCCGCGGTCGCCTGACCGGCTTACATGCGGTATTTGGGTAGCAGGCCGTCGAGCGCCTTGCCCAGCAGTCCGACGAGCGTGCCCAGTTCCTCCGGGGTGAGCCTGGCCAGAGGCGACACGGTCGTCATCGCGGTGGTTTGGCGCTCACGCGCCTCCATCCCGGCTGCGGTGAGGCTGACCGTCGTCCGGCGGCGGTCGCGGGTGTCGGTTCCGCGCTGCACGAGTCCTTTCTCCACGAGTCGTTCGACGAGGAACGTCGCGGTGGAGGGCTCGCAGCGCAGCTTGGCCGCGAGCATCCCCATCGTGAGCGCCGGTCCGTCGGGATGCATCACCCAGACCACGTCGGCCAGGGGCTTGGTGAGATCGAGTTCGTCGAGCACGTCCGTGACGAGTGCGTCGGTTGCCTCGACCACGTTGTAGATCGCTTCCACCGCGTCGTAGATCAGGACTTCTCCCCGGGCGTTCGGCATGGCCGCATGTTACTTCGAGATTAAAAACTTTCGTGACTCGAGGTATCTGCCTATCCGGCAGGTACATTCGAGACTCGAAAGTTTTCAGGTTCGAAGTTATCACTGACGAGAGACCGGTGGGACATGAAGATCAGCACAGGAACGCGCGCAACAAGCTCGCCGTGGCGTCCAGGTGCTGCCCCATGGTCCGCCGGGCGCCTTCGACATCTCCTTTGCCGATCGCTTCCACCAGAGCAAGGTGCTGAGCGTTCGAGTGCTGGATGTTCGGCGGCAGCAGGGGGATGGCGTCGAGGAGGTGGTTCACCCGGCTGCGGGCGCCGGCGACAGCCGTGGTCACCGACGGCGCACCCGCCAACTCGGCGATGGTCAGGTGCAGCCGCGAGTCGAGGGGTCGGTAGTCGGACAGGGAACTGCTGTCACAGGCGTGCAGACTCTCCCGCAGGCCGGCCAGGGCTGCCGCACTGTGTCGGCGGCCGGCCGCCAACTCGACGGCGCCTATCTCGAGGACGCGGCGCAGGGCTATCGAGTCCTCGGCCTGTGCCATCGTGATGGTGCGTAATTTGGCGGGGTCGCCCTTGGCCGTGCTCGAGATCGGCCGTTTGACGACGAACGTCCCGCCACCGTTGCCCCGGCGGCTGACAAGGTAGTCCGCCTCCTGTAGCGATCGGATCGCCTCACGCAGCGTCACCCTGGAGATGCCCAGTGACGCGGCGAGGTCGCGTTCGGTCGGCAGCCGTTCCCCGGGTGCCAGTACGCCGAGGCGGATCGCCTCCATGATCCGATGCACCGCCTCCTCGAAGACGTTGCCGTTGGAGAGCGGGCGGAAGATCCGGTCGATCACCTCGTCGGCCTGCATGCGGTTGCTCCCCTCTGTGTACCGAGCACAGCCTATCCATCGATCATTCAAAACGTTAAAACCAGACCTTGACGTTTCAAGTTTCCTGGTCATACGGTTCGGCAAGCCTGAACGAAGGGGCAAGCGTGAGTTCGATAACAACCAAGACCGGCCGGCGGACGGCGGCAATCGCCGCTCTGGTGGCCACCGCACTGATAACCACCGCGTGCTCGAGCCCGGATGAGACGACGGGCTCCACGACCGCCGACACGATCAAGGTCGGCATGGTCACCTCCCTGACCGGAGACTCCAGCGCCGACTTCGCGGCCTCCGCCGCCGGCGCCCAGGCCCGTATCGACCTGCAGAACGAGCAGGGCGGTGTGAACGGCCGCAAGCTGGAGCTGGTGACGGCGGACGACCAGTCGACCGCGAACGGCGTGGTGACCGCGGTCAACCAGTTGGTGCAGCGGGACAAGGTGCTCGGCGTGATCAGCATGTCGACGCTGCTGTTCTCGGCCGCGCCGGCCCTGCAGAAGGCGGGAGTGCCGGTCACCGGTGCCGGTTTCGACGGCCCGGAGTGGGGCCAGAAGCCCAACACCAACATGTTCTCGCTGGATCCCATCGACCCGGACTACCCGCCGACGACGATCTGGGCGGAGTTCTTCAAGTCGATCGGCGCGACCCGGATCGCCGGCATCGGCTTCGCCGACATCCCGTCCTCCAGCGGCAGCATCAACCAGATCCAGAAGGGCGTGAAGGCCGCCGGACTGACGGCCGCCTACACCAACGTCTCGATCCCGTACGGCACGACCGACTTCACCGCGACCGTTCTGCAGATGAAGGAAGCCAAGGTCGACGGGTACGTCTGCTCCTGCGACACCAAGACCGAGCTGGCCCTGGCGACCGCGGTCAAGCAGGCCGGCCTCTCCGCCAAGGGCATTCTCTCCAGCGGCTACGCCCAGGCCACCTTGGATGACGCCGCCTCCAAGGCGACCGCCGACGGTATGTACGCCTACTCCTACTACGTGCCCTACGAGCTGAAGACCGCCGGCACCGAGGCGATGCTGGCCGCCCTCGCCAAGTCGGACAAGGACTTCAAGGCCGGAACCATCCCCAGCTACGGGCTCTCCAGCGGTTACCTCGCGGCGGACCTGATGATCGCTGGCCTGGAGAAGGCCGGCACCGACCCGACCGGCGAGTCCCTCATCTCCGGGCTGCGCACGGTCACCTCGTACGACGCGGACGGCGTTCTGCCGGCACCGATCAGCTTCGCCGCGGACCAGTTCGGCAAGTCGCTGTCGGCGCCGTGCAACTACTTCGTCCAGCTCAAGGGCGACGCCTTCGTCGCCCAACCCAAGATTTGCGGAACCCTCGTCGGCTCCTGACGAGTCCCCGCATCACGCATTCCGCTTCACAGAGACCAGCAAGGAGAACCCGCAGTGCGAGAGCTACACGCCACCATCATCTCCACCATCGACGGCTTCTACGAGGGGCCGGGCGCCGACTTCCGGTACGCCGACAAGTTCGAGGAGGACGAGTTCAAGCTGCACTCCACGGAGTTGCTCAAGAACTACGGCACCCTGGTTTTCGGCCGCAAGACCTACGAGCTCGGCCACACCTACTGGACGACCGACCTCGCCCTCAAGGCCGACGAGAACCCGATCGTCATCGACAAGATGAACAACTTCGACAAGGTCGTCTTCTCCACGACCCTGGAGAAGCCGGAGTGGGGGAGCACCACGCTCTACGACGGTAACCTCGTGGAGACGATCAAGGAGCTCAAGGAGCAGCCGGGCGGGGATCTCTTCCTGATCGGCAGCACCAGCCTCCGGTCGGTCCTGCTGAAGGCCGGCCTGATCGACCGGATCAAGATCTGGTATTTCCCGTTGATCCTGGGCACCGGCAACTCGATCTTCAAGGGCTTCGACGACCGGATCAAGCTCGAGCTGAAGCGGTCGCAGACGTACCCCACCGGGAACATGTTCGTCGAGTACAAGGTGCTCAACGGCCAGTCGTTCCCCGAGCTGTTCCCGCCGGCCGAGGCTGCCTGATCCGGCCCGTGTGAGGGCGGCTTTCGGGCCGCCCTCAACGGTCGCGCGCCGCTCACAGGAAGACGCCGCATGCTCCCTTACGTCATCGCCGGTTTGGTTCTCGGCGGCATCTACGCCATCTCGGCCGCGAGCCTCACCGCCACCCACCGTTCGACCGGGATCTTCAACTTCAGCTTCGGTGCCATGGCGTACTTCGTGGCGCGCTTCTACTACTTCCTGCACATGCAGCACGGCTGGGGCATTGTCACCGCCGCGATCGTCTCGCTCCTGATCGTGGCACCGGCCCTCGGCGTCGTGCTCTACTTCGGCCTCTTCCGGTTCCTGCGGCTGTCGACCACCCTGATCAAGGTCGCCGCCATGCTCGGGCTGTCGGTGTGCCTCCCGCCGATCGCCACCTTGCTCTTCGGCAACATCGCGATTCTCAAGGCGCCAGGACTCGCCCCCGAGCCGGTCCAGGTCTTCCACCCGCTCGACGTCCCGGTGACCATGGACCAACTCATCGTGTACGCGAGTGTGGTGGTCATCGGCCTGCTGGGCGTCGTCATCCTGCGCTTCACCGCTGTCGGCCTGCAGGTCCGGGCGATGGTGGACTCCCCGGCCTTGATGTCGCTGACCGGCACCAGCCCGAACGCGGTTTCGGTCGGGGTCTGGGCGGTCAGTTCGTTCCTGGCCGGTCTGGCCGGCATCCTTTCCGCGCCCATCATCGGCCTGGACTCCGGCAGTTTCACCCTGCTGATGGCGGCCGCGTTCGCCGCCGTCATCGCGGGGCGCCTGCACAGCCTGCCGACCGCGGTCGGCGTCGGGCTGGGCATGGGCATCGCGACGTCCCTGGTGCAGAAGGTGATGCCGCCGAACAGCTCGCTGACCACCGCGGTCCTGCCCAGCATCCCGTTCATCGTCACGGCGCTGTTCCTGGCCTTCACCACCCTGCGCCGGGGCCGGCTGAACGAGGGCGACGGGGTCGGCGGCGCCTTGGACCGGGCGATCGCACCGCAGAGCGGGCCGGGCGGCAGCCGCACCGCTGTCCGGCGGCCGACCGGCATTCTCCGCCGGCGGTCCTGGGAGCCCTCCACCCTCGTCCTTGTTGCCATCGCCATGGTGGCGGCCTTTACGATCGACTCGTTCTGGACCGGCTACCTGGCGCAGGGTGCGGCGTTCGCCGTGGTCTTCCTCTCCTACACGCTGGTGACCGGGGAGGGCGGCATGATCTGGCTCTGTCAGATCACCTTCGCCGGCGTCGGTGCCGTCACGTCCGCACAACTCGCCACCAACCACGGCTGGCCGGTGATGCTCGCGGTCCTCGCCGGTGGCCTGATCGCCGCCCCGATGGGCACCGTCCTGGGTCTGCTGACCATCCGGCTGGGCCCGCTCTACGTGGCCCTGGTGACCATCACGTTCGGCCTGCTGATGGACAAGCTGGTCTTCACCCGGGACATCTTCTCCCAGCACGGTCTCGGTGTCGCGATCTCCCCGCCCGGCTTCGCCGACACCGACGCCACCCTGACCGTCCTCGGGCTCGTCGTCTTCCTGACCGTCGCCTACTTCATCGTCAACATCCGCCGGTCGAGCACCGGGCTCGCGCTCAACGCCGTGCGCTGGAGCGAACCCGGCGCGCGGACCATCGGCATCAGCATCCTGCAGGTCAAGGTGCTGACCTCCGCCCTGGCGGCAACGATCGCCGGGATCGGCGGCGGCCTGCTGGCCATCACCGCGTACGCGGCGATCCCGGCCAACTTCAACACCCTCGAAGGTGTCATCTGGCTGGCAACGCTCGTCACCGCGGGCATCCGCTCCAACGCCGGCGCCCTGTTCGCCGGGCTCACGTACACCCTCTTCCCGGCAGTCATGCAGATCTACCTGCCGCAATCGTTCAGCTCCGTGCCTGTCCTGCTCTTCGGCCTTGGCGCCGTCTACATCGCCAAGAGCCCGGACGGCTGGATCCCCGAGATCGGCGACCAACTGACCGGGCTGGCTGCCAAGTTGCTGCGTCGCCCCGGCCGTGACGTCATCGCCTCCTCCGCCAGAGAATCGAGCCAGGTATGAGCGCGATGACCGGAACCGCCGCGCCGGTGCTCGAGGCCCGCGGTGTCAGCGTTCACTTCGGCGGGATCAAGGCGCTGCAAGGTGTCGACGTCGCGGTCGCTCCGGGCGCGATCACCGGCCTGGTCGGGCCGAACGGGGCGGGCAAGACCACCCTGTTCGGGGTGCTCTCCGGCCTGCTGCGACCGACGGCGGGGACAGTACGCCTCAAGGACCACGACGTCACCACGGCCAGTGCGCAGACCCGGGCCCGCAAGGGCCTTGCGCGTACGTTCCAGCAGCCCGAGCTGTTCCTCGGGCTGACCGTGCGGGAACATCTCACGCTGGCCTACCGCAGCACCCACCACCGGTCCCGGCTGTGGACCGACGCGTTCACCGCCGGTGGTCTGCGCCGCCCGGACACCGACGAGACCGCCCGGGTCGACTTCCTGCTCGACGTGCTGTTCCTCGGCGGTGTCGCCGACCAGCCGGTCGGCTCCCTCCCGCTGGGCACCAGTCGGCTCGTCGAGGTCGGCCGGGCTCTGGCCACCTCGCCGGCCGCGCTGCTGCTCGACGAGCCACTCGCCGGCCTCGACTCGTACGAGGTCGACAAACTGGCCGCGGCCCTGCGCCGAGCCGTGGCCGAGGAGGGCACCGGCATGCTCCTCGTGGAGCACGACGTCTCGATGGTCCTCAGCGTCTGCCGGCGCATCTACGTCCTGGACTTCGGGGTGCTGCTCGCCGAAGGAACCCCGCAGCAGATCCGCGACGACCCGAAGGTGCGGGTCGCCTATCTCGGCGACGAGGTCATCGCAGAGGAGAAGTCATGAGTTCCCCGACCGCCGCCCCGACCACCGCTCGAGACACCGCCGACGGGGGCCTGCTGGTGCAGGACCTCAAGGTCGGATACGGCACGTCCCAGGCGCTGTTCGGCGCCACCTTCAACGCCCGCGGCGGATCCACCCTGGCCGTCCTCGGCGTCAACGGCTCCGGGAAGAGCACGTTCGGCCGGGCCGTCGCCGGGCTCGTGCCGATCACCGGCGGCCGGATCTACTTCGACGGCACCGACATCACCGGGCTCTCCCCGCACCGGATCAGCCGTGCCGGGCTGCGCTACATCCCCGAGGGCCGGGGCATCTTCCCCGGCCTCACCGTCAACGACAATCTGAAGCAGGCCCTGATGCCGGTCGGCCGCGGCGAACGCGGGCAGGCGCTGCACGACATCTTCGAGACGTACCCCGTGCTCTTTCAGCGCCGCAGCCAGCGCGCGGGCAGCATGTCGGGCGGCGAACAGCAGATCCTCGCGATGTCCCTGGCCCTGATGTCCCGCCCCAAGCTGATCATTGCGGACGAGATGTCCCTCGGGCTGGCCCCGAAGATGGTCAGCGCCGTCTTCGACAGCCTCGAACGCGCCCGCAGCACCGGCATCACCGTGATCCTCATCGAGCAGTTCATCCACCGCGCGCTGGCTTTCGCCGACGACTGCGTGATCCTCAACCGGGGAACCGTCGGCTGGTTTGGCGAAGCCGGCAGCGCCGGCACCGAAGTGCTCGACCGCTACCTCGGCGAGACGTCCGCCGACTGAGCCGCAGGGGAGGGCGCCGTCTTGTACACCCAGCACATCTCCGGGACCACCTACACCTTCGTCAACCTCGCGGACCTGATGGCAAAGGCGAGCCCGTTGCGCTCCGGCGACGAACTCGCCGGCTGTGCCGCAATCTCGAGCGCGGAACGTGTCGCCGCGCGATGGCGGCTGGCCGACATCCCGCTCGACACCTTTCTTCAGGAAGTCCTTGTCCCGTACGAGACGGACGAGGTCACCCGGCTCATCATCGACACCCATGACCGCGACGCCTACCGGACGATCTCCCACCTGACCGTGGGTGGCCTGCGCGACTGGCTGCTACAGACGGTGACATTGCCGGACGCCGCCATCCGACTGGCCGCCGTCGCTCCCGGGCTGACCCCGGAGATGGCGGCGGCGGTCAGCAAGCTCATGCGCAACCAGGACCTCATCGCCGTCGCCCGTGCCTGCCGGGTGGTGACCGCCTTCCGCAGCACCATCGGACTGCCGGGACGCCTGGCGACCCGGCTGCAACCCAACCATCCCACCGACGATCTTCGCGGCATCGCCGCCGCCACTCTGGACGGGCTGCTGCTCGGTTGTGGCGATGCCGTCATCGGCACCAACCCGGCCACCGACTCACCGGCCGTCACCCGGAACCTGCTCCATCTGTTCGACGAGATCCGGTCGCAGTTCGAGATACCGATCCAGTCGTCGGTACTGGCCCACGTGACGACGACCATCGACCTCATCGCCGCCGGTGCCCCGGTCGACCTGGTATTCCAGTCCATCGCCGGGACGGAGGGCGCCAACCGCAGCTTCGGCATCGACATCTCCCTGCTGCGGGAGGCTGACGCGGCGGCGCGGTCACTCGCTCGCGGTACGGCCGGCGACAACGTCATGTACTTCGAGACCGGCCAGGGATCGGCGCTGAGCGCCGGAGCGCACCTCGGCATCGATGGATCACCGATCGACCAGCAGACCCTCGAAGCCCGGGCGTACGCCATCGCCCGGGAACTCAAGCCGCTGCTGGTCAACACCGTCGTGGGCTTCATCGGCCCGGAGTACCTCTACGACGGTAAACAGATCGCCCGGGCCGCGCTCGAGGACCACTTCTGCGGCAAACTCCTCGGCGTCCAGATGGGTGTCGACGTCTGCTACACCAATCACGCCGAAGCCGATCAGGACGACATGGACAGCATCCTCACCCTGCTGGGGGTTGCCGGTGTCCCGTTCGTCATCACCGTCCCCGGCGCCGACGACGTGATGCTCGGATACCAGAGCCTCTCCTTCCACGACGTCCTGTACGTCCGGCAGGCGCTCGGCCTGCGTCCGGCGCCCGAGTTCGAGGCGTGGCTGCAGCAGCACGACCTGATCGACCCCGGCGGTCAGATAGCCCGGACCGACCTGGGAACTTCCGCACTGCGCGCGCTGGCGAGCGCCGGATGACCGGCCTGCAGCCCGGTGACGCCTGGGCACCGCTGCGGCGGCTCACTCCCGCCCGCATCGGCCTCGGGCGTACCGGCGACGCGCTGCCCACCGGCGACATCCTGCGGTTCCAGGCCGCCCATGCGAGCGCGCGGGACGCGGTGCACGCCCCGCTCGACGTGCCGCACCTGGCGGACGCGATCCGTGATCTGGGCATCGCCGAACCGCACGTGGTGCCGAGCCTCGCCCGGGACCGCGCCGAGTACCTTCGCCGCCCTGACCTCGGCCGCCGGACGGCCGACCTCAGCGCCCTCCCGACCGGGCCCTACGACCTCGCCTTCGTCCTGGCCGACGGGCTCTCCACCGCCGCGCTCCGGCACCACGGTGCGGCGCTGCTGCGGGTGCTGATCGGCAGCCTGGCCGCGGATCACTCGCTCGCGCCGCCGGTCATCGCGCTGCAGAGCCGGGTCGCCATCGGCGATGTGATCGGTGCGCATCTCCGGGCGACGACGGTGCTCGTTCTGATCGGTGAACGCCCAGGACTGTCGGTCTCCGACAGCCTCGGCGTCTACCTGACGCACCTGCCCCGGCCGGGCCGCACCGACGCGGAACGCAACTGCGTGTCGAACATCCACGCGAACGGCCTGAGCTATCAGCAAGCCGGCTCCGTCATCACGGCACTCGTCGCCGGGGCGAACCGGCTGGGCAGGTCCGGCGTGGCGCTGAAGGACGACACCCTGGCGGTCGACGGTGGCTGAGCGGTTCACCAGCGCGCGTCCGCCTATTCCACCTCAATGTCGGTGTTCTTTTCCGGACTGCTCATCGGAAGATCTTTCTGCACTACTATGGCGACCATAGTCAGGATGAAATCCGCGTCGAGCAGGAATATAGATTCTGCGGCCGGCTCCGGAGATTGCCCTGCGGCAAGCGCAGGATCAGGAATGCGCTTACATTATCCGGGGGTCGCTGATGGCAGTAAACACAACGAGAGCACCGGTCACACAGATCTCGACCAGCACCGGCGCCCCCACAGGTAACAGGATGTTGAGTCGATTCGCCGACGTCCGGGTCAACACCAAAATTTATATTCTGGTGGCGTTTCTGCTTGTCGTCGCGCTCTCCGTCGGTATCCTCGGCATCGTTCAGATGAATAAGCTGAACGACAACCTGACGGTGATGAAGAACAAGCACGTAGCGAGCATGGGTTATGTGTCGAGCATGCATGCGGGAATGGCCATGATGTATCGCGGCATAGCGACTGCCTACGCGTCCGGCGGCGACAAGGCCAGGACGGCGGCCGCATTCACGCAGACGGAGGCCGCCGACACCGTCGTCGACGAAGCCCTCGCCTCGTACGCCACCGTAGCGGCCGATTCGCCGTCCCGCATGGCGGTCGTCGACACCGTCGATGACGCATGGGCTACCTACAAGGTCCTACGCAACGTTGTGGTGTTCGGGCAGTCGCCGCCGTCAGGTTTCAGCATGCCGACCGACACGACCACCGCATTCGGTGCCGCCACGCAAGCGATCACCGGCGGCACCGATGAGTTGCAAACGCTGGAGATCTCTGAATCGGACAAGATGGCCGCCGACGCGGCATCGTCGTACTCGGCCGCCCGCACGTCGATGTTCGTCGCCCTGGGAGTGGGTCTGATCCTGGCGTTGACGCTCTCCTACCTCGTGTCCTCGGCGATCAAACGGCAGGTCGACACGGTGGGCGCGGCACTCGCTGCGCTCGCGCGCAACGACCTGACCAACTCCGCAACCGTGTACGGGCGGGACGAGGTCGGCGCGATGGCAGTCGCCGTCAACGAGGCACGGGACGGTCTTCGGCTGACCCTGAACCAGATCGCCGACAGTTCCGCGACCCTGGCCGGCTCCAGCGCCGAGCTCTCGCAGCTCACCACCGAGATCTCCGCAAGTGCGGAGGAGGCGGCAGGCCGGGCCGGCGTCGTAGCCTCGGCCGCCGAGCTGGTCTCCGCGAACGTCGCGACGGTCGCAGCCGGCTCCGAGCAGATGGGCGCCTCGATCCGGGAGATCAGCGAGAACGCCACCCAGGCCGCTCGGGTGGCCGCGGAGGCGGTGAGCGTGGCCGAGTCGACGAACCAGACGGTCAGCAAGCTCGGCGCCTCCTCCGAGGAAATCGGCAACGTGGTCAAGGTGATCACGCAGATCGCCGAGCAGACCAACCTGCTCGCCCTGAACGCGACGATCGAGGCGGCCCGCGCCGGTGAGTCCGGCAAGGGCTTCGCCGTGGTGGCCAGCGAGGTCAAGGACCTCGCCCAGGAGACGGCGAAGGCCACGGAGGACATCTCCCACCGTGTCGAGGCGATCCAGGCCGACACCACCAACGCGGTGGCGGCCATCGCCGAGATCAGCCAGATCATCGCCAGGATCAACGACTACCAGCTCACCATCGCCTCCGCGGTCGAGGAGCAGACCGCCACCACCGGTGAGATGAGCCGCAGCGTGGCCGACGCCTCCGGCAGCACCTCCGACATCGCCGCCAACATCACCGGAGTGGCCACGTCGACGCAGTCGACCACCAGTGCGCTGGCTCGAGCGTCCGACAACGTCGAGGGCCTTGCCCGGGTCGCCTCCGAGCTGCAAAACGTGATCGCACGTTTCCACCTCTGAGGGCCCGCAGTTTCGGTAATGCCGGCGGGGATGCCGCGGTCGTTCAGATGACCGCATCCCCCCGCCCGAAAGCTGAAACTCGTGTCCTCATCGCCGTCCGTCAGTCGTCGCCGGCTTCTTCTCGGGGCCGGCGCCGCCGTCGCCCTCGGCCCCGCGGCGCAGGCCGCCGCGGCCGCTTCCCTGGTTCATCCGGGGATGCTGCACACCGACGCCGACCTCACCCGTATCCGCACCAAGCTCGCCGCCGGTGACGCTGTCATCACGGCCGGCTGGAAGCGGTTGGCCGCCAACGGGCGCTCCCAGCCGTCGTGGAAGCCTCGTCCGCTGGCCACCGTCGTGCGTGGCGGCACCGGCCAGAACTACGCCCAGTTCTATCCCGACGTGCACGCCGCCTATCAGAACGCGCTGCGGTGGCGCATCAGCGGCGAGAAGGCACACGCCCAGACCGCCAGCACCATCATCAACGCCTGGTCGTCGACAATGACGCAGGTCAACGGCAACGCGGACCGGTTCCTCGCGGCCGGTCTCTACGGGTATCAGCTGGCCAACGCCGCCGAGCTGATGCGTGGCTACGACGGGTTCGACCTGGCCGGCGCGCAGCGGCTGCTCAAGAACGTGTTCTACCCGCTCAACGACAGCTTCCTGAACCGGCACAACGATGCGTGCATCACGAACTACTGGGCGAACTGGGATCTGTGCACGGTGGCGTCGGTCATGGCGATCGGCATCCTGTGCGACGACCGGACTCTGTTCGGCCGCGCCGTCACCTATCTCCGTACCGGTGCCGGCAACGGCGCCATCCGCAACGCGGTGCCGATCCTGCACGGCGGCCTCGGCCAGTGGCAGGAAAGCGGACGCGACCAGGGCCACACGGTCCTGGGCATCGGCCTGCTGGGCACGATCTGCGAGATGGCCTGGAACCAGGGCGTCGATCTGTACGGCTACGACGACAACCGCTTCCTCAAGGGCGCCGAGTACGTGGCCCGTTACAACCTCGGCGCGGACGTGCCATTCGCCGCCTACCACTGGGGTGACGGCACGAAGTGCGCGGCACGGACACAGACCGTCGTGTCCGCCTCCGCGCGCGGGCAGTTGCGGCCGGTCTGGGAACTGGTCTTCAACCACTACGTCAACCGGCGGGGCTTGGCGGCGCCGAACGTGACGGCGATGGCCGCGTCCGTACGCGCCGAGGGCGGCGGCGGCGACTACGGGGCGGCCAGCGGCGGCTATGACCAGTTGGGTTTCGGAACGCTGTTGTTTACCCGTGACCGGACGCTGGTGGCCGCCGCCCCGGCCGCCTCGGTCCCGGCTCCGGTCTTGGCCAGTCACCGGCCTGCCCGGACCGGGGCGACGCCGTCGGGCAGCCCGGCCGGCGCGGTGCTGCCGAAGACGGGGCCGAGCGGAGACTTCGACCTCGCCGGGCAGCAGTCGGGCGCTGGTTCCCGGACGACCGCGCTCGCCGGAGCGGGTGCGGTGGCCGCCGCGATCGGCGGCGGGCTTTTGCTGCGCCTGCGCACCCGTCGCCGGGGAGATCACCGCTGAGCGGCGAGCCGGCCGCGATCGCCGGGCCGAGCCGCCGGCCAGGGAGGCCGTACTCTGCCCGGCAGCACACTCCGATTTCGGTAATGCGAGCGGCCCGAGGTTCGTCTTCGTGCGAGAAGACGATGGTTCGTGCCCGGCCGGCGCCCGATCGTGCACCGGGCGCGGCATGCGGCCCCGAGACAGGGAGTTGGTCGAAGTATGCGCAGCCCCGAAGCACTCGTGCCGGTGGAGCGGGTGCGGGCAGCCCAGCGCGGTGATCGCGCCGCGCTGGAACAGCTCATCGCCGACCACCTCACGATGCTCTACAACGTCGCCGGCCGGGCGCTCGGCGGGCACGCCGACGTCGACGACGTAGTGCAGGAGACGCTGCTGCGTGTCGTGGAGAACATTTCCGCCGTACGGGATCCCGCCCGGTTCTCCGGCTGGATCCTGGCCATCGTGCACCGCCAGGTCGCGGAGCGGATCCGCCGGCGGCAGGCCGTCACGGCCCGCACCAGTTCGCTGGAAGCGGCGTCGGAGGTCGCCGACCCGGGCGCCGACTTCGCCGATGCGACGATCCTGCGGCTGGGACTGTCGGGTCAGCGGCGGCAGGTCGTCGAGGCGGTGCGCTGGCTCGATCCCGGCGACCGGTTCCTGCTGTCGCTGTGGTGGCTGGAGGTCGCCGGAACCATCGGCCGTGCCGACCTGGTCACCGCCCTCGGCACCGGCGCCGGCCACGCCGCCGTACGGATCAAGCGCATGCGCGACCAGTTGGAGCTGTCCCGGTGCATCGTCGGAGCTCTCGACGCCGAGCCGCGCTGCCCGCAACTGGCGGAGGTGGTGCAGATCTGGGACGGCAACCCCGGCCCGGTCTGGCGTAAACGACTGGGCCGTCATCTGCGCGACTGCCGCATCTGCCCGGCGGACGGCCGGCGACTCGCGCCACCGGAGGCGCTGCTGGCCGGGCTCGCCATGCTGCCGTTGCCCGCGTCGCTGGCGGCCTGTTCCGTGCCGACGGCGATCGTCGCCGCCGGCGTTCCCGCGGTCGCCGGCGGTGGTCTGCTGGGCGCGTCCGTGCTCGCCAAGGTCGCGGTTGCGGCCGTGGGGGCGGTGGTGGTCTCCGGTGCGACGGTAGCGGCGCTCCAGCAGGGCTCCGGCACACCGCGAGCCGTGGCCCCGCCTCCGGCGGTGACGGCGTCCGCCACGCCCGGCGCGAGCCCGCGGCCGGCGTCCCCGTCCCCCGTGGTCGCCGGCGCCCCGGCTGTTCGCTACGGCAGCGTCGTCGACACCGCCGACGCGGCGCCGCCGGAGGATCGCGAACCGGGCAGGCTACCGGCCCGCCCGGAGGGCACTCTGGCGGTGGTGGCCAGTGGCGACAACGACCCGCGTGCGGAGGTGGTCTCGCTGATCCGCCGCGGCCAGTGGGTCACCTACCGTGGGCGCGGATACCTGCGTATCGAGTTCTCCGCGGCCTATACCCAGCGGGCCGGCGCCATCGCGCTGCCGTCCTGGACCGGGCTGCGAGGCAGGCTCTTCCACGTCGCGTCCGGCGGTGGC
Organism: Actinoplanes sp. NPDC026619; assembly: GCF_040638295.1. Lineage (NCBI taxonomy): Bacteria > Bacillati > Actinomycetota > Actinomycetes > Micromonosporales > Micromonosporaceae > Actinoplanes > Actinoplanes sp. NPDC026619. The sequence continues at coordinate 25,097 of NZ_JBEZYA010000049.1, forward strand.
CGGCGGCTCGACGACCAGATCCCGGACGCCGCCGAGGGCACCACCGGCATGGGCGATGCCACCCACGGACACGCCGTGCTGCCGGCCGGCGCGCAGCAGATGTGGCACTTCGAGTACTACTACCTCGACGGCCAGGTGACGTTCACCTCCAACGAACGCGGCGCCGACTACAACCTTTACGTCCACCTCGCCGACCGTGCGAGCATCGACGCGGACATCCGTACCGCCCCGGGACCGGACGTCGCCCCCATCCGCTACGGACTGGCCCGCGACGACGGCACGGACGCCTGCCCGGTCCCGCAGTACGCCACCCGCGCCACCCCCGCCGACCCGGCCGTCGTGCCGCAGAAAAGCAACCTGCGATGAACCGCCGCCGGCCCGGTAACGGGTGGCGTTCACCGTTCGGCGGTGTCCGCCACGACGAAGTCCGCGAAATCGGCCAGGAGCCGGCGGCGGGAGAGGTCCTGAGCGCAGACGCCGACCATGGTGCCGGTGAAGCGCAGCGGCGGCCCGATCTCGTCGGACAGCGCGTCGAGGTCCAGTTCCGGCCCGACTCTCTCCCAGCCCTGGCCGGCATCGTCGATGCTGAAGACCAGCCGGAGCCGCCGGATCTCGGCCCGCATCCGGACCGGGCCCGGGCCGACCGCGCCCCGGCCGCGTTCGAGCGTATTACCGGGGGTCTTGCTGACCACCCCGGCGACCCGGCCGAGGCGCTCGTCGTGAGTTATCGCGAGGTAGTGGTAGCCGGTGGTGTTGTAGTAGAGGACCAGACCGGCCAGCTCGGTGAAGTGCTGCGGGTCGGCGTCCACGGTGACCTCGACCGAGCAGTCCAGACTGGGCAGGCGGCGGGCGAGCAGGGACTGGTGGAACAGCGAGTCGAGGCTTTCCCGGCCGCGCAGCCGCAGCCATCCCGGCCGGCTCGTCAGGTCCGCCCAGGTGGGTTCGGCCGGTACGCGGAGACTGACCCATTCCGGTCCCTGGAACGGCCGCTCCGCGGGCCACGCCTCCGCCTCCGGGACGTCGATGCCGGGCACCTCCGCGAACGGGTGATGGCCGCCGCCGGTCAGTCGTGGCCAGCCGTCGGCATCCCAATGCACCCGTTGAAGGAAGGTTTCCCGGCCGAGCGGGCACCGCAGCCCGTTGCGGCCCATGACGGGGCGAGAACCGAGATGGACGAGGAAGTTCTCGCCGGCGGGTGTCGTGATGAGCTGGCCGTGACCTGCCTTCTGAATTGCTTGGCCCGGGTCATCGCGGGAGGTGAGCAGCGCGTGCGGATCGGTCTCGTAGGGTCCGCGCAGATCGCGCGAGCGCGCGAGCCGGACGCCATGGTGGTATCCGGTGCCACCCTCGGCGAGGGTGAGGTAGTACCAGCCGTCCCGCTCGAACAGATGAGAGCCTTCCACCAGCTCATCGCTGCGGAAGATCACACTTTGTTCCCCGGTGAGCGCGCGGCGGCGGTGGTCGTACTCCTGCAGCAGCACTCCGCCGAAGGAGAAACGATCGGCGCGGTGGTCCCAGTTGACGTTCAGGAGGTAGCGGCGCCCGTCGGCCGCATGGAAGAGCGACGGATCGAACCCCGAGGAGTTGAGATGGACCGGGTCGCTCCACGGACCGCCGGGCTGCGGGGCGGTCACAAGGTAATTGTCGAGGTCCTTGTGCGGTCCTCCGGCGGTGCGCACGACGGTGTACACCATCCAGTACAGGCCGTCGCCGTAGCTGAGCGCTGGTGCCCAGATGCCACCGGAATCCGGCACGCCCCGCAGATCGAGATGGTCGGCGCGGTCGAGCACCGCGCCGATGGGGCGCCAGGTGCGCAGGTCGGTCGAGGTGTGCAGGGAGATTCCCGGGAACCACTCGAAGGTGCTGGTGGCGATCACGTACTGGGCGCCGACCCGGACGGCGGAGGGATCGGGGTGGAAACCGGGGAGGATCGGATTGATGATCATGCGCTGAGGCCGAGGTCGTCTTCCAGGACCTCGGTCCGCAGTGGCCGGCCGGTGAGAATCCTCTCCACCTCGTCGAGCGCCGCATCGGTGATGCGCCGGATCTCGGTATCGAGGGAACCCGAGATGTGCGGAGTGATCATGACGTTGGGCAGGTCGTACAGCACGGAGTCGGCGGGCAGCGGTTCCGGATCGGTGACGTCGAGGATGGCGTGCAGCCGGCCGCTGCGGCATTCGGCCTCGAGCGCGGCGGTGTCCAGCAGGGCGCCCCGGGCGGTGTTGATGACCGTCGCGTGGTCGGGAAGCAGGCCGAGCTCCTGGACGCCGATGAGGTGGTGTGTGGACGGCAGGAGCGGTGCGTGGATGGACAGCACGTCTATCTCCGGGAGCATGCTGTGCAGGCTGACCAGCTGGGCTCCGCGGGTGCGGACGGCCTTCGGGTCGGCGAACGGGTCGGCGACCAGGCAGGTGACGTCCTCCAGCTGCCGCACGCGGTCGACCACGCGCCGGCCGACCTTGGAGAAGCCGACGATCCCGACCGTCAGGCCGAGGTTGCTCATCGGTCCGCGGCGGTGCCGGTAACCCCAGTTGTCGCGGTGCCGGCGCGCGTCCGCGGCCAAGAAGGGCGCCTTCTTGCCGGCCAGGACGACGGCCGCGAAGGTGAACTCCGCAACCGGGATGGCATTGACCTCCGCGGCGCTGGTCACCACGATGCCGCGCTGCCACACCCACGGGCTGACGAGACTCTTGACCGAGCCGCCGCAGTGCACGACGGCGGCCAGCCGGGGCAGCCGGTCGAGGATCGACCGGTCGAGGTGCGGACTGCCCCACCCGGTGAGCAGGATGTCCACTCCGGCCAGCTCACCGTCGGAGAGCAGCCCGAGGTCGTCGGCCCGCATCGGCTCTGTCGTGGGGGTCAGCGACCGGAGCCGGTCCAGTCGCCGGTCGTCGAACTGATCGGCGAAAGTCTGGGCGTTCATGAGGGCGAGAGCTGTCATCGTCTCCTACTTCGACAGGTGCGGCAGCATGATGCAGGGGCCAGCAGTGGGAACGGTCTCTATCGCGGCGATTCGCGAAACCAAGCGTTTGACCTGCATGCGTAACTCAATGGCAACAAGGTATTGACGATCATGTTCGCGAAGCCTACTTTCCGTAGAAAGCGATTTCTATAACGGAGAGTACTTCAAAGGCACCTGTGAGCGTCAAGGAGGCGTGCGTATGAACGACCGGAACAGGCGCTGGTCAGCCGGTGTCGTGGCGGTGGTCCTGGCCCTCTCGATGGCGGCCTGCGGCGGCAGCGACGCCTCCACCTCGACCGGCCCGGTCGAGGTGGAGTACTGGGCATGGTCCCCCAACAACGAACCGGTGGTGGCCAAGTTCAACGCCACTCACCCGAAGATCAAGCTCAAATTGGTCAAGCAGGCCGACAACCCGACCACCGCGACCGGACTGCGCAACGCGGTGGCGGCCGGCCAGAACGTACCGTGCCTGGTGCAGAACTTCGGCGAGGTCCCGTCGCTGCTCGCCGAGGGTCTGCTGGCCGACGTCACCACGCAGCTCGAACCGTCCGTCGAGAAGAAGACGTTCACCGAGACGGCGGTCAAGGGCGTCACCGTGCAGGGCAAGTACTACGGCGTTCCGACCGGTGCCGCTCCCACCTTCATGATGATCAATCGGGCGGTCTACGACCGGTACGGCATCGCCGTCCCCAAGACCTGGGACGACATCATCGCCGCGGGTATCAAGCTCAAGCCGCATGGTGTCCAGGTGATGAACCTGGCCGGCGAGGACCCCAGCACGCTGGTCAGCCTGGTGCAGCAGGCGGGCGGCACGTGGTACGCGGTGCAGAGCGACGCGTGGAAGGTGGGTTTCCTGTCGCCCGAGTCGCTCAAGGCCGCCCGGATCGTGCAGCAACTCGTCGACAACGGGATCGTCGCGAACCAGACCTACACCGACCGGCCGGCCCTCATCGCCTACTTCGACCAGGGAAAGATGGTGTCGCTGCCGACCGCGACCTGGCAATTGGCCAACTACGAAACGAATTTCAAGCGGTCGATCGGTAACTGGCAGCCGGTGGACCTGCCGCAGTACTCGGACGCCACGACGTTCGTCACGCCGGCGCACGGCAGCGCGATGCTGATCCCGAAGGGCTGCCGGCACCTGGCGGAAGCCACTGAGGCCGGTGTCTGGATCAACAGCGCCAAGGAGGCCATCGACGCCTCGTACAACGCCGAGACCGGTGCCTACGCGTGGCCGGGCGCCATCGCCGACCCGTCACCGTGGGTGGAATCGGCGGTGCCGAAGAACCTCTTCGGCAGCCGCCGCGCGGAAGCGGCGCCGATCATCCTGAAGGCCACCAAGGCGGGCGCCGACCCGTGGCTGGTGGGGCCGAACTACACCGCGGTCTTCAAGGAACTGCAGGACCAGTGGGCCCTGGCGGTCACCAAAAAGATCACCTTCCAGCAATTGCTGGAGCACATGCAGACCTACACCGTGGCCGACCTGAAGGCCAAGGGAATCAGCGTCGCCGCAAGCTGACCGGCGGCCGCCCAGACAAGGGATTCGGGTATTCATGGCAAAGACACTGGTGCTGCCGGCGAAGAAGTCGCCGGCAGCACCACCTCCCTCGGTAAAGCGGTCCATCGTCCGGCGGCGGCGTAAGGCGTTCAACGGAGTCTCCTTCACCGTTCCGTACTTCCTCGGGTTCGCCGTGTTCGTGGTCGCCCCGCTGGTCATCGGACTGGCCAAGAGCCTCTACACGACGCAGTCCTCGGGACTCGGATTCGGCGGGCAGACGGTCACCTTCAGTGGCTTCGACAACTTCGCGCGTGGCCTGCGGGACGGGCAGTTCTGGGGCGGGATGTGGCGGGTCGCGCTGTTCGCGGTCGTGGTCATCCCGCTGACCCAGATCGCCGGCCTGGTGGCCGCGCTGCTGGTCGACGAGGTGGGCCGCCGGCTCGCCGGGCGTTTCCGGGTGGCGCTCCTGGTGCCCTACATGATTCCCGGCATCGTGGCGATCCTGATCTGGATCTATCTCTACAGTCCGGTGGTCGGCCCGCTGACCCCGTTCTTCGCGATGCTGGGCGTCCACGCCGACTTCTACAGCGGCAGTCTCATCTGGGTGTCCATCGGCAACATCATGGTGTGGAGCAGCCTGGGCTTCAACATCCTGGTGGTGTACGGCGCTCTGCAGTCGGTACCACCGGAGATCTTCGACAGCGCCCGGGTCGACGGCGCGTCGCGGTTGCGGATCGCGTGGTCCATCAAAGTGCCGTACGTGCGTACCTCGCTGGTGCTCACCTCGGTGCTGGGCATCATCGGCACGTTGCAGATCTTCAGCGATCCGATGCTGTTCCGGTCGATGACTCCGCAGACCGTCGGCCGCAACTTCACGCCGATCATGATGATCTACGACCAGGCGTTCGCGGTCGGTGACCTCAACTACGCCGCCGCGCTGTCGATCATTCTCGCCCTCGTCGTCGGCATCATCTCGGCCATCATCTACAAACTCACCAATAGGGCACCGATATGACTGACAGCACCGGCCGCCGCGGCGCCCCCCGATCGGCGCGCATCCTGGTGATTTCAGGACTCGCGATGTTCGTCGCCTACTCACTCGCCCCGGTGTGGTTCCTGGTGGTGTCGGCGACCAAGTCCCAGGACGACCTCTACAGCACCAACGGTCTGTGGTTCGCCCGTTTCCGCCTGTGGGAGAACCTCGGTCAACTGTTCACCTACCACGACGGCATCTTCCTGCGATGGATGGGCAACAGCCTGCTGTACGGGGTGGCCAGCACCGCCGGGATGACACTCATCTGCCTTGCCTGCGGTTATGGCCTCGCGATGTACCGATTCCGGGGTCGCGGCGTGCTGATGGCCTGCGTCATCGGGTCGTTCCTGGTGCCCGGTGCTCTGCTCACCATTCCGTCCTTCCTGCTTTTCACCCATCTCGGCCTGGTCGACACGCCGTGGGCGGTGATCCTGCCCGGCTTCTTCACCCCGCTGTCGGTCTACCTCGCCAAGGTGTACGCCGAGGGCGCCATTCCACCGGAGCTGCTGGAGGCCGCCCGCATCGACGGGGCCGGCGAATACCGGATCTTCTTCCAGATCGGCCTGCGCCTGATGTCCACCGGCGCGGCGACCGTGTTCCTGCTCGGCTTCATCGCCTCCTGGAACGCGTTCTACTTCCCACTGGTGTTCCTACGCGGAGAATCCAAATGGACGGTCATGCTCGGCCTGTACTCCTGGCTCAACGTCAAGATCGACCAGTCCATCGACCTGACCAGCCTGGTCGAGGCCGGCGCACTGGTATCACTGATCCCGATGGTGGCGCTCATGCTGTCGATGCAGCGCTACTGGCGCTCCGGCATCACGCTCGGCAGCCTGAAATAGCCGGCCGGGTGGCCCCGCCGCAGGGCACCGGCTCAGCCGCGGACGGGCCGGCCCGCGGCGTGACCCGGAGGCGGGGCGGATTCGCGGACCACCACATGGGTGCCGAGCATCAGGTGCTGGGGGCCGACGCGCTGGTCGGAGTTGAGAGCGAGCCGGACCGCGGCGCGGCCGAGCTCCTCCTGCGGAACGTGCACGGTGGTGAGCGCCGGAAACAGATCGGAGGCCAGCGGGATGTCGTCGTAGCCGGCAACCGCGACGTCGTCGGGCACCCGCTTGCCGGCCGCGCGCAGCGCCTGCAGAACGCCGGCGGCGACGACGTCCGTGGCGGCCAGGATCGCGGTGAACTCCGCACCCTTGGCCAGCAGGGCCCGGGTGGCCTCGTAGCCGAACGAGCGGCTGTGGTCACCCGGCAGGATGAGCTGCCCGTCCGGCTCGAGACCGTGGGCCTGGTGTGCCTTGCGGAAGCCGGCCACCCGCTGGGTGCTGGTGACCAGGCCGGGAACCTTCCCGAGGAAGGCGATGCGGCGGTGACCGGATGCCAGCAGGTGCGCGGTCACCGCATAGGCCCCGCCCTCGTTGTCGTACTCGACGACCGTCGCCGGGGCCTCCGGGTCGGCCAGCGGTGGCCGGCCGACCAGCACCAGCCGGGAGCCGGACCGGTCGAGGGCGTGGGCATTGCGGATCATGCGTGCTTCGTACTCGTCGTTCTCCCAGGCGCCGCCCGCCACGATCACGGCGTCGGCGTTCTGCTGACGCATGAGGTCGATGAACTGGACCACCTGCTGCCAGTCCCCGTCCGTCGTGCACACCATGCACAGCCGGCCCTCCTCCGTCGCCTGATGCATCACGCCACGGGCGATGTAGGCGAAGAACGCGCCGGTGACATCGTCGATCAGGAAGGCGACGGTCTTGGTCGACGTGCCGGTCAGAGCCCGGGCCTGTGCGTTGACCACGTAGTCGAGGTCGCGCATGGCACGTTGCACCCGGGTCCGGGTGGCGGAGGCGACGGGATAGTTGCCGAGCAGAACGCGCGACACCGTGGACGGCGAGACACCGGCCCGTGCCGCGACGTCCCGGACGGTGGTCCGGCCGGCGGCGACCGGCACTGTTCTCTTGGCCACGGGTGCCGTTCCTCCGCTCACACGTCGAGCGATCAGAATAGTCGACTGCTCGTTTCGGGGTAGACGCGCACCGCAGCATCCGTTCTCTACGGCTGACCGTGGCCTCCGAGCCCACGATCCTCCCGACCTGAGCGCGGTGCCTGCGGGACGAATAGAAACCGATTGCCAGTCCGCGAACCTCAATCCCGGGAGGGATCATGTCGAGACGCCCGAGCATGGCTCGGATATCGAGGTTTCCAGCCGCCTTCGCACTCGCCCTGTTGCTGATCGCCACGGTCGGGCCGGCGCCCGCAGCGCGTGCCGCTTCCGCCGCTTCCGCCGTGGAAACGGACTATCCGGCTGTCGCGCTGCACCGGGTCACCAGTAGCGCGGGCTTCGTCCATCCCGGCATCGGCGTCAGCGCCGAGCACCTGCTCACCGCTCGCCGGCAGGTTCTCGCGGGCTCAGAACCCTGGGCTTCCTACTACGCGGCGATGATCGCCACCAAGTACTCCTCGACGACGTTCACCTCCGCGAATGCGGGAAGCGAGACCGACCGGCCCGGCACGGATGCGTTCGGCTCGTCCTCGGTGCAGTCGAAGTTCATCGACGACGCCTTCCGGGCGTACACCCAGGCGATTCTCTATGTGTTCACCGGGAACCCGGCGTATCGGGAGAACGGGCTCCGGTTGCTGCGCATCTGGGGTCACATGGACCCGGCCAAGTACAAGTACTACGCCGACGCCCACATCCACACCGGTGTGCCGTTGCTGCGGATGCTGGCGGCCGCCGAACTGTTGCGGTACTCGAGCGTCAATGCCGGCCCCACCGGCTACGACCTGACGTGGCAGCCGACCGACACGGCCGGCCTGACCACCAACCTGATCGAGCCCATCACGGCGACCTTCCTGTTCAGCAACACCCGCTTCATGAACCAGCACCTCTACGGGCTGGCCGGTGCGCTGGCCGGCGCGATCTTCACCGACAACCTGCCTCGCTACCGTGAGCGCGTCGAGTGGTTCTCGGTGAACTCCACCAACCCGGACACCTACGCCAACGGGGCGCTGACCTCCGTCGTCCGGCGCATCGACGCCAAGGATCCGCTGAACCCCTACGGTCACTCGTTCATCCAGAACCAGGAGATGGGCCGGGACCAGGCGCATGCGTGGGACGACCTGGCGAAGCTCAGCGAGATCGGCCGGCTGCTGACCATCCAGGGCACACGGCTCGATCCCCGCACCGGAACCGTGTCCGGCCGTCGTGACGCGGTTTCGCCGTACCGGTTCGCGGGTGACCGGCTGCTCGCCGGGGCGGACGCCTTCTACGCGTACATGATCGGCAAGACCGTGCCGTGGATCGACACCAGCGACCACGGCGGGGTGGTCTCCGAGGCCTACCGGGGGCGGATCTTTGCGCCGGTCGACGAGCTCTACGACGTGTACCGGTACGACCTGGGTGTCGACGTCGCCCGCCGGGCGCCGCACGTCGCCCTGATGGCCCGGCAGTCGGACGGCCCGGTGTTCTATTGGGGCACCGCGGCGTACAACTTCTGGAACAGCAACCCGGACTACAACCCCGATCAATGGCTGTCCCTGCCCGCGCCGGTGGCGGGGCAGGGCCGCCCGGCTCAGGCCGACGCGCTGGTGCAGGTCGAGCGGCGCAGTGTCGCGATGGACGGCAACTCCTCCGTCCGGCGGGAGGGAGACCGCGCTTTCGTCCGCCTGCAGGGCGGCCGGGGCGGCTCCACGATCGCGATCCGCACGCTGATGTACGAGGACCGCAAAGGCTACAGTCCGGTGGGACTGCTGCTGCGCACGAACGGCGAAGCCACCCTGCAGATACGTAAGGACCAGCGGCTGGCGCCGTATCGCACGCTGCAACTGCCGGATACCGGTGGGCAGTGGCGGTACGTCGTCTACGACATGGACCTCGGGTTGCTGCCCGGCACGACGGCGGGCGAGAACCTCGCCTACTTCACCGTGCTCGCCCCCGCACGCGCCGGCGTCGACATCGACGCCGTCAACCTGCAGGCCAAAACTCAGCTGAGCCCACCGACGTTCGCGCAGGGGCAGCAGGCGACCCTGATCGCGGTGGCCGGCGAACAACTGACCCGATCCCTGGCGGCCGCCGACAGCGCCGGCGACCCGCTCCACTACGCCGCCGCCGGGCTGCCCGCGGGCGCGACCGTCGACGCGTCGACCGGGACGCTGGCCTGGTCGCCTACGGCCGGCGACGTGGGTTCCCATCGCTTCGTGCTGACCGCCGACGACGGCACGGTGGACACCGTCCTCGATGTCGGCGTCAAGGTGGCCGCCGATCGTGCGGACGCGATCGCCGCCGCCTCGCAGGGCTACCGGCCCGGGCTGGCGTACGTGCCGGCGACCCTGGAATCGATGACCGCGGCGCGGGCCACCGCAGAGCAGACAGCCGCTTCGGGGGACGGCGCGACGTTCGCCGCGAGCCTCGTGGTGCTGCAGGAGTCGGTGTCCCGCCTGGAACCGCTGAATCCGCAGCTGCCCGACCGGACGCTGGATTTCCGCCGGCTCGCGTCCTCGCCGACACTGACCGGCTATGCCGTCGCCAACATGGCCGACGGCGACTTCAACTCGACCTCGGGTGACCTGCGGGCACCGTTCGTGCTCGACTTCGGCGCGGATTTCCGGGTCCGGGCCGACGCGTTCGGTCTCCAGGCCCGGTGGAACTTCGCGAACCGGTCCGAGGGCGCCAACGTCTACGGCTCCGACGACGGCGTGACCTGGACCCTGCTCAGCTCACGGGAGACCACGAACACGACCGAGTCCAAGTTCGTCATGGAGACGATCCCGGTGCGGGACGAGGTGCGCGGATCGAGTTTCCGCTTCCTCAAGGTCCAGGTCGACCACCCCGGTGTGCCGACCGATCCCGCCTACCCCGGCATCTCCTCCTTCAGCGAGCTGCGCATCTTTGGGGAACGGTCTCTCAGATCCTGAACAGCAAGGGAGCATGTCAAAGCGATGAAATATAGAAATCGGTTGCTATTGTTAACCAGCGCCTGACCTCCCCGTAACAAACCCAGGCGCGGAGTCACGCAGATCCCAACCCCCGATGGGAGAAGCTCCATGAGTTCCTGCGAAACCGGTGGCTTGAGCCGCCGTCGACTACTCCACGCCGCAACCGGGCTGGCGGCCGCCGCGGCCGTCGGCACCGTGGCCGGCACTCGCGCCATGGCGGCGCCGGCCACCTTCACCCACCCGGGCATGCTCAACGCCTACGGCGAACTGAACCGGGCGAAGGTCCGGGTCGCCGCCGGCGCCGAGCCTTGGCTCTCCGGCCGGAACCGGCTGGTTGCCAACGCGCACGCGAGCTCGTCGTGGACGGCCAGTCCGAAGGCAACGGTGATTCGTGGCGGCACCGGTGAGAACTACGGCAGCCTCTACAACGACATCGCCGCCGCCTACCAGAACGCGGTTCGCTGGCAGATCGCCGGCACCGCGGCGAACGGTGACTGTGCCGTGCGGATCCTCAACGCATGGTCGTCGACCCTCACCGCGGTGACCGGCAATGCCGACCGGTTCCTCGCGGCCGGCATCTACGGCTGGCAGTTCGCGAACGCGGCCGAGCTGATGCGCGGCTATGCCGGCTTCGACCTGGCCCGGTTCCAGTCCATGATGAAGGCGGTGTTCTACCCGCTCAACAACCAGTTCCTGATCAACCACAACGACGCCTGCATCACGAACTACTGGGCCAACTGGGACCTGTGCAACATGGCGTCGATCATGGCGATCGGCATCCTCTGCGACGACGGCGCGAAATTCGACCAAGCGGCGAACTACTTCCGGTCCGGCGCCGGGAACGGCTCGATCACCCACGCGGTCCCGTTTCGCTACTACGACGTCGACGGCTACGACCTCGCCCAGTGGCAGGAGTCCGGCCGCGATCAGGGCCACACCATGATGGGCATGGGCCAGATGGGCGCCCTCTGCGAGATGGCCTGGAACCAGGGCGTCGACCTGTACGGCTACGACGACTACCGCTTCATGCACGCCGCCCAGTACGTGGCGAAGTACAACCTCGGCAACAGCGTGCCCTTCACCACGTACACCTGGGGCACCGGTCAGAGCTGCGCCAGCAGCTCGCAGACCGTCATCGCGCCGGGCAGCCGCGGGCAGCTGCGGCCGGTGTGGGACATGCTCTATTACCACTACTACGGGCGGCTGCGGAAAGACGTGCCCTACATCCGGGCGATGGCCGAGGTGGTCCGCCCGGAGGGCGGCGGTGGTGACTACGGGACCGCCAGCGGCGGTTTCGACCAACTCGGCTTCGGCACTCTGCTGTACGCCAAGTAGACCGGCATCGAGGCGCCCCGTCCGATCATCCGGGCGGGGCGCTGGGCTGTCCGGCGACGACTCCGGTCACCGGGTTGATCGTCCAGCTGTCGTGCCACCGTAGGCGGGCCCGACCGTCGCCGATCTCCATGGGCAGCCAGACCGGCGCCGAGTGGAACAGGTCATCCTTGATCCAGCGGTCACCGACGTACACGTGGCTGGTGGTCTGTGTTCCGCGCACGGTGACGATGACGGAGGTCTGCGAGTCGTAGGTGGCCGTGCCGGGCGGTGCGATGTCGGCCCAGTCGCTCCACGGTCCGGTCGGCGAGGTGGCCGTAGCCACCTGGTTGTCATTCGTGGACCAGCCGGTGAGGTCCGATCCGACGAGGTAGTACAGGCCGCCGGCCTTGACCAGAGCCGGTGACTCGTAACCGTGTGGACCGGCGGGATGCGCACCGGGTTTGGTCAGCGTCGTGGAAACGATCTCCTCGACGTGGAGGAGATCGGCGGAGAGCCGGTAGATGTGCAGGCCGTTGGCCCGGTCCTCGGACAACACGTAGCCGGTGCCGTCGTCGTCCTGGAAGACGCCGATGTCGCGACTGACATTGCCTTTCGGTCGTTCGCTGCGCAGGTACCGGTACGGGCCGGCCGGCTGGTCGGACACCGCCCACCCGAGCCGGGCGCAGGAGTAGTCGGGGGACTCGATGTGCAGCAGCATCACGCAGGTGCCGTCGGCCCGGCGAAGCACCTTCGGACGCTCGACCACCCGCCCCGGGGCGATGTCGGGCACGCCGGGATCAGCGGTGAGCGCGTGTCCGTGCGACGTCCAGGTCGCCAGGTCGGGCGACGAATAGCAGGCCACGCCCGCGAAGGTGGCACCCGCCGACTTGTCCTCGCCCCAGGCGTAGAACAGGCCGTCGAGGTGCTGGATACCCACCCCATGGAGCTGGGCAACAGCGCCGTGCTGGTCGGCGAACAACTTGCCCGGAGCGATCGTTCCACGCGGCGCAAGCGGATACACCGGCATGCGTTCTCCCTGGTCAGCTATAAGAAAAACGCCGGTGTCGGCCGTACGACGAGATGCTGGTCGCCTTCAGTAAGCGTTTACTGCGCCCACTTTAAGGAAAACGTCCCGGAGGTCGCAAGGGCTTCGCGGTAAACGCTTACTGACGGGCACCGACTTCCGTGCGCTGAAGCGGAAGCCATCATCCACTTGCTGCTACCCTTGCCCAATCAAGTGGAGGACTGGTTCCACTTATATCCGTGGAGGACATGTGATGCGTGCCATCGTCGTTGCCGAGCCGGGCGGTAGTCCTGCCCTCACCGAATTGCCCGAGCCCACACCCCGTGATGGGGACGTGCTGGTGAAGGTGGTCGCCTCGTCGCTGAACGGGTTCGACACCGCGGTCGCCGCGGGTTACCTGGCCGGCATGATGGAGCACCGCTACCCGGTGGTGCTCGGCAAGGACTTCGCGGGCACGGTCGCCGCGGTCGGTGCCGGCGTGACCCGCTTCGCGGTCGGGGACCGGGTGTTCGGCGTGGTCACCAAGCCGTACCTCGGTGACGGCGGGTTCGGCGAGTATGTGGTCGTCGGTGACCAGATCGGCATCGCCGCGATTCCGGACGGCCTCGACCCGAGCGTCGCCGGTGTGCTCGGCCTGGCGGGCACCGCCGCGGTGGACGCGCTCGACGCGGTCGCCGTGCGCCCCGGGGAGACGGTGCTCGTCAGCGGGGCGACCGGGGGAGTGGGTGCGATAGCGATCCAGTACGCCGCAGCTGCCGGCGCCCGGGTCCTCGCGACAGCGCGGCCGGGTGCGGAAGCCGACCTCGTGACGTCCCTCGGTGCAAGTGACGTGGTGGACCATGCCGGCGATCTGGCCGCCCAGGTGCGCGCGATCAGCCCGGACGGTGTCGACGTGGTGCTGCACCTCGCCGGCGACGGAGCCGCCCTGCTCGATCTGCTCGCCGAGAAGGGCCGTCTGGCCAGCACCCTGGGCCTCGGCCCCGACCAGCACCCGGCCGCCGCCGCGGTGATGGCCACGCCGACGCGGGCGACGCTGGACCGGCTCGCCGCCGACGCCGCCGCCGGCAAGATCACCGTTCCGGTCGCCCGCACCTACCCGCTGTCCGAGGTGCCCGCAGCTTTCGGCGACTTCGCCGGCGGCACGCTGGGCAAGCTCGCCGTCACCATCGACTGAAGGAGAGACACATGCCCACCATCGCCGTTCTCGGAGCCGGTCCCGGCCTCGGTCTGTCCATAGCCAAGCGTTTCGGCCGGGAGGGTTTCTCCGTCGGCCTGGTTTCCCGCACCGCGCAGAAACTCGACGGGCTGGTCGCGGAACTGGCGTCCGGCGGCATCGAGGCAGCCGGGTTCGCCGCCGACGTCACCGACGCCACGGCGCTCGCCGCCGCCGTCGATCGGCTCACCGATCGCCTCGGCCCGATCGACGTGCTCAGCTTCTCGCCGAGCGCCCCCGGCGACGCCGCGTTGGGCCCGGTCGCGGTCACCGACGTCACCGTCGAGTCCGTGCTGCCGCAGCTGAAGTTCTATCTGGGCGGCGGCATCGCCGCGGTCCAGCAGGTATTGCCGGCGATGACCGGGCGGGGGAGCGGCACGATCATCTTCACGACGGGCGGATCCTCCGCCAACCCCGGCATGATGCCGGCCTTCGGCAACATCGCCGTCGGCTCGGGCGCCCTGCGAACGTACGCCCTGTCGCTGCACGCCGCGGTCGCCGAGCAGGGCGTGTACGTCGCGCACGTGCCGTTGTCCGTGTGGATCGGTCACGGCGGCCCGGAGACGCAGCCGGACACCATCGCCGAGCACTACTGGGACGTCTACACCAAGCACGAGGGTGCCGAGCACCCGTACGTCGCCATGCCGTAGCAACCGCGGTGGGCCGCCGCGGCCGCGCCCGTCAGTTGTCGTTCTGACGGCGGGCGGTGCGCAGCGCGGCGGCCCACCATTGCAGGTCGTCGACGAGCAGTTTGAGCTTCGGCTCGAGTGGGACGAACGCGCTGGTGTCGCCCGGCTCGGTGGACTGCCGTGCGGCGATCATGGTGTCCGGCAGGATGTGCACGGCATGACGCAGCGGCGCCATCTCGAACTCGACGGCGACCTGCCGCAGTTGCTCGATGGCGCGGGCGCCGCCGACGTTTCCCCACCCGACGTACGCGATGGGCTTGCGCGTCCACTCCACGAACGTCCAGTCCATGGCGTTCTTGAGCACAGCGGGATAGCCGTGGTTGTACTCGCCGGTCACGACGATGTATCCGTCGGCGCGGTCGAGGGTGCTGCCGAGCCGGGCCGCCTCGGCGGTGAAGTAGTCGCGGGGCGCCTTGGCCGGCGGCGGCGCGTCGAAGAACGGCAGTGGGTGGTCCCGCAGGTCGACCTGTTCGATCTCCAGGTCGGTGTGCTCGGTCAGGTAACGCACGACCCAGCCGGCGACGCGCTCGCTCAGGCGTCCTTCGCGGGTGGTACCGGTGATGACCTGGATCAGCATGCTAGCCCTTCTCGTGGTGCGGCCTTCGGGTGGACTCAGCGTTTGGGTGAGGCGAAGCGGAGCATGGCGCGGTACATGCGCCGTGGCGCCGGCGGTTCCGGCAGGGGCCGCGCCGCCGCGACGGCGCACGCCTGAAGGAAGTACTCGATCAGGCGGCGGGACGTCTCCGGTGCGGCGTCGGCGGTGGCTGTCAGCACGCCGGCGTTGGCCATCAGGAGCATGACGAGATCCTCGGCGACGAAGTCGGTGCGCAGTGCGCCTGCCGCCTTCGCGCGGTCGATCAGCGTCATGAAGTCTGCGAAGGCCCGGTCGCGATCGGCCTCGAAGCGTTTGGCGGTGGGGAACGTCATCGTCAGCACGGTGGTGAATCCGCGGTCGTCGGCCTGCATGCCGCAGACGCGCTCGACGTAAGCGCGGAAGCCGGCGCCCGGGTCGGATTCGGCGAGTGCCGCCCGGGCGGCTTCCGCATATGCCTGCATCTTTTCCTCGAACGCGGCGGCCACCAGGTCGGCGCGGGTCGGATAGCGCCGGTAGAGGGTGCCGACACCGACCCCGGCGCGGCGGGCCACCTCGTCCATCGGCACGTCGAGGCCGCACTCGGCGAAGGCCTCGCGGGCTGCGGCGACGATGCGCTGACGATTGCGCTCGGCGTCGACGCGCAGGCCCGGTGTGGTCATATCGCCACTGTAGCCAGAAGTGGAAGGTGTCGTCCACTTGTCTGTCAGCCAGGCACCCGCCCCGGCCGGCCTTCATGATCGGTGAGCGGTCAGATCGGGTCGCCCAGGTGGCGGTATTCGCTGCGGAAGTACAGCAGCGGATCCCGGGGTTCGTCGCTCCCGTCGAGATCCAGGACCCGGCCGATCACGATGTGATGGTCGCCGCCGTCGTGGACGGCCTCCAACCGGCATTCGATGTGGGCGAGGGCCTCGGGGAGCAGCGGGGTGCCGTGCCGGCCGGGCCGCCATCTGCTTCCGGCGAATTTGTCGCCGCCGCTGACGGCGAAGGCCTGGCTGTGCTCGCGCTGGCCGGCGTGCAGGATGTTGACGGCGAACTTTCCGGCCGCCCGGATGGCCGGCCAGCTGCGCGAGGTGCGCGCCACGCTGAACAGGATCAGCGGCGGCTCCAGCGATAGTGACGAGAACGACTGACAGGTCAGGCCGACCGGATGCGGTGCGGCGTCCGCCGTCACGACCACGACACCGCTGCAGAAGTGCGCCATGACGCGCCGGAACAGGGCTCGGTCGAGCTCGCCCGGATCGTTGCCGATCATCTGCGCGGTCATCCGGCGCGCTCGCCGGTGAGCCGCGACGGTGGGAAGGTGCCGGCCTGCACGCTGCCCGTCAGCGTGTCGCCGGCGGCCTGGACCCGGTAGCTGAGGGTCATCGGGAACGGCGCCGTCACCGTCACCGTCCACTGTGCCTCGTCCGCGCCCACCGAACCGTCCGCGATCGCCACGGTGGCGCCGTTCTGGGTCGCCGTGCCGGTCACCTGGGCGGCGTCGACCGCCAGGTCGAGGACGACACGCTGATCGCCCATCGGTGTGGCGATGACGGCATTCCAGCGGCCGGCCAGTGCCGCGACGTCGTTGCGGACCGACTCCGCCGACATGGTCGCGGCCGGTGCGGGACGGTGCTCGGGCCGGATCTCGTCGTCGCGCAGTTCCGGGAAGCGGGTGGCGTTGATCTGGGGCATGACCTCGTCGACGAACAAACGGAACGAGGCACCGATCTCAGCGGGGTTGTAGGCGCCGACGGTGAAGCGGGTGAGCAACTGGGGGACCCCGGCCTTCTCGTACTCGTTGATCTGGCGCACGACGGTGTCCGGGGTGCCGGCGATGATCCAGGACTGGACGTGTACCGCGTTGCGGTTCGCGGGATCCCGTACGGCTGCGGGGTCGGAGAGATCGACCTCGGAGAGCTCGCGCAGCGAGCGAGTGTCGGAGCTGCGGTCCATCATCGGGTTGCGCCCGGCCATCAGCTCGGCGCGTTCCCAGGCCTTTTCCTCGGTGGCGCCGACGATGACGTGGCGAGTGACGAGGCTGCGGCCGAGAAGCGTCTCGGCGTCGTGGCCCGCTGCCGCGGTGGCGTCGCGGTAGGCGGCGAACTTACGGGCCGCATCCTGCGGCAGGCAAGGGCCGAGGAAGACGGGTACGCCCTGGGCGGCGTACTCGCTGATGGTGGTGTCGGTGTTGGTGCCGACCGCGATGAGCGGACCGCCGGCCCGGTACGAGTACGGCATCATCCGCCCGTTGAGCGCGCCGCGGTCCCAGGGGGTGTCCATGACCAGCGGCGGCTGGTCGGCGGTGTGCACGAAGGCGCGCCGCAGGATGGCCAGCTTGCTGGCGAAGATCTCGTGGCGGCGCTCCGGGTCGAGACCGAAATTGGCGAAGTCGGGGGAGAAACCCACCCGCCCGGCCGACATGCCCATGATGAAGCGGCCCTCGGTGAGCAGGTCGATGACGCTGGCGTCCTCGGCCAGCCGCAGCGGATGGTGGAAGACCAGCGGGACGATCGTGGTGCCGAACCAGGTCCCGCCGAGCTCCGGCGCAAGCCGGGCGGCCATCAGGAACGGATTGCTGTACGGCTCGTAGTTGTTGAAATGCTGTTCGCCGAAGGTCACCATGGCGAAGCCGGCCTCGGCGGCGGCGGCCGCCTGGGACAGGCACAGGTCGATGTTCGGCTTGTCCTGGGCCGGCCCGAGCGAGATCGGTCCCATGAAGACGGATATGTACATGTCAGCTCCGGGGGGTGGGCAGGTCGAGCAGTTTCTGGGCGTTGCGGTCGAGGATGTCGGTCTTCTCCTCGGCGCTCAGATAGGGCGAGGTCTCCAGGTAGGAGACGGCCTCGGTGAGCGAGGCGAAGATGGCGTCGCTGCCCAGCAGCATCCGGTCCACGCCGAAGGTCTGCTTGCCGAGCAACATCGCCTCGGGGGTCTCCTGGGTGCTGGTGTCGTAGTAGAAGCGCCGGAACGCGCTCATCGGGTCGGCGGGGTCGAGGGGCAGGTCGCGGACCCAGTCGAAGTAGCCGGGGCCGACCGCGCGGTCGGCGCTGTGGTCGAACGCGCGGCGCAGGTTGCGTTCCAGCCGCGGCCACAGGAAGGGCAGGATGCCGCCGCACACGCCGAAGATGAACGTCACGCCCGGATGGCGGAAGGTGAGCCCGGAGAAGACCATCCGGGTGGCGGCGGTGGCGAGTTGCAGGGGCGAACCGTACGCGGTGTGCAGTCCCCAGGAGTCCAGGCCGGGATGTACGGCCGAGTTCGATCCGACCGGGTGCACGTAGACCACGGCGTTGTGCCGGGCGGCGTTGGCCCAGAAGTCCTCGAACGCCGGGTCGTCGAGCGGCCGGCCGTCGACCGTGCAGGGCAGCGCGATACCGGGAAACCGCAGCTCACCGAGGATCCGGTCGGTCTCGGCGATGGCTCGGTCGACGTGCGGCAGCGGGACGCTCCCAAACGCCTGGAACCGGCCGCGGTAGCGGTCGACGATCTCGGCGTAGATGTCGTTGATGCATCGGGCCGCGTCGGTGGCTCCCGCCGGATCGGGCACCTCGGTATTGAGCCCGATGGCCGACAGGATCTGCACGTCGACGCCGACGCTGTCCATCTCGGCGACCCGCTGGTCGAGGTCATCGGCCTGCCGGCCGGCGAAAGCCAGGTCTCGGCGGCCGAGCGCGACGAGCCGGTCGATGTAGGCGGCGGCCCAGTAGTGGGCGTGCACGTCGATTCTCAAAGAATGCCTCCGGGATCGGTTCGGGGTTTCAGCGCGCGCCGCTGACCTTCAGGATGCTGACGCCGGCGAGGACGGCGAAGACCGTGCCGGCGACGAACAGCGCGGTGTAGTTGTCCCCACCGCCGAGCGCGAGCAGGGCCGGTGCCATGGCCGGCGCGAGCGACTGCGGCAGCGTGTTGGCGATATTGATGACGCCGAGGTCCTTGGCGGCGTCGTTGCGGCTGTCCGGCAGCACATCGGTGACCAGCGCCAGATCGACGGCGAAGTAGGTACCCTGGCCCAGCCCGGTGAGGACCATGGCCAGATAGAACTGCGGCAGGCTGTCGGCTACCGCGAGGGTGAGCAGTCCGCCCGAGGCGATCAGTGCCGACACGCAGACGAAGAGCCGGCGCCGTCCCAACCGGTCGGACAGCCAGCCGACCAGGTTGCTGCTGGCGATCACCGCCGCGGTCTGGGCCAGAATGCCGCCGAGAATCACCTCGGCGGCCTCGTCGGTCGACAGGCCCATCCGGGAGTTCAGGTAGAAGACCTGGTAGTTGAGGACGCACGAGATCGCCATGAAGATCATGAACCGGCTGACCCAGGCCCAGGCGAAGTCCGGCTGCCGGCGTGGGTTCACCCAGAAGCTGCGGGCCAGTTCGCCCAAGTTCAGCGGGGGACGTTCGGCGGGGTCGAGCCGGCGGTCCTTGAGGCTGATGGCGAGGACGAGCACGAAGGCGAGGGCGATGATGGCCGGGACCACGAACATGGCGATCGGGTGGTCGGAAAGGCCGTTCGCCAGGCCGGCACCGATGCCGGCGGCGAGAGCCTGGCCGACGCCGATGAATCCGGAGACGGAGCCGCGCCGGTGCGGGGGCACCTGGTCGGGCAGCAGCGCCATCATCGCTGCCATCAGGGCGTTGAGGGCAATTTGGGTAATGCAGTAGCCGACCGTCACGACGGCGACGGTCTGGCCGGCGCCGACCACGGCCGCGCCCGCCACGGCCACCAGGGTGCTGCCGATCAACCACGGCCGCCGCATGCCGAAGCGTGAGGTGGTGCGGTCGCTGAGCCGTCCGAAGATCGGGTTCGAGAGCATGCCCAGCACGGCGCCGACGCCGAGCGTCAGCGACAGTGCGGCCTCCCGGTTGTCCGGGGCGATCTGGTCGATCTTCAGCTGCAGCGAGACGATGACCGGCGTGAGCAGAGCTATCCACAGGCCGAGATTGGCGAAGCCGAAGGTGACCAGAAATGCCGTGCCGACTCGGCGTGGTTTGCCGGCTTCCGGAACGCCCGGTGGCCGGTAAGGGGTGACAGGATCGAGATTTGCCGTCATGGGACCGGTCCTCCGGAGGCGCGAAGATGGGCCGGATGCAGTGACGCGGGTGAATGACCTTCGCGTTACGCGGTCGTTGCGGAAGGGGGTCCGCAGCGGTGTGATTACTGTCGCAGCGAACAACCCCGTTGAGAAATCAATCCTGCCGATCGTCGCCATTGGCGCGACCGATGACGCCCTCAGAAATGACCCTGAGCTGCAGATATGCAAGACTGCTACCTGCCAGGACGGCCGACCGACCGACTGAATGGTCAGTCGGTCGTCAGCAGATCGACGAAGCGCTGGAAGGCCGGGCGCTGATCCGTGCGCGGGTGCAACAACCAGAGCTTCTGCAAGCCGTTGATGGTCGCCGCGATCACGGTGGTGAGGACCGCCAGATCGGCGTCGGCGGCGAGTTCGCCGGCGTCCCAGCACCGTTCGAGCCGGCGCCGGATCTCCGCCTGCACGTAACCCATCCGCTCCGTGACGTACTGTGCCGCGACGGCGTTGCCCGCGAGTGCCTCGCCCTCCAGCACGTGGATCAGGCGAAGCGGCGTGGTGGCACGGCGGGGAGCGCCGAGGAAGACCTCCAGCTCCCGGATCGGGCCGAGCGGGCCGGGCCGGGGCGGCACGTCGATCTGCCCCTCCGCCCAGGTCCGCTCCTGATCGAGAACGGCCCGGAACAAGCTCTCCTTGGAGGGGAAATGATGCAGGATTCCGGTACGGGTAAGGCCGACGGACCGGGCCACGATGTCGAGAGTCGTCTGGGCGTAGCCGCGCTCGGCGAACGCGGTGGAGGCGGCCCGCACGATCGTCGCCTTGAAGGCCGCGCTCTCGGCCATCTGCCGGTCCGATCGGTTGCGCGGTCGCGTTGACGAGTTCTCTGGCCCGGGCACGACCCGATCGTAAAGGGGTCGCCATCGGCGGCGGTCAGGCACCATGGTCGGCACACAACGCAGCGCCAGTGATCCGGGAGACTCGATGAAGGCCACCAGCATCGACCTGAACCTGCTCACCGCGCTGCACGCCCTGCTCGCGGAACGCAATGTCACCCGGGCCGGGCAGCGGGTCGGGCTGAGCCAGCCCGCGATGAGCGAGGCCCTCGCCCGGCTGCGCCGGCACTACGGCGACGAACTGCTCATCCGGGTCGGCAACCGCTATGAGCTCACGCCGCTCGGAGCCGGATTGCTGGCGTCGGCCGCCGCAGCCATGGATCTGGTCGAGCAGACCTTCACGGCCGCGCAGGACTTCGATCCGGCCAGCTGCGAACGGGAGTTCGTCCTGATCGCCTCGGACTACGCGGCGGGCCGGCTCGGACCGGCGTTGGCCGGCGCCATCCGCGCGCGGGCCCCGCGCGCCCGGCTCCGGATCGCCCCGCTGGGCGGCGAGTCATCGGCCGGACAGATGACTACCGCGGCGCGCGGCGTCGACGGCTTCATCCTGCCGCGCGGCGTCACCGTCGACGGTTTCCCCGGTGTCACGCTGTTTCAAGACCGCTGGATGTGCCTCGTCTCGGCCGACAATCCGGTCGCCGGGGGAGCACTGACCGTCGACAATCTCCGCCGGATGAGCTGGGTGATCCACCATCTGCTGGAACAGCACAGTCCGGTCCTGGCCGGCTTCCGTTCGTACGGCATCGAACCTGACGTCGAGCTGATCGTCGCGGGGTTCCACCTGCTGCCCGCTGCCGTGGCGGGCAGCGACCGGGCCGCCCTGGTCCAGGCGGGCCTGTTCGGGCCGCTGGGAGTTCCCGCCGGTCTGCGGATGCTCGAACTGCCCATTCCGGCCACGCCGGTCACCGAGACGCTGTGGTGGCACCCCGCACACACCGCCGACCCGGCCCACCGATGGCTGCGCGATCTCGCCGTGGCCGCCGGCCGGAGCCTCGAAGACCGGGGTCAGGAGGAGGAGACGGACCAGGCCTCCTCGTAGCGGCGGAACATGTTCTTGCCGAATGCCTTGGCCGAGTAGAGCGCGATGTCCGCCTCCCGCACCAGGGGCTCCAGGTCGTGCCCAGAACCGCGGGCCACGGTGATGCCGATGCTGGCGGTCACTGCAGCGGTGTCGTCGCCGACCCGGATCGGCTCGGCGATCCGGTGGAGCAGACGAAGCGCGGTGGCTTCCGCACCCCCTGGGTCGGTGAGGCCGGGCAGCAGCAGGACGAACTCGTCACCGCCCAGGCGTGCGACGGTGTCCTCCGGTCTGACCGCCTCGGTCAGCCGGCGGCCGACCTCGATCAGCAGGGCGTCGCCCGCGGCATGCCCGAAGGTGTCGTTCACCGGCTTGAAGCCGTCCAGGTCGAGCAACAGGACGGCGGTCAGGTGATCCGCGTCTGCGGTGGCGAGCACCGCGGCCGCCCGCGCGTGGAACGCCGCGCGGTTGGGCAATCCGGTCAGCGAGTCGTGGTGCGCCTGGCGGTTGAGAGCCTCGCGCTGCCGGTCGAGGTGTTCGGCCTGGTCCCTTATGACCAGCAGGCCGAGCAACTGGCGGGCCATCGCCAGGGTGCTGGTTCCGAGCAGCACGCAGACCAGGGTCTTGCTCACGCCGCCGTCGCCGGAACGGAGGACGAGCACGAGGGCCGCCGTGAACGACGCCACCACCGGTAGGTACGGAACCAGCATCCAGACGAATGGAGCCTGCTGGCGCCGCGGCGGTTCGGACCCTGGTTTCAACTTCGTACCGGCCAGAGCGATCAGGATGGTGCCGATCAGTACGAGCGCCGCGCTTCCGTTCCCGTACGGCGGTTCTCCGTTCGCGTAACTGCGCAGATTGAGCAGACCACCGGCCGCGTACAGGATCAGCGCCGATCCGATGAGGTGCGGCGCGTAGCCGACTCGGGCGGGGCCGGTGTTGAGGATCGAGACGAGCGCCCAGGAACCCCCGATGATCACCATGAGCACCACCGGTTGCGCAATCCGCGAAATGCCGTCCGGGAGCTTGCCGATCACCGGAACGAACATGAACTGCCAGGCGAGTCCGAAGACCGCACCGCTGCTGGAAGTGACATCGACTACCCGGATCGCCCTCGCCAGGCCGGTACCGGCCCGCGGTGCCAGCAGGACCGATTGGAGGGCCACCGGCCCGATCACGAGAACCGGAAACAGGACGATCAACCAGGCCGGAAGGGTTGCCCCGGTCCTTGCCGAGGCAAGGGCCTGCACCCCGGCGAAGAAGGCGGGAACGGCGGCTCCCGCGATGCCGGTGAGGCAGGCACCGCGGACGCGTCCGTCGGTGGTGCGGCTCGCCCGGAGAAAATTCCGCGCCGAGTACCCGGCCGCCGCCAGCACGGCAACAGAGGCGAACACTCCGGCCTCTCGATGGGGAAGCGCCGACAACGCCCACTGCAGAATCAGCCCGGCCGCCACCGCGGCACCGAGCGAGATCACGAGTCGGCCCTTCACTGCTGAGTAATCGGCCCGAGCCGGTGGAACCTGAGACGGTCTCCTGCCTCGCCCGGACGACAGGACGCTGCTGGGCGCTCGATCGGCGCGACCGCCGGGGCGGTGCCGGTGTTGTGGGACTGCAACGGCGACACCAACCAGCGGTGGACGGTGAACGCCGACGGCACTATCAGCGGTGTCGCCTCCGGCCTCTGCCTGGACGTGAACCCCGCCCCACCGCCAACGGCACCACGGCGATCCTGTGGACGTGTACGGCCGCGGCCAACCAGCGCTGAACCGCGGCGGCCTGACCGGGAACCGCGCTCCGCGCACCTCGAGCTCCAGCAACGAGTAGCCGTAGCCGGTCGAGCGCTGGGTGCCGTACATCCGAATGAACCGGGCGGAGAGCTTCGCGACCTTGACGATCAACTCGCCGGTTTGTCCGCTGCTGGTGCTGTAGACCGATTGCCAGGTCGTGCCGTCGGTCGACAGGTCCACCCGGTATGCCGTGGCGTGGGCGTTCTCCCAGTTCAGCCGGATCTCGCCGATCTGCCAGTGGGCGCCGAGGTCCACCTGCAACCACTGGGGGTCGCTGAAGGCGCTGTTCAAGCGTGTCCCCGGGTCTCCGTCGATGGCGTACGCCGGCTGGCGGGCGAGGCCCGAGCCCTCCATGCTCGAAGCGGTGGCCGTGCCGTCCGGCGCGAGGTTGCGACCGGGGGCGTTCGCCCCGGCCGCGGCCGAGAGCGCGGCCGGGAGGGGCTGGTCGCGGCCTCGCGGTCGGTTGCCGCGACGGCGAGGACGACGGCCGGGCGGCCGGGCTGATCGAGCCGGCCGAGGGCGCGTCGCTCGTACTCTCTGGTTTGGCGGAAGCCTTACTGGCCGCCAGCAACAGGTCGAGCAACTCCCGGGCCGTCCGCCGCTCGGCCGGGTCCTTGGCTGGGGCCCGGGCGACGATGATGCGCAGTGGCATGGGCAGGCAGTCCAGCACCGGGGGCACTGATCGAGTACTCGCTGGGCGTGTCAGCCGCGGCCGTAGGTGTTCTCTCCCCGCCAGAAGTAGATGAATCCACCGAGCCCGACGATCGCCGTCCAGCACACGGCTTCGAACCACAGTAGTCGAGGTGGCCCGGCGAGCGTCACGTCCTCCAGCAGCGCGTGCCGGGTCAGCTCGATGAAGACGAGAAGTGGGTTGGCCTCGATCAGCCGCAGTTGCCAGCCGTGCACTTGCTCGGTGAACCGGGTGACCGGATAGAGCACCGCCGACAGGTACAGCCAGATCCGCATGACGAACGGGATCAGCTGTTTGATATCGGTCAGCGTGGAGCCGAGCCTGGCCACGAACATGGCCAGCCCCGCGTTGAAGACCGACTGCAGCAGCAGGGCCGGTAGCAGCAGCGACCATTGCCGGTTCACCGGTTCGCCGGTGAGCAGCACGATCGCGATAAGCACGGTCATCGAGGCGATCAAGTTACGTACCTCGGCCATCACCACGGCCAGCGGCAGGCCGGCCCGCGGAAAGTGCAGGGCCCGAATCATCCCGAGGTTGCCGCTGATCGCTGTGACGCCGCCCTGCACGGCGCTCTGGGTGAAGCCGAAGACAAAAACGCCGCAGCACAGGTACGCGATGAAGTTCTGGACACCTCCCTTGGTGTCCAGGATGACGCCGAAGATCACGTAGTACACCGCCGCGTTGAGCAGCGGAGTCAGCACCTGCCAGTACGTCCCGAGCCGGGTGTTGCCGAGTGCCGACGAGACCTTGGCGGTGGCGTAGGCCGCGACGAAGTGCCGGTTTGCCCATACCTGCCGGATGTAGGCCGGAAGACTCGGCAGGACGCTGGTCGAACGCAGTCCATGCCGACGAGCCAGTTCCTGGTAGGACGGGTTGGCGTGCGCTGCGGCCACCATCGCCTTGCTCATGGGGACCTCCGATCCGGGCCTTGAGGGCCTAGGGCTTTCAGGGGAGCGCCGCGGTTCGGTCGCCCACAACGTAACGGCGCCGTATCGACGTCCTTCCGAACATAGCCGGATCAGCAAAAGGACGCAACGGTCACGTTCTGGCGCATGCCGACCCGTCGAGCAGCCGATATGCCCAGATAGCCTCACGGACCGGTTCAACCAGCTGGCTCTGGCCGGAAGGTCCGGGCGATCGGGCCACACCAGATCCGGCACCTGAATCGCGTCGACATTGCTGGCCGTCGGCATGGCGTCCACGAGGTCACCGAGCGGCTGGACCACGATCCGGCCGCGCTCATGCGCTACGCGGAACTGGGCAGGCTGCACCACGAGTCTTCCCGAGACGGGTACGTCTACGGAGATACGCACCGGCTGAGGCCTGGAACGCGTGTGTCCGGATTCAAACGACCACAGGTGCCGAAAAATACCGACTCCAAACTCGCAACATGCGGTGGGTGTCGGTGGCACTGGCCGCCAAGCGTTGTAGCAGTCCTTCGGCTGGAGCCCGACCAGCCAGTCGCCGCCCGATGGTGTGCTTCCGTGCCCCGCGTCCCGCCGCAAGCCGGACATCTTCTTGTAATCACATCGACACATCTCTATTCTCCAGGAAAGCGCTTTCCTGTGGTCAGCCCATCACGCGACGCGCTCTCGACAACGAGGTGAGAAAGAGATGAAACGACCACCCATCGCACGATGGATCGCCGCCGGGGCCACCGGAGTCGCGGTCGCCGCCATCATGGTGGCGTTGCCGCTGACCAGCGCCTCGGCGGCTGACAACCTGAGTCTCAGCGGTGGCGCCGACGGCTCCAGCAAGGCCGGCGGCACCAGCTACGGCAACGTCATTGACGGCAGCACCAGCACCTACTGGTCGCCGGCCAGCGCGACGGGTTACGTCTCGGTCAAGTGGAGCAGCGCCACGACGGTGTCCTCGGCCGTCATCGTGCAGGCCTCGGGCGGCGGCTCGATCAGTGCCTGGCGACTGCTCAACGCCGACACCGGTGCCGTCCTGACCAGCGGTAGCGGCAGCCCGAGCACCATCTCCTTCTCCTCGACGTCGCTGAAGAAGCTCACGTTCGACATCACCAGCGCGTCCAGCGCGCCGCGGATCGCCGAGTTCGAGACATACGCCGGCGGCAGCTCCACCCCGACCACCAGTCCCACGACGAGCCCCACAACAAGCCCGACCAGCAACCCGGGCACCACGTTGACCGTCGCGGCAGACGGCTCCGGGCAGTACGCGACCGTGCAGGCCGCGGTCAACGCGGTCGCTACCAACAACGCCAGCCGGGCCACCATCAACATCAAGGCCGGCACCTACCGGGAGATCGTCAGCA
>NZ_JBEZYA010000050.1:0-41219 GCF_040638295.1 Actinoplanes sp. NPDC026619
ACCAACATCGCCCGCGCCAACCGACGAGCTGACCGCCGATCACACGACCTTATCGACGCCGTGACCAGCAGTTACACCAACACGCAATGACCCTGCCGTGTGCCCCGGCACGATCGACCCCCCGATGGTCACGCAAATGCTCGAGCGCGGGGAACTCAGCCTCGACGCCGCAATCGCGGGCATCGGCAATCCTCCGCCTGGGCCAATCCGAAGAAATCGCCGCAGCGGTGCTTTGGCTGTGCATCCCAGCCGCGTCCTACGTCACCGGCATCGCCCTACCCGTCGACGGCGGCCACCGCCAACTGACTGACCGATACCGCCCACGTCAACCACCTTTGCCGGACGCTAAACATGGACATTCCGGCGAAGTCTCAACGACTACTCTCTTCGTCCTCAGAATCCGCGTACTCGGCGTAGAGCAGGCGGCAGCCTCTAATTCCGGTAAGCAGGTCTTCGAGGAGATCCAGCGGCCGCTGCGGGTCCAGGGGAGTCAGGCGTACAGCCGACGGCTCCTCGGCGTCCTCCTCCTCTGTTTCCTCGCCACCGCTGACGACCAGCGCGGCGAGATCCGGGACGACGCCTTCGGCGACGAGCATCGCCTCGGAAACCATCTCGACCAGGATCCGATACGCCGAATCGCTGAAGTCGAACAGTTCCAACACCGCATTCGGCCGCCGAGCCGGCCCAGGATGTCATCGGCGCGGGTGACGTGGCCGAGCCGGTCGGCGACCTGACACAGCAACAGGTCGCCGGCCCGGTGGCCGGACGAGTCGTTGACTTCCTTGAACTTGTCGAGGTCGAGCAGGAGCAGTGCGACCGGCCTGCTTCCGGGGCGGGCAAGGACCCGGGCGAGGTGTTCAAGAACGGCCCGCCGGTTGGCCAGGCCGGTGAGCGCGTCGCGGCGGGCCTCTTCGTGCCGCTCGCGACCGACGGTCTCGAGCTTGCGGACGGTGGCCAGCGACCAAAGACGAGAACAAAGCGGCGCCCCCGAAGCCAGCGACCGCGCCGTCCAGCAGCAGGCGCGGCGGTAGCCGCGCACCGCCCGCCGCAGCTCGATCAAACCGACGAGGAGTTCCGCGTCCGTATCCGCGGCGAACGACAACCCGCGCGTGAGCCGGGGTCACGCCGATTGGATGCCGGCGACCCGCCAGTGGGAGTTCGCCGGGACCATGACGATGGCCTTCACGCCGTCGTCGGTGTCGACCACGAACTCGATGCGATCGGGCCGGCTGACGCGGGGTGCGATGTCGCCGCGGAGGGCGGCGGCGACCGGCCGGGTGAAGGTGTCGGTGTGGATCTGGTTCTGCAGGTCGGATGTGGCGAGCTCGGCGAGTTGTGATCGCCACGCCGTCGTCTCGATATCCTTCCGCACCCAGATGGTTGCGAAGCGATGGGCCTTGTCGTACGCCTCCCGGTAGTTCACCACCGGACCCGCACGCGGCGACTCCGTCGAGTTGGAGAACTGCAGCCGGCCGGGTTCGTTCCGGGCCGGCGACGGCCCTGAGCAGGCGCCGGTCAGCCCGATCGTCACGACGGCGAGCGCGACCCTAGTCCTCATCGGACTCCAGTTCCGCGAGCGTCGCGCCCGACACGGGACCGGTGCGCCACATCCGTACCAGATATTCCTCGTGGCCGTCGCCGGCCTCGCGTCCACGCCACGCGACGCGGGCCGCGTAGGTGCCGGCTCCCGCAGCCAGCGCGTCCTCCAGGTCGATCGCCAGGGCCGACGGCTGGTCGATGTAGATCGTTCCGCTCGGGCATTCCACCCGAAGATCGACGTGGCTGTCCCACTCGTCATCGCCACCGACCGGAGCGTCGCCGAGGTGTTCGAAATGCACGGTGACGGCGGATTCCGACGCCGGGCAGACGATGATCTGTCGCCCGTCGGACGCCGCGACATCGCTTCGAGCCAGCGCCAACAGGGCGTTCGTCTCGGCGATGCCCGGCTCGGTGATCCAGTCGCAGACGGCGAAGTAGCGGTACGGCAGGATCACTCGAAACGAAGTGGACACGGCACCTCTCAGAACCGGGGGGTAGGCCCGGCAAAGCCGGACCTACCCGACATTACTACGGGATAATGTCGACGTAAAACGCCTCGCTGTCGAGTATTCGGTTCTGCCAGTAGAAGTCCTTCAGCCGGTTTCCGCCGCCGTCGTTGTTATCCGCCGCCGGAATGGGCCGAACCGAATAGCGTTTGAAACCGCCGTTGGCCTCGGTTCCGTATTTCGCGCCCTCATAGGTCGAGGCGAATGGGAACTCGTCGCACTCGAGCCCGCCGGTCGCGTAATCCGGACCCCAGATGTCCTTGCAGGTGGCAATCGACACGGCCCGGTTCTCGTCGATCTTGCCGCTGTCGGTCAACCGGTGCAGGGGTTCGTTCGCGTTCCCACCCGGAACGGATTTACCGACCCAGCTCGGGAAGGTGCGTTCCGGCCGATGCAGCGCGTCGTAGATGTGCAGCGCCGACTTGGGATGGGTGTCGCTGCTGAGCCAGAGCCGGTAGATGAGCAGCGCCGACGTGAAGACGGAGCCGTAGTTGCGCCCCACCACCACCTGGCCCGCCGAGTCGAACCGGACCCTTGATTCGAAGACGGACGTCGGCAAGCCGGGAATGATCTCGTCGCCCGGGGCCGGAATCACCTGAACGGTCATCGTGAGGCCCATCGGAACCACCAGTTCGGCACCGGCGCCGGTCGCCGGGTCCGACGTGTAGGTCAGGCCACGACTCGGCCGGAGCAGCCAGTTCGCGAAGACGTCGGACAGGCCGGTCTGATCGGCGCAGGACACGGTCGGCGACCCCGGGCAGCCCTGAATCGAGAACTGGAGCGTGGTGAGCGGCCAGTCGATCACGTAGCCGGCTTCGACCTTGAACTCGATGTTCTCGACGCTGACCAGGTAGTCGACCTGACGAACCCCGTGGTTGGCGAAGCCGAGCACCCAGAGGTCGTAATCGGCGTGGCCGGCCTCCTTGCCGGTCCTGAGGTCGATGGCGGTGGTGGTCAGGCTCCCGGTCTTGCAGGCCATCATCCGATCGCGGAGCCATCCTTCAAGCGTGGCCGACGCCTGCGGCTTGCGCAGCTCACACTCGGCGCGCAGGTCGACCGGGTCCTCCTGCAGCGCCGCCGCGGCCTTGGCCTGATCGCCGGCCGCGCCGATCATCGGCCGCATGGTGGTGACGAACGCCAACCCGTCCCCGTCCGAGGCGGAGGCAGCGACCGGGCCCGGCGCCACCGCCGTGACTATCACGGCGATCGTGGACAGAACAATTGCCTTGAACTTCCAACGATTTCGCATTCCGCACCCCTATTTCGAAGCCGTGGCCGGACGGTTGAAGCAGGCGGATCCGAGGCACGCGTTCACCAGGTCGCCGGTCGCGGCGTCGTAGGTGAGCACGAAGCCGCGGTAGGGGCCTGCCGCGGGGCGGCCGTGCTGGAAACCGGACACCGTGGCCGTGCCCGAGACGACCAGCAGCGGTTCGCCGGACGCCAGAAGCGACGAGCGCAGGGCGCCGGCGGGGACGGTCTTGACGGTCAGCGCGGTTGCCGACCCGAGTGCCTTGCCGTTCTGGGCCCGCAGTTCCTTTCTGGCCGCGGCCCGGGCCTGCGCCACGGTCATCGCGGGCGGTCGTGTCCGGCTGAATTTCGCCGGGGCGGTTACGCCGAGGTTGCATTGCAGCCGGGCGGCGACACAGGTGTCGAGACCCGGCACCGTGCGCAGGCAGTCGGCCGGCGTGTTCTGCATGCAGGCGTGCAACTGCTGCTGGTCGACGCCGTTGATCGCGGCCGGCGGGATCGACGGGGCGACCGGAGCGGTGGGTGTCGCCGCGGCGGGCTGGGTGAAGCCGATGTTCTCCAAGTCCGATCCGCCGTTCGCGTTCGCAACGGTTTTGAGCGAGACGGTGACGCAGTTGGGTGCGGCCGAGGGCAGCATGGTCGAGGGACCGTCGCACTGCCGGTCGTTGACCACCGCTGCCGCGGCGGGCAGCCGTTGCCACACCCCGTTCGGGTCAAGCCCCTGCACCCGGTGCTCGATCCCGCTGGGCAGGACCGCGGTGCCATCGTCGCGCTTGGTGATGCCGGTCTCGAGGTAGGAGAGACCGGAGCCCTCCGAGTGCGTGGTGGTGCCGACGGTGTCGTAGTCGTACAGGATGTCCACCTTGCCGCCGGCCGCGCTCAGAGCCATGTACGTGTGGTTGAGCCCGTCACCGACGGAACCGCCGGCGGCCGCGCTCAGGCTGTGGTACTCGACGAACCCCGGCGCGCTCTCCAGCCAGTACGCCTCGTCCGTGATCTTCGGGGGTGTGGTGCCGTTCCCGGTGGAGTAGGCGTTTCGCCAGCCGACCTCGAACCAGTCCGGCACGCGGTCGAAGAACTGACTGTCGACCGTCTTACCGCCCAGGTATTGCGCGATCTCGGCGTTCTTTCCGCTGGTGAACGAGGCGAGTGACTGCTTCCAGTTCCCGAAGAACCCGGTCCGTGGCGGGTTGTAGCTCTGACAGGTGGCGGTGACGTCCACCGTGGGGCAGCTGCCCACCCCGGGACGAACCCGCCACCGCTCGCCTGATTCGTCACTGGTGTAGCACGAGTCCGGGTTGATACGACTCGGGTCGGTGCTCGGATGACTGTCGGCGTTCAAGCATTCACCGGCCCGGCCACTGGCGAACGCCCGCAGCCGGTATCCCGTCGCGGTCGTGGGCGCCGTGTTGGTGTAGAGCCACGAGCCGGACAGATTGCACGGCTGTAGATACAGCCCGAAATGCGCGTTGGGCGTCATGCACAGGCCGGACGCCGCGTTGCGCACCAGGAAGATGTAGCCGAGCGTCGTTTTCGTGACGCTTTCGAACGTCCACCGTTGCAGGCCGGCGTTGGCGTTGATGTCCGGTACATACGCCGCCGTAGTGAGATAGGACCCGGTCGTCTTCGCGGTAGCGGCCAGCACGACCGAGCGATCGGTCAAACCGATGACCAGAGGAGCGGAGACGGCCGCGGCGGCCGGCGGCGCGCTCAGATAATTCGCCAGGACCAAGGTTGGCAGGACGAGCAGCACGGCCATGACCGCACGTCGTAGCCGGCCTCGAGAAACAGTTTTGCGCCGCGATCGCAAGGTAGCGCCTCCAGCGAGAAACGTCGGGGGCGAATGGGCGAGGGCAGCCGGAATGTTCCGGCCGCGCCCGCGCGCGCAGGGCTGTGGACGGCCGCAGAAATCCACCCGCCCCCGCGTAAGTGACTCCGCAGCCGATCACAGAGATCGATGCCCAGCGATGCTTGCACGGATCGGCGCGAGTTGTCCACCCTGTTAACAGTGACCCTTTTGGTCGTGCCCTGCGCTCGGCCACGCGACCGGCCCGGCGCTTTCCGGGCCGGACCGCGCCATGGTGACGGGTCGTCAGGGGCGCACGGTTGCGGTTGAGGTGGTGAAGCCGTTCTTGTACATGAGGGCCTCGGCCATCAGCTGGATGGTTTCGGCGCTGTTGTTCTCGGCGGCGGCCTCGAAGTCGCCCCGCTCGCCGGCCTCAAGCGTTCGACCGTGCAGCCCGCGGCCTGCTGGACCGTAACCAGGATCTGGAGCTGCACCACATGCACGACCCGAACCAGGACCGGCTCACGTTGCGGCGGATGGCGTACTTCCGGGTCAAGCGCACCCGGCTCGGTGCGGCCTACGAGCGGTTCCTCACCGGTGCCCTGGAGCCCGGCGGGACGATCGTGCTGGCCGAATGCGGCCAGCGCTGGCCGGCGACGTCCGTGGGCGAGCGGCATCTGTTCCAGTTCGGCGCCGTCGGCGGCATCCCCGCCGGGAGTACCGCGACGGCAGCCCCCGGGTGGCGGCCTACCTACGCCGCTATCACGCCCCGGTCCAGCGATGGCAGCCGCCGGCCGCCGACACCGATGCTCCCGAAGCCGAGTGGGGATTCGCGCCCGGTCTGCGCGACGACGTCGCCGCCTTCGCCGCCCGGTACGGCTACCGCGTGCTCCGGCTGCGCTTCGACCAGCCCGAGGACCTCAGCCCGCTGGTCGCCGACCTCTACCGGCAGTGGTACCGCGAACGCGGACTCACGGGCAGGGGCGGCCACTTCGCCGGTGTCTCGCCCCGCCACTATCCCGCCGACCCGCGCACGTTCTTCGGTTCCAGCGGGCGTTGCGCGCCCTGCCGGACCGGCACGCCGTTCCCGGGCCGCGACCCTTCGCTGACGTGACCGTGTTCCTGCGCGACCATGCCACCGCCTATCCGCACGTCCAGGTAAGCGCCGTCTGAGCGACGGTGGCCGGCGTCGCCGAGCGGCACCTCATTCCACCGCGAGCCGGGTGAGGGCCTGCTCGACCGGCGTGGGCAGCCGGCGGCGACTGCCCACCGCCCAGGGCAGCTGTCGAAGCACGTCGCCGAGCGCGGCCGGCTCGCTGCAGAGGACAGCCATCGCGGCGCGGGCCACCACGGCGGGCGGCCGGCGCAGCACGGCGGTCAGGAGACGGTTGCGGGCCTCGAGGCGCCGGCGGCCTCGCGGGTCGCGGCCCGCCGGCTCCGGGAAGTGGCGCACCGTCAGCGACGGCACATAGGACAGCTGGTGCCCGGCCGCCGCCAGATCCATCGCGAGCAGGGCCTCCTCGCCGTACACGAAGAGCCGGGGCTGGAAGCCGCCCGCTGCGAGGAAGGTGTCCCGCCGCACCACGATCGCGCACGCGAGGAAGCCGAGCACGGATGGGCCGGCGGCGCCGGGCGGGGTGCCGAGCGGGGCCGCCGCCATCGCCGCCGAGACCGGATCGAGCCGGCCGGCCGCGCCGATCCGGATCTCGGCGGTCAGTAGTGCGGCCTGCGGGTGGGCGTTGAGCAGCGCGGCGGCGCGGGCGAGCGAGCCGGGCGCCCAGTACGAGTCGTCGTCGGCGAAGGCCACGTACGGGGTGCGGGCCCGCTCGACGCCGATGTTGCGGGCGGCCGCGCCGAGGTTGGCGTCCAGCCGCACCACGTCGGCGCCCGGTAGCCGGATCGGCTCGTCGGAGCCGTTGTCCACCACGATCACCGGCGCCCGGTGGTGGGCCGCGGTCTCGGCCAGCCGATCCGGACGGTTACGCGTGGCGACCACGATGGTCACCTCGTCGGTCTCGACGTGCGGCGGCGAGTCATCGGCGGCGGCCTGACTACCGGTGATCAAGGACATGGCGCGGCGTATACCCGGCTGCCGAGGGTCGAACCCGTCCGTTCACCCGATTGTGACGCCCTTCCGGAAAGCCCGTCACCGCAACCGACCGGCTGGTCGAGATACCCGATAGGGTTGAACGCCTGTTTATACCATTTAAGGGACTTACGACATTATATGTCCTCCCAACTGGTCGGCGGACTACAGTGTTTGCGTCCCGGTTCACCGGGCAACAGAGGCTCGTTCAATCAGTCAGTGGTGGGGTGAAGGACCGAGGTCGTCATGCCGAGAATCGATGAGAGGGAACCGCTCGAGGACCTGGATGCGGCAGCAGATGCCTATTCCACCGCGTTGGCCGGCGCCGACGATCCGGCGCGGCGGCGTCTGCGTGACGAGTTCGTCGGTCAAGCGCTCCCGCTGGCGCGCCGGTTGGCGCGGCGCTACCGCGGCCGCGGCGAGCTGGTCGACGATCTCGAGCAGGTGGCCCGGCTCGGACTGGTGAAAACGGTCGACCGGTACGACCCGGAGCGCGGATCGTTCACCGCCTACGCGATCGTCACCATCACCGGCGAGATCAAGCGCCACTTCCGCAACCACACCTGGGGCGTGCATGTCCCCCGCAGCATGCAGGATCTCAGCCTGGAGATCGCGCGGGTCACCAACGAGATGACCACCCGCCTCGCCCGCCGGCCGACCGCCGAGGAGATCGCCGAGCACCTCGGCGTCGATCCGCAGGAGGTCCGCCGCGCCCAGACCTCCGCCGCCGCTCACAGCCCCTCCTCGCTCAACGCGCCGATCGGTGATGCGAGCGGCACCGAGCTCGGCGACCTGTTCGGTGGCGGTGATCCGGCGCTGGGCATGGTCGAGGACGCGGCCACGCTGCAGCGGCTGCTGTGTCGCCTGCCCGTGCGCGAGCGTCGGATGCTGGCACTGCGCTTCTATGGCAATCTGAGCCAGGCCGAGATCGCCGAGAAGCTCGGCATCTCCCAGATGCACGTTTCGCGGCTGCTCAGCCGGGCGTTGTCCTGGCTGCGGGAAGCGATGCTGAGCGACACCCCGCCGATCTGGACCGGGGGCGACCAGGCCGACCACCGCCTGCGGATGGCCGTGACCTACGACAAGGAAGCGGTCGTGGCGTGTGTGCACGGTGAGGTCGACCGGGACAACGCCGATCACCTGCGTGGTGAACTGCTCACCGCGATCGGCGACTGCGATCGGGGTCGCGGTCTGATCATCGACCTGGCCGGTGTGCCGCTGCTCGGTGCTGCCGGCATCGCGGTCCTGGTCGCCGTGCACGAAGCAGCCCGGGTGCGAGCCGTCGCCGTACGCGTCGTGGGCCTCCAGCCGTTCGTGGCCCAGATCGTGAAGATGTCGGGGTTGCGGGACATGCTCGAGAGCTGACCTCAGGGCTCGACGGACCGGCCGAGTTCCCCGCTCAGCTGCCGCCAAACTGCTGCTCATCCTCCGATGCGATACGCGCGGCCGACTCCATCACGATGATCGCCCCGCTGGCGCCGTCCGCCGAGCCGCGCAGCGGACTGCCGGAGACCCGCACCGTGACCGGGCGCCCTCGGCGGTCGACGGCGTCCAGCCGCAGCTCGTCGGGGTCGGCGTTGTCGGCCAGCGCCTGCCGGATCAACGGGCGCAATTGGTCGACCGGCAGGCCGAAGTCGAGGTTGAGCAGATGCCGGTCGATCGCCTCGTCGGCGCGCAGACCCCAGAGGTTCTCAGCTTGACGGTTCCATGCGCGTACCTTCATGTCGCGGTCGACCACCGCGATCGCGGCGCGCAGGCCGGACAGGATGGCATCGAGAAAGGCGTTCGCGTTGTCCAACTCGGCGCTGCTGCGCTGCAACTGGTCGTTGATGCCCTGGAGTTCGTCGTTGGTCGACTGGAGCTCCTCGTTCATCGTCTCCAGCTCCTCGTTGGTCGACTGGAGCTCCTCGTTGGTCGTCTCCAGTTCCTCGACCGTCGACTGGAGCTCCTCGTTGGTCGTCTCCAGCTCCTCGTTGGTCGACTGAAGCTCCTCGTACGCCGCCTCGAGCTCTTGATTGGCATGCTCGAGCGCGAGGCGCAGCTGCTTCGCCGCGGTGACGTCATGAAAGATCAACGTCACGCCGAGCAGGCCCGCGTCCGAGTCGATCAGCGGGTTGACCTGGACGTCGAGGTGCATCGTCTCGGTCTGGCTGCGGACGAACTCGACGTCGGTCACGTGCATGGTGCGTCGCTCGACCTGGGCCTGCTCGATGTGCTGGCGCAGTTCGGTCGGGCGGTACGAGACCTGCAGATCACGGAACGGGCGGCCGAGGTCGCGCGACGTGATACCGAACAGGGCCGTCGCCTGCCGGTTGCAGAGTGCGAGCAGCCCGTCGGCGGTGAGCACGATCTGGGCGACCGGGCTCGCCAGCAGGGCGGCATTCCGCAACTGGTCGAGCCCGATCAGGTTCTTCCGGGCTGCCACGGACGACGGTTCGACCGAGGCCGAGCCGTTGAGCGAAACCAGCCTCGGGACTTTACGGAAGATCCGGCGTTTGAGGTCGGTGGGCAGGAACATGTTGCCGTGGCTCAGCAGCATCTCGGCCTTGCCGAGGAAGAGCGCGCCGCCCTCCACCAGGGCGAAGTGGAACCGGCCAAGCATCCGCGCCTGAGTCTCAGCATTGAAATACATCAAAGTGTTGCGGCAGGTCAACACGTCGACCCGGGAGATCGGCGCGTCCTGGACGAGATCGTTACGACCGAAGATCACCGAGCGGCGCAGGTCCTTGCGGAACACGTACCGGTTCGCGGTCTGCTCGAAATACCGCTCCAGCAGCTCGGATGGCACCCCGGCCACGTCCCGCTCGCTGTACGCCGCGTGCCGGGCCTCGTTGAGCTGTTCTTCGTCGACGTCGGTGGCGTAGATCTTGACGCGATCGCGCAACACCGCCGGCCCGAGCACCTCCCCCAGAACCATGGCCAGGGTGTACGCCTCCTGGCCGGACGCGCAGCCGGCACTCCAGATCCGGATCGGCGCGTCGGGGGCCTTGGCCTCGATCAGCGGTACCAGCGTCCGGTCGCGCAGGCTCTCCCACGCCTCCGGATCCCGGAAGAACCCGGTGACGTTGATCAGGATGGTGTTGAAGAGCGCGGTGAACTCGTCCGGGTGCACCTGGAGATAATCGAGGTACTCGCCGTAGTCAGCGATGTGGACCTGACTTGCCCGCCGGCTCACCCGGCGCATCAGGCTGGACCGCTTGTAGCCGGTGAAGTCGAAGCCGCGACTCTCCTTCAGATAAACCAGGAGCGCCTCGAATTTGCTGTCGACCGCGTCCTCGTACACCACGTGCGCCTTCTCCGATCGACTCTGCCTGCATGAACGTACGGCACCCCGGGCCGCGCCGGCCGAGGTCACTCCGCCGTCGTGGCGCTCGACCCGGCCAGCTCCTGGATCAACCGGCGGATCAGGACGCCGGCCTGCTCGGCCTCTTCAGCCATCTGGGTGTAGAGCCGGCCGGTGCCTGGGCTGCGCCGGGTCCCGGCCATCCGCCGGCCGAGGGCCGACTTCTCCTCCAAGGCCCGCAGCGCCGTCCACAACGCGCCCTCGGTGGCCACCGCCTGCTCGTCCAGGAGACTCTGCGGTGACCAGGCGTGTCCCACCCGGCAGCGGTAGCGCGGCGCCTCCTGATCGGTCAGTTCGATCAGGGCGCCGCCGCAACTCGGACAGCCGAACGCGCCGGGGGCGTCGGTGATCCGGTCGATCGTGAGCGGCGCGAAGGCGTCGATCGCCACCTCGTCGGACAACAGATCGTCGGCCGACGCCGGCTCCGTGCGGTCCAGCGGCTCGGCGACCAGGCCGGCGAGCAGCGCCCCGAGATCAGCGGCGGGCGCGATGTGGTCGGGTTCCAGCCGGGCCATGACGGCCAGCGGCATGGCGGGGTGCAACGCGTCCTCCGGATCCTGCACGACGACCGTGCCGCCCCGGGCGGCGACGACGACCGCCCCGACCGCGCCGTCGTCCCGGGTGCCCGAGAGCACGACGGCGATGACCCGCGGACCGGCGGCGCGGGCCGCGGAGCGGAAGAGCGGATCGATAGCCGGACGATGCCCGTTCTCCGTCGGCCCGGGGCTGACTCGAACATGATCATCAAGTACCAGCAGATGATGGTCCGCCGGCGCGACGTAGATGCGACCCGGCTTGAGCGGCTCGCCGTCGACGGCCGCGCGGGCCGGCAACGGTCCCGAACGGGCGAGGATGCTGGGCAACGCGCTCGGCGACTCACGGGGCACGTGCAGCACGACCAGGACGGCGGCCGGCAGATCGGGCGGCAAGGTGGCCACCATCGATCGAAGGGCCTCGACACCGCCGGCCGACGCACCGACGACGATCACGTCTCGATTCATCACAGGACCCCGCCGCGCGGTCGACCGAAGGTCAATACGCCCGGCCGGACGACGCGACTCGGCGCGACAGCGAAGCCCACACCACTTTACCGCTTTCGGCCGGAAGCCATCCCCACGAGAGTGCGCTGACACTCACCAGCTTCAGTCCGTTGCCGCGCTCCGCTATGCCGGCGGCCGGGTCGGGCACGACGGGCGGCTGGGTGGACCCGTCACGGACGGCAATCGTCAGGTGGCGCTCGCCGAGCGTCAGCCGCAGGTGGGCGATGGTGCTCGCGTGTACGGCGGCGTTGCTGACCAGTTCGCTGGCGATGAGCGTGGCCGGTCCGACCAGGTGCGGCAGGTCCCAGCGCAGGCAGGCTTCGGTCGTGACGTCCCGGGCATGCCTGGCCGCGCCGGCGATCGGCAGCAGCTGCTCGCTCAGTGTGGACCGTACGCGTCGATGAGTTCGGACGTGTTCACGGCCGGCCGCGACGCTCTCGAACACCGGCAGGCGCCGGAAGGCGGCGGCAGCGAGCATGGTTCGCACCTCGTCGGTCGGCCCGCACAACAGGACGGGAACGCCGGGCCAGCGGGCCGCATCAGCCGAGAAAGCGAGGAAGACAGTGAGCGTGAGCGGGTCGTCCACGGTGAGCCCGTTCAGGCCGATCAGGACCGACGCCGGCTGCTCGGCGAGGCATTTGTCGAGGCTCAGTCGCAGCTTCGCGACGTCGGCGAAGGTGAGCCTGCCCGTCGGTGACGCAAGCACGTCAGGGTCATGGTCTGCTACCTCGAACTCGATCGGCATCTGAGGAGCCACCTCTCAATGGCGCAAGCATACCCGGCCGAGCGGTACTGAAACCGGGCGCCAGAGGGCCACTCAGGTGCCGGCCGTGCTCCGTTTCCGTACCCGGGCGACCAGGTCACCGGCTCGCGACGTAGCAACGTCAGCCGAACGAGTTTGCCGGGCGTGAATCGGGGAAGACGGCGGCATGGTTACGGAACGGACAACGGCCAGGCACGTCGTGGCGGTCGGTGCCTCGGCCGGCGGCGTCGAGGCGCTGCGGGACTTCGTCGGCGGCCTCCCGGCGGATCTGCCGGCTGCGGTGCTGGTCGTCACGCATCTGCCCGAAGTCGGCACCAGCGCCCTGCCCGCGATCCTGCAGCGGTGCGGACCATTGCCGGCCGCTGCCGCCCAGCAGGGTGAGCAGCTACGGGCGGGGTGCATCTATGTCGCGGTCAACGACCGGCACCTGCTGGTGAAGGGCGACCGCATCCTGCTCAGCGACGCGCCGAAGCAGAACCGGGCGCGCCCGGCCATCGACGCGCTGTTTCGCAGCGCTGCCCGCTGGTTCGATTCGCGAGCGGTCGGTGTCGTGTTGTCCGGTGCTCTGGACGACGGTGCGGCCGGTGCGGCGGCGATCGCCGCCTCCGGAGGCGGCATCGCCGTGCAGGATCCGCGGGATGCGCAGATCGGATCCATGCCCGCGGCTGCGCTCGCCGTCGTCCCGGATGCCGCGGTCGCACCGGCGACCCGGCTCGGAGCCGAGGTCCAGCGACTCCTTCTCCACCACGACAGCTCTTCTGCCGTCACCGTGAGTGACGACACGATCCGGGAGGCCGAGATGATGGAGAGTCCGATGGCGGCCGGCCACGGGCTGACGCCGGGCGAGCCCGCGGCCCTGAGCTGCCCCGACTGCACCGGCGGCATGAACGTCGTCCGGACCGGCCCGGCAGTGCACTATCTGTGCCATGTCGGGCATGCCTGGTCACCGCACGCGCTGGCCGCCGCCCAGCGGGAGAAGATCGAGGTCGCGCTCTGGACCGCGGTCAGCATGCTCGAGGAGCAGTCGGCCGTTCACCGGCAGATCGCCGAGCAGGCCGCTCGCGGCGGGGCCGCCCTCACCATCCGGCACCAGTTGGCGGCCGCCGACGAGGCCATGCACGCGGCCGGGGTTATCCGGCAGAATTTCCCCGACCTGCTGCCGGCCCTGCCGGAACCCCAAGCGGCGGGCTTCGAGCGCCGGACGGTCCTGCCGGAGGCTGCGGGCCGATAGGAACACCATGGCCGACCCGGGAAGCGTTTTGTCCGGGGTTTCGGCGTCATCGAGGCGTTTGACCGGGCAGGTGCCGGGTATGCGTCCGGTCCCTGATCCGCTCATTGAGGAGCCCTCAGCCATGGAAGACCACAGCCCGGCCAAGATCGTCAAAGACGTCGTGGCGGCCGCTGCGGCGAAGGTGACCGACGCTCTCACCCCCGACGTACCCGGTGCGCCCGGCAGCGGCACGCCGAGCATCGAGGAACCGACCACCCCGCATGACCCGTTGCCGCCGAAAAAGGAGCAGGGCACCCCGGACACCCGGACCCCGACCGGCGCCGAAACCGGTGTGCCGCCGACCGGCAAAGCGCAGCAGGGCGCTTATCTCACGACCGCGCAGGGCGCCCGCCTGCGCGACACCGACCACTCGCTCAAGGCCGGTCCTCGCGGTCCGATCCTGCTGCAGGATCACCACTTCCGCGAGAAGATCACCCACTTCGACCACGAACGGATCCCCGAGCGGGTCGTGCACGCCCGCGGCACCGGCGCGCACGGCGTCTTCACCGGTTACGGCACTGCCGACGCGCTCACCCGGGCCGGCTTCCTGAAGAAGGACAAGGAAACCCCGGTTTTCGTACGCTTCTCCACCGTCCTCGGTTCACGCGGCTCGGCCGACACGGTCCGCGACACCCGCGGCTTCGCGACGAAGTTCTACACCGACGAGGGCACGTTCGACCTGGTCGGCAACAACATCCCGGTGTTCTTCATCCAGGACGCGATCAAGTTCCCGG
The DNA here is from genome assembly GCF_040638295.1 of Actinoplanes sp. NPDC026619. Lineage (NCBI taxonomy): Bacteria > Bacillati > Actinomycetota > Actinomycetes > Micromonosporales > Micromonosporaceae > Actinoplanes > Actinoplanes sp. NPDC026619. The sequence goes on from NZ_JBEZYA010000050.1 coordinate 14,316, forward strand.
ACATCATCCACGCCGCCAAGCCGCACCCGGACCGGGAGATCCCGCAGGCGCAGAGCGCGCACGACACCTTCTGGGACTTCGTCTCGCTGCACACCGAGGCGCAGCACCACACGATCTGGAACATGTCCGACCGGGGCATCCCGCGCTCCTACCGGACCATGGAGGGCTTCGGGGTCCACACCTTCCGGCTGGTCAACGACGCCGGGGGAACCGTACTGGTCAAGTTCCACTGGAAGCCCAAGCTCGGCGTGCACTCGCTGACCTGGGAAGAAGCCCAGCTGATCAACGGCGTCGACCCCGACTTCCACCGCCGCGACCTGTACGACGCGATCGAGGCCGGCGCGTACCCGGAATGGGAACTCGGCCTGCAGGTCTTCCCCGACATCCCGGAGGAGACCTTCGCCGGGATCGACCTGCTCGACCCGACCAAGATCGTGCCGGAGGAACTGGCCGAGGTGCAGCCGGTCGGCCGGCTCGTGCTCAACCGCACGCCGACCAACTTCTTCGCCGAGACCGAGCAGGTCGCCTTCCACCTCGGCAACCTGGCGCCGGGCATCGACGTCACGAACGACCCGCTGCTGCAAGGACGCCTCTTCTCGTACGTCGACACCCAGCTCACCCGCCTCGCCGGGCCGAACTTCCCGCAGATCCCGATCAACCGGCCGCACGCCCCGGTCAACGACATGCTGCGCGACGGCTTCCACCAGCAGGCGGTCCACGGCGGAGTCGCCCCCTACCGGCCGAACTCGCTCGACGGCGGCAACCCGTTCGAGGCCGGCGACGAGCAGAACGCCTTCCTGGACGTGCCGGTCCGGGTCGCCGAGGCGCCCAAGATCCGAGCCAACCCGGTCTCCTTCGACGACCATTTCAGCCAGGTGCGGCTGTTCTGGCTCAGCATGACGCCGGTCGAGCAGGAACACATCATCGCGGCCTACACCTTCGAGCTCGGCAAGTGCTACCACCAGGCGATCAAGGAACGGCAGCTGCAGTGCCTGGCCGATATCGACCCGGTGCTCTGCGAGCAGGTGGCCACCGGTCTCGGCCTGCCGGCGCCACAGCCGCGTACCGCGCCGGCGGAGGTCGTGCCCAGCCCGGTGCTCTCGCAGTTGGGCGGCCGTTGGCCGGCCGACGGCCGGATCGTCGGCATCGTAGCCGGACCGGACGCCGACCTGGCCGGCGTCTCGGCGGTACGTACGGCCATCTTCGCCGCCGGCATGGTGCCGCTGGTGATCGCGCCGCACGGCGGGCAACTGGGCGACCTGAGCGTCCAACGGACCTTCGATACCGCCCGATCGGTCGAGTTCGACGCGATTCTGCTGGCGGCTGCTCCCGCACCGGCTCCGGATGCCATCGGGGCCCGCGACGCGAAGGCCGGGGCTCCGGGCGGACCCGGTGACCTCGATCCCCGGTTGCTGCGCCTGGTCGACGAGGCGTGGCGGCATGCCAAGGCGATCGGCGCCTGGGCCGGCGGCGACGCCGTCCTCGAGGCGGCCGGAATCGCCGGCACCCCCGGGGTCGTCTCGGCCGCCGCCGGTCCGGAGGCCTTCTCGGCCGTACAAGAACTCCTGGCCGCGCACCGGGTGTGGCAACGCTTCCCGGTCTCGATCCCCTGACCCCGCGAAGGACCCACCATGAGCGAACTCCAGCAGAAGCCGCCCGGCACCACTACGGCGATGCGGCAGCAGCCGGACCACGGCGAGGACAGCTACCGGGGCTCCGGCCGGCTGACCGGCAAACGTGCTTTGATCACCGGCGGCGACAGCGGAATCGGGCGAGCCGTCGCGCTCGCCTTCGCCCGCGAGGGCGCCGACGTCGCCATCTCCTACCTGAACGAGGACGACGACGCCCGCGACACGGCCGCACTGGTCGAGAAGGCGGGCCGGCAGGCGTTGCTGATTCCCGGCGACCTCGCCGACCGGGACCACTGCCGGTCGGTCGTCGAGCAGACCGTCCGGCAGTTCGGCGGCCTCGACGTCCTGGTCAACAACGCCGCCTTCCAGATGACCCACGAGGCGATCGAGGAGATCACCGACGAGGAATGGCAACACACGTTCGACCTCAACATCACCGCGATGTTCCGGCTCGTGCAGGCCGCCCTCCCACATCTGGGCGAGGGCGCATCGATCATCAACACCAGCTCGATCAACTACGACACGCCGAAGCCGACGCTGCTGCCCTACGCCACGACCAAGGGCGCCATTGCCAATTTCACCGCCGGCCTGGCCCAGATGCTGGGCGAACGGGGCATCCGGGTCAACGCGGTCGCGCCTGGTCCGATCTGGACGCCGCTGATCCCCTCGACGATGCCTCCGGAGCAGGTGGCGGAGTTCGGCAAGAACACGCCGCTGGGCCGGCCCGGTCAACCCAGGGAGGTCGCGCCGGTTTACGTGCTGCTCGCCTCCGACGAGGCCGGCTACATCTCCGGGGCGGTCATCCCGGTCACCGGCGGCAAACCGATCCTCTGAGGAACCCACCTGCGCCGGCGCGGATCGCCGCAGTCCAAGCCGGTCGGCACCGCCCACACAGCAACCGGAATCGAAGGTTGAGGCCCGCATGAAGACGGACACCGGGGGGTAGACGAACGTTCGCCCAAGGTCGAGCGCCGGGCCGCGGCGGTCTCGGCCTGCAACTGGTTCGCGATCTCGCTCGCGGCATGGGCTGGTACGTGGACGGCACGGTGAAACACGTATGGGCGCAGTTTCCCATCCCGCATATCTGACAAGCCCGGAGAGCCGGTAGCCCGCGCTCTGGTCCATGCTCAGCCCGGGAGCGCCGAGGCTGACTCGGCCAGCACCTCCTCCGGGCTGACGGCCAGCAGGGCGGGATGGACACCGGCCCCGAGGGCGTCGCCCGGCTCGCTCCGGGTGCCGTGCCAGATCGCCCGGTGCTGAGGCCGGTCCGGTGGCGGTCCCCAGCGCACCGGCGACATCGGCCCGAACAGGACGACGGACGGCGTGCCGTAGGCGGTCGCCAGGTGGGCGATGCCGGTGTCACCGCTGATCAGCAGGCGCGCGCGGGCGACGAGTGCGGCGAGCTCCCCCAGGGTCGTCGAGACGGCGGCACCGGCCGGAAGTCCGGCGCCGGCGGCCACCTGTGCCGCGAGATCGTGCTCGGCCGGGGAGCCGGTGATCATTACCCGGTGACCGTCCGCGTGCAGCCGGCGGGCGACGGCGGCGTACCGCCCGGCCGGCCAGCGGCGCGACGGCGACTTGGCGCCGGGATGGATGATCGTGACGCCGGCCGGAACCCGCACCTCGGGGACGGCCAGTGTCAGGTCCCCCGGGTCGGTGGCGACGCCGTAATGGTTCACCAACCGGCACCAACGACGGACTTCGTGCTCGCCGGGGTCCCAGGCGGGACCGTCGAGGTGCCGCGCCTCGGCGTTCGCGAAGGCCCAGAGTTTCGCCGGCTGGGCGGCTTGCAGCAGCCGGTGCGACTCGGGGCCGCGGCCGTGCAGGTTGAGCGCGATCTCCGGCGCCGGCGACGTTCGCACCACGGACGCGAGGCCGTCGACCGGCACGACCCGGTCGACGGCACCGATCAGGTCGATCAGTGGCGTCAGCCAGGCCGGCGCGGCCAGCGCGAGGGTGTCGCCGCGGAAAGCGGCCCGGAGCCCGCGGATCGCGGGCACCGAGGCCGCCAGGTCGCCCACGCCGAGGGCGCGAAGGACGAGGATCACGGGTACGACGTCTCCGTCTCGGCGGCGATGACCAATTCGCGGACGGCGCATCCAGCCGGCTGGCCGAGCGCGAACATGATGGCGGCGGCGACGTTGGCCGGGTCGTTGAGGATCGCGTCCGGGCCGGGCTTGTACTGCTCGTCGCGGTCATCGAAGAACTTCGTACGCATGCCGCCCGGGATCACCAGCGTGACGTTGACCTGGCCGGCCAGCTCGGCCGAGAGCGCGCGGGTGAAGCCGACGACGCCGAATTTCGCCGCGCAGTAGGCGGTCGCGTCACCGACCGCCTTGACGCCGAGCGTGGAGGCGATCGTGACCACCCCGCCGTGCGACTCCTTGAGCGCCGGGATCGCGGCCCGGATCACCGCGGCGGTGGCGAGCAGGTCGATGGTGACGATCCGGTCCCAGGTCTCGCCGGGGATGTCGGCGAGCGCGCCGGGCACGTCCATGCCGGCGGCCGTGACGATGCCGTCGATGGTGCCGCCGGCCTCCTCGACAGCCCGGCGGGTCGCGGCTTCGGCGGCACGCGTGTCGGCCAGATCGCACTCGATCCACGGCACGTCGCCGGCGGGCCGCTGCCGGTCGATGACGAACGGGCGGCCGCCCACCTTGATCACGGCATCCACGACGGCGGCGCCGAGCCCGCTCGAGCCGCCGGTGACGATGACTGCATCCATGCTGGATTACCTCCGGGTGGTGGCGGCCTGGGCCGCGGCGATGGTTCGGGTGGTCGAGCGCCCGTCCAGGTACGGGACGATCACGGTGCGGCCGCCCCAGCGTTCGACGAGTTCCGTCTCGGGAACGGAGTCGTAGTCACCGCCCTTGACCCAGACGTCGGGCCGCAGCCAGGTGAGCACGGCCTCGGGTGTCGGCTCATCGAAGATCACGACGGCGTCCACGCAGTCCAGCGCCGCGAGCAGGCGACTGCGATCGATCTCGCCGTTAAGCGGCCGGTCGGCGCCCTTGAGGCCGCGCACGGAGTTGTCGCTGTTCAAGCAAACGATGAGGCAGTCCCCGAGCTTGCGGGCAGCGCGCAGAGTGGCGAGGTGGCCGATGTGCAGCAGGTCGAAGCAGCCGCCGGTGGCGACGACGGTCCCGCCGCGCGAGCGCGTCTCGGCGGCGAGACGGCCGGCCTCGTCGGCCCCGATCCGCTCCCGCGACCCAGCAGTTTCGTCGTGCGGTTCCAGCAGCGCGGTCACGCCACCACCGGCCACATAGGCCGAAGCGGCCGCGACAGCTCGCTGCACGGCCTCGGAGACCAGCGCGCCATCGGCGAGGGCCAGCGCCGCCGTCACCGCGAAACGGTCGCCCGCTCCGCAGGTATCGCCGGCCACGACCGTGGGGGCGGGCACCACGAGCGGCGTCGGCCCGGAGTGGCAGAGGACCGCTCCCTCGGCGCCGCAGGTCACCACGACAGCGCCGGCGCGCCAGTGCTGCCGCAGGACGTGCCCGGCACGTTGAGCGGCGGCGAGGGTGGATCCGCCGCCGCCGGCGTCGCCGGCGAGCTTGCGCACCTCCGCGGCGTTCGGGGTGACCAGGCGGGCGTTCGGCACCGGCTGCGGGCCGGACGGGTGCGGGTCCCAGACGATCGGCGCCCTGGTCTCCTTCAGCGCGCGGCGCAGATCCGGGTGCCGGGCGACACCCCGGCCGTAGTCGCTGACCAGCACGGCGGTGGCATCGCGCAGCAGGTCGAGCACAGCGCCGGGCACCTCGCCGGGTGGCCGCGGCGCGCCGCCGCGGTCGAGGCGGAGCAGGACCTGTCCGTGCGCCCGCAGCCGCACCTTCTCCGGGGTCGGGCCGGGCATCGGCAGCGCGTAGACCTGCACGCCGGCGGCGGTGAGCAGCTCGCTGAGCCGGGCGCCGCCGGCGTCGTCCGCGAGAGCGGTGACGAGGGCGACCTGCTGGCCGGACGCGGCGGCGAGCAGGGCCGCGAGGCCGGCGCCGCCCGGCCGCTCGCGCACCTGCTCCTCGTCGAGAACGGGGGCCGGCGCGTCCGGGGCGACCCGGTGCACGCTGCCCTCGACGTCCCGGTCGAGCAGGGTGTCGCCGACGATCACCAGACTCATACGCCCACCTCCAGCTTGATCTCGTCGATCCCGGCGAAAGGGGCGGCCGGTCGCCCGTTGAGAACCGCGGGCAGAGCCCGGTCGAGGTATTCGCACATCAGATGGACCGAGACCAGGTGCAGTTCCTGCACGACCTGGCTGTCCGGCGACGGGCAGCGCAGCGCCTCGTCGCTGGCGTCGGCGAGCGGACCGCCGGCGCCGGTCAACGCCCAGCTGCGCATCCCGCACTCCTTGGCGGCACGTACGGCGGCGAGCAGGTTCGGGCTGCGGCCACTGGTCGACATCGTGAGCAGCACGTCGCCGGGGCGGCCGTGCGCACGTACCTGCCGGGCGAAGATCTCCTCGAAGCCGTAGTCGTTGCCGATCGCGGTGACGGCCGAGGAGTCCGGGGTGAGCGCGATCGCGGACAGCGGCCGGCGCTCGTCGCGCAGGCGGCCGACCAGTTCGGCGGCGAGATGCTGGGCCTCGGCCGCGCTGCCGCCGTTGCCGGCGACCAGCAGCCGGCCGCCCTGGCCGAGGTGCCAGGCGAGCTCGGCACCCCAGCGGGCCAGCCGGGCGGACGCCGCGCGGTACGGGCCGATCGCGGCGGTCAGCGCCGTCAGGTGCGCGTCGGTCGGGGAGAGATCAGGCGAATCCATCAGGCGAAGACCTCCGGGGTGGGTTCGGTGGCGACACCCGCGACGCTGGCGTAGACACTGGCGAGCCGGGCGGTGACGCAGGGCCAGGCATAGGAGTGGGTGGCTCGATCGAGCGCGGCCGCGGCATACGAGAAGCGCCGCACGTCGTCGATGACGAGGCGGCGCAGTGCCGCACCGAGCTCGACCGGGTCGCGAGCCGGCACCAGGTCGCCGGTGACCCCGTCGACGACGGTGTCGACGAGGCCGCCGACGGCGGAGGCGACGACCGGAACGCCGCACGCCATCGCCTCGAGCACGGTCAGGCCGAACGGCTCGTACCAGGGGGTGGCGGCGAGCAGGTCGGCGGAGCGGTACCACTGCGGCATCTCGTGCGCCGGCACCGCGCCCGCGAGCCGGACCCGGCCGGACACACCGCAGCTCTCGGCCAGCCGGCGCAGCCTCCGGGCGTACGGGTCGCCGGCCAGCTCGCCCTCGGGCGGGCCGCCGACCACCACCAGCTCGGCCCGGGGCACCGAGGGCAGGGCCCGGACCAGGTCCTCGACGCCCTTGCGCTCGACCATGCGGGCCACGGTGAGGATGCGCGGGCGACGGCGGTCGCGCGACACGGCCGGTCCGTCGGGGCGGAACCGCTCGACGTTGACACCGGAAGGCACGAGCGACATCCGGCCGCGTGGCACGCCGAGGCGGACCAGTTCGTTCACCTCGTCCCGGCACTGCACGATCACTCGGTCGACCGCCCGGCCCAGCTCACGCTCGTAGGCGACGCGTCGCGGCGGGCTGGTGTCGGCCGAGCCCTGGTGGCGGCGCTTGACCGAGCCGAGCGCGTGAAAGGTCTGCACGACCGGCACCCCGGCGCGCCGTCCGGCGGTGACCGCGGCCAGCCCGCTCATCCAGAAGTGTGCGTGCGCGACGTCCGGCCGCCATTCGTTGCGCCAGTCGTCCGCCAGCCACTCGGCGAACTGGCCCATGTGCGGCAGCAGCTCATCCTTGGACAGTGCGGCCGCCGGCCCGGCCGGCACGTGCACGACCTCGGCCCGGTCACCTATCGGCACCACCATGGGCAGGTCCGGGCAGTCGCGCCGGGTATAGACGCGCACCTCGTGCCCGGCCGCCGCGAGGGCACCGGCGAGCTCCGCGACGTGGGTGTTCTGACCGCCCGCATCGATGCCGCCGAGCGCGGCGAGCGGACTGGCGTGTTCCGATATCAGCGCGACGCGCATGTTTCCTCCTCGATCAGCCGGTCCCAGTCCGCCAGGAACCGGTCCAGGCCGTAACGGGCGAGGGCGACCTGGCGGGCGCGGGCGCCGAGGTTGCGGGCTGCGGTGTCGTCCTCGAGCAGCCAGTGCGCGGCCTCGACGAGTGTGCTGACCCGGGTGTCCAGGACTCCGGCGTCCGGTGGCACCGCGGCGGTCGCTTCGGTGGTCGCGAGCCCGATGACCGGCATGCCCATCTGCATCGCCTCGATCAGGCTCAGCCCGAGCGAGGTCCAGCGGCACAGGTGCAGGTAGGCACGACGGCGGGCGACCTGTGTGTGCATCTCGTGCTGCGGTGGGTCGTCGTACGGGGTGATCCGTGGCCCGCGCAGGTCCTCGACGCCCATGCCGAAGACGTCGAGCGGCGCCACCTGGGCGAACCGTGGGAACAGGTCGGTGCCGGTGACCCGCCCGCGGCGTACCGGCTCGTTGGTGACGACGGCGAGGTGACCGAGCTCGCCGCTCCAGCGCGCGACCGGCTGGACGATGCCGTGCTCGATCACCGTCGTCCGGGTGCCGCCGGTGTCCCAGAACAGCTCGTTGAAGTCGGTGACATGGGCGATTACCAGGTCGTCCCGGTCGGCCACCGGATGCCGACTGTTCGGCACGTCGCCCTTGGGGGTGTTGTGCTCCACATAGATCACCGGCAGCCCACGCGGCACCAGCTCGAGTTCCTCGGGCCGCTGCACGACGGCCACGTCCGCGTCCCGGATCTGTTCCAGAGGCAGCTCTTCGACCGATGCGGGCCAGTCGAAGGTCTGCGCCCGGCCACGGCCCCAGGCGTCGCGGGCGTCGTTGACCGGGATCAGGTAGCGGTGTTTGCCCTGGACGAACGAGGTCGTCCAGGAGCCGTGCACATGCCAGAGAAGGATGTTCACGCGACAGCCTCGGCAATCTCGGCGGGGGCGGCGAGCCGCGCGACGGCCGCGACCACCTCCGCGGGTTCGATGGTGGACAGGCAGGGGTGGCCGCCGGCCGGGCAGGTGGTGGCCCGGGTGCCGCGGCAGGGCGCGGCGGGGTCGCCGAGCCGGACGTTCGGCACGCGGTAGGGACCCCATTGGCCGTAGGGAACGGTCGGGGCGTAGAGACTGACGACCGGGGTACCGACGGCAGCGGCGAGGTGGGCCGGACCGGTGTTGCCGACCACCACGCAGGCGGCAGCGGCGAAGATCGAGGCCAGCTCCGACATCGAGGTACGCCCCGCTTCCTCGCCCACGTCCCCGGCGACATAGGCGGCCAGGTGACGCTCGCCGGGCCCGGCCGTGACCAGCACGCGATGGCCGCCGGCGACGAGCGCGGCGACGATGCCGCGGAGCGTCTCGGGCGGGCAGGACCGGGCCTCGCAGCTGGCTCCGGGGTGAACCACGACATACTTTCCCGGTCCCCGGCGCACCGCTCCGACGATCCGCAACCGGCCGTCGTCACCCTGCGGGAGGGCGAAGCCGGCCGCCGCGGCGACGCTGCGGGCCCGTTCGGCTTCCGGCAGGCCCGGGGGTACGCCGCGGTGCCGCACGTCGAGCAGCGAGCCGGGATAGTCCTCGCTGATCGCGGTGATCCGGCCGATGCCGGCCATCCGCATCAGCAGGGCGAGAGGCAGCGCTGACTGGTGGAACGAGGTGAAGACGACCGCCTCGCCGGCTCCGGTGGCCCGTAGTCGTTCGATAAGGGCGGCCATGTCGGCCGGGTCGACCGGGCCGGGCTGCGCGTCGATCCACGGCAGCCGCCATTCGACGATCTCGTCGACACCGGGCAGCAGCTCGGCTGCGTGCCGGCCGCGCGGGCCGCAGAGCAGCACCACCCGCTCGGCGCCGGCCGCGACCGCCCGGACGGCCGGTCCGGTGACCAGCACGTCGCCGGCCGAGTCGGAGCGGACGACCAGCACGGTCCGGGCCTGGCCAGAACGCGGCACGGGCGTGACCAGGGCTTCACGTCGCAGGACCAGGTCGGCGGCCGCCGTAAGGGTGCCGGCGACCGCCGGTGCCGCGGCGACCTCGGCAGCCAGAGTGACCGGGGTGGGTACCAAAACGGCGGTGGCACCCGCGGCCTGGGCGGCGTCCATGTCGCGGCCGATGTCGCCGACCATGACGCAGCGGGCCGGGGTGATGCCGAGGGCCTCGGCCGCGGCGATGACCATGCCGGGGGCGGGTTTGCGGCAGCGGCAGTTCGCGGTGTCGTCGTGCGGGCAGATCTGCCAGGTGTCGAACGGGCCCAGCAGGTCGTCGACGCGGCGGTTCACGGCGGCCAACTGGCCGGCGGTGAACCGGCCCCGCGCCAGACCGGACTGGTTGGTGACCACGCCGAGCCGCAGGCCCGCGGCGCGCAGGCGATCAAGTGCCTCCCGGGCGCCGGGCATGGGCTCGACCCGGGCGGGATCGCCGTTGTAGGGCACGTCCACGATCAGGGTGCCGTCCCGGTCGAACAGAACCGCGTCGAAGAGTTCGCTCACCGGCCGCCCTCCGCCGAGCGGGACGCGACCGGCCGGGCGGGCACGGAACCGGAGGCCGCCGGCCGGGACAGCGCGGACCACCCGGCCGGGCGGCGGTGCGCCGGGGGCGGCCCGGCCGGCTGCGAACAGAGGGGCCCGGCCGCGCGCCAGCGCAACCAGCCGCGCAGCCAGTGGACGATGGCGACCGGAGGTATCACGGCGCTGGTGGCCACCATCGTGGCCACCTCGAGCGGATCGCGGGGGCCGGGGGCGATGCGGGCGGTGGCGAACTCGGCGGTGCCGGCCGCCCAGACGAGCCCGGCGCCGGCCGCGACCGCTTTCCAGCCCGGTCGTCCGCCCGCGGCGGCCAGCGCGGCGGCACCGGCGGCGACGAGGGCGGCTGTGATGGCGACGTGCCGGTGGCGGCGCCCGGGCGGGATCTCCAGGCGTTCACGCCAGCGCGGGCCGTAGAGCCGGCGCAGCAATGCGTCGTCGGCATTGCCGCGCTGAGTACGCACGCTGACCCACCGGCCCTCCGGCCGTACCGGATGGGTGACCCGTCGCCGGCCGCGCCGCAGCGACCATCCCTCCCGGCGTACGCGGAAGGCAAGCTCGGCATCCTCCCGGAAGGCCCGCGGCAGACGCTCGTCGAAGCCGCCGCAGCGCGTCAGCGCGGCGCGGCGGTAAGCCATGTCGGCGGTGATCCAGGCGCCGTCGGCGAGCCCGGCTGTCACCCGTTCCCAGTCGGTGGGCCGCCGGTCCGCGGGCAGCGGCACCCGCAGCACGCCTTGCACACCGCCGACGTCCTCCCCCGCCTCGGCCAGGTCGTCGGCGAGCCGGTCGGCCCAGTCCGGATCGGGCAGCACGTCGTCGTCGAGGAAGGCGATCCACTCGTGCCAGGCAGCGCGCCACCCCGTGTTGCGGGCTGCCGCCGGTCCCCGGGCCGGCCCGTCGAGGACGGTGGCCCCGATGCCCGGCGGCAGGACGAGTTGCGGGCGGTCGCCGGGGCGGTCGTCGACGATCAGCAGCTCGAACCGGTGCTTCGTGAGGCCGGGACCGAGCGCCTCGAGGAGGACGCCGAGGCTCGGCCGGCCGAGCGTGGGCACCACGACCGTCGCGGTCACTTCTGGAACGCCGTGGCCCGGTGGACCGCGAACGGCCCGATCGCGAGCAGGTCGACCGGCGCCGAGCCGAACAGCTCCATCGCCTCGCGCGGGGTGTCGACCATCGGCCGGCCGGCCGTGTTCAGCGAGGTGTTGACCACCACGGGCAGCTCGGTGAGCCGCTCGAACTCGGCGAGCATCTCGGCTACCAGCGGCTCGGTCCCGGTGTGCACGGTCTGCACCCGGGCGGTGCCGTCGACGTGGGTGACGGCCGGGATGCGGTCCTTCCACTCCGGTTTCACGCGGTGCACGAAGAGCATGTACGGGCTCGGGTTGACGCCTTCGAAGATGTCGTCGAACCGCTCGGCCCGGACCATCGGGGCGATCGGCCGGAATTGCTCGCGGCCCTTGACGTCGTTCATCCGGGTCTGGGTGTCGGCGTCGCCGGGGTGGGCCAGCAGCGAGCGGTGCCCCAGCGCGCGCGGACCGTACTCGCTGCGGCCCTGATACCAGGCGACGATGCCGTTGGCCGCCAGAACGCGTGCGGCCTCGGCGGCGATCGACTCGGGCCGGGTGTAGGGCAGTCCGGCCCGCCTCAGCTCGGCCTCGAGCTCGTCGTCGGTCCAGCCGCGGCCGAGCGCGGCGGTGGTGAACGGCACGTTCCGGCCGGTGACGGCCAGGGCCGCGCCGAGCGCGGTGCCGGAGTCGCCGGCCGCGGGCTGCACCCAGACCCGCTCGTACGGGCCCTCGGCGGCGATTCGCGCGTTCGCGACGCAGTTCAGCGCGGTGCCACCGGCCATCGTGAGGGTCTTCGGGCCGCCGGCCGCCTCGTAGGTCCAGCGGGCCAGGTCGAGCAGCACCTCTTCGAGCCGAGTCTGCACACTGGACGCCAGGTCGGCGTGTGCCTCGGTCATCTCGCCGTCGGCCGTCCGCGCCTTGGCCAGGGCGTCCCAGTCGATCCGCTCGACCGTGAAGCCACCGTCGTCGGTGGTCCGCACGAGGTCGCGGAAGACGTTGAGGAAGCGGGGACGGCCGTAGGAGGCCAGCGCCATCACCTTGTACTCGTCGCTGGAGTGCAGAAAGCCCAGGTGGCGGGTCAGGTCCTCGTAGAGCAGCCCGAGGGAGTGCGGTAGCTCCTGGCATTTCAGCACCTCGAGCTCGCCCCCGCGGTAGGCCCCGGCCAGGTGGCTGGCCACCTCGCCGCGCCCGTCGAGCACCAGCACCGCGCTGTCCTCGGGCACCGAGAGGCCTGCGGACGCGGCGTGGGCGACGTGGTGCGGCACGAAGCGCACCTGCTCGGGGTCGAGACCGGGCAGCGCGGCGCCGAGGAACTGCGGAGCACGCCGGGCGTAGTCGACGCGCAGGTGGTCCCACGGGTCGTTCAGACCGAGGCTCGCCGCGTCGCGGGACAGGCCCGGGTCGAAGGAGTAGGCAACGGCGTCGAGGTCGCCCGGCCGCAGCCCAGCCTCCTCGAGACACCAGGCCGCGGCCAGTTCGGGCAGCTCCCAGGCGGCGAACGGGACCGGCCGCTTGCCGTGCTTGCGGCGGCTGAACCGTTCCTCCTCGGCAGCAGCCACCACCTGACCGTCGACGACCAGTGCAGCCGCCGGGTCATGGAAGATCGCGTTGATTCCCAGCACTCGCATGCGGCGCCGGGTACCCACCGATCTTTGGCTTATTCGCTAGATCATCGACTTCTTCAGGACAAATTTTGTCGGCCATTACCTGCACTGATAGTTCACAGACCATCGACGCCGAGAAGTTTGGCCTCGTTGGCAACGGGCAACCGCCCCGGCATGTACGAGGTTGAGCAATTGGTATCGAACATCTGGGGACAGGGCGGTTCGAGCCGGAAGTCGACCGTCCTCAACCCGGCGGACGGCACGCCGGTGACGCTGCTGCACCACTCCGCTGAGGAAGATGTGGCGGCGGCGGTGCGAACCGCCCGGCAGGCCGCGGCCGGATGGGCCACCACCGCCCCGGCGGCTCGCGCGGCCGCCCTGCACGCGGCGGCGACCGCAGTGACGGAAGCGGCCGGTGAGCTGGCCGAGTTGATGAACGCCGAGATGGGTAAACCGGTCGACGGTGCCCAAGAGTCGATCATGGCCGGGGCCGGCACCTTACGCCAGTACGCGGAACTCGGGCCGACCCACCGCGGCCGGGCCCTGGCCGGCAACGACGAGGCGATCGACCTGATGGCCCACACACCGCGCGGCGTGGTCGCGGTGATCACCCCTTGGAACGACCCGGTGGCCGTCTCCTGCGGCTTGCTCGGCGCGGCCCTGGTCACCGGCAACACGGTCGTGTACAAGCCGAGCGAGCGCACCCCGGCCACCGGCTGGCGCCTCACCCAACTGCTCGCCCCGCACTTCCCGGACGGCGTCCTGTCCCTGGTCAACGGCGATGGCTCGGTCGGCGCCGCGCTCGCCGCCGCACCGGTCGACGTCGTTGCCCAGGTCGGCTCGACGAGCACCGGCCGGTCGATCGCGGCCGCCTGCGCCCGCACCGGAGCCAAGGCGCTGCTGGAGAACGGCGGCAGCGATCCCCTGATCGTGGACGCCGGCGTCGATCCGGTCTGGGCGGCGGGCCAGGCCGCGGTCGGATCTTTCGCCAACTCGGGCCAGATCTGCGTGGCCGTCGAACGCATCTACGTACACCGCGATGTCGCCGGGCCATTCCTCGACGCCCTGGCGGCCGAGGCGGACCGCTGGGCCGCCGACCTCGGCCCGCTGGTCGATCGACGGCACCGCGATGCCGTCGACGATCAGGTGCAGCGGGCGGTCAAGGACGGCGCCCGGGTGCTGCGCGGCGGTACGGTGCCGTCCGGACCGGGGTCCTTCTATCCCCCTACGGTGCTGGCCGACTGCACCGACGAGATGGCCGTGATGCGGGACGAGACGTTCGGGCCGGTGGCGCCGGTGGCGCCGGTCGACTCGTTCGACGAGGCGCTGCGCCGGGCGGCGGACTCCTCGTACGGCTTGGCGGCGAGCGTGCTCACCGGCTCGATGAGCCACGCCCAGCAGGCCTGGCGCACCCTCCCGGCCGGCACGGTCAAGGTCAATGCGGTGTTCGGCGGCGCGCCGGGCGGCGCCGCGCATCCCCGCCGAGGCAGCGGGCAGGGCTTCGGGTACGGCCCGGAGCTGTTGGACGAGATGACCGCGACCAAGGCCGTGCACCTGGAGGCGCCCCCGACGGGCTGGTGAGCCCTCCGGTTCGCTCAGCATGATCCGATCCGTGCCCCGCCCCGACCAGCGGGGCACGGTTGCGGTTGCGGTCCGGTTGTACATGGTCAAACGGCCGAAGCAGGTCAGAAGCGCTTCCCGATAGGGCGTACGGCGCCGAGGTACGGCGTACGTCGCACCTGGGGGGACCGCCGTCTTGGCTCCGATGCTCGCACCGCTACGCGAACGCAACTACCGCCTCTGGGCGGCTGCCGACCTGGTGTCGACGGGCGGCACGTGGATGCAGGTGCTCGGGCTGAACTGGGTCGTCCTCTCGGTGACCGGCTCGGCCACCACCATGGGCTTCACGGTGATGGCGCAGGCCCTGCCGGTGCTCCTCCTCGGCGGCTGGGGTGGCGCCCTCGCCGACCGGCTGCCCGCCCGGCCGCTGCTGATCGCCTGCCAGGTGATCCGGGCGCTGCTGGCCCTGGCGCTGGTGTTCGACACCGGCCGGCTGTGGCCGATCTATCTGGTGGCCCTGCTGTCCGGGGTGATCAGCGCTGTCGAGGGCCCCAGCCTGGGCCGCTTCGGCTCGGCGCTGGTGTCCCGCGAAGCGCTCGGCTCCGCGCTGGCGCTCGGCTCGGTGCTCAGCTCGGCCGGCCGGATCGGCGGCATGGCCGTCGGCGGCGTCCTGGTCGGTCTGACCGGCCCCGCACCGCTCTTCGCGATCAACGCGGCCTCGTACCTGGCCGTGATCGGCGCGCTCGCCGTCATGCGCCCCGGCTCGATGCGGACGCTGGCCGAGGCGCCGGCATCGGATCAAGGGGTGCGGGCCGGCCTGCGCTACGTGCTCGGCCAGCCGGTGGTCCTCATCGTGCTGGCGATGTCGTTCGTGCTCGGCTCCCTCGGCCGCAACTACCAGGTGACGATGGCCGCCATGACCGCCGGTCCGCTGCACGGCGGCCCCGGCGCGTACGGCGTGCTCTCGACGGTCTTCGCCGCCGGCGCCGTGGCCGGCGGCCTGTTGCTGGCCGGCAGCGGCCGCGCCACCCTGCCGACGCTGGTCGGCGCCGGCCTGATGATCAGCGTCCTCCAGCTCTTCTCCGGCCTGGCCCCGAACGTGCTCGGTTTCGCGGCGCTGATCCTGCCGATCGCGGCGGGTGCGGTCATCCTCGACACGGTCGTCTCGACGAGGGTGCAGCTGGACACCCGCGAGGACATGCGGGGCCGGGTCCTGGCCGCGCTGGGCATGACGTCCTCCCTGTCGGGCATCGTGGGTGCACCGCTGGTCGGCTGGCTGTGTGACACGGCCGGTCCCCGGGGCGCGCTGGTGCTGGCCGGCGTCGTCACCACAGCGGCGGCCGCGGCCGGCGGGATGGCGCTGATCCGGGCTGTCGGCCGGCAGCCGCAGTCCGTCGTCCCCACCCTCGGCCGCACCCTCGTCGAGCAGCCGGCCTGATCTCCGGCCGTCGCCGCCCGGCCGACATCTCCGGGGCGAACCTCGAGGCCGGCCGCTACTCGGTCGGGTCCGCGACATGCACGACCCGCTCCGCGACGATGCCCACGAGCCGATGCCCATCGATCACCGGCAGCCGGCGAACCTGATGTTCGGCCATGGTCCTGAGCACCTCGGCGACGTCGTCGTCGGCACCGATCGTGACCGGCTTGCCCTGGGCCAGCTCGCCCGCGGCCACCTGCGCCGGGTCACGCCCCTGGGCGATCGCCTTGGTGACGATGTCGCGGTCGGTGATCATGCCCTTGAGCCGGTTGTCCTCGCCGCAGATCGGCAGCGATCCGACGTCGAGCTCGGTCATCTTCCGGCCGGCGTCGGCCAGAGTCTCCTTTTCCGCCACGCAGGTGACGTCGGGACTCATGATTTCGCGCGCGGTAGTCATGGCAGCTCCTCATTCTCGGTGGTAGCCGCCGCCTACCCCGCGGTGACCCCGATGAGCATGTTCAAACCTGCCAAAGTGGATGATCACACCTCACCCCGCCACCCACGGTCGCGGCACCGGGCGACAGGTTGTTCCAGGCGACTCATCGGTCCGGCCTGCCCTCGTCGCCGCGCGGCAAATGCGGACCATCGCCGGGATGCCGGAGGGTGGGAATGCTGCGGTGGACCGCCTCCGGGGACCACTCCGTCAGCACCAGGGTGGTGTCGTCGGCAGCCGGGCCACTGTGGTGGGCGCCAACCGCGCGGGCCAACCGGCGCAACATTTCCGGGGCCGGCAGTCCATCCGCGGCATGGCGTTCGGCGTGGTCGATCAGCGCCTCGACGCCGAACATCGCGCCGTTGGCGTCGCGCGCCTCGATGACCCCGTCGGTGTAGAACAGAAGCCGATCGCCGGGCTCGAGCTGCTCCGTGCCGACGCGCTCTCTGGTGTCGTTGAGCCCCAGCGGCATGCGCCGGCCGCCCGGCAGCTCCCGGATGAACTTTCCGCCGCGTAGCAGCAGCGGGGCCGGGTGCCCGGCGTTGATGTAGCGCAGCACCCCGGTGGCCATGTTGAGCTCGCCGAGCACGGCCGTCACGAACCGGGCGTCGTCGAACTGCTCGAGCAAGGCCGCATCGGCGGCCCGGACCTGCTCGTGGAGATCGTGTCCGGCGCGGCGGGCGGCGCGGGTCGCGGTCACGGCGACGGCGTACGCGAGACCGGCCCGAAGCCCGCGACCGACGCCGTCGAAGATCGCCATTCGCGCGAACTCGCCGTCGAGGGCGTAGTCGTAACCGTCGCCGCCGATGTCGTACCGGGGCTCGAGGACCGCACTGAGGGTGAGTCGTTTGCAGCTGACCGTCATCGGAGGGAGTATTTGCGAGAGCAGCTCGGCGCCGTCGGACATGGGCCGGGCGCGGCGGACCTGCATCAGGTAGTCACCCTTCGCCGCCGTCACCGTGATCAGGTGCCCGACGAGTCCCGCGATCGTCTGGCAGCGGCGCCGGGTGAGGTCATCGTGCCGGTCGACGTCGTCCGCGAAGGTGAAGCCCAGCACGCCGAGCCGATCGGTGCCGTTGACCACGGGCACCCACCATCCGTCTCCGCCGGCCATGAGCACCGTCTCCACCAGGCGAAAGGCCCGTCCGGGCAGGGAAGCCTCGAGCGAGAGGGGGCCGGCGACCGGCCGGGCGTCCTGCGGCACGATCCGCAGGTCGCGCTGTTCCTCATCGACCAGGTAGAGCACCGTACGGATGCCGAGGGGCGCCATCGCCGCACCCACCGCGCCGGCCAGCTCGTCGCCTTGGAACAGGTGCGATCGGTCGAGAACGCGGCCCAGCGCCTCGAGCCACAGTGCCTCTCCCGCATCACTCATGGTCGACTCCATGACCGGGGAGACCGGGCGGCAAACCCATCTGCGGTTGCCCGGCCGGTTTCAAGGCGCTATTTGCGCGCCTTGCGCGTGCTTTTCGACGGTGACAGAGTCGGGGTATCCGGGGCCGATGGACAGTGGATTCAGCGGCTCCCGGTTAGCTCGCCCGCCAAAGGGTAGCCACGGCTCATGACCGAGCAGGACCAGCTGGCAAGCATGGGCGGGGAGACTGCCGCCGATTTCGACAGCGCCGGTGGCGGGGAGACCGTCGCCCCGCAGCGGTACACCCTCTCCGATGCGTCCGGTCTGCTGCGCCGCGAGGAGTTGATCGCGGTCGACGCCTGGTGGCGGGCCGCGAACTATCTCTCGGTCGGGCAGATCTACCTGCGCAACAACCCGCTGATGCGGGAACCGCTGACCGCCGAGCACATCAAGCCCCGGCTGCTCGGGCACTTCGGAACGGTGCCCGGCCTCAACCTGGTGTGGGCACACGCCAACCGGCAGATCATCGCGCGCGGTTTGGACGCGGTGTTCGTGGCCGGTCCCGGTCACGGTGGTCCGGGCCCGAACGCCTGCGCGTGGCTGGAAGGCACCTACTCGGAGCTGTACAGCAACATTCCGCAGGATGCCGCTGGGATGCGGGCCTTCTTCGCACAGTTCTCCTACCCCGGCGGCGTGCCCAGCCACTGCGCACCGGAGACACCCGGCTCCTTCCACGAGGGTGGTGAACTGGGCTACTCCCTGTTGCACGCGTACGGCGCGGCGCTGGACAACCCCGGCCTGACGGCCTTCTGCGTGGTCGGCGACGGCGAGGCGGAGACCGGTCCGCTGGCGACGAGCTGGCATGCCAACAAATTCCTCAATCCGGTACGCGACGGGGCCGTGCTGCCGATCCTGGCGCTGAACGAGTACAAGATCGCCAATCCGACCCTGCTCGCCCGAATCCCCGAGTCCGAACTGATGGAGCTGATGCGCGGCTACGGATACGCGCCGGAGATAGTGGCCGGCGACGATCCGGCGACCGTGCACCAGCAGTTCGCCGCCGCGCTGAACGACTGCCTGGATCGGATCGCCGAGATTCAGCGGGCGGCCCGCGACGGCGGCGACCACACCCGGCCGGAGTGGCCGATGATCGTGCTGCGCACACCGAAGGGCTGGACCTGCCCGCCGATCGTGGACGGGCAGCAGGTGGAGGGCACGTTCCGCGCACACCAGGTGCCGCTGCCCGGCGCCCGCACCGACGACCGGCACCGGCAGGTCCTCGAGCAGTGGCTGCGCTCGTACGGTCCCGAGGAATTGTTCGACGACACCGGACGCCCGACCGTCGCGTTGCGGGAGTCGGCGCCCTCGGGTGAGCGGCGGATGAGCGCCAACCCGGTGACCAACGGCGGCGTCCCCCTGCGCGACCTGCGGCTTCCGGACTGGCGCGACTACGGTGTCGAGGTGAAGGCGCCGGGCGGCACGCAGCACGAGGCCACCCGGGTGCTGGGCGGCTGGCTGCGCGACGTCACCGCGGCAAATCCCGCCAACTTCCTCACCTTCGCCCCGGACGAGCTGGCCAGCAACCGCCTGCAGGACATCCTCGAGGTCACCGGCCGGGACTGGCAGGCGGAGGTCGGCGAGTTCGACGAGAAGATGGACCGGCAGGGCCGGGTCATCGAGGTGCTGTCCGAGCACATGTGCCAGGGCCTGCTCGAGGGCTACCTGCTGACCGGCCGGCACGGCGTGTTCACCTGTTACGAGGCGTTCATCCACATCGTCGACGCGATGTTCAACCAGCACGCCAAGTGGCTCGAGGCCAGTGCCGAGGTCGCGTGGCGACGTCCCCTGGCCAGCCTCAACTACCTCTTGTCATCGCACGTGTGGCGGCAGGACCACAACGGCTTCACCCACCAGGACCCCGGCTTCCTCGACGTGGTGATGAACAAGAAGCCCAACATCGTCCGGGTCTATCTGCCGCCGGACGCCAACACCCTGCTTTCGACGTACGACCATTGCCTGCGCTCGCGCCATTACGTCAATGTGGTGGTCGCCGGCAAACAGCCACAGGCGGATTGGCTGTCCGTCGACGACGCCGCACTGCATTGCGCCCGCGGCGCCGGCATCTGGGAGTGGGCCGGCCACAACGACGACCCCGGCACCCTGCCCGACGTCGTCCTTGCCTGCGCCGGGGATGTGCCCACGCTGGAAACCCTCGCCGCCGCGGCCATTCTCCGCGAGCGCCTGCCCGGCCTGCGCGTCCGCGTCGTCAACGTGGTCGACCTGATGCGCCTGCTGCCGGCCGGCGAGCACCCGCACGGGCTGCCGGACAGCGAGTTCGACACGTTGTTCACGACCGACCGGCCGGTCATCTTCGCTTTCCACGGCTACCCGTGGCTCATCCACCGGCTGACCTATCGGCGCACGAACCACGCGGGACTGCACGTGCGCGGCTACAAGGAGAACGGAACGACGACCACCCCGTTCGACATGGTGATGCTCAACGACCTCGACCGCTATCACCTGGTCATCGACGTCATCGACCGGGTGCCGTCGCTCGGCGCCCGCGCGGCGGGGCTGCGCCAGGAGATGGTCGACGCCCGCCTTGCCGCCCGGATGTGGACCCGCGAACACGGCATCGACATCCCCGAGGTGGCGAACTGGAGCTGGACGAACTAGCGCGTACCGGCCGAGATCGGGATCGGCGGCTCGATCCCGGTCGTCGCCACCCTTCAGGAACAGTTCCCCGAGGCTGCCGTCCTGGTCACCGGCATCGAAGACCCGTACTGTGCCGCTCACGGGCCGAACGAGGGCCTTCACCTCGCCGAATTCACCCGTACCTGCCTCGCCGAGGCGTTGTTGCCGCGTAACCTGGCCCCACCCGCAGGCGGTTGATCCTGGTAGGAGAACCGGCTCGGCCACGGCGGCCGAACCGGCTCCTCCGCTGCCGGGAAGCTACCGCCCGGGGTGGGCCCGCCCACCTGGGCCGCTACTTGGTCGCGCGGCCGGTGAGCTTGTCACGGAGCCGGTCGACCAGCCCCACGCCCGGTCCGACCGCCTTGTGGAACAACTCGCTGTTCGGCGCGCCGGGATGCGGCCGGGTCGGCGCCAGCTTCTTCGCCGTCTCCACCTTGCCGGCCAGCGCGACCAGGTCATCGTGCGGAATGTGCCGGCGCAACTCGGGGAACTGCTCCGTCTCCTCGTCCTGCACGTGATCGGCCAGAATGGTCTCGAGCTTGCCCAGGGCGGTGTCGAACTCGGCACTGGACACGTCGGCCGCTTCCAGTTGTTTCATCGTCTGCTCGAGCTCCTTGTGCTCCTCGACGTCGTGCTCCACGGCCTTGTCGCCGTCGGGCAGATGCTTGCGCATCGCCGGGTAGACGTACATCTCCTCGGCGACGGCGTGCCGCACCAGCTCGCTGATCGCGGTGTCGGTCAGGTCGCGACGGATCATGGGATCGGTGACGGTCCAAATCTCGGCGATCAGCGCGGTCACGTCGCGATGATCATTGGTCAGGATGTCGACGACGTCGGTGCCGGCGGTGTCGCTCACTGGTCTCCTCCAAGGTGGCTGCCATGCGGACAGCCGCCGCGTACCCCGAAATGCGCCGCCTAATACTGCTGACCGGAGCGAACAGCCGCAGCCAGCGCTGCCCGGCGGGCCGGCCGTGCGACTACACCGCCATCACGCGGCCACGAGCTCACCCGCACCGCTCATCGGTACGGCGTGACGTGGTGTACCGCGTCCAACGGATTCTCGGAACGGACCGAGCCGGTCACCCGCAGCACGACCCGGCTGCGCGGCAGAGCCGGAATCCGGCGCAAGGAAATGGTCAGGTCCTGCTCCGGCACCTCGTAGTCGAGCCGGGCGAGCCGGATGAGCAGAGTGGCCAGCAGTGCGAGGGTGACGTCCTCGCCCGGGCACCGGTGGCCGGTGCCCGGGTCACCGCCGCCCTGCGGGATCAGCTCGTCACGGCGGGGTTCCCGGTCGAGGAAACGGCCGGGATCGAAACGGTACGGGTCCGGCCAGAGCGCGGGATCGTGGTTCTGCCCGTAGATGTCCAGCAGCACCATCGCACCGGCCGGGATGTGCGCGCCCTGCCAGTCCAGGTTCCGCACGGCCACGCCGCCGACGAACGGAGCGAACGGGTAGAACCGGCGCAGCTCGTGGGCGAAGGCGACCGCCCACGCCAGGTCACCGGCCCGCAGCCGCTCCCGGTGCTCCGGCCGGCGGTGCAACGCGTGACCGGCGAACGTGACGAACCAGGAGACCGCGACCGTCGGGCGGATGACGTTGAGCAACTCCACCGCGGCTCGCCGGGCGTCGATCAGCCGCCCGTCGGTCTCGGTGTGCGCGGCTACCAGTTCCAGCACCGAATCGGCGGGTGCGGCCACCTTTCCGTCGCGTACCCCCTGGATCAGCCCGGCCAGCCGGCGCTCGCAGCGGCCACGGGACCGGCGCGCCCGCCAGTGGCGCGGCCCGAGCGTGGCGAACCCATCCACCATCGCGGTCAGATCGGCGGCCATCTGCGCGGTGTCCCCGGCGGCGAGCGGGACGCCGGCCCACTCACACACCGCCCGGGTGATCACGCGGGCGGCCTCGTCGAAAAGCACCACCTGCGGCTGCCCTGCCCACTGCCCCACCGACTCGTCCCACCTCTGCCCGGTGAGTTCCGCCAGCCGACCGACCTGGCGGGCATCCTTGAGCACCGACAGGAACATCATTTTGCGGTTGCGATGGTCCACACCGTCGAGCGTGTGGATGGCGCCGTGCCCGAAGAGGGTTCCCTGCACGGGTTCCGGGATCGCGCCGTGCCGGCGCACGTGCGACTCGTCGTAGAAGAACCGCACCGCCTCAGGCCCCCGCAGACCGACCGCACGCAGGCCCATCAGCCGGGTCTGCACGATGCCGGCGTTACCGGCGCGTCGCCACCGCCCCGGGAGCCAGGAATAACCCTGGGAGATCAGGCCCAGGCTGTCGTCGAAGTAGAGACGTCGATGCTCAGACATGCGCGCCATATGCCCAGCTGTCGCTCGCGGAAACCGCGGGCCGGCTCAGCCGGGCTGTGCACCTGGCCACCGTCGCCGAAGGCATCGAAACCACCGCCCAGGAGAGCGAACTGCGCGGCCTCGGCTGCACCATCGGCCAGAACTACCTGTACGCCGAACCGCTGCCCGCCGCCGCGCTCACAGACCTGATGGGCTGTCCGGTCCCGTTATCGCCTAGAACTCAGGGCCGCTGCCGGCCTGCCTCTGACTGGTTGACCGGCGGGAGAGCAGGCGGTGGGGGCGGCGAAGTCCGCCACCCGAACCGGGTGGCGGACTTCTGGAGGACGTGGTGTCAGGGCGGCGACCGCTGCGTGGTGACGGGATCGGCGGGGACCTGGTCGGTCGTCGCGGCCGGCCTGGTCTGCCCGCTGCCGGGTGGGGATGATGGTGGTTCTGGCTGGCCGGTCGATGGGGCGGGTGGTGGCGGGGGGTCGGGCGGCTCGGTGAAGTTCGCGCCGATGAGGGCGTCGAATTCGTCGCGGACCCAGTCGGGCTCAGCGGTGACGAGGTCGGTGAACGCCTCGTCGAACCCGTGGTCCCATTCGGGGGACAACGCCGTCTTGGCCTGGACCGTGAACGTGTTGGTCATGCCGGTCACCACCCGCCACATCCGATTGCAGCAACAGAGTCGAGCTGATGAAGGCGTTCGGGTCAGCCCGTGATGACTTTCTGGTCGGTGTGCTGACGCCCGGCCAGGTTGATCTTGCGGGGCTTGGCCTTCTCGGCGATGGGGATCCGCAGGACCAGGACACCGTTGTCGTACGCGGCGTCGATGCGCTCGGTGTCCAGGGCGTCGCCGAGGAACAGCTGCCGGGAGAACACCCCGAGCGGGCGTTCGGTCAGCTGCGCGATGGCGTGCTCGCCCAGGTCGATCGGCCGGCGCTCGGCGCGAACGGTCAACACGTTGCGTTCCACGTCGATGTCGATCGCGTCGGCGTCGACCCCGGGCAGGTCGAACGCGATCACGAACTCGTCGCCGTTGCGGAACGCGTCCACCGGCATCCCGGTCGGACGGGACCAGGTCCCGGCGGCCGTGGCCCCGAACAGTTGCTGGGCGAGCCGGTTGACCTCGGTGAAGGGTTCGCTGCGCATCAACATGATCCCACCTCCTGCTGTCTCGACGTGACGGTCAATGCGCGATACCGTTTTTCTAACACGTCATCGCCGCGATGACAACCGGAGCGTCAACAAAAAGATGACAAGAGGATGCGGATGCCCGTGACCGAGCCGTCCCCCGACCGTGAGACCTCCTCGCCGGCGCCCCCGATGAACCCGTTGGACCTCGGCGCCGCCACGGCGGCGCTCGCTGCCACAGTCACCCAGGTGGGGAGGAGCGCTCCTGGTGACATCAGGGTGAGTCCCGCGGAACTGCTTGAGGCGCTGGTGCTGTTGCGCCGGGCGCAGAGCGAACTCGCGGGCTTCGAGCCGATCCTGATCGCCGCTGCCCGCGCTGCCGGCGTTTCCTGGCAGGCAATCGCCCCAGCGCTGGGTGTCGCGAGCCGGCAGGCCGCCGAACGCCGCTACCTGCGCAGCACCGCCAGCCCCACGGAACAACCCGGCGCGACGCGCGACGCCCGCGTACAGGCCGAACGTGACCGCCGGGCCGGAGACCGGGCCGTCACCCGGTGGGCCAACGACCACACCGCCGACCTGCGCCGCCTGGCCGGGCAGATCACCGCACTCGCCGATCTCGACGACGCCGCCGACCAAGCCCTCGCTCAGCTGCACAACGCGCTCGGCGAACCGGACGCATCGACGTTGCCCGCCCTGCTCGCCGCGGTCCAGCGCCACCTGCGCCGGCATCCTGGGCTGACCGGCCAGATCGATGCCGTCACCGCCCACACCGACCAGATCCGAAAGCACCCCGCACGGCAACACGGCATCGGACCCCAGGAGCACGGCGGCAACGGTTCGGACTGACGGCATGGCATCAGCATCCTGGGGTACCGGCCAGAAGGTGACCGGGGAACGGCAGAGGAGCAGCCAGGAAAAGGCGCGCACGGCTGCGGTGATGCGCTCGACCGTCGAGCAGTTGAGGCTGGCCGCGACGACCTTTGAGGCCCGCGCGGCAGCGTCGCGGAACCCGCAGACGGCCATCCGGCTGCGGGTGCTGAGCGTTGCCGTGTCAGCACAGGCAGATGACATCCAAGAACGCGCAGACCGGCTGACGCACGACCCGGCCGGCGCACCTGGCCAGGTAAAAGCGGGGACCGCGGCGGGTGACGATGAACGGCCCCTGCCCTGATGGGAGGACCGCATGACGGGCGTTGCCGGCGCGGAGTTCAGCGCCGCGGGGGCGGTCAGGGGTGTTGGTGGGCCTGGTTGTGCCGCAGGGCTTGTTCGAGTTGGTCTTCGAGGATGATGATGCGGCAGGCCGATCCCATATCGGTCCCCTGGTCGCACATCTCGCGGGCCCGGGCCGCGAGGCGGATCTGGTAGCGGGAGTAGCGGCGATGCCCGCCCCCGGAACGGAACGGATCGATCAGTTTCGCCTCGCCGAGGCGGCGCAGGAAATCCGGCGTACAGCCGATGATCTCCGCGGCACGGCCCATCGTGTAGGCGGGGTAGTCCTCGTCGTCGAGCATGTCGTCGGGTTGAACCACATACACCTCCAGAACGAGGGCCCCGGCACTGTGGAAGCGCCGGGGCCCAAGGGTTTCGGGACTAAATACACCATCTACCGACCGGAGAGTCGGATTGTCGTATCCGCACCAGCCCTGTGTAAGGGATTCGGGTGCGAGGACCGCATAAGCGTGACCGGAGACCACCTCTCGTTCGATGGAAACTGCGGTGTCCGCGCCCAACCCAGTCCTGCGGTCGGCGGCGGGCGATCCAACGGTGTAAGACCCTCCCTTTCCTCAGACTTCTCTCTTACCTCGTACAGTCCGCCGGTCACGGAGCCCCACGCGACTTCATGGCCCCGAACACGTGCGACGAACCACCCTTACCTGCGGCGAAGCCCTGAAACCTGACCTCGGCCTCGCCGCCTGTTCACCCGGCACTGGAACAAGTTGTCCCGGGCTCCTGCCGAACTTTTCTGTCAACTGCGGTGTTACTCCTATATCACCTGCATCAAGGCTGAGCCGGGTCGTTGTCGGTCCGGCTCCCTCGCCCCGTCTGGGCGGTTCTTCGTCTGCGTCTTTAGCGATGCTTCGTTCTCGACCAGAAGAAACTTAACCGACAGGAGCGAGCATGTCTAGTAACTTGAGCATAGATTTTCTCCGGGGTGGTGGACAGCTTGCCGGCGCCGTCGGACCGCCGAGACACAACGATCCGGTGCTGTTCGCAAGCCCCACTCGTCTGGATCGACGCCGGGCTCCCGGCCCGCCTAAGCCTTAGCCCAGTCCGTAGGCTGCTGCGGAGCTCCGCCTCCTCGCGCTCGCCGTATCGTTCGTTGATCATGCTCACGCAATGGAGTAGCCGTGTTATCGGTATCGATCGCGCAACACGTCCGACAAAGATCGGCCAACCGCTCTCCGATCGACTGACGGTGCCGACACGAGCGAAGCGTGCCGAGCTAGTCGGGCGAAAGAGGCAGCAATCCCGGCGGCACCGCAGGCCTGTCGTCGACGAGGGTCGCGAGATCACCCATCGAGATGCCGGTCGCGCCGACCCACCGCAGCGAGCAGGAGACACCGAGCCGAGCCGAGACTCCCGCGCATCCGAGGGGCACTCTGTCGCGTGCACCGGCATGGCGAGTGTCGACGTCCCGGACGTTCTCGGGCCGGAATCCGGGACCGCCCGCTCATCGTCCGCGATAGCAGCACGGTGGCGATCCCGAAGAGCAGGCCCTGAACGATGAATCCGGAGTTCATGACGACGTGCAGCGGCGAGTTGAGTTCGCGGCCTTGGAACACGCCAGCCGTTGCGGATCCGAGGTCGCAGATCCAGTTGTCGGCGTAGCTGTAGCTGGACGATTTCCACGCCGCGGCCGGGATCGCTTCGGTGGCGAGATAGATCGCCGCGCCCACGACGAAGGGGGCGGAGCAGTTTCATGAGGTGTTCCATTGCCGTCCAGGTAACTGATCAGCCGTCGCACTTGGAGGGAGAGGTGTGTCCGAGGGGCGAGTCACGGCGGCTCTTGGAGGTGGCGGATGCCGCGGGTGAAGGCGTGTACCCAGGAGGAGTCGGAACGTGTCAAGAATTTTGAGGCGGGTTGATCAGGGATTCTTTGAGTGAATCTGCTGGTCACCGTGGTTGTCTGCGGGTGGATTGATCCATGCCGTTTCGGGCAGGATTGCCGGTTCG
>NZ_JBEZYA010000051.1:0-40417 GCF_040638295.1 Actinoplanes sp. NPDC026619
ACCAAACACGGCCTCAACCTCTACGACGCCCTCGTCCAACTCACGTCCGGCCGACCATGGATCCCCGCAATCAGCTGACCTGATTAGTTACCGATGTTGTTCTTGTAGAACACATTCGCGAACTGGTCGTTGATCAGCTGCGCGCATTTGTCGTAGCCCGGCCCGCCCCACGGATCGAACGCGCCGCCCTGGAATTCCGGCGTGTAGAGCGGCCGCCCCGCCGGATGGTCGTAACTGATGTCCGGCACACCCCGCCACACCGTCGGATTCGAACAATCAAATCCTTGCGGGTACGAATCGGGCCCGTCGATGTCGAGTTTGCCGTCGCCCTCGTTGAAGGTGCCGTTGTTGTTGCCGGTCAACGGCACCGTGATGCCGTCGGCGCGGGCCTTCTCCTCGAGGTGGGACATGTATCGGCGGGCGGCCGCGCTGCCGTTGTAATACTCGTTCTCGACCTGGTAGGCGATCACCGAACCGGTGCCGTCGGTGAGCTGATGGCGAGCCACGATCTGGTCGATCTGGGTGAGCCATTCATCGGCGTACGCAAGAAATTTGGGGTCGTCGCTTCGGTTTTGCTCGTCCTTGGTGGTCAGCCAGCCGGGGAGGCCGCCGCCGTCGACCTCGGCGTTGATGTATGGCGCGGGGCGGGCGATCACGTAGAGGCCGGCCTGCTCGGCCAGGTCGAGCACCAGGTCGGCGTCGCGCACGCCGGTGAAGTCGTAGACCCCGGGCCGTGGCGAGTGGTAGCCCCAGTCGAAGTAGAGCGAGGTGGCGTTGAAGCCGGCCGCCTTCATCTTCTGGAAGATGTCGAGCCACAGGCTGGGGCTGGGCAGCCGGAAGTAGTGGAACTCCCCCGCCCAGAGGTAGGTGCGCTGCCCGTCGACGAGGAACGAGTAACCGTCGAAGGTGACCGCGTGAGCCGGCCGGGCCGGCTTCTCGGCCGCCCGGGCCGGCAGCGGCGCCACCAGCAGCGTCAGCAACAGGGCCAGCAGCGCCCGCAGCCATCGAGTCATCCGTGCCTCCACTCACCGGCGAACAAACCCCGACCAGATCGAACGATATCTTTCGATATCTATCGTCCGCTACCCGATCGGGCTGCCCCCACAGGATCGGCCGCCGCCCGTAATCTACGGGCCATCCGCCCCGGAACTGAGAAGTTGGAGCATGGATGGAACGCGTTCTTGACCCGCCGCTGGACGATCTTTCCGGCGAGGTGGAGCGACCGGCGCCCGCGCCGGCGCCGTCCGCGCAACGGCGGCTCCTGACCGGGACGCGGCCGTTGATCTTCGCCGCCGGGGCCGCGCTCGTCGTCCTCCTGATTCACCTGGCGGCGGTGGCGGCGGGCGTCAATCCGTACTCCGGCCGCACCCAGTACGGCCTGCACTCGCTGCCGATCGTGGTGGCCGTCCTCGCGGTCGGCGCCGTCTGGTGGGCCCGGCGCAGCGGGCGCACGTGGGACGCCGACCTGCTGCCGGCGCTGTTCGGCGGCCTGGGCTCGCTGACCCTGCTCATCGCCCTGCACGGCACGCCGTTCGACATCCTGGGGCTGACCGGGGACCAGACGTTCCGGCAGGAGGCGGTCACCCGCTTCGCCGACACCTGGCACCTCGACGACTACATGTACAAGGGACTCCCGGCCTACTACGCGCCGGCGTACTTCTGGGTGCTGGGGCGGGTCGCGGCCATCGCCGACATCACGCCCTGGCACATGCTGAAGCTGGGCACGATCACCGTCGCGTTCGTCGCGCCGATCCTGTCCTACCTGCTGTGGCGCCGGATCGTCGCGGTCCGCACCGCGGCGATCATCTCGGCGACCGCGCTGGTCGTCCCCTGGCTCACCGAGGCGTACGCGGCCATCGTCGTGGTCACCTTCATCCCGTGGTGGCTCGAGGTGGGCTTCGGGCTGACCCGCAAGGGCGTCAAGCGGCTGCACCCGGTGCTTCTCGGCCTGATCGGCGCGGCCTTCTTCCTCTGCTATTACTACTTCTTCTTCATCATCCCGTTCGTTCTGGTGCTGCATTACTTCGTGGCCCGGCACGGCGGCTGGCACAGCTGGCGCGAGACCGGCCGCACCGCCGTCATCCTCGGCATCGCGGCCGCCGGCTCGGCGATCTACTGGGCGCCGCTCGCCTGGAGCATGCTCACCTCGCCCAACGTGGAGTCGCTCAACAACCGCTGGATCATCCTGGAGTCCGGCACCCTCGCCCTGCCGTTCTTCGAGCCGTCGGTGTTCGGCGCGCTCTGCCTCACCGGCCTGGTCTTCCTGGTGGTGACGGCCCGGGAGGCGCTCTCCCGGGCGCTGCTGATCCTGCTCGTCGCGCTGTACGTCTGGCAGGTGGCGGGCTTCCCGTTCATGCTGGCCGACCAGCCGCTGATGTCGTTCCGCATGCGTGAGCTGGTGCCGGTGGTGCTGCTGGCCGCGGCGGCGATGGCGGGCGTCCGGCTGGCGGGGTACGCCACCGAGCACCTCTCCCGCGACGTGGTGGGCCGCCTCGCCGTGGCCGGCGGCCTCCTGCTGGTGGTCTTCGCCGGCGACCGCTTCGTCTTCTCGGTCCTGGACAGCGCCAAGGTCGCCCACAACCAGACCATGCCGTTCGGCGACCTGCCGCCCTACCACCGCGAGGACGCGCAGGCGTCGGCCATCCCGCCCGGCCCGGCCGCCGCGGCCATCGACGAGATGTACACCGGCGACGGTCACCCGGTCGTGCTGACCAACCGCTACGAGCTGATGGCGATCAAGCCGTACTACGGCTTCGTCGAGTTCAACGCGAACTACAGCCACCCGTCGAGCCAGTTCCACCCGCGCATCGACTACGTCCGCCAGCTCGCCGCCGCGACCACCCCGGCCCAGTTCGCGGCCGGCTTCGACAACAACCCCTACGACAAGATCGACGTCCTGGTCCTGGGCTTGAAGGACAAGGACAACCTGATCTTCGTGTACGGCGACGACGCCTTCCCGTTCGGCACGGTCAACACCGAGATCACCATCCCGCGCAAGCTGGTCCAGCCGAAGTACTTCGACATCAAGCAGATCGGCAACGACGTGGTGGCAGTCCGCCGCCCCGGAACCTGACCCACGCCCGGCGCTTGTACTCCTAATCTCGCTCGGCCGGAAACAGCCGCGATCGAGCTCAGGAGTACAAGCGGTGGAGGTCGACGAGGAGAATCTGGTCGTCGGTCGCGGCGGCAGCCGTCAGTTCGGCGGTGAAACCGGCGCCGCCGTAGAGCGCGAGCACCGTGCTTTCGGTGTCATAGCCCTTCGGCCGCAGCAGATCGCGCGCCGTCGCAAGGCGCTGGAGATGCTGGTGGCCGATGACCTCACCCCATTTGACCTCACCCAGCGACAGGATGCGTCGGGGGCTGTTCGCCTGCTGCGCGGACAGGGCGACCACGTCGATCTCGATCTGCGTGCGGCTCGCCGGGTCATTGACCGTGCCGGACCCGACCTCTGCGGGCTGCTCGGCGAAGAGAGCGTCGCCGGACTCCAGAGCGAACGCGCGGCACAGGGCCTCGAAATGCGGACCGACGACCTGGGCGAGGAAGGTCTGCCGGGTTGTCGTCCAGACCTGCTCGGCCCGATGGATCTCCAACTCGGCCCATCGTTTACGCATGACCGCCTCGTAGAACGTGATCAGCGGCTCGACGATCCGGTACCGCGCGCGGCCCGGCCGGAGAATGTCCGGTTCGCGGGCGATCAGTGCGCAGTCCTCCAGGACGTTGAGCGGATGGGTGATCTGGTCGGACCTTCGCCCGATGAAGCCGGCGATCCCGCCGTTGGTGGTGTTGCCGCCGGCAATCGCCGCCAGTACCGAGTGATAGAGAGCAGGGTCGCGGATGGCGGACTCCTCTGCCAGCAGATATCGCGCTTCCCTGAACAGGGGCGTCTGCGGGTTCAAGGCGGTCCGGACCACCCAGGCGTCGAATTCCTCGATCGTGGCCGGGGCGTCTCCCTGGGTGAACTCGGAACGGTAGGCCGGGGTGCCTCCGACGACCGCATGAACCAGGACGGCGAGCCTAGGGTCGGTGATGCCCCAAAATTCGGCCGATTCCCGATGCCGGAACGGCTGAACGACAAGTTCGAGGCTCGCCCGGCCGCGCAGCGGCGCCTGCCCGGAAAGGAGGCCCCCCATGACGGACATCGCCGAACCGCACAGCACCAGTCGCGCCGA
The DNA here is from genome assembly GCF_040638295.1 of Actinoplanes sp. NPDC026619. Lineage (NCBI taxonomy): Bacteria > Bacillati > Actinomycetota > Actinomycetes > Micromonosporales > Micromonosporaceae > Actinoplanes > Actinoplanes sp. NPDC026619. Next base: position 4,170 of record NZ_JBEZYA010000051.1, read on the forward strand.
GCTCATCCGGCCACTGCCTCCCGGACCGAGCTCGCGTTGAATGATCGACGGCAGTGCCGGCGATGTCTTGGAGAGAAACGGGAATTCGTCGATGGCGACGATGCTCGGGCGGTCGCTGAAGCTGCGAAACATGTGCGCTATCGCGTCGTTCCAGTCCCGGAACGGCGCTTCGACGAACTCGCGGGTATGCCGCGCGAGCGCCTCCGTGAACAGCCGCAGCGATTCCGCCTCGGTGGCCTCGGTGGCGGCAAAGTACATGCCTCCGGCGGCCTCGGCCAGCGCCTGCAGCAGAAAGCTCTTGCCCTGCCGCCGCCGGCCGCTCACTACACCCAGCGATGCGCCCCCCGCTCCCGCGCCGGTGGATCTGGTCGCGAAGGCGGCGAGGCCGTCCCACTCGCGGGCCCGGCCGAAGATGCGGGGTGGTTTGTCCATGGCACAGGCCCTTCAGAGCCGAACAAGTCACAGAAGTATAGTTCCCGGAACCATACTTCTGTCATGCCCCGCGCCGGATGTTCGGATCCGCCAGCGGTCGAGGCGGCCTTCATGGAACGTCGCGAGTTCGCCGGCGGCCGGGTGGTGGTGGGTCGGGACGAAGCCCGGGAGTCGGCCGGTGCGGTGGCCGGTGAACGGATCCCAGATCTCCAGGCCGTCCGGGGCTCCGGCGTAGAGGCGTCGACCGGCGCTGAACAGCGCGCCTCGAGGACCCGGGAAGGTGTGGAGCTCCACGCCGGTAGCGACGTCGAAGATTCGCACGCCCGGAAGGATCGCGATGTCGTCGGAGCCGATGCCGCTGATGGCGAGGAGGTCGTCGCCGACCCAGCACATCGGGATGTTCCAGTGGTAGTCCCGGTGGCACAGTATCTGCCGGGTCGGGCCGTCCTCGGACTCCCACGGGTTGGTGTCCAGCCAGCGGCTCAGGTCCCAGGCTGCGGGCATGCCGACCGGCGACCACACCCAGCCGTCGTCGGCCAACCGGCGGCCGCTCGGGGACGAGTGCAGGGCGCCGTGAAAGTAGTCGAGGCGATGCTCGGGGCGAGGTTCGCCGGGCCGGTGGGCGGCCGGTTCGCGGGGCGTGAGCAGTAGTCCGGTTGCCGGGTCGCTGATGTCCAGCCGGTTCCACGCCGTGCGGTGAACGGCGACGGTGCGGCCACCGTGGTGGACGAAGGCGAGGGAGAACGGGACGGTCTCCGAGTGGTAATCGCCGCCGTGCAGGGTGATGGTCACGGTGCCGGTGGCGAGATCGATGACCTGGCCATGGTGGCCGAAGTCGTTGACGACCGCGGCGAAGCGGGCATCGGCGGCGACGTGCAGCCGCCGGCGGAGCGGGTGCTCGCCCCATGGCTGGTGATCCGGTTCGGCAGGCACGCTGCTGGTGGCCACGTGGGCGCAGACGCCGGTGTCGGCGTCGAACCGCATCAGCCGGCCGGAGTCGGTCAGCGCGAGCCAGACGGATCGGCCGTCGCTGCCGGCGAACGGGGCGATGTCGAGCACGGCGCCGAGCTCAGCCGGCAGGTGCGTGGAGATGATGGCGGGCTCGAGAGGTTCGAGCCGCTCGGCGATGCCCGCTTCGCCACGCCAGGCGGTGAGGAAGCCGCGGTCGTTGTCGGCGTACTGCGCGACGCACCCCTCGCAGACCTCGGCCAGCGCCACCGTCGCTCCCTCCTGCCGGGATTTGTCGCAGGCGGTGCAGCACAGGTCGGCGTCGAGGCCGCGGCCGGTCAGCAGCCGAACGTATTCGATACCGGCGGCAGCGGTGGGATCGATCAGGTGCGGACACATGCGGCCGGCGTCGGCATGCGCCACGTGTCCGCAAGCGAGAGTCTCCACAGTCGTCAGTGTGCCGGATGTGGCGCAGCGTTCGGGCAGAGACCGGTGTGCGTACAGGTAACAAACCTTGACATTGCCTGAGGGCCGTAGAAACACTGACGAAACATCAGTGAGAGCGCTCTCCTGAAGACCGGGCAACCGGCATCCCCCCTGCTCGTTCCCCCTCGCCATCGCGGGCAGGCAACAAGGAAGAAGGACGGCACATGAAAGTTGTCCCTCGACGGCGCCACCGCGGACTGCTCGCGGCACTGGTGCTCACGGTCGTCGCCGCGCTCGGCCTGATCGGTGGCGCCTCGGCCGCCTCGGCCGCCATCGTCGGCAACACCGTCGCCGGCCCCGGCGGCAAGTGCGTCGACGTCGGCGGTGACGACACCGGCGTCAACGGCACGGCCGTCCAGCTCTGGGACTGCCAGACCAACAGCGCCGACCAGCACTGGAGCTGGAGCGGCACCGCGCTGACCACCATCGGCCGTTGCCTGGACATCGCCAGTGGCGGCACCGCCAACGGCACGCTGATCCAGCTCTACGACTGCAACGGCACCGGCGCGCAGCAGTGGGTCCAGCAGACCAACGGCTCGCTCAAGAACCCGCAGTCCGGCCGCTGCCTGGACGCCCCGAACGGGGCCACCGCCAACGGCACGCGCCTGCAGATCTGGGATTGCAACGGCACCGGCGCCCAGGCCTTCACCGTCACCACCGGGACGACGCCGCCCACCGGCACCTGCCCGACCTACTCCGACACCCCGGACTTCGGGGCGAACGTGCACATCTACGACCACTCCATGTCGGACGCCGCCATCCAGTCCTCGCTGGACAGCGTCTTCAACGCGCAGAAGGACACCCTCTCGGCGCAATTCGGCACGCGCCGCGACGCGCTGGTCTTCAAACCGAGCACGACGCCGTACGCCGTCGGCGCGAACCTCGGCTTCAACACCTCGATCCTCGGCGTCGGGCAGAGCCCCGATGACGTACGCATCAACGGCGCCGTCACGGTCGACGCGTTCAACGCCAGCGACGCCGGCAACGCCACCCAGAACTTCTGGCGCTCGGCCGAGAACCTGTCGATCAACTCGCTCGGTGGCGCCAACCGCTGGGCGGTCGCGCAGGCTGCGCCGTTCCGCCGGATCCACGTGGTCGGCGGGCTCAACGCCTACCCGGCCAGCTACGGCTGGGCGAGCGGCGGCTACATCGCGGACAGCAAGATCGACGGCACCGTCGAGTCCGCCTCGCAGCAGCAGTGGTACTCGCGGGACAGCACGTTCGGCGCGTGGAGCGGCTCCAACTGGAACATGGTGTTCTCGGGTGTGAACGGCGCGCCGGCCACCAATTTCAACACCGACCCCGCCTCGGGCCCGCGTTACACGACCCTCGCGACCACGCCGGTCTCGCGGGACGTGCCTTACCTCTACATCGACTCGGCCGGCAAGTACCGGGTCTTCCTGCCCAGCCTGCGCACCAACGCTTCCGGGCCGAGCTGGGCGAGCGGCAGCACCGCCGGATCCTCGCTGCCGATGAGCAACTTCTACGTGGTGAAGCAGGGTGACACCGCGGCGAACATCAACACGGCGCTCGCCAACGGCTGCAACATCTTCTTCACGCCCGGCATCTACCACGTCAACCAGACCCTGCACGTGACCAAGGCCAACACGGTCGTGCTCGGCATCGGCTACCCGACGATCATCCCGGACAACGGCGTCAACGCGATGGATGTGGCCGACGTCGACGGCGTACGGCTGAAGGGTCTGCTCTTCGATGCCGGGACCACCAACAGCGACACGCTGCTGAAAGTCGGCCTGGCCAAGACGTCGGTGGCGCACGCGGCCAACCCGGCCACGGTGCAGGACGTGTTCTTCCGGATCGGCGGCATGGTCGCCGGCAAGGCCACCAACAGCCTGGTCGTCAACACCAACAACACGATCATCGACCACACCTGGGCCTGGCGCGCCGACCACGGCGCGGGCATCGGCTGGACGGTGAACACCGCCGACAACGGTCTGACCGTCAACGGCGACAACGTGCTGGCCACCGGCCTCTTCGTCGAGCACTACCAGAAGAACGAGGTCGTCTGGAACGGCGCCAACGGCAAAATCATCTTCTTCCAGAACGAGATGCCGTACGACCCACCGAACCAGGCCGCCTGGATGAACGGCTCGACGCAGGGCTACCCGGCGATCAAGGTGGCGTCCGGCGTCACCACGTTCGAGGCGTGGGGCCTGGGCAGCTACTGCTACTTCAACGTCAACAACGCGGTGGTCTCGGCCCGCGCGTTCGAGGTGCCCGCGGTCGCCGGCGTGAAGTTCCACAACATGGCGGTCGTCTCCCTCGGCGGCGTCGGCACCATCGCCCACATCATCAACAACACCGGCGCGGCGGCAAACGCCAGCTACAACAACTCCTACCTGGTCAACTTCCCCTAGCACCGACCAGAGCCGACGCGGCCGGGCCCGAGCGATCGGGCCCGGCCGACGGGATCAGGGCAGGATGTTCCAGAGTTGATTCCAGGCCCCCGAGCAATCCCAGACCTGCAGAGGCGCGCCGTTGAAGTAGTCGTAATCCCGGACGTCCAGGCAACGGCCGTCCTCGCGGTTCCGCAGTTCACCGTAATTGGTGCCGGCGGCCGGCACGAAATACCACAATTGGTTGTGTGTCTGGCCCGCTGCGCAGTCGTACTGGTAGACGGCCGCGCCGTTCACGTTTCCCCGGTCCATGGACTTGTCGAGACATTGATCGAGGTTGGTCCGCTTCAGCGAATACAGCTTGTACTCGGCCAGGCTGGGCGTGGTGTAAATGCCGAAATAGACGATATTCCAGCGCTGCTGGTTGTTGCCGTTGGGGCTCCACAGCTGGGCCATTCCGCGGTTCCCGGTTGCCCCGTTGAGGATGTCGATGTTCATTTTCGGCGGGTAGCCGGGCGGCGTCATCACGCTCACGGTGGTCGTGTAATAGCTGGCGAACGCCGGTGCCGGCGCGACGGCCAGGGCGGCCACCGCCGTCAACAACGTCATGAACAGCGCCCAGATCGTACGTTTCCTCATCGGTCCCCCATGATGGTTCGGGTCTTGCCGGCGTATCAACGAGTCTCGGTGCGCTCCTCGGCCCGAAACAGGCAACGCGGCGGCAACTGACCGGCAAACCGCCGGCGACCCCGGAGAATCCGCCCAGGCGGATATGGTGGCCATCATGGACAGGCGACGAGCGACGCTCGCCGATGTGGCGCGCGAAGCGGGCGTCTCGCGCTCGGCGGCGTCACGGGCGATCAACGGGGCGTACGGGGTTTCCGACGCCGTGCGCGATCGGGTCCGCGACGTCGCGGTGGAGCTCGGCTTCGAGCCCCATGGGGTGGCTCGGGCGCTGGCGAGCGGCCGGACCAGCGCCGGCCGGCGGGAGCGGATCGAGGTCCTGATCGTCGACCCCGACCCGGATGCGCTGGCCGTCAAGCCGTTCTACGGCCGGGTGATGACCGGCGCGCTGCGGGCGCTCGGCGACCAGGGCATCGCGCTCGAGGTCCGCCGGGTCGGGGCGCTGCCGGCCGAGGACGACGATCCCCCGTTCGGCCGGCTGCTGATCAACGTGCCCGGCGCGGCCGGCGCGGCGTACTCGCGGCGTGCCCGCACGGTCTCGCTGGGCCGGTCCGCGCCCGGCGTCACGTTCGTGGCGCCCGACAACGACAACGGCGGTTACCAGGCCGCGCATCACCTGGTGAGCACCGGCCGGCAACGGATCGGCGCGGTCTTCGGGCCGCCCACGCCGTGCGCTCAGGAGCGAAAAGCCGGGTTCCTCCGGGTGATGAACGGCGCGGCGCGATCAGTGGTGGCCGTCGACGGCGATTTCACCCGCGCCCGGGCCTACGCGGCGACCAGGGAGCTCCTCGCCCGCGAGCCGCGGCTGGACGCGGTGTTCGCGTCCTGCGACGTCACCGCGATGGGGGTGCTGCAGGCCTTGCGGGAGGCGGGGCGCCAGGTGCCGTACGACATCGCGGTGGTCGGTTTTGACGGCAGCGCCCTGGCCGAGGCGGCCGATCTGTCCTCGGTCTACATGCCGGTCGAGGACGAAGCCGCGGCGGCGGTCCGTCATCTGCTCGATCCCGCGCTCCCGCCGGCCGCGCGGCTGCCGACCACGCTGGAAGTCCGCGGATCCAGCTGACCGCTGAGATATTTGACCAGGGCGCCGACCGCCTCCCGGCCGGCCCGGTTGGCGCCGACGGTCGACTGCGACGGACCGAAACCGATCAGGTGGACCCGCGGGTCGGCGGCGACCCGGGTGCCGGCCATCCGGATGCCGCCGTGGGAGTTGCGCAGGCCCAGCGGGTCCAGGTGAGCGAGTGCGGCCTTGAACCCGGTCGCCCACAGGATCGCGTCCACCGACGTGAACGAGCCGTCCGCCTCCCGCACGCCGTAGGGCTCGATCGCGGTGAACATCGGGTGGCGCTCGAGAGCACCCCGGCGCTGGGCGGCGAGGGCGTAGGGCGTCCAGGCCAGCCCGGTGTAGGAGACGACGCTGCCGGTGGGCCGCCCCGCCTCGATGTCGGCCATGACCTTCGCGATGGTCTCGCGGCCGGCCACCTCCGGCTCGAAGGCGCCGTCCCGGAAGACCGGCTTGCGACGGGTGTACCAGAGCGTGGTGGCGACCCGGGAGATCTCCTCGAGCTGCTGGACCGCCGAGATCCCGCCGCCGACGACCGCGACCCGCAGGCCGGCGAACCGCTCCGCCGACTCGTAGTCGCGGGTGTGCAGCTGCAGGCCGGCGAACGTCTCCTGCCCCGGGTAGTGCGGGCGCACCGGATTGGTCCAGGTGCCGGTCGCGTTGATGACCGCCCGGGTGACCCAGGTCCCGTGGTCGGTCTCGACGATCAGATCAAGATCAGGCCCCGGCCGTACGGCGGTGACGCGCACCGGGCGCACAATCGGCAGCCCGGCCTGGCGCTCGAAGTCCGCGAAATAGCGGGGCACCGCGGTGCGGCTGGCCTCGCTGGGATCGAGCGGCGGCTTGGCGAACCCGGGCAGATCGAAGATCCCGTTGACCGTCGCCATCCGCAGCGACTCCCAGCGCTCCCGCCACGCCCCGCCCGCGCCCGAGGCCGCATCGAGAATGACGAAGTCACCGTCGAACCCACGCCGCTTGAGGTGATAGCCGGCCGACAACCCGGCCTGACCACCCCCGATGACCACCACCGAAGTCCGCACCACGGATCAAACTTACTTGTTTCGACAAGTATTCCATCCCTATTGACCAATGACCGCTAGTCACTAGTACACTGGTCACGAGGAGCTGCGCCAGGCCCGGTGCGGCCGCCGAGCCGGTAGCCGATGACGCCGGCGGCCGGTCGCTCAGGCTGGCCCGCCGCCGCGCCGGCCGGGGGCGCCGAGGCCGGGCATGGCGGCGGGGCGGATGAAGTATCGTGCCCGGACGTGCCGCCGACCGGGACGTCGGCGGTGCCGTTGGTCGCGTGTAGAAGCGTCATCGGTCCTTCAGCGCTGTTCCGCAGGGGCAACGTGGAGCGGCACTCCCCCGATGCACCGCCTCGATAGGTATGGGTTGCTGCCCGGCCGAAACTCCGCACATGCCGCAAGAAAATCTTCGAAGACGCGGGATCCGTTCACCCGTTCGGCGAAACCACGGGAAAATCCCGCGTCGTTGTCCCGGCAATCGCCGATCCGCGAACCCAATCCAGGTGGAGGGATGAGGTGGATCAGGGTGACGAGTTACATGCGCTCTTCGTGCAGCACGAGGGCTTCCTGCACCGGGTCGCGCGCTGGCAGTTGGACAAGGCGCGCCTATATGACGTCGACAAGGACGACGTCGTCAACGAGGTGATGATCGTGGTGATGGACCTCATCGACCGCAAGAAGGCCGTCATCGCCGAGGTCGTCAACTGGCCCGGCTTCCTCACCGAGATCACCAAGAACCATGTGCGCAACCTCCGGAGCAAGGCGTCGCGAGAGCGGCTGAGCGCGCTCCCGGACGATTTCGAGCAGTCCTACCCGGTCGACGACGAGATCACCGACGGCCTCGTCCGCCGGCACCTCGAGCAGCTCTTCGCCCTGTTGCCGGAGCCCTGGCGGAGCCTGCTGACCCTGCGCAGCCTCTACGGCCTGAGCGCGGGCCAGGCGGCCGCAGCCCTCGACGTCAACCCGAAGAAGGCCGAGCGGCTGTGGGGTGAGCTACGCCGGAAGGTGGCGGTGGTTCGCGCCGGCGGCCGGCTGCGTGGCCTCAACGCGCGGGCGTTCACCGACTTCGCGCGCGGTGTCATCGCGCTCCGCGAGGGGGAGATCTTCAGTGCATGACTGCTACGACCGGCTCGACGCCGATCCGCAGGTCGCCGAGGACCTCGCCTACCTCGACGCCTTCCTCGGCGTCCCGCCACCGGCGGCCGGGCCCGGGCCCGCCGAGCCACTGACGCGAGTGCGCTTCGACGTCCTCTACACGCGGGCGCAAACACGAGCCCGCGCCCGCACCCGCCGGGGCAACCACCGCCGGCGCCTGGTCGTCGGGCTGGCCGGCGGTGTCGCCGCCGTCATCGTGGCCACCGCCGGCCTGATCGGCATCGAGTCCTGGCGATCGCAGCCCGCCTACGCGGCGACCCCGGCCCCGCTGGCGATCACGCCGGCCACGACCGGCTCGTTCACCTTGGCCGGGCTCGCCCGGATCGCCGCCGGCAACGGCGACGATGCTCCCGGCGTCGATCATCTGGTCATCGAGCAGTGGGACCTCAACAGCATCATCGACGGTCAGCAGGTCAACTCCGCGGTGATCCCGGCCCGGCACGAGCTCTGGCGCGCGCCCGACGACCGGGCCCGCACCGTCGACACCTATCTGTCACCGCAGTTCCCGACCGCTGCCGACCGGCAGACATGGGAAGACGCCGGGTCGCCGCGGGGTGGCCGGGAGAGCGGCGACTATCCCCCGCAGGCTTTCGTCACCGCCTTCGCCGAGCGGACGCGGCCGCCCGCCGATCCGGCCCGGCTGGCCGCCTGGCTCAGCCGGTCCACGCCCAGCGACAGCGCCGTCCTCACCGGCGCCGCTGACCTGCTGAGCGAACGTGCGCTGACCGGCGGCGAACTCAGCGCGCTGCTCCGGGTGCTGTCCTCGCTCGGCCGGCCGCCGGCGTTCGCCGGCCTCACCACCGACCGGGCCGGGCGAAGCGGCGCGGCCTTCACCGTCACCACGAGCGACGCCGGCGCCGAGATCACCCACGTGTTGGTGATCGACACCGTCACCGGTCGCGTCCTCGCCACCGAGCAGATCCTCGTCGCCGGCGCCACCGCCCTCGGGGTGCACCGGCCCGCGGTGATCGGCTACCGCACCTACCGGGTCGCCGAACGCATCCCGGAGTTCCCCTGATCAGCGTGCCGCGGGGCGGCGTTCGGAACACGCCGCCCCGCTCACTCGACTCAGCCCCACACGGCGTAGGCCTGATCGTTGTAGGTGCCCATGCTCACCGCGTACGCGTTGGCCCCGCACAGGTAAGGCGTGCTCAGGTTGTACAGCGACAGGTAACCGGCATCGCTGGTGCCCTGGTTGTTACGCCACGACGACGTCTGCCGGTCGAATCCGTAGGCCGACAGGTAATTCCAATATTCGTCTCGGAACTGAAGCCGGCGGCCGCCGCCGTTGACATCGGCGTAAAGACAGAGCCAGCCGCTGGTGCACGACGGCGGCGCCAGCGCACTGGTGGACAAGGGATCGGCTGCCGCCGAATAGCCGAGCGCCGCATCCGCCTGCTGGTTGCTGGCGTAACACGCCACTCGAGTGCGCGAATACACCACGCACGCGTTCGCCGCGCCCCAGCCGCGGGACATGTCGAATGTCGACGAACCGAAAGATGCCCGCACGGGTTCAACCGCCGACGCCGCCGGACCGCCCGCCACTGCGGTCGCCGGCGTCAGAACCACGGCCAGCATCATCGCCACTCCCGGCCAGAGCAGCGATCTGAATCGTCTTTTCATGACTGAGTCTCCTGACTCTCGCCTCCGCATCTCCTCTACCGGCAGACGGAGCACCAGCTCCTAACCCAGGGTCACAGTGATAATACTGAGCGCAATCAATAGGTCGAGGGTCCCGGTCCTGCACCCGACACCAATGCGGCCGGCACTCCCGCGCAGACGGAGGCCCGGCCTCCGCGTACGGAAGCCGGGCCTTGGTCTTGACCTTGTTACCAGCGCAGGAAATTGTCCTGGGTCTGGGCGTTGAAGACGTCCGTGCGGAAGAGCTTGGCGACCGCCGTGCGCGGGTCCTTGAGCTCGAGCACGTCGACGCCCTTGGCGATGTCGTTGGAGTAGATGAAGCCGTTGTACCAGTACGCCGACCAGGAACCGCCGCCGATGAACTCGGTCGCCGAGATCGGGCCGCGCTCCCAGTAGGCGAGCTCGCGCGGGTGCCGCGAGTTGGTGAAGTCCCAGACCGAGATGCCGCCCTGGTACCACGCCTGCACCATGATGTCGCGGCCCGGCACCGGGATCAGCGAGCCGTTGTGCGCCACGCAGTTCTCGGTGTCGGCGTTCGTCCGCGGGATCTTGAAGTAGCTGCCGAAGACGAGCTTTCCCCGAACGATGTCATAGACGGCGTCGGCGCCACGGTCCGGCCCGATCGTCGGGTTGCAGGTCGCCGCCCCGCCGCCGCCCAGCTCGTCGGTGAAGACCACCTTCGTGCCGCTGTTGTTGAACGTGGCGGAGTGCCAGAACGAGAAGTTGACGGTGTCGCGGACCGAGGTGATCACCCGCGGCGCCGTGCGCTTGGAGATGTCGAACAGCACGCCGTCGCCCATGCACGCGCCGGCGGCGAGGTCCTTGTCGGCGTACACAGTGATGTCGTGGCAGCCGGTCGTCGGTGATTGACCGGTGCCGCCGCCGTAACCGCCGTCCGGGAACAACACGGGCGCGGCGACCACCGTGGCGGCAACCGGGTTGCGCCGGGGCACCTGGATGATCGAGATCTTGTCGTGCGGGAGCGCGCAGTTCGGCTGGTCGACGCCGGCCAGGTTGTACGACGAGATGTACAGGTAGAGGTTGGGGTCGTGCCGTTTGCCGGGCACCAGCGTCTGGGTGTGCGAACCGCAGTCCGTCTTGATCGACTTCAGGTACCGCGGTGTCAGCGGGTCGGTGATGTCGAAGATCTTGATGCCTTCCCAGCGCTCGCCGGGCACGGCCGTGGTCGAGGCCACGTTGTCGCAGGAGTCGTTGGAGCGCTGCGAGTCGGTGCCGAGGAAGAGCAGGTGGCCGCTGATCGAGATGTCGTTCTGCGAGCCGGGGCAGAGCACCTGGGTGGCGACGGTCGGCGCCTTCGGGTTGCTGATGTCGTAGACGGCGAATCCGTTGTAGTTCCCGCCGTATGCGTAATGGCCCTGGAACGCCCAGTCCGAGTTGGTGGAGGTGGCGAACGGGCCGGTCTTGTCGAGGTGGGCGACCTGGGTCAGGTTCGGACTGCTGACGATCTCGTCGACACCGGGGATGGCGGAGGTGGCTCCGCTGGCCGGCGCCGACAGCAGCGCCGCGACGAGCAGGGTGGCGCCGGTGAGCAGCCACCCTCGTGAGGCGGTGTGCTTCATACAGCTCCTTCCGAGTAACAGTAAGTATTCGCTTAAGTCGGTACAGTAGCGGAGTGATTAGAAGATCATCGATGCTTACCGCCGGACTCGCCATCGTGGCGGCCGCCGGCCTGGCGTTCGCGGCACGGGGCGGCTCGGGCGATTCGGCGGCGGCGCCGCGGGCCTCAGCTGCGGAAAAGAGCCCGGCCGTACGCGTCGTGTTACCCGGCCGGCCGGGCGAGTCGGCTCGGGTGAGCGACTCCGACCGGGTCGCGGCGCCGGACGGGTCGACCTACAACACGATCGACACCACGTTCGTGCAGATGATGATCGGGCACCACGAACAGGCGATCGCGATGGCCGCACTGGCCCCCGACCGGGCCGCCGACGATCAGCTGCGCGCGCTCGCCGCCCGGATCGGCGCGGCCCAGGCCCCCGAGGTGGCCTGGATGCGCGGCTGGCTGCGACTGCGCAAACTCCCCAAGAGCGACCCGGCGCACGACCACGCCGCCATGCCGGGCATGCAGAGCGCCGCCGACATGACCACCCTGGCCGGCCTGAAAGGATCGGCCTTCGACCGCCGGTTCGCGACCATGATGACCGCCCACCACCGCGGCGCCGTCCAGATGGCAAGCGACGTCCTGACCGGCGGAACCGACGAGAAACTGCGCGAGGTGGCCGGCGAGATGGCCGTCGAACAGGCAAGCGAGATCCGCCGCATCGAACAGCTGGGCCTGCCCGCCTGACTCACGCCGGCCGAACGGTGACATCGATCGAAGTAGATCAACTCTTACCGAACTCCGAGGTTCCTCTTCGGACAGTGGACTTACGGTGCGATGGATAGCTATCACCAGTAACCCGAGTCACGATTCCATGGGGGTCTCGCGTGACAAACTGGAAGCTCTCGATCGCCGTTGGTGGTGCGTTGCTGCTGTTCTCCGCGGCTTCCGCGCCGGCCCAGGCAGCGCCGGCACAGACCGATTCACCGGCCTGGTCGGCGTCCACCAACACCAGCGGTTGTCCGTCCTCGATGCGGCTGCTGACGCCCAACCGTTCCGCCGACTATTTCGCCGCGCACCCCGACGAGCTGCTGGCCTCGCACCACCCGGACGGCGTCGCCGCGCCGCTCCACCAGCAACTGGCCAAGCTCGCCGGGCACCACATCCACTACCTCACCGCGGTCACCTGCAAGCCCGGCCACCAGCGCGGGCCGGCCACCCCGATCAAGGCCTCGGCCACCGCCGCCACCTCGGCGAACTGGTCGGGGTATCAGAGTTCGAGCCGTGGCAACTTCATCGGGGCGTTCATGGCCTGGAACGTTCCATCCGTGTCGACCGCGGCCAACAGCTCGGCGTACTCGTCGGTCTGGCCCGGCATCGGGCAGGGCTACAGCGCCGCCGACTCGCTCGTCCAGGACGGCACCGAGCAGGACGTCTCGTGCGTCCTGTCGGTATGTACGCACGACTACTACCCCTGGTACGAGGTGGTTCCCGAAGAGGCGCAGCAGGAGATCACCAACCTGACGGTCTCCGCGGGTGACGCGATCGAGTCGTTCATCGAGTACGAACCGCCGGACGGCCTCGCCTACTTCGAGGTCGACAACATCACGACCAACACCGGCGTGTACGGGTACGAATACACCACCACCGCCTTCACCGGTACGGGTTCGACCGCCGAGTGGATCGTCGAGCGCACCCAGGTGAACGGCAAGTATCCGGCGCTGGCCAACTTCGGCTCGGTGCCGGTCACGGTGGCGATCGCCGCGCAGGGCAGCTCCTGGGAGGACACGAACCTCAGCTATCCGGGCGCCGCCGACAACAGTCCGTCCGCGATCTCGATGACCTCGTGCAGCGGCAGCGCGACCCTCGCCCGACCGGGCGCCATCGCGGCCGACGGCACCGATTTCACCGTGACATTCGTCCAGCGAGGCAGCTCGGAGACGTGCTGATCACGCCCTCAACACGAGCCGGCCGGGCCTTCATCGGCCCGGCCGGCATCGCCGCGCTGCTGGCGCTGGTCGCCGGCTGCGCCAGCCCGCAGCCGGCGCGGACCCCGCACCAGGTGACGGTGTGCGGCACGAGCGTGGCGACCGGCGCGATGCAGCCGGTCGTGCAGAACCTGCGGGCCACCACGCCGGAGCCGCCGATGCCGCCGGCGCCGGTCCTGCCGGTGGCGACCGCGGTCGCCGGCTCCCCCGCCGGCGTCCAGTACGTCCGGACCAGCGACTCCTGCGACGCCGGCGCGCTGGTGACCGTCGACCCGCCGGCCAACGCCAGGCTCACCAGCACGTTCCCGGCGAGCGACGGCCAGCCCGCCGCGATCGGCCTGCTGCTGACCGGCCCGGTCGTCGTCCGCGCCTGGGCTGCCGGGCATTACCAGGGCTCGCTCGATCTGGGCGGCTGATGTGGAGGTGTGACATGTGGTTGCGTGACACTCCGGGGCCGGGTGGCTTCGGGCCCTCGCCCGCTTTCGGGCACGGCCGCGCCGGGATCGTGCTGCAGCCGGCCCGGACGACGCCGCGCCCCGGCGTCTACTCGGGCGGGAACGCCGCCGCCGGCAGCCCCCATTTCTGGTGGTGGGTGGCGCTCGTCGTGGCCCTGGCCCTGGTCGCCGCCGTGGCAGTAGCGGTCCGGCGTCGGCGCTGACCGTTGCCCGAACGGTTGCTGGCGGGGCCGTGAGTCATCGACGACGATGCGTACATGACGATCGCCGCGCGACGCATGCTCGCTGTCCTGTTGCTGCTCGTCGCGTCGTTCGGCATGGTCCCGGCGGGAACGGCTGTGGCAGCGCCGCCGGGCGACCCGATCGCCCACGACCCGACCGTCATCCAGCAGGGGCGGTTCTACTACAGCTTCATCACCGGCGACTCCGCGACCCGCACCTATCTGCCGATGCGCCGCTCGACCGACCTGCTGCACTGGAGCGACCTCGGGCCGGTCTTCGCGACCGCGCCCGACTGGGTCACCGCGCAGCTCGGCACGACCCCGCCGGACTTCTGGGCGCCGGACATCAGCTTCTTCGCCGGCGTCTACCACCTCTATTACTCGGCCTCGTCGTTCGGCACCAACAACTCGGTGATCGGCCTGGCGACCAACGTGACGCTCGACCCGGCGAGCCCGGCCTACCGCTGGGTCGATCACGGCATGGTGCTGCGGTCGGGTCCGGCGGACAACTTCAACGCCATCGACCCGGAGCTGGTCCTCGATGCCGGCGGCCGGGCCTGGCTGGCGTTCGGGTCGTTCTGGGACGGGATCAAGATGCGCCGCCTCGACCGGACGACCGGGATGCTGTCCGGCGACGACACGGCGCTCTACCCGCTCGCCTCGCGCGGCGGCGCCTCGATCGAGGGCGCGTCGATCACCCGGCACGGCGGCTGGTACTACCTGTTCGCGAGCCTGGACTTCTGCTGTCGCGGCGTCGACAGCGACTACCGGGTGGTGGTCGGCCGCGCCACCAGCGTGACCGGGCCCTACGTCGACCGGGCCGGGGTGGCGATGCTCGCCGGCGGCGGCACCGAGCTGCTCCGGGGTTATCACGAGTTCCGCGGCCCCGGCGGCGGCGACGTGTTCGGCGACCGCTACGTCCACCACTACTACGACCTCGACGACAACGGCCTGCCCAAGCTCTCGGTCCGCCCGATCCGGTGGGTGGACGGGTGGCCGGCGCTGGGTGATCCGCTGTCCGGCAACCGCGGGATCGGCCACGGCCCGGCGTACGTGACCCTGGTGAACCGCGTCGACGGCAGCGTGGTGGCCAACCCGTCCTGCGGCTACGAGGGCGCCGACATCCAGCTCGCCGCCCCGGCCGCCGGCGACCCCTGCCGGCAGTGGCGGCCGGACGAGCGCGGCGCCGGGCAGGTGAGCCTGGGCAACCGCTTCAGCAACAAGGTCGCCGAGGTCGCGGCATGCGTCAACGCCGACGGCGCGCGGGTGGCGCAGTGGGGCTGGCTGAACAACGACTGCCAGCTGTTCCAGTTCGCCCCGGCGGCGGACGGCTGGTCGGTGATCCGGAGCAAGCTGGCGGGCCGGGTGCTGCAGGGCGCCGGGTGCGGCGGCGCCGGCACACCGGTGCAGACGGCGGCCGAGACCGGCGCGGCGTGCCAGCAGTTCCGGCTCCAGCCGGTCGGCGACGTGCTGCTCGCGGACACGACCGGCCGGCTCGCCCTCGACGCGTGCGGCGCCACGGTCGCGTACCGGCCGCATCAGCCCGCCGGCTGCCGGCAGTGGCGCTTTGAGCACGTCGCCGACGGCTACTACCAGGTGGTCAACACGGCGACGAGCCGGCCGCTGGCGGTTGCCGCCGGCCGGCTCGTCCTGGGCCGTCCCGGCCCGGCCGCGCGCTGGCGCATCGAGGCGTCCCCGGCCGGCGGCTACCACCTGGTCAACGCCAACGGCTACTCGTTCCCGGCCGAGCTCGACGCGCCCTGAGCACCGGTCACGGACCGGCCACCGCCACCTTGGACGGACCGGCGCCCTCTGCGGGGTGCCGGGCCGTCACCTCCGGAGTCCTCATTCGGTGCGCAGCGCCACCGCCGTCCGGGTTCGGGCGGCCCAGCCGGCCGGCAGCAGGGCGCCGGCGGCAGCGAGGGCCAGGCCGGCCAGGGCGAGCACGACGAGCAGGCCCGGGGCGTACACGTCGATGGATGTCTGCGGTAGCCGGATGCCGGCCCCCTGCGCCATCGCCGGCACCGCCCAGTGGTGCAGCAGGTATCCGGCCGGGACGCCGGCTGCGCCGCCGATCAGGCCGGGGATGCCGACGGAGGCGATGACCATCACGGCGGTCTGCTTCGGCGTCATACCAACAGACTTGTGTACGCCGATGTCGTGCACCCGGTCGCGCGAGTCGAGCACCACCGCGTTGAGCACGCCGAGCGCCGCCACCGACACCAGGAGCGCGGTGAGCAGGGCGGTGAGCGAGTCGAGCACGACCAGCGTGCCGTCGGCGCCCTCGGCATGGGTGGCCTCGGCGTGGACCCGCTGACTGTCCAGCGCCTTGAGGTAGGCGTTGATATCGGTGCCGGGCTTGAGCTTGATGTACCACTCGAAGTCCGCCTGCGGGCCGGGCATGCTGGCGGCGTCGGTGTAGAGGTGGCTGTTGGCGCTGCCGTCGAAGACCTCGCCGACCACGGTGAGCGGTCCGTGGCCGGCCCCGGTGAGCGTGTCGCCGAGGTGCTTGCCGGTCGCGGTGAGCAGGCCGGTCGTGACCACCGCCTCGCCCGGTCCGGCGTACCAGCGGCCGGCGAGCATGTCGTACCCGGCCGCCCGGGCGTCCCCGGTGGTGACGATGCCTTGCGCCGGCTCCCGCAGGCCGTCGACGGTGATGTCGGCCGGGCCACGGCCGTAGTAGCTGCCGGTTCCCGGCGTGGCGACGATGACGGCGTGCGGGTCCACCGGGTCCGCGGCCGGGTCCATGGCGGGCCCGACGAGCACGTCGGCCGAGGTCTGGGGTTTCTGGTCGGCGGCCTGGACGTGTCGCAGCGAGACGGCCAGGCCGATGGCGAACGTCGCCGCCGCCGTGCCGAGCCCGATCGTCAGCAGCATGGCCAGCAGCCGGGCCGGCCGGGTGAACGGCTGGGCGAGACCCAGGCTGAGCGGCCTCGGCAGTCGCGCCCGGCCGGCCAGGCGGGCGGCCAGGCGGCCCCGGCCGTGGCTCGGGGTACGGCCGACGGCGAGCGCGTCGACCGTACGCAATCGGGCTGCTCGCCAGGCGGCCGGCGCCGCGGTCGCGGCAATGACCAGCACCGCGGCGATGATCGCGGCGGCGTCGACCCAGGGCGTGACCGACATCGGGACGGTGCCGAACAGGTCGGCGACGTCCGCGGTCAGCGGCAGCGCGAGGAAGTCGCCGGCGACGATGCCGAGGACCGCTCCGATCAGGCCGGGGATCAGGGCCTGGGCCAGGCAGGCCCGCACCACCTGCGACGGGGTCAGGCCGAGCGCCTTCATCACGCCGATCCGGCGGGTGGCCGAGGCGATGGTGCCCGCGGTGACGTTGCCGATGACCAGGGCGGCCAGGGCCAGGCCGATCAGCCCGAACGCGCTGAGCAGGGGAACGTACAGCTGGGTGCGGTGCGCGGCGTCGGCGCGGACGCCCAGCCAGGACTGCGTCTGTGCGCCCGCGCCGAGCGCGCTCTGGTGGGCGGTCATCGCGGCCTCGGTGCCGGCGTCGGCGTAGCGGTAGAGCATCTGCCAGCCGGTCTGCCCCAGCGCGACGGTCCCCTCGGGGGTCATCCAGCCCTGCGCGGTCTGGCTGATCGACCGGGCCTCCCCGACGACCGTCAGCTTCGACCCGTTCGCCAGCGTCAGGGTCGTTCCGGCGGGCATCCGCACGTTGGTCCGGGCGATCACGATCTCGCTGGTGGTGCGCGCCCAGCGCCCGCTCAGCAGGGTGACCTGGTCGATCGCGTCCTTGCCCGGGTCGGCCCGGCCGACGACCTTGATCGGCGGGAGGCCGGGGCCCGGGGCCTGCTCCGGTTTCGCGACGACCATCGCCACCGGGAACGGGCCGGTCGCCTGCCCGGCCTGCGACGCGGTGGCCGCGGCCTGCTCCCTGGTCGTCGTCGCGGAGTCGAAGAAGGCGGTCAGGTGCGCGCCGTGCTGAGCGGCGAACGCGTTGGCGAACGGCGCCGACGACGCGGCCAGCAGCAGGCCGGCGAGGACGGTCGCGGTGACCGCCATCGCGGTCGCCGCGACGATCACGACGGTGGAGACGCGGCGCCGCTGCGCGCCGCGCACGACGGTCCGGATCGCACTCATCGGACCGACACCTGGCCGTCGACGAGACGAACGGTACGGGTGGCGACCGCGGCGGCGAGGACCTCGTCGTGGGTGACCAGGACGATCGTCTGGCCTTCGGCGTGCAGGTCGATCAGCAGTTTGCGCACCTCGGCGCCGGACGCGGTGTCGAGCGCGCCGGTCGGCTCGTCGGCCAGCAGCAGCGACGGCCGGTTCATCAGCGCCCGCGCGACCGCGACCCGCTGCCGCTCGCCACCGGAGAGACGGCCGGGGTAGGCGTCGGCGTGCCGGTCGATGCCGAGCGTCCCGAGCAGCTCGGCCGCCCGCCGGCGCGACTCGGCGCCCGGCCGGCCGGCGATCTGCGCGGGCAGCAGCACGTTGTCGGTGACGGTCAGGTCGTCGAGCAGGTTGAAGAACTGGAAGACCAGGCCGATGGTGGCGCGGCGGTACCGGGCGGCGGCGGCCTCGCCCAGCCGGTCCACCCGGGTGCCGCCGACGGTGACGGTGCCCTCGGTCGGGCGGTCGAGGCCGGCGATCAGGTTGAGCAGGGTCGACTTCCCGCTGCCCGACGGGCCGAGCAGCGCCAGGCATTCACCCTCGGCGACGTGCAGGCTCAGGTGGTCAAGGGCGGCCTGGTCACCCTCGTAGCGGCGGCTCACATCTACGACGTCAATCATGGTCAGGGACGCTATGGATGCCGGGGTACTCCGGTCGTCGCCCGTGAGAGCCATTCCTGGGCCGGGGTCATCCTTGCGGCGTAGTCCAGCGATGGATGCGCGCGGTTTGCGGCCCTGTACACAATGTGCCGGTGACCGCTGACCCGCCGCTCTCCCGATGGCGCCGTTTCCGGGCGCTGCCGGTGATCGCGCGGGCGCTGCGCCGCTCCGGCCCGCAGCCACGGATGACCCGGCGCAACTGGGCCTTCGACGCGCTGCTGGTCGCGGTGTTCGTCGCGGTGGCGCTCAGCGGCACCGACATCACCGAGCACCTGTTCGACACCACCAGCGACGCGACACTGGTGCACCTCGTCCCTCTCCCGCCCATGCCCGACCTGCCGGAGGCTCCGCTACTGCCCGGCGGTGGCGGGCCGGCCCCGCCGGAGCCGGTGGACCCGGTTGATCCGTTCCACTTCGACCGGCACAACTCGCAGGGGCCGGGCTGGATCGCCATCGCCGTGATCCTCCCGCTGCTGCTGCGGCGCCGCTATCCGCTGGCCACCCTCGCGGTCATCGTCGGCATCACGGTGCTGTCGCTGCGCGGCGTGGAACCGAGCACCGACATCCTGCGGGTCTCGTTCTACGCCTGCGTGATCGCCGGGTACACCGCCGCCGCGTACAGCCCCTATCGGTTGTGGGCCCTGGCCGCGCTGCCGCTGGCGGCGTTGCTGTACAGCTCGTTCCCCGATCTGGCCGTGCCGATCGTGCCGGTCGGCTGGGTGCCGTTCCTGGTGCTGCTGCCGATCGGGCTGGCCGTCAACGGCATGCGCACCTGGCGCCAGCGGGCCGACCGGCTGCGCCACGAACGGGCCGACGAGCTGCGCGAGGCCACCCGCCAGGAACGCGCCCGGATCGCCCGCGAGCTGCACGACATCGTCACCCACAACGTGTCCATGATGGTCATCCAGGCCGGCGCCGCCCGCAAGGTCCTCGACAACGCGCCCGAGGCCGCCCGCGACGCCCTGCTGTCGGTCGAGGAGGGCGGCCGCGCGGCTCTCGGCGAGCTGCGCGGCGTCATGGGCCTGCTGGCCGCGGCGGACGACGAGGACGAGCTCACCCCGCAGCCCGGCCTGGCCCAGCTGCCGCCACTGATCGACCGGGTCCGCGACGCCGGCATCGACGTCACCGTCACCACCGGCGGCGACCGGTTCCCGTTGCCGGCCGGCCTGGAGCTGGCCGCCTACCGCGTCGTGCAGGAAGCGCTGACCAACACCGTGAAGCATGCCTCCGGCGCCCGCGCCACGGTCGACGTCACCTACCTGCCCGACGAGCTGCGCATCACCGTCACCGACACCGGCGGCCGGCCGACGCGAGAGTCGGCCACGTCCACCGGCCGCGGCCTGGCCGGCCTGCGCGAACGCATCGCCGTCTACGGCGGCACCCTGCAGGCCGCCGCCCGGCTCACCGGCGGCTACCGCGTGCAGGCCCACCTTCCCCTGGAGAGCCGATGAACGCGGTGCCGCTGCGGGTCGTGATCGCCGACGACCAGGCGCTCGTGCGCGCCGGCTTCCGGATGATCCTGACGGCGGACGGCATGGACGTGGTCGGCGAGGCCGAGAACGGCGCCGACGCGGTCGAAGCGGTCCGGCGCACCGGTCCCGACGTGGTGCTGATGGACATCCGGATGCCGACCATGGACGGCATCGAGGCCACCCGCCGCATCCTGGCCGGCGACGAACCGCCCCGCGTCATCATGCTGACCACGTTCGACCTGGACAACTACGTCTACGCGGCCCTCGGCATGGGCGCCAGCGGCTTCCTGCTCAAGGACGTCACCCCGGAATATCTGGTCGCCGCGGTCCGGATCGTCCGCGACGGCGACGCCCTGCTCGCCCCGAGCATCACCCGCCGCCTGGTCGAACGCTTCACCACACCCGGCCCCCGGGAATCGCCGCTGCACCGCGACCTGGCCGCCCTGACCCCTCGCGAACGTGAGGTGATGACCCTGGTCGCGCAGGGCCTGAGCAACGTCGAGATCGCCGGCCGGCTCTTCCTCTCCGAGGCGACCGTGAAGACGCACGTCGCCCGGGTTCTGGCCAAACTCGGCCTCCGCGACCGGGTCCAGGCCGTGGTCGTCGCCTACGAGACCCGCCTCGTCACACCGTCCTGAGCCCGCCGCCGCCGATCAGGTGGACGCGGACGGGCGGTCGGCCGAGTGACACGGCACCGGGGCGGCGGTTGGATACCGGGTATGGCGCCACGGAGCGCAGCCGGTCCGGTCGTATTGCTGTTCCTCGTTCTTCTGGCGGCCGCCGGTTGCTCGGACGCGCCGGCGAGCGTGACGCCGCCCGCCGGCTACGAGTTGTGCACCGATGGTTCGGGCGCGGACGGCGTGATCGCGGCCGCGGACCGGCTGACCCTCGACGGCAAGACGACCGCGGCGGCGGAGTTGTACCGGGCTCGCCTCGGGGAGTCGGCGACCGACGGGTGCGCGGCTCGCGGGCTCGCGTACCTCGCGGCGGCTCCCCCACCGCGCGGCTGGGATGCCTTCTTCGAGACGTGGGTGCGCCCGGCGTACCGGCTGGGGCTGCCGTTCCTGGCCGTCCTGGCCGTTCTCCTGCTCGCGGCGCGTGGGCTGACCAGCGCCGTGGTGACCTCGCGCAGTCGAGCGTGGGACACGGTCAAGGAAACCGGTCTGACCTGGCGGCGGGCGGTCTTCGCGGCCGGGATGACAGCGCTGATCGCCGCGGCGCTGTGGGTGACCGTCCTCGCTCCCTGGCTGACGATGCCCGCGCCGGTGCGGATATATCTCTGGATCGTGGCGTCGTCGGCCGCGGCGGCCGGGGTCTGGGCCGTCGCGATGGCCCGTGGCCTGGCCCTGCGCGTCCGCATCGAAGGCC
This sequence comes from Actinoplanes sp. NPDC026619, assembly GCF_040638295.1. Classification (NCBI taxonomy): domain Bacteria; kingdom Bacillati; phylum Actinomycetota; class Actinomycetes; order Micromonosporales; family Micromonosporaceae; genus Actinoplanes; species Actinoplanes sp. NPDC026619. The sequence continues at coordinate 25,810 of NZ_JBEZYA010000051.1, forward strand.
GCGGCGACGACGGCGCGGCTCTGGCCAGCCACGTGCTCGCGCAGCTGCAGCAGCTCGGCTCGGAACGGCCGTCCGGGCTCAGCATTCCCACCAGCGCCGACGTGACGGCGCTGCCGGACGACGCGCTGAGTGTCCTCCCGCAGGGCGACCTGGCCAAGGCGGTGTTCCGCGCGCTGCAGACGCTGGCCCGGGCGACGCCGTGGCACGTGACCGTCACGGTCGCCGGCGAGGAGACCACGACCGTGGAGATCTCCCGCAACGGCCGGCTCGTGGACGCGGCTGTGTTCCGCCTCGCGCCCGACCCCGACCGGGAGACCCGGCGGGCCATCAGCGCGGCCTCGTTCGTGCTCGTCACGCTCGCGAACCGGCACGCGTGCCTGACGCTCGGCCTGAACGGCGTGACCCGGTGGCGCAGCCTGGCGGCGCAGGTCATCGGGGAACGGGCCGCCCGGTCGCCGGAGACCCAGCGCCCCTTCCTGGCCCGGGCGATCGAGTCGGATCCCGGCAACCTCGCCGCACGGATCGCCCTGCTGCACGTCGACGGGCGCCGGGCCGAGAACACGAAGGCGGCCCGGACCTACGCCGACGGGATAGACGCGATCCTGACCCGCGGGCTGAAGATCAACCTGGCCGAACCGCGGCCGGCCCCCGGATTCGACGCCCTCCTCATCCGTGCCCTGTTCAACGCGTCGGTGGCCCGGATGAACTGCTACCTGTTCGAGGCCCAGGAAAAATCGAAGAACGACGAGACTTTGCGTACGGCCCGGGAGCGCGCCGACGCGGTAGCCGCCCTGATCCTGGAGACGAGCCACAAGAGCAGCGAGCTCGAGGAGTTCTGCAAGGACATGAGTCCGGCGGTCGGCTACCTCCGCCGGGCATCATGGCCGCCGGCGATGTCCACGAAGAGCTTCCGGCGGTCGACGAGGACCACCTGTCGACGATGACCGCGGTCTACACGCGGGCCTGCTGGCACGCCATCCGCGGTGGTGACGGCCTGGGCATGGCGCTCGACGATCTGGCGACGGTGTCGGCGATGCCGGGCTTCACCGACTGGGCCCGGCACGATCCGTCGTTCCACGTTTTCCGCACGACGGCGCCCCCGGCGGACCGGCGCCGATACCGGGACCTCGTCGGCCTCGCCCTGCCGGTCGCCTTCGCCGACCTGCCGCCGCTTCGCGCGCACGCCGGTGAGCTGCGCAAGCTGGACGTCGCGACGCCCGCGGAGTTGCTGCGTGAGAACCCGGAGGATCTCGCCCGGGAGCTCAAGGTGACGGTCGCCCGGGTCCGCCGCTGGCAGGCTCTCGCCGCGCTCGCCATGCTCCGTTCCCGGAGCGGCGGCGAGCCGCTGACCGCGGCCGCGCTCTCCCTTCTGCTCGCGGCCGGGGTGGACAGTGTCGATGCCCTGCGCGCGGTGACCCGGCAGGACGCCGTGTTCCGGGCGCGCCTGCAGGCCGTGATCGACGAGCAGGCGGCCGACTACCGGATCGAGGACATCGACCAGATCGACATCCCGCCCCGGCGCGACCGGTTCTGGCGCCGCCTGACCGCCGCCTAGGGGGTCAGGCCGGTCAGGCCGGTGGGGCTGCCCCAGCCGGTCGGGCCGTCGTAGCCGGCGACGCCGGTGCACAGGTAGTCGCCGCCGCAGGTGGCCGCGTTCGGGCCGGGGACGTTGGTGCCGGCGACGACGTCGCGGAATGCGCCGGCGCCGTGCTTGCGCCACGGCACCGAGCCATCGTCGATCAGGTCGGCCGCGCCGGTCAGCGCGTACATCGCCGCGATGATCGGCGCCGAGGCGCTGGTGCCGCCGACCACCTGCCAGCCGGTGCTCTGGTAGGTGTCGTACACCGCCACCCCGGTCGCCGGGTCGGCGACCGCGGCGACGTCGTTGAGCATGCGCATCGGGCAGTTCGCGTCGGTCTGCCAGGACGGCTTGGCCATGTACGCCGAGCAGCCCGACCCGGTCCCGCTCCAGACCGTCTCCGCCCAGGTGGTGCCGGCTCGGGTCAGGGTCGTCCCGCCGACCGAGGTCACGTGCGCGGACGCGGCCGGGAACGACACCGAGTAGCCGATGTCGCCGGAACTGACCACGATCGGGTGCCCCGGGTGGATGTAGTGCGACTCGTAGGCCTCCTGGCCGGCGAACTCCACCCCGGTGCCGTAGCTGTTGGACACCACGTCGGCGCCCAGCCGGACCGCGGTGTCCACCGCCGCGCCCAGGTCGTCGAAGCCGGCCGAGTCGGCCTGCACCACCAGGATCCCGCAGGCCGGGCAGACGGCCGAGGCCATGTCCACGTCGAGCGAGGTCTCCAGCGCCCAGCCGGTGTCCGCCGCGGGCAGCGGCGACGTGGCGCCGGCTTGGTTGACGATCCGCAGGCAGCCGGCGGCCACGGTGCAGGCGGGCAGGCCGTAGGTGCTGCGGTAGACGGCGAGGTCGGCCTCCAGGTTGGGGTTGCCGAACGCGTCCACGATGCCGACCACCTGACCGCTGCCGCCCGCCGGGACGGCGTAGGCGGAGACCAGGTCGGCCGGGCTCAACCCGGTCGGCGCCGCGAGCGTGCCGACCGGGCCGCCGCGCACCACCTTGGCGAAGCAGGTGGCCTTCGGCGGCGCAGCCAGTGGGCAGGCGTCGACCACGGTGATCGGTTGCGCGGAGGCGACAGCGGACGGCCAGGCGGCCGCGGTAACGGCAACCACGGCGACGAGTGCCGCCAGGATGGCACGGAGACGCATGACTTCCTTCCCATCAACCGAGTACGCGCAGGGCGCGCACCACGGTCTGGTCGAGGGTCCCGCCGAGCGGGTCGGTGGCGTGGACGCGCAGCGACAGGAAGCCGGCGTCCGGGGTCACGGTCGCGGTGAACCGGCCGCCGCCGGCCGCGGTCGCGGGCACCGGCGTCCAGGTGGCGCCGTCATCGCCGGACACCTCGAGCGTCAGGTCGTCGGCGGCCGGCGCCGGGTCGAGGGCCTGATGCCGCAGCGTCACGGTCAGCGGTGCCGCCGTTCCCGCGGGTATCGCGTTGGTGAGGTCGGCGCCGGCGTCGTACTCGGCGAACAGCAGCGGCTGGAACGCGCACGGGGCGTCCGGGCCGGCGCAGGTGCGCCCGTCCGGCAACGTGCCGGTGGGCTCGGCGGCCGGCCAGCTCCAGGCCGTCTGCACCCGGGTGGCGGTGGTGATCCAGTCCACCGGCAGCGCGGTGTCCAGCTCCAGCCGCAGCCGGGAAGCGCCGGCCGGGATCGTTATCGCGCCGGCCGGGACGGTTCCGGTGGCGACGAGCGCGTCATCGGCGTACACCCGCGTGGTTGTTTCGCCCTTGTTCATGCGCACCGCGTGGCCGCCGGCGTCGGTCCACGGCTGGAGGTTCAGCAGCAGTTGGTCGCCCTGGCGGCAGGCCGGGCAGGGCTGCGCCCGGACGGTGCCGCGGTCGGTTCCGGGCACGGCCGGCGCGGTGAAGTAGTGGTCCGCGGCGCGCTGCCCCGGCCGGTAGGTCGTGAGCGGGGACTGCGCCACCCCGTCGGCCTCGTCGGGCCGGGCGATCGCGATGCCGATCCAGCTCACGTCGGGCAGCGCCGAGACGAACTCGGTGCGGCGCAGCGGCGCGACGACCGAGCTGGCGAAGCGGATCGGGAACATCTCCCAGGGCTGGAACGAGGCTCGATACGTATCGACCCGGGCCGGGCCCGCCTCGGCCGCGTAGGTAGCGTCCAGGGTGGCCAGACTGGTCGCCGGCACCTGGTCCGGGAAGCGCGCCGGGATCCGGTCATCCGAAGGAAAGACCAGGTCATAGAGGTACGGGTCGGTGGCCGCGGCCGGCGAGTTGAGCCGGAAATACGTGTACCAGTGCACCTCGCCGATGGTCACCGGCGCCGTCGGGGTGACGGTCAACGACGGAGAGCCACCGATCATCAGGTACGCCGTGGTCGAGTCGGTTCCGGCCGCCGAGACCCGCGAATAGGTCGCCTGGAGCTGTTCGAGCTCGGCCGGGTCGGGCGTGGCCGGCACCGGCACGACGGTCCGGGCGGTGCGGGCGTCCGCGGTCACGTCGGCCTGCGTCCCGGTGATGTCGACCTCGGGGAAGACCAGAATGGCGTCGCCGACGTACTGGTTCTCCGCGTCGTAGGTCGTGATCGACACCTCGAGGGAGTAGTGCCCGACCGGGACGCTGAACGACACCTCGCCGTCGGTGAACCCCTGAAGGCTGCTGAACCGCTGCACGTCCTCGGCGTTGGTGACCGAGACGCCGCCGGAGAACGCGGGGGCACCGAGGGCGTCCAGGCCGTGGACGGTCAGGGTGGCGATCGGGTACTGCGGCGCGGCCGTCGGTTCCACCCCGGCGGCGTGCACGCCGCGCACCCCGGCCAGCGGGGTGGCGCCGGCCAGGGCGGCGCCGAACGCGGCCGGATCGGCGATCCGGGCGGCGGACCGGCCACCGGCGGCGGGCTCGAGGTCGAGACCGGGCACGGCGTGCGGGGCGACGCCGGGAACCCACTCCACCCAGGTGTCGGCGACCGGGGCGAGCACGTCGAACAGCGCGAGGTCGAGCTGGTGCCCCAGGTACGGCATGGCCTCGCCGGGCACGACGTAGAGGTGGTCGCCGACCGCCATCGTGCGGACCCGGACCGGTCCGGGTGCCGTCGCGGTCGCCGGCTCCACGCCGCGCACGGCCCGGTCGCCGGCGCCGAGGAACACCCGCTCGCCCGTCGGGAGGGTGACCACCTCGGCCCGCGCCGGCGCCTCCTCGGCGTGGGCCGAGGACAGGCCGCCCGCGATCGCGAGAACCGCCGCTCCGCTGACGGCGATGATCCATCCGCGTCTCATCTACGTCCTCCTGGTAGCAGGCCCACCACCATCCCTCTGATATTGATGAGTGTCTATACTTTTCGAGTGCCTTTCTTGACACGTACGTGATGTCGGCGCAATCATTCAGCAACTTGGATGCGTCTCCCGCGGGCGGCGTGCCACAAACCCCCGAACGTGCGCATCAACTGCTCCCCCAGCTCGATGTTTACGCAAACATCCCCAACGGTTGGAGTGCTCCATGAGACGTCGTCGGTTACGCGCGTTACTCGCCGCGGCCCTCGCTGCCGCAGTCGCCCTGCCCCTGGTCGCGGTCGCCGGCGAGGCCTCCGCGGCCACGAACAGCTTCCGTGGGGTGAACTGGGCCGACGCCCGGGACAACTACGTCAACGGCTGGGTCATCCCGTCCGGCCTGACCGCGTCGGACAGCTACAGCACCGTCTACACCAAGGCGGACGGCATCATCAGCGGCTTCCAGAGCCTGCTCGGCGCCAACACCGTCCGGCTGCCGATCAACCCGCAGAGCGTCAACAGCACCTGGTGGGCCAGCTACAAGGGCGCGTTCGACTCCGCCCTCGCGCACGGCATGAAGGTCATCGTGTCGTACTGGGAGGCGGACACCGCCAAGGACGGATACGTCGACGACACGGCCGCCTGGAACACCATGTGGGACAAGGTCACCTCGGACTACGCCGGCAACGCCAACGTCTACTTCGAGCCGATGAACGAGCCGTTCGGCTACAGCCTCAGCGCCTGGGTGTCGCTCTGCTCGACCTGGCTGTCCCGGCACGCGAGCATCCCCCGCGGCCGGGTGCTGATCAGCGGCACCGGCTACAACGACAACGTCACCGGGGTGGGCGCGGCCAGCGCGCTCAGCGGCACGCTGCTCTCCCTGCACTTCTACGGGTTCTGGGCATCGGACACCACCCGGGCCGCGTGGACCACCAACCTCAGCAACCGGCTCGGCTCCTACTCGTCGCGCACCGTGATCGACGAGGCCGGTTCCCCGATGACCACCGGGCTCACCTACACCGGTGGCCAGAATCAGGACGGCAACGTGTTCACCTCGTACTTCGCCGCCACCACCGACCTGACCCGGGCCCGGCAGATGGGCATCGTCTACTGGCCCGGCCTGCGCTCCGGCGACACCTACTCGATCACCCGGCAGAGCGGGTCCGGCCTGGCCGTCAACAACGCCTCCGGAGTGGCTCAGCTGCGCTGGGGGTGGGGTCTGTGAAGCGCCTTCTCGCCCTCGTGCTCGCCGGGCTCCTCGCCGTCCTGGCCGCTCCCCCGCAGCCGGCCGCCGCGGCCACCACGCTGATCTACGCCACCTTCAAGGGCGACGCGGCCGCCGACGAAGAACTGTGGATCTACCAGTCGACCAACGGCGGCACCAGCTACAGCGTGCTGGCGGACACCAACTTCCACGGCCCGACCGGGGTGCTGCGCGACCCGAGCATCATGAAATACAACGGCATCTACTACATCGCCTACACGGTGCAGTCGTGGACCACCAACTCCACCTACTTCAGCATCGCGTCGAGCAGCAACCTCACCAGCTGGACGAACATCGCCAGCATCCCGTCGGGGATCGCCAGCACCGCGTACACCTGGGCGCCTGAATTCTATGTCGAGGGCAGCACGGTCAAGATCATCACCAACGTCGCGGCCAGCACCTGCTCGGCCTGCTTCCGGCCGTACGTCTACACCGCCCAGAACACTTCGCTGACCTCGTGGAGCGGGCCGTCGCAGATGTGGGGCCTCGGCACCAACCACATCGACACGTTCGTCGTGAAGTCGGGCAGCACCTGGCACGCCTTCGTCAAGGACGAGACCGGCAAGTACATCGAGCACTGGACCACCACCGCCAGTCTCACCACCGGGTGGATCAACCGCGGCACCCTGTTCGCCTCCGGTTACGAGGGCCCGGCCCTGGTCAAGCTGGACAACGGCAGCTGGCGCATCTACGTCGACAAGTACAGCACCGGCGGCAACATCTACACCGCCACCAGCACCGACCTCTTCACCTGGACCAGCCTCAGCGCGGCCACCTGCGCCGGCTGCCGGCACGGCACCGCCATCCCCAAGTAGCGCGGCAGCCGCCGGCCCCGCGGGGCCGGCGGCCCTACCTCCCCCGGGCCGCGAGCATGTCCTGGTAGTGCTGGTTGAGCATGACGCCGAGGACGTTGCCGAACGGGTCGAGCACCGACGCGGTCACGTAGCCGGGGCCGCGCTCGGCCGGCTTGTCGTGCGGCGCCGCGCCCAGCGACACCAGCCGCTGGTAGGCGGCCTCGATGTCGTCGACGGCCCAGTAGACGATCGCCCCGACCGCCTGCCCGGTGTGCGGGTGCGGCGCGAACCGGCTGTTCAGGATGCCGAACTCGTGCTGGTAGTCGCCGACCCGCCATTCCAGGTAGGCCCCCTCGCGAACGAAGTAGGGCTCGGCCCCGAACACCTCGGCGTACCAGGCTCGGGCCGCGTCGAGGTCGGCGGCGAAGAAGGTGACGGTGGTCAGTCCGCGAAGCGCTGCTGAAGTGGTCATGAACTCATCATCGGACCGAAAGTGCTCACCTTCTGAGCACTTTTCCGAGCAGAATGCCGGGCATGCGTGCCGACCGACTCGTCGGAGGTCTCGGTGGCCACCGCCCGCCGCGACCTGGAAGCGTTGTCCGCGGCCGGGATCCCGGTCTACCCGCAACCCGGCCGGCACGGCGGCTGGCAACTGGTCGGCGGCGCGCGCACCGATCTCAGCGGCCTGTCCAGCTCCGAGGCCCAGGCGCTGTTCCTGCTCGCCGGCCCGGCCGCGGCGTCCTCCGACGAGGTCAAGGCCGCGCTGCGCAAGCTGCTCCGGGCACTTCCGGAGACCTACCGGACCGAGGCGCAGGCCGCCGCCGGCGCCACTCACATCGACCCGGCCCGCTGGGGTGAGCACGGCCGCGACCGGCCCGGTGGGCTGCCGCAACTGCAGGAGGCGGTGGTCCGGCAGCAGCGGGTCCGGTTCGGCTACAAGGGCGCCGAGCGCGAGGCCGAGCCGTGGGGCCTGATCGACAAGGACGGCGTGTGGTACCTGATCGCCGGCACCGACCGCGGCCGGCGCACGTTCCGCCTGGACCGGATCACCGGCCCGACCGTGACCGGCCAGACCTTCACCCGTCCGGCCGGGTTCACCCTGGACACCGCCTGGGACCAGGTGGTCGGGACGGTCGAGGAGCGCCGCGCCCGCACCTGGGCCACCCTGCTCATCCCGGAACGCTTCCTCTGGGTGCTGCGCGACCACTTCGGACGGCACTGCCACCCCGGCGAGCTGCTCGGTGACGGCCGCGTCCACGTCCGGGTCGGCGCGCCGACCCCGCGCGACATCGCCCGCACGCTCTCCGGGTGTGGCGCGACGGTGGAGGTGCTCAACCCGCCGGAGGTACGCGCGGAACTCGCCCGCATCGGCGCCGAGTTGGCGGCCCTCTACCCGGCCGGGTAGAGGGCCGCGGTGATCAGCTGGCCGGCTTGCCGAACCATCGGGCGAGGTGGCGGTCCAGATCCGGCTGGTCGTCGCCGATCCAGGCGACGTGGCCGTCGGGGCGCAGCAGGACGCACGGGGCGTCCAGCGCCGCGGTGGGATCCGCGAGGTGGTCGACCCGGTCCGACCAGGCGCCGGGGCGCAGGCGTTCGGTGCGGTCCAGCAGCAGGCCGCGGCCGCGATGCAGCAGGTCGTAGATGCGGCCCGGCTTCACCGCGAGGTCGGGCAGGCGGCGGCCGAGCAGGTCGGGGCCGGCGCCGAAGTCGTAGCGGATGCCGATCGCGGAGATCTTCTCGAGCAGGTAGCGGTTCACCTCGTCGAAGTCCATCAGCTCGGTGAGCAGCCGGCGCACGGCCTGCGGACCCGGCCCCGGGGACAGCAGTTCGGTCTGGGCGCGGGTGTGGTCCAGCACCGCCGCGGCGACCGGGTGACGCTCGGCCTGGTAGGTGTCCAGCAGCTCGGCCGGCGCCCAGCCGCGGATCTCGGCGGCCAGTTTCCAGCCGAGGTTGAACGCGTCCTGGACCCCGAGGTTGAGGCCCTGCCCGCCGATGGGTGGATGGATGTGGGCCGCGTCGCCGGCCAGCAGCACCCGCCCGGCCCGATAGCGCTCGGCCAGCCGGGTGGCATCACCGAAGCGGGACAGCCAGCGCGGGGAGTGCACGCCGAAGTCGGTGCCGGCGGTGGCGCGCAACTGCTGCCGGAAGTCGTCGAGGGTGGGCGGTTCGGTGCGGTCGCTGACCCCGGCGGCCGGGACCACGACGCTGTAGAGCCCGGCGCCCACGGGCCGGAGCCAGAATCCTGGGCGGGGCGTGACCGTGGCGGCGATCTCCGCCGGTGGCACGCCCACCTCCATCTCGCCCATCAGGGTGTCGTTGCGGGAGGGCTCGCCGGGGAAGCCCACGCCGAGCAGTTTGCGCACCGTGCTGCGCGCGCCGTCACAGCCGACGAGGTAGCGCGAGCGCAGCCGTTCCCCGCCGGCCAGCTCTACGGTCACCCCGTCGTCGTCCTGGTCGAGACCGGTCACCGCGGCACCGCGCCGGACCTGTGCGCCGAGCGCGATCGCGTGTTTTTCGAGCAGGTCGACGATGACCGGCTGCGGGATGCCCAGCAGGTAGGCGTGCGCGGAGTCCAGTCCTTCGGGCGCGGGTTTGTCGATGGCGGCGAAGTAGGCGCCGGCCGGGCGCTGCCGGCCCCGCTCGCGGATGCGCTCCAGCAGCCCGCGCATCGCCATGAGTTCGAGACTGCGAATATGCAGACCGACGATGCGGGCGTACGAGGCGGGCTCGGTTTCCTTCTCCAGGATGAGGACCCGCACCTCGTGCAGCCGCAGCTCGGCGGCCAGCATCGCGCCGGTCGGCCCGCAGCCGGCAATGATCACGTCGTACATCTGTGTTGCCTTTCGGAAGTGTCTTCTCGGCGAAGCGCTCCCGGCGACAACTACGTCAATCGCCCGACCGTGACGGAACGGGGAGCACCCACATCGCAACTGCGTTCATGGGTCTCACCTCCTCGGGCATTGTCACGTCAGCTGCAAGTTACAAGAGCGGCCACCATCGCGTCCAATCCGCCGGAATCGAGGGCGACCTATCTTGCGAACTTTTAGTACGGTGTCGGTTGATGACCGACTCGGAGGGTGGTGGCCACGGACGGTGAGCGGCTTCGAGGTCCAGATCGGTCAGCTGCAGAGCGCGGCCAAGGCGGCGGGATCCGCCGCCGACCAGGCCAGGGTGGTGCGCCCGGGCACCGGCCTGGAGACGATCGCCACCGCCTTGCCCGGTGGGGTCGCGGCATCGAAGGCGGCCGCGCTGGCGTCGGCGTTCAACGACCGCGGTAAGGAATGGGCCGACGAGATCGACCGATGGAGCACCTCGGTCAACTCCGTCGCGAAGACCTACGCCGGAAGCGATGACGCCGCGAAACGAGCTTTCGGGAAATGACCATCACCTACGACGACGTCCGCAAATGGGACGACAAGCCGGTCGACACGTCGGCCACCGAGCTGCACGGCCGGCAGTACAAACTGCTCGGCCTGCAGGACGAGCTCGACGACGCCCGGAGTTTGCCCGACTGGCACGGCACCGCGGGCGAGGAAGCACGCACGTCGCTGGGAAACACGCGGAACAACGCCGAGATCCTGATCGCGGAGCTGTCCGCCGTCGAACGAGCCCTGCAGAACGCGGCCGACGACGTCCTCGCCCTGAAGAGCCGGGTCACCAACAACGACTCGCTGGCCGGCACCTACCAGTTCCGCATCGCCGGCGACGGCGCGATCGTCGACAACAAACCCGCCGACCCGCCGCCGAGGTCGCGGTTCGAGGCCGAGGACCGCGCCGAGTCCGCCCGGTACCGCGAAGGCATCAGGCAACAGCTGGTGCAGGAAACCACGGCGATCCTCACCACGGCGAACAACATCGACACCACCCTGGCTCGGGTGATGCAACTCGCCCTGGACCGGCAGATCAGCGACAACGGGGCGACCACCCTGGCCGGCGCCGGCAAGGAAGGGGACATCGACGCCCAGGTCATCGACATGGAGCAGTCGCTACGCGACGCGGGGCTGCTGACCGGCCCGCCGGTCGCCGGCCACTACCGGGAGTGGCTCGAGAACGCCGCGCGCCGCGGCGTGCCGATCGACACGCTCAAGAAGATCATCACCGACCACCACATCACGCCGGATGACTTCAAGATCCTCGACGGGATGGAAGAGATCCGCGAGGACGAAGACGGCGACGGCACCTTCAAGTCGTACTTCCTGATGCCGACCGACATCAGCGGGGACGACGCCGCCAAGGCGGTGCGGATGACCTACATCCTGAACGCCGGCACCGACTACTCCGGCGGCGACTTCGCCCCGACGCCGTACAGCTCCGACGAACTGCAGCGCATCATCGACCGGCAGAAGGACAACTCCTTCAGCTACGACGACGACGTGAGCTTTGTCCACGGCAACGGCGGGCGGCTGGTGACCACCCCGAACGGCATGATGATGGGCCTGGGCGGCAACCTCATCCAGGACCAGTTCAGTCAGCGCGGCGGAACGACGTGGGGCGACACGTTCATGGTGAACCTCGACGACCCGGACGATCCGGCGCAACAGCTGCGCGAAATGGTGACGTCCGGCAAGGCGTGGTACGAGGGCGACGGCCAACCGGCCCACCCCGGCAGTCTCGACCTGGACCGGCTGCTGCATCACGAAGAGCGCCACTCCCAGCAATGGGCGAACGAGGGCTACACGAAATACGTCACCTCCTACATCTGGGAACAGATCCGTGGCGGCAACGAGACCGAGGAAGACGCGGGGCTGTCCGATGGCGGTTACTAGATGGCTGCGCGTCACCTGCGCCGCCCTGCTCGTGGCGACGATGATCACGGCGTGTGACACCAAGTCGCAGTTCGAGCCGTCGCTCCCGCCGGAGGCCGGGTTCCGCGTCGACGGCGGCGTCCTGAAACTCTGGACGGGCACCCCCTGCGCCGGCGTCACCGGCGTGACGCTGACCTTCGACAGCGGCACCAAGCAGAGCACGTCGCAGGTGTGGGCCGCGCCTCAGCCGGGAGTGACGGTGGAGCGCATGGACCTGCTGGGCGGCGCCGCGGCCGACGGCCCTCTCCAGGTCCAGAAACCCCTGCCGGCGGAGTACGACTGGACCAAGGCCGGCTCGATCGTCTTCTACGTCAACGGCCCGACGTCGAACGGCGCCACCGCCGACGTCGCCCAGGTGCTGCGCGAGTCGGCCCAGCATCCGTCCGGAAGCTTCCTGTTCGGCAAGAGCGGCTGGCTGGACGCGGCGGGCGTGCAACGCGAGAACACGAAGTCGTTCCTGACCATCTGCACCCCCGACCCGAACAAATGACCGTGCTCCGGCGCCTCGTGCTCGGCGCCTTCGGCTGCACCGCCGCGGTGATCCTGGTGCTCCTCGGCGAGGCGGTGTTCAGCGCCGTCGGGTGGAACTCCGACCCGCACGGCTACGGCGTGATCTTCGGCCTCCTGTGCGCGGCGGTCCTGGCACCGGTCGCGCTCGTGCTGTGGATGGTTTACCAAGCAATGCGACGACGTGCCCGTCCCGTCGAACCTTTTGAGCCGCCTGTGCGTGATCTGTGAGGTGAACCGGAAACGGGTGGCCGGTCTTGACGGTCTGCGCGGCCTCTGCGCCCTCTACGTGATGTTGTTCCACTGCTGGGCGTACACCTTCCGCGGTTTCCCTCGCTATCGCGGCCCCGAGTGGCTGAGCTGGCTCGGGTTCGGCCGGCTCTCGGTGGTGTTGTTCCTGGTCCTATCGGGTTTCTCGCTGGCGCTGGGCGCCGCCCACAACGGCTGGCGGCTGGGCAGCCTGGCCCGCTACGCCCGGCGACGGGCCTGGCGGATCCTCCCCGCCTACTGGGCCGCCCTGGCGTTCAGCCTGGTCATCGCCTGGACCGTGGTGCGCCAGCCACACTCCGCGGAGCCGACCGCCGGGTCGGTGGTGGTCTACACGCTGCTGCTCCAGGACCTGTTCACGGTGCCCACGCCGAACGGCGCGTTCTGGTCGATCGGGGTGGAGGCGCTTCTGTACGGCGTACTCCCACTGCTCGTCGTCCTTTGCCGCCGGTTCGGCCCGGCGGCGATGCTGGCCGTCGTCACCCTGCCGGTGATCGTTATCGGCCTCGTGGTCTTCGGCGGCTCGCCCCCGCAGGAAGACAACTGGCTGGCCCCGCATCTCGTCCCGGCCTTCGCGGCCGGCGTCGTGGCGGCGGGCGTGGTCGCAGCCGGCGACCGTCTTCAACGCCTGCCGTGGGCTGCGCTGTCGGTGCTGGCCGCGATCCCCGCCGGGGCGCTCATCCTGCATCAGGGCGCACGCTGGATGGTCAACCACTACTACTGGGTCGATCTGGCGGTCGTCCCGGCGATGACCCTGTTCCTGCTGGCGGTCGCGAGCGGGCGGCCCGCCGCGCTGATCCGGCTGCTCGACTCGTCACCGTTGCGGCGGCTGGGCGCGTTCTCCTACAGCCTCTATCTGATCCACCTGCCGATCGTGGTCGTGATCAGCCAGAAGCTGGTGATACCTCACCTGGGCCGCGACACCGTCTCGTTCGCGGCCACGACCGTGCTCGCCGGCGGGCTGTCGCTGATCGGTGCGTGGCTCTTCGCCAAGGTCTTCGAGTGGCCGTTCCGCTCCTGGTCGGACGTCATTACCGCGATCCGGCCGCCAGCGTCCGCACCCGCGCCCGCCATCTCTGCCAGCCGGCCGGTCCACGAATCAGTGCCTTCCTGATGCGATCGTTTCTGCGGTCGGACCGTTTCCGCCACTCTTTCCATGTCGCCGCGCCGGCCGGGGCGATCTACGCCCACCTGATCGAGCCCCAGAACTATGTCGGTCTCTCGCCCCTGCTGGTGGCGGTGCGGGATGTCCGCCCGGGCCGCGAGGCGATCAGTTACGTGGGCGTCGAGCGTTTCCGGTTCGGCCCGCTGAAGTGGGACAACCGGCTGCGAGTGACGCTGACGCCGGCGGTGCCGGACCGGCAGATCCGCAGCGCGGTGGTCAGCCCCGGCGCGGTCCGCCTCGTTGCCACCGTCGACCTGACCCCGGACGGTGACGGCACGCTGGTGACCGAGTCGGTGGAGTTGCGCACTCCGGCGGTGCTGCGGCGCTTCGCTCTCGGCCAGGCAACCGCGGTCCAGAAGTCCCGGGCCACCGAACTGACCCGCCGGATGGAAAGCGGACCGCGCTCGATCTAGTTACCGTGCCGATCATGGGTATGTACGCTTCGGTCCGCGGCTGGCTGGAGATCGACTTCGGGCAGCGCGCCGGCGCGGAGCGGATCATCGAACAGAGCCGGCATGAGCTGTACTCGGGCGGATGGGCCTTTCCGTCGAGGCCGTTCAACTGGTCGCTCTATCTGTTCTACGGGGGCGACATCCGGCAGGGCGAGCTCTCGTGGCTCCGCGACCAGGTCGAACAGCTCGCCAGGATGCCGCCGGTCGATGAGGACAACGACCGGCCGCGGGGCCTGTTCGTGGTCACCGCCGAAGGTCGCGAGGATGCCCGGATGTGGCAGGTCCGGGATGCCGCGGTAGCAGAGCTACCGGCCCCAGGCCTGTCCTGGCTCGGCGAGTGAGCCGCAGAAGATCCGAGTGGCCGCGCACGTGGCACTGTTTCGATGCCCGCCCATCGCCGGTTCAGAAGGTCAGCTTCAGTAACGTCCTCAATGCTCCGTGTCGAGCTGATCGCGGCACGAGAGTGCACCCGATCTTGGCCAGGTGATGGCCATATCACGCCGAGCGCCAAATCACTCTGCGCTGAAGCTACACACTAAAATGCGGA
>NZ_JBEZYA010000052.1:0-39911 GCF_040638295.1 Actinoplanes sp. NPDC026619
GGCCAGCTTCACCGCCAGGGCATCCTCACTCATCACACCGAACCCAACGAGCCGATCTTGAAATCCGCCGACCAGCTAATTCATCGTCGGGCCCTTACGCAGGCGGCCGCCGTGCCCATCTCCGCGGTGGCGGCCCTGAAGAGCCTGCGCGACGCCCAGGTTCGAGCCGGGCAGCGAGTGCTGATCATCGGCGCGGGCGGGGCGTCGGCTCGTTCGCCGTCCAGCTCGCCACGGCGTACGGGGCGAGCGTGACCGGCGTCTGCGGCACCTCGAAGGTCGACCTCGTACGTTCCCTCGGCGCGGACGACGTCATCGACTACTCCCGGGAAGAGATCGACCGCGGCGGCCCACAGTACGACGTCGTCATCGACACAGCCGGCAACCGGCCGCTGTCTCTGCTCCGGCGCGCCACCACGGCCGGCGGCACCATCGCCCTGGTCGGTGGCGGGCACGCCAAAGGCCGGTGGCTTGGCGGCTTCCAGCGGCAATTGGCCGCACCGGCGCTCTCGCTCCGCAGCGGCAGGCGGATCTGCGGCGTGACCGCCCGGGAACGCCACGAAGACCTCGACGAGCTGATCCCAATGCTCGAGTCGGGCTCGATCACCCCCGTGATCGACCGGGAATACCGCCTCGCCGCCGTGCCCGCCGCGATGCGCCACCTCGCCGAGGGCCACCCCACCGGCAAGATCGTCGTAACGGTCACCGAATGACGGCAGGTGCTGCTGTCGTCTCGAGCATCAGTCGAGGTCCTCGACCACATCGACCGACCTCGCCACCGCCCCCACTGGGGCTACCGACGGCTGACGCGATCCAGGACGTACGCGACCGCCAGCGCCGCCGCCAACACCAGTGCCGGCCTGCGCACGACGGAGGAGATCTTGCTGATCCTCTGCTCAGGATCAGCGACCGCGCCCGTCGCCGACGCCACCACGGCCGTAGCCGCTCCTGCGATCCACGTTCTGATCTGCGGTGTCTTCATCCGGGGTCGCTCCTCGCTGTGCATACTGCCGTGCCGGACTCCCCGCCCGGCGCAGGTCATACGCGACGGCAAACGCGCCCCGGCGCGGCCGGGCCCGCAGTGGCTCCCTTGACCTCGACGATGTCGTCGACATGGGTCATCCGCAGGATGCGGGCTATCAGTTCCGACGGGTTGCGCGCAATGAGTCGGCCGCCGTGTTCACTCAGCCACTCGTGGAGGCGAACGAACACGGTGAGGGCGGTGGCGTCGATTAATGTGCACTGAGAGAGGTCGAGGACGATGTTCCGGGTTTGCGGTCCGGTCAGCCGGAACAAGCGGTCCCGCAGTGCCGGCGTGGTGGCCATGTCCAACTCGCCGACAACCGATGCCGGACGAATGGCAATGGGCACCGAGCGCCGACCACCGCGAGTTTAGGCCCGGCGGTGGCCAGATCCACGACGTGCACATCGAGCCCCCGCTGAACACCGAGCAACGCAGCCAGCAGCCCGATCGGTCCCGCACCGGTCACCAGCACCCGCTCCGGCTCGAGCCAGGATCGGCTACCCACCTTCTCGACCTGCTCCCAGGCCTTGGCCACCACCGTGGTCGGTTCATCAGCATGCCGACCCGCTCCAGCCGCGGATCGATCCTGATCGCGTAGCCGGTCTCGACCGTCCACCACTCGCTGCCGTAGCCGTCGATCTCTTTGATGCCCCGCTCGGTGTATCGGCCGTTGCGGCACATGTCGAACTCGCCGTGCGCGCACGCTCCGCACGGCGCCGGGTCCGGTCGGCGCACTATCCCGACCACCAGGTCCCCCGGGCTGAACCCGGAGTCGGGCGGTGCGGTGTGCACCCCCAGCCCAGCGACTCGTGACCCATCATGAGACGATCCCGCCCGGGTGGCGCCACCCGTACTCCCCGGCGGCGATCTCCCGATCGGTGCCGCAGATACTCAGGGCCAGGCCCTCGACCAGCAACTCGCCGGGCCCTGTCGTGGCGTCGGGCACCTCGCGGACCTCCGTTGAGCCGGCCTTCAGCGGCTCCACCGTCAACGCGCGCATGTGATTCTCCTCAGTGGTACGAACGCGTGCGCCAGGCCGCGGCCATTATTACGGCTCACGCGAACACTTCGTCCCCTTACCCCCTGCCGGGTCGAAGAAATAAGGAACGGATTATCTTCAGGTCTCTGCCGGACAGCGACTGGGGTGCCCTCATTCCGCGGACAGCGCATCAAAAAGCAGGCGCACCACATGCGGAATACGGTCAGCGCGTCAATTCCGGTGCCGGCATGCCGCCCTCCGGTCCGCTCGCCGATCCGGTGGCTTCGGCCTCGGCCGTACGCACCTCGGCGTTGATCCTCTCTGCCTCGTTGGCCGCGGCCTCCGCCGCGGCGATCGCCTCGCGCTCCACGGCGGCCGCGTCGACCCGCTCCGTCGGCAGGTCACCCACCATGTTGGCGAGCCCGCCCAGCGCACCGCCCATGCCCTCGAGAGCGCGGGTCAGCTCGGTCGGCACGATCCAGACCTTGTTCGCCGTGCCGTTCGCGATCTGCGGCAGGGCCTGCAGGTACTGGTACGCCAGCACCTTCTGCGACGGGTTGGCCTGGTGGATCGCGTCGAACACGGTGCGGATCGCCTTGGCCTGGCCCTCGGCCTGCAGGATCCGGGACTGGCGGTCACCGTCGGCGCGCAGCACCGAGGCCTGCTTCTCACCTTCGGCCGTGAGGATCGCGGCCTGCTTGTGGCCCTCGGCGTTCAGGATCGTGGCCCGGCGTTCCCGCTCGGCGCGCATCTGCTTCTCCATCGAGTCGCGGATGCTCGGCGGCGGCTCGATCGCCTTGATCTCGACCCGAGTGACCTTGATGCCCCACCGGCCGGTGGTCTCGTCGAGAACCGTCGACAGGTGGCGGTTGATCTCCTCGCGGCTGGTCAGGGCGCGCTCCAGGTCGAGCGAGCCGATGACGTTGCGCAGCGTGGTGACGGTGAGCTGCTCGATCGCCTGGAGGAAGTTGTTGATCTCGTAGGTCGCCCGTACCGGGTCGACCACCTTGAAGTACAGCACCGTGTCGATCGAGACGACCAGGTTGTCCGAGGTGATCACCGGCTGCGGCGGGAACGAGACGACCTGCTCACGCATATCGACCTTGCTGCGCACCGCGTCGATGAACGGGATCAGGAGGTTGAGGCCCGGGCTGAGGGTCCGCTTGTACTTACCCAGCCGCTCCACCACGTCCATCCGCTGCTGCGGGACGATCCTTATGGTCTTGACCAGGGTAATCACGGCGAGCAGGACAAGAACCGCAACAATAGTGCTGAGGACCGCGTCCATGATACGAACTCCTCTGTTCGTCGAATGATCGTGCACTACAGGTGGTGATCGGTCAGGCCCAGCAGATCATCGCGCCACACCATCACGACTCCCTCCCTGACATCGACGATGCCGACCTGCTCGCCGGGAGGGTAGGAACCCTCGAGGGAACGCGCCTGCCAGAACTCACCGTCGATCTTCACCATGCCCTGATCGGCATTCACCTCTTCCACCACGACGGCAGAGGCGCCCGGCATCGGATCCGTACCCATGCCGGCCGCACCCGGCCCGCCGAGGCGACGGCGCAGCACCGGCCTCAGCCCGGCGACTGTCAATGCCGAAACCACAACAAAAACGCCGGCCTGAAGCGGTATGGACGCTCCGGCCGCTGCGGCCGCGGCCGCAGCGGCCGCGCCGACCGAGAACATGATCAGGAAAAGCGTGGCCGTGAAGATTTCCGCGACGGCAAACGCCACGCCGAGGATCACCCACAACATCATGTCCATGAATCAATGGTGGCACGGCCACGTCGACTCGGCCATGAAAGTTCGCTGTGGACAGCGACTGAAACTGGCGCGTCTCTCATTGTCACGTAATCGTCATCATTCCGTGCAATGCCCGACGTGCACCCCGCCTCGTGAATAAGCGATAGGATTCCGTGCACCCCTTTCCCGACACTTCTTCCCCGGAGCAATCCGCCGAACACAGCCGTGACGGACTTGCGGCACGGCGCCGAAGACGGCTGGAGGTCGAGCTGAACCACGCGGCGTGCGGGGGCGGACCGGGGATCGGGCGCCAGGGCGGCCACATCCTGCTAACTGTCTGACAGGTTCTTCAGACCCTCTCCATTGCCGTCCACCAATGTGCAAGATCGTCACTCGCGACCATGACAAACACATGACATTGCCGCCGACGCGGCACGTGCTCGTTTGTGGCCTCGCCGGTCGGGTAGCGGCCTTTGCGAGCAACGAATTCGCAGCGTGTCCGTTACTGTCCAGCACTCGAGGTCGGAGTCCCGGCATGACTGTCAATGCGCCCGCGTCGGAGGAAGACCGCACCTTCTTCGGCCAGCCGCGTCCACTGGCCAACCTGTTCGGGGTCGAGCTGTGGGAACGATTCTCGTTCTACGGCATGCAGGGCATCCTGCTGATCTACCTCTACTACTCGGCGACCGAGGGTGGTCTCGGCATCCAGGAAAGCACTGCCACCAGCATCGTCGGCGCCTACGGCGGCGCCGTCTACTTGTCCACCATCCTCGGCGCCTGGACCGCGGACCGGTTGCTGGGGCCCGAACGCGTGCTGTTCCTCAGCGCCGTCCTCGTGATGTGCGGGCACATCGCTCTGGCCCTCCTGCCCGGCTTGTCGGGCGTCAGCGTCGGTCTCATTCTTATCGCGATCGGCAGCGGCGGCGTCAAGGCCAACGCCACCTCGTTGGTCGGATCCCTGTATGCCGAACACGACGAGCGCCGCGACGCCGGCTTCTCGCTGTTCTACCTCGGCATCAATCTCGGGGCTTTGGCCGGACCGCTGCTGACCGGTCTGCTGCAGAAGAACGCCGGGTTCCATGTCGGTTTCGGCCTGGCCGCCGTTGGCATGGCCGTCGGACTCGCGCAATACGCCTGGGGACGCCGCCGCCTGCCGGCGTCGGCTCGCGAGGTACCGAATCCCCTGCCGTCCCGGGCCCGGCCAATGGTCGCCGTTGCCTGTGTCGCCGCCCTTGCAGCGTTCGTCCTGCTGGCGGTCGTCGGCGTCCTCCCCGCCAACCGGCTGGCCACCGTGGTGGTGATCGTCAGTGCGGCCGCAGCGGTCAGCTACTTCGTCGTCATCCTCACCAGCCGCAGGATCACCACGGTGGAGCGGCGCCGCGTCTTTGCGTTCATCCCGATGTTCCTCGCCAGCGCCGCGTTCTGGTCGCTCTACCAACAACAGTTCACCGTGGTGACCATCTACTCCGACCAGCGCCTCGATCGCACTCTGTTCGGCTGGGAGATGCCGGTGTCCTGGGTGCAGGCCATCAATCCCGTGTTCATCATCGTGCTGTCCGGTGTCTTCGCCGGGCTGTGGACCCGGCTCGGGGACCGGCAACCGACGACCCCGATCAAGTTCGCCGCCGGAACAGCGATCATGGGCATCGCATTCGTGCTGTTCCTACCGCTGGCCGGCGGCGGCCCCAACAGCACACCGCTGCCCGCACTCGCCGGAATCCTGCTCGTCTTCACTCTTGCCGAGCTACTGCTGTCACCAGTCGGGCTGTCGCTGTCGACCAAGCTCGCTCCCCGCGTCTTCCACACTCAGATGGTGGCCCTGTTCTTCCTGTCGATAGCACTGGGAACCGCACTGTCCGGAACCCTCGCCGGCTACTACGAAGCCGACCGCGAGACGGCCTACTTCGGCATTCTCGGCGCCGTGGCCATCGTCCTCGGTCTCGCGCTTGCCGTCGCCGCCAGGCCGATCACCCGCATGATGAGCGGCGTCAGGTAACCGAAGCGAGACCGGCCCCTCAGAAAGTTGGGCAAAGCGCCATACCCGTCGTCCAACTGTCACGCGATCGCGGAGACGTCGCCGTATCCGGAACCGATCCTGGCTGAGGACGCCGACGCCGACGTCGGCGCGACTCGATTCGAGGTGACGGTTCAACCATGACAGAGCTTGCCGGACGTTACGACCTCCGAGACGAGATCGCTCGCGGGGGGATGGCCTCCGTGCATCTCGCCGTCGACAAGGTTCTGAAACGACCGGTCGCAGTCAAGCTCCTCGCTCTGGAAAGAGCTCACGACTACGCCTACCGCGACGCCGTGCGCCGAGAAGCACTCAGTGGGGCCAGGCTGACCCACCCGAACGTGGCACGCATCTACGACTACGGCGAGACCGAACGCAACGGCCGCTTCCTGCCGTTCGTCGTGATGGAATACGTCCCGGGCCACGCACTCTCCGCACTTCTGAGTGCGAAGGGGCCGATGCCGTGGCGCCAGGCGGCGCAGATCTGTGCGGATGTCGCTCGTGCGCTCGCGGCCGCCCATGACCGCAACGTGGTGCACCGCGATGTGAAACCGGGCAACATCATTCTCTCGCCCTCCGGCGCGAAGATCGTCGACTTCGGCCTTTCCGCCCGCGTCGGTGAAAACGTCATC
Organism: Actinoplanes sp. NPDC026619; assembly: GCF_040638295.1. Taxonomy (NCBI): domain Bacteria; kingdom Bacillati; phylum Actinomycetota; class Actinomycetes; order Micromonosporales; family Micromonosporaceae; genus Actinoplanes; species Actinoplanes sp. NPDC026619. Next base: position 6,399 of record NZ_JBEZYA010000052.1, read on the forward strand.
GACGACGAGGGCCGGATCTGGGGAACTGCTGCCTACTTCGCTCCCGAGCAGCTACGTGGAGCGCCGGCCGGACCGGCAGCCGACGTCTACGCCCTCGGTCTGGTCCTGCACGCCTGTCTGACCGGCCGGCCCGCCTGGTCCGGCAGCACCATCGATCAGATGCTGCTCGCCCGTAGGCTGTCCCCGGCTCCCCACCTGCCGAGCGGCAGCACGCTGCCCGAGCCGCTCCTTGCCATTCACCGGCGATGCCTGTCACCACAGCCGAGGAAGCGGCCGACGGCCCGGCGCGTCGCCCAATTGCTGCGCGAGGCCGCCGCGGGCCGGTCGACGGAACACCGTCCACGGAGCATCTGGGGACCACTCAGGAACGGCCGTCCCGATGAGTGCCGGGGCGGCCACGCAGCCTGATATATCGAGATACCCCAGCGCGGGCGCGGCTTCGGCCGGAACAGGCAGCACGGTCAGGGCGGCCAGGGTGATCGCCGCGGCGACGACGCCACGACGAGCTGCGGTCGTACGAAACATGGAGACCTCCGGAGGCGCGGCACGATCAGCAGGAAGTACGGCTCCCCGGAAAAAGGGTTCAACTGTGCACCTAATTTGATCGGAAGATCGCCGCCGTGAGCTCCAACCGGTCGGCGCCGGCCGGTCCGCCATGATGCTCGTTGCCTTGCGCAAGAATGTCTACATGCAAGCAATCCAGGACGACCCGCAGCACACCGTCAGCGCGCTGATGGCGGCGAGCCGAGCGTTCGTCGGCATCACGGCGCGGTCGATCGCGGCGGTGGACGTGTTGTAGATCTTGTTGACTCCGAACTCGTCACGGATGAGCAGTTCCTCCGCAGGATCGTCCTGCACGATGAGGAGCCGGATCCGGCCGCTGATGTCCACTCGCCACTCCCCGGCAAAGCATGCACATGTGCACGATTTCCCGATGATAGCCGGATGATACGAGCCGGTCGAACCCGGTCAGCCGAGCTGCCCGGCCGACGCCGCCGCCTCCCAGCGCTGCCACCACTGCGCGTCCGGGACCTCACCGGCGGCCTCGACCACAGCGTGAAGCACCGCGGCGAAAGCCATCGGCCGCGTCAACGAGAGCTCCGCAATCAATTCGGCGATGGTGTCCCGCCGGCGGCGCATCACCTCGCCGACCAGGTCCCGGCCGGCGGGGGTCAGCGTGATCCAGGCCGCACGCCGGTCCTCCGGCCGTTCCTGCCGGGCCACCAAACCCTTGCGGACGAGGCGGTTGGACATCCGGGTCGCCGTCGACGAAGTGGCCGCGAGCTCCTGGGCGAGGTCGACGACGCGCTGCGGCCCCCGCGACACCAGGACGACAAGGGTACGGAACTGAGGAAGTGTCACGTCCTCGTCCAGGCCGCGAGGGAACGCGCGGCAATACGCACGAAGGCACGGCTAAGGGCGAGTAACCCGCCCACCACGGCATCCTCGCTCGCGGAAAGCATCGGCTGCGATGTCACCGGCCCACTCTGACACGACGACCGGATCGTCATGCAACTGTCATGCCACCGCAGGACGGCCACCACACCACGCGACCATGCCTTGCGACGGGGTGGTGAACCCCTCCCCAAGCCGAGGTAGCTGCCTGGACGTCCCGGATGCTTCAGGAGTGCAGGTCTCGACGATTGAACCAAAACGCGCCGATCGCCACCAGGACCAGTGCGACGGCAAGCAGGGTTCCGGCGTCGGCGAGCTGCCAGCCGTTCTTGAGGGGCTCGCCGCCGATGTAGTAGTGGAACGGCGAGAAATATCTTCCCCTTTCGATGCCGAGCTGCCCGCCGAGCGAGTGCAGGGCATACGCTCCGATGCCGATGATCGCGGTGACGGCGAAGACCAGGATGCGCTTGCCGAAGGCCGCGCCGATACCGATCGCGAGCGCGCCGAACACGATGGCAAGCAGCGCCAGATTCAGGCATTGCGCGCCGAGCTCGGCGACGGTGACGTCGCTGAGCTCGGCGGCCGGGCGGATCGCGACCATGCCGAGGAGGACGACCGCGGCCAGCAGGCTCGCGCCCACCGCGAGGGCCGCGAAGCGTTGCAGGACCAGTGCGGTCCGGCTGGCCGGGTGGGCAAGGACGAGGCCGAGGCGGCCGGACTCTTCGTCGCCGGCAACGAGGCGAGCGCCGGTCGCGGCGCCGTAGAACACCGCGATCAGCGGGAGAATCAGCCCGAACACCGAAGAGCCCAGATAGCCGGCCGCGGAGTTCAGGTCGTCGAGCCGGAACGCCTCACGCATTGCCGGCGGATATCCCGCGATCGCGTCGACCATCCGCCCGCCTGAGACCTGCGGATAGAAACTCGCGTACGCCACGCCGGCAGCAGCTGCCCCGGTCACCCAGCCGGTCAGGATGCGCCGATCGTCACGCACCGCCTTGATGAACACCTCAGGCAGCATCCGAGTCTCCGATGTAATAGGCGTGGAAAAGGTCTTCGAGCGGTGGCTCGGTTGCCAGGATCCCGGTGATGGTGTGCCGGGTCGCGGCCCGCAGCAGCGCGTCTGGGCTGCCGGCGAGTTGGCACGTCAGGCGAGTGCCGTGGACCTCGAGGCCGGTCACGCCGGGCAGGTCGGCGAACGCCGTGGCGGGAACCGGCTCGGCGAACGTGATCTACAGTTCGCGCAGTACCTGACTGCGTAGGCTCGCTACGCTGTCCAGCGCGACCAGCCGTCCGTTGCGGATGATCGCCACCCTGGTGGCGACCGCCTCCACCTCGGCCATGACGTGGCTGGACATGAAAACCGTCTGACCGTTGGCGGCTGCTTCGGCGACCATGGTCACGAAGGTCTGCTGCACCAGTGGATCCAGACCGGACGAGGGTTCGTCAAGGATCAGCAGCTCCGGGTCGTGCATGAACGCCTGGATTAGTCCGACCTTCTGCCGGTTACCTTTCGACAAGCCCTTGATCCGGGCGGACAGATCAAGGTCCAATCTTTGCGCCAGCGCGTCGAGCCGGCCGCGGGGCGCGCCCCCGCGCAGTCGGGCGAGGAAGCGCAGGCAATCTCCGGCCGTCTGCCGGCCGTCGACGACGAAGTCGCCGGCCAGGTATCCGACCCGCCGGTGCAGCGCGACCGCGTCGGCGCGCGGGTCGAGCCCGAGCACCCGGACGGTTCCGCTGCTCGGCCGGATCAGATCGAGCAGGATCCGGATGGTCGTCGATTTGCCGGCGCCGTTGGGGCCAAGGAATCCGAGCACCTCGCCCGTGCGGACGACGAGGTCGAGACCCGCCAGTGCCGGTTTGCGTCCGTAGGTTTTGGCGAGCTTGTCGAGGAGGATCACGTCATCCATTCGCTCAACCTACTGAAGTTTCAGAGTTTTGCAAGAACTCGAAGTTATCTGACTTTAGCTACCATGAGGCGGTGAGCGAAGATCTGATCCAAGCGGCGGAACGTTTCGCCCTGACCCTGAGCCAGTACGGCTTGCAGCGGATGACCGCTCGCGTGATGGCGGGCCTGCTGTTCACCCAGCAGGACACGATGACGGCGGGTGATCTGAGCGAGCAACTGGGGGTCAGCTCCGGCGCCATGTCCGGCGCACTCAAGAATCTCACCAGCATGGGAATGATCGAACGCGTCCCGGCACCCGGCAGCCGCCGGGACCACTTCCGGTTCCGCGACGGCGCCTGGGCAACCCTGATGTCCAGCCAGAACGCCGCACTCGCCCAGATGACCGAAGCCGCCGAGGAGGGCATCAGCACCGCCGGAACCGACACCCCGGCCGGTCACCGGCTCGTCCAGATGCGCGACTTCTACACCTACATGCTCAGTGAGATGCCCGCCCTGATAGAGCGATGGCACGCCGTCCAAGCGGCTCACCCTCGTTGATCTCGCCACTCGTACGCGATGACGCCGATCAGGCTCAAGACCGCAGCGACCGCCAGCATGCCGAACGCCCCGGTCCAGTCCGGCGAGGTCGCAGGCACGGGCGCCAGGTGGCTGAACGGCGACAGGCGCAGCACCGGATCAGGCAGCGTGAGCCGTTCCGTGATGACGAGCAGGAAGAAACCGCCGGCCGTCGGGACCGCGCGCGGCAGGAGCCCCAGCGCCAGGACCGACGCTCCGAGGCTGAGCGCAACGACCGGGAGCACGTTGACCGTCCCGGCCAAGGCCGGGACGAGACCCAGCTTCGCGCCCGCCGCCGTCACGCCCGCCCAGGTCGCGACAGCGGCAGTGGCGGCGAGCAGGATCGCGCCGATCGCGGCGGCGGTGATCTCCGCGCGGAGATACTGTCGCCGGGTCACGGGCCCGGCATACAGCGGCGCCAGCCGGCGACCCGCCTCGTCGGCCGAGGCGGCAGCGAGCCGCGCCGCCACGAAGCCACCGGTAGGAATGGCGAGCAGCGCGAACATTGTGGCGACGTAGCCCCCGGCGGTCTGCATCCGGTCGAAGCCGGCCTGCGCCGCAAGGTCAGCGAATTGGGGGTTGTCCATGAGGAACTCGGTCAGGGACGTCGCCACGAGCCCGATCAGCAGGTAATAGGCGGCGATACCGAGCGACCAACCGGCCAGCGGGCGCAGCATCCGCCGTACGGCGAAACCGGTGACCGAGCCGAGCAGCGCCCGGCGTGGAGCCCGTCCCGTCCGCGGGCTCAGCCAGCCGTCGTACAGGTCGCGGCGGCGGGCTGCGGCGGGCACAGCGGCCAGCACCATCGTGGCCGCGCCTGCGAGGACCAGCAACGGCAGCGGCCGGTCGGTGTCATACGGACGGCTCAGCTCGACCAGACCGAACGGGGTCAGCCACCGCAACCAGGCCAAGGCTTGAGTGCTGTCGGCCACCATCCGCAGCAGCAGCCCGGCACCCAGCACAGCCACTGCGGCGCTGGTGGCGGCCGACCGCGTCGGGAAGATCTGGCCGGCGAGCCCGGCGACACCGACGAAGAACATGCCCAGCAAGGCCGTGCCCGCGCCGTGCAGCGCGGCACCGATCGCCCCGGTTCCGGGGGCGGTCAGCGCCGTGCTGATCGCGGCTCCGGCCACGGGCATGACAGCGGCGACCACCGCCACGTGAAGGGCCACCGCCCGGGCCAGGGTCAGCCGCCCGGCGAGCAGCATCTCCCACCGCCCGGCCTCCTCGGCGCCGCGGGTGATCCGGGTGACGGCCAGCAAGCCCCACACGCCGAGCACAACGGCGACGACAGTGCCGGTGCGCCACACCGTGAACCCGCCCGCTTGGTCAAGGGCGACGGGCTCGCCGAACAGGGTCCGGATCGCCGGATTCGTGGCCAGCGAAGTCAAGGAAGCAACACCCGGACCGGAACCGACCGTTGCCGCATACGTCACGGCCACCAGCAAAGACATCGCACCCGCGAGCGCCGTGACGACCGCCGCGCCCCACCGGACCTGCCTGACCGCGAGCACTGTCACGGCCCGGCCAGGGGTCACGCGGGCAGACTCCGGCGGGACAGTGATTGTCGCCGCCGTCATCGCGGGCCGTCGCCGTAGTAGGCGAGGAAGATCTCCTCGAGGCTGGGTTCACGCACGGCGACGCTCGTGACGCCCGCGGCTGCCAACGCACGCAGCGCCGGGGCGGGTGGGCCGGACAGCACGAACCGCACCCGCCCGTCGCCGGCGTCCACGACCTGGTCGACACCCGGCACGCCGGTCAGGTCGGGTACCGCGCCGCCGAACCCGGCCTCCACCTCGCTGCGGTGCAGACGGCGCAGCCCGGCGACCGTCGCGACGTCCACCAAATGCCCGGCGCGCAGGATGCCGACCCGGTCGCAGACGGCCTCGACTTCATCGAGCCGGTGCGAGCAGAGGAAGACCGCCTGCCCTCGGTCCCGGGCCTCGGTGACGGCTCGGCGGAACTCCCGTTCCATCAGGGGGTCCAGGCCGCTGGTCGGCTCGTCCAAGATCAGCAGCGGGGCGCGGGTGGCGAACGCGGCGATCAGGGCGACCTTCTGCCGATTGCCGGTCGAATACGTCCGAGCCGACTTGGTCGGGTCCAAGGCGAACCGGTCGACCAACTCGGCGCGGTAGGCGGCGCCGGCGCCGGGGCCGGTGCGGTCCATCAGGTCGAGAATTTCGGCGCCGGTCAGCTGGGGCCACAACGCCACGTCCGCGGGCACGTAGGCCAGCCGGCGGTGGGCGGCGCGGACGTCGCCGGCGGCGGTATCGAAGATCCACCCTCGGCCGGCGGTGGGCCGGGCCAGGCGGAGCAGCAATCGGATGGTGGTGGACTTGCCCGCCCCGTTCGGGCCGAGGAATCCGAAGACCTCACCCGGCGACACCTCAAGATCAAGGGCATCGAGGGCGAGTACGCGCCCGTAACGCTTGGACAAGCCTTCAGTACGGATGGCGGCGTCGCTCATGGCAAACCCTTCGGGGTCGACGACGAAACTGCCGACCAGGCTTCCCGGCGCACCTGCGGTCACCGTACCGCTGCACAGCAAGGAAGGGCAGGCCTCACCACCCTCGACAGAGAGTTCGATTCAGTGGAGACTGAAACTCGTGAAACACGCATCGTCGGCTGAAACGTCGAACGGCGAAGCTCCCGCCGGCCCTTCCGCAGACGTCCTGGAATGGGTCGAACGGCTCGCCAAATACTGCTCGGACCAAGACCGCGTGCCGCTGATCGCCGGGCGAGTCCTCGGCTGGCTGATGATCTGCGACCCGCCCGAGCAGTCCGCGCAGCAGATCGCGACCGCGATCGGGGCCAGCCGAGCATCCCTGTCGACGAACCTTCGCCTGCTCAGCTCCGTCGGTTTCGTCCACGTACTCACCAAGCCGGCCAGCCGCACTGTGTACTACCGCGTCGACGACGACGCCTGGGAGAAAGTCGTCCAGCGGCAGATCGCCTCACTGGCCTCCCTCGGGAAGATCCTGCGAGACGGCACACCCCTCGCCGGTCCGTCGCCCGACCGCGGTGCCCGCATCGCCGCCGCCAACGACGTCTTCCGATGGATGCGGCAGATCTTCGACGACGCGCCGCCTCTGCCCTCGATCAGCCGCGCAGCAAAGGAGCCACGAGGATGACAGCACGACCACCGGCAGCACAGACCGCCTTCGGCCCGATGGTGATCGCCGCCTGCGAACAGAACCTCCCAGCGGATCAACGACTGTTCGACGACCCGGACGCCGTCCGGCTGCTCCCGCCCAGCCAACGCCTGATCGTCGGGGCGTGCCGCTGGAAACCGGCCCACCAACTGCTCGTCCGGGCTACCGACAGCAAAGCACAAGGCCTCTGGGCCAGCCTGCTGTGCCGCAAACGGTATGCGGACGACAAGGTCCGAGAGGCTCTGCACGACCGCATCGAACAGTTCGTCTTCCTCGGCGCCGGGCTCGACACCCGCTCCCTTCGGCTCGTGGCGCCGGCCGGCGCCCGCTCGTTCGAGACCGACCTGCCGGCCAACATCGTCTACAAGCGCCAGCGACTTGCAGAGGCTTACGGTCGGATTCCGCCGAACACCTCGCTGACCGCGGTCAACCTCGAGACCGACGATCTCACAGAGGCACTCGCCGCGGCCGGCTTCGATTGGCACCAACCGGCCATGTTCATCTGGGAGGCCGTCACCCAGTACCTGACCGAGGACACCGTCCGCAAGACCCTCGCCTGCCTCGCCTCGTCCGCGCCGGGAAGCCGGCTCATCTTCACCTACCTCCGCCGGGACTTCCTCGACGGCACCGAGGACTACGGGGCCGCGCCCGCACGGCAAGAGTTCGTCACCAAACGCCACGTCTGGCACTTCGGGCTGCTCCCAGAAGAGACCCCTAAGCTGCTGCGCGACTACGGCTGGACCGAACACGAACAAGTCGGACCCACCGAGTACGCCGAACGCTACCTCGCTCCCCTCGGACGGGACGTGGCCGTGTCGCCAATAGAAAGATTCGTATACGGCGTCCGCTCGACGGACGAGGCCCGCAGCTGAACCGGGGCGATCACTAAATCGGCGGCCCCTCACGTCTTCCTCAGGAATCCCTCATGCCTCGGCCAAGGATTGCGCCGCCGATGCGCCGACCATCGAAGAATCACGGGCCGGCACCGGTCCGGGGTCGATGAACACCGAGGGAATGGGAGAACATGGACACCGAAAGGCCGATCACGTACTGCGAGGCGTTCCAGCGAACCGCGGCAGTGGACCCGGATGCCGTCGCGCTACGCACGATCGGCGGCACCCAGACCATGACCTGGCGGGCCTACGCGGATCAGGTTCGCGCCGTCGCCGCCGGCCTCGCCGCCCTCGGCGTACGGCGGGGTGACACCGTCGCGCTGATGATGGCCAACCGCCTCGAGTTCTATCCGCTGGAGATCGGGGCGCAGCACCTCGGAGCGGCCTCGTTCTCGGTGTACAACACGCTCTCGGTCGAGCAGCTGACCCATGTGCTCACCAACGCCGGGGCGAAGGTCGTCATATGTGAGGCGCAGTACGTCGACCGTATCCGCCGGTCCGGCGCCCCGGTCGAGCACATCGTCTGCGTCGACCGCTCGGCCGAGGGCACGATCACGGTCGACGAGCTGGCCGGTCTCGGGTCGCCGGACTTCGACTTCGAGGCGGCCTGGCGGGCGGTACGGCCGGACGACGTGCTGACCCTGATCTACACCTCGGGCACGACCGGCGAGCCCAAGGGCGTCGAGATGACGCATGAGAACCTGCTGTTCGAGGCGTTCGCCATCAACGACGTCCTGCCGGTGGCCTTCGGGGACCGGACCACCTCCTTCCTGCCGTCCGCGCATATCGCCGACCGGGTGGCCGCGCTCTATCTCCACGAGACGATGGGCACTCAGATCACGGTTGTCCCGGACCCACGGCAGATCGCCATGGCGCTGGCCGACTGCCGGCCGGTGATCTGGGCTTCCGTCCCGCGAGTCTGGGAGAAACTCAAAGCCGGCATCCTCGCGAGCGTCGCGGCCGAGCCGGACGAGGGAAAGCGCCAGGCACTGCAGTGGGCGCTAGGTGTCGCGGCTCGCAAGGCCGACGCCGTCCTGTCCCGATCGCCGTTGCCTGCGGACCTGGCCGCGGAATACGCGACCGCCGACAACCTGGTCCTCTCCGCGCTTCGCGCGAAGCTGGGACTTGACCAGCTCCGGTGGGCCGTTTCGGGTGCCGCACCGATTCCGAAGGAGGTCCTGGCGTTCTTCAGCGGACTGGGCATCCCGATCACCGAGGTCTGGGGCATGTCCGAGCTCAGCTGCGTCGCCACCGTGGCGTCCCCGGCCGACCACCGGCTCGGCACCGTCGGCCGGCTCCTGCCCGGAATGGAGGGCCGGATCATGGCGGACGGAGAATTGCTGGTCCGCGGGCCGCTGCTGATGAAGGGTTACCGCCGCGAACCGGCTAAGACCGCCGAGGCGATCGATGAGGACGGCTGGCTGCACACCGGTGACGTCATGACGATCGACGACGACGGCTATCTCACCGTGGTCGACCGCAAGAAGGAAATCATCATCAACGCCGCCGGAAAGAACATGTCGCCGGCGCACATCGAGAACGTCATGAAGGCTGCGTGTCCACTGATCGGCGGGATCGCCACCATCGGTGACCGGCGGCCGTACAACACGGCGCTGGCCGTGCTGGACGCCGAAACGGCAGCGGCCTACGCGGCCCGGAACGGGCTGACGGACGCATCCCCCGCCGCGCTGGCCGCCGAGGCGGAGCTGGTCGGCCGGATCAGGGCGGGAATCGCGGAGGGGAACACCAGACTGTCGCGGACCGAACAGATCAAGCGGTTCGCGATCCTGCCGGCCTTCTGGGAGCCGGGCGGAGACGAATTGACCCTCACCTCGAAGCTGCGGCGCAAGCCGATCGCCATGAAATACGCGTCGCACATCGAGGCGTTGTACGACGCCTCACCCGGCGAGCACATTCACGAACCCGCCTCGGCGTAGGCGGGCGGAAGGCCAACCTCAACCGTTCAGAAAAGCGTCGATGTGCGACAGGAACTCGGCCCAGGCCGGCTCGGTGGCGGTGAGCAGATGGTTTCGGCTGTCCAGCATGACCAGCCGGCTGTCGGGGATCAGAGCTGCCAGCTCGCCGGCCTGGGATGTGGGTACCCGCGCGTCATCGCGCGAATGGAGGATGAGCGTCGGGCACCTCACCTGATGAGCGATCGCCGACACGTCGATCCGGGCGAACTCCTCGAGGAACCGGACGCCGTTGGCGGGCGAGGTCGTCCGCCGCTGGAAGTCGACGAACTCCTCCCAATCCCGCGGCGTGCCCTCGGGAAGGAACTGCGACGCGAAGACACGCAGGAACCGTGGGTCCTGGTGGCTCCAGCCGACCCGGGCCACATCCAGATCGAGGTCGGCCTCATTGCGCTCGGCCGCGTCCCGGGCCCGCACCTGCCGCCCCCTCGCGTACGCGCCAGCGAGGATCAAGCGACTGACCCGCGCAGGATGCCGGGCGGCGTAGGCCACCGCCACTGCGCCGCCCTGCGAGACACCGAGCAGTGGAAACCGGTCGAGTCCGGACGCCTCGACGACAGTCTCCAGGTCATCGACCCAATCGTCGAACGTGCAACTGGGGACCTCCCAGTCCGAGAGGCCACAGCCGCGCTCGTCGTACCGGACCAGCGTGCGGTTGCGGGCGAGGCCGCTGATCCAGTGCGACCACACCGGGGTCGTCCACTCCAGGTCGAGGTGCGACATCCAATTGGCCGCCTTCATCAAGGGTGGGCCCGTGCCGACGCTCGCGTAGGCGATACGGGCGCCGTCGCCGGCCTTACAGAACCGGATGACCTGATGGTCCGTACCGAACGGTGCCGCCGTCCGCGCGGGCTCAGATCTGGCCGGCGGGGCGGCCCCTACCGTCGTTCCTGCAGCGACGAACTGGTACCCCCGTCGATGCACGGTCCGTATCATCCCTTGCCGGCCGCCGGTGTCCCCCAGTGCGCGGCGTACGGTGCGCAGCGCCGTCGTGAGCGCGGCCTCGCTGACGAACCGGTCACCCCAGACGGAGTCCAGCAACTCGTTCTTCGACACCACACGATCCCGGTGCGTCACCAGATGGCAGAGCAGATCGAACGCCCGGGGCTCGACATGGATCGTCGCGCCCGCCCGGTGCAAGAGATGCCCGGCGATGTCCAGCTCGTACTCGCCGAAGCGGTACGTCTCAGCACCCATCGCTATCGCCTACGTTTTTCATCATCGGCAACTTCAGTTTTCCTCCGCCAAAAACGCGCGCATCTCGGCGAGGAAGCCGTGCCAGGCCGGCTCGTCGCCGGTCAGCAGGTGGTTGCGCCCGTCCAAGATGACCAGTCTGCTGTCCGGAATGAGGTCGGCCAGCTCTATCGCCTCCGACATGGGAACCCGCGGGTCGTCGCAGGAGTGTGTGATCAGTGTCGGACAGGCCACCTGAGTAGCCAGATCAGCGACATCCATCCGGGACTGCGCTTCCAGAAACCGTGCGCCGTTGGCCGAGGTGGCCGTTCGCTTCTGGTAAGTCGTGAACTCGTCCCACTGCTCCGGAGGTCTTCCCGCGAAGAACTGACCGCCGAAGAAACGCTGGAAGCTGCGATCGTCTCCGTACCATCCGGCCAGCGAGAGCCGCAGATCCAGGGCCGCCTCGGCATTCTCGGTGGCGCCGCGGGCCCGGGCCAGCCGGCCGCGGACATAGGCCGCGTTGAGGATCAGACGGCTGACCCGCTCGGGTCGGCGGGCGGCATAGGCGATCGCGAGCGGACCTCCCTGGGAAACACCGAGCAGGGGAAATCGATCGTGCCCGGCGGCGTCCGCCACCGCGTCGAGGTCCTCGACCCACTCGTCCATCGTGAATCCCGAATCCGCATCCGAGAGACCGCACCCCCGCTCGTCGTAGCGGATCAGTTGCCGCCCCTCGGTCAGGCCCTCGAACCAATGGCGGGCGAAAGCCATCGTTCGTTCCAGATCGATACGGCTGAGCCAGTTCGCGGTCTTGACCAAGGGCGGCCCTTTCCCGGTGGCGGCCCAGGCGATGCGTGTGCCGTCCGCCGTCCGGCAGAACCGGATGGAGTCACGCAGCCCGGCGGTCGTGTCGTCCACGGCCCGGTCGGCCGGCCCCGGCGCCACGGCGGCCTGCACGGTCGAGACGGCTCCGGTGACGGCCTTCGCCTGCGCAACGAACTGGTAGCCGCGCCGATGCACGGTGCGGATGAACGCCTGTCGGCGCCCGTCGTCGCCGATGGCCAGCCGAACGGCGCGGAGCGCGGTCGCCAGCGCGGCGTTGGTGGCCGGCTCGCCGGACCAGGCCGCCGCCACGAGTTCCTCCCCCGGCACTACGCGATTGCGGTGCTCCACCAGGTGACACAGAAGCGCGAAGGCCCGACGCTCGACGCGGACCGGTATTTGTCAAGTCAAATTGAGACGGTTTGTGCCTCGGTCGTTGGCTGGTTGATCCAGGCTCTCTCGGGGAGCTGGGGTGCGCGAGGCCGGCGGGTGAACCGGTCAGGGTGCTGGGCGTAGGCCGCGTTCAGGGTGGTCTGGCGGTGCTGGCGGATCTGGTCGGCGGTGCCGTAGTGCACCGACGCGGGCGTGTGCCAGCCGATCCCGGAATGGCGGTGCTCGTGATTGTAGGCGGTGAAGAATTCGTCGCAGAACGTGCGAGCATCAGCGAGGGAGCCGAACCGGTCGGGGAAGTCGGGCATGTACTTCATCGTTTTGAACTGGGCTTCGGAATACGGATTGTCATTCGATGTGCGTGGCCGGGAATGCGAGCGCAGGACACCGAGGTCGACGAGCATTTCCGACACCGGTTTCGAGGTCATGGCGCCGCCGCGGTCGGCGTGGATGGTGTGCGGCTCGATCCCATTAGCTGCGACCGCGTCGGCCAGGAAATCGCGGGCCACGATCGCGTCCTCAGCGGCCGCAACAAGCCAGCCGGTCACATACCGGGAGTAGATATCAATGATGACGTAGCATTTGAACCAGACGCCCTTGACCGGTCCTTTCAACGCGGTGATGTCCCAGGACCACACCTGCGACGGGCCGGTCGCGACCAGCTCCGGGCGCACCCGGGGCGGATGGGTGGCCAGCCGGCGTCGTTCCCGGCTCTGCCCCGCCGCCCGCGAGATCCGGTACATCGTGGACATCGAACAGTGATAGCGGCCCTCGTCGAGTTCCCGTGCCCAGACCTGCGGGATCGCCACATCCGCGTACGCGGGCGCGTTCAAAACTGCCAGGACCTGCTCACGCTCGGCAAGGCTGAGCGTCCACGGCGGCGGGGTCCGCGGCAGCCACGGGCCGTGCATCGGCCCGACCGGTTTCGCCTTACGGTAATAGGTCGCCCGCGATATCCCGGTCAGTGCACACGCTCTTTGCACCGCGATCTCCGCGGCCCGTAATTGTTCGAACGTGGCGGTCAGGATTTCTTCGGCGGTATCTGATCGTCCGCGCTCTCGGACAGTTCTTCCAAGAGCGCGTGCGCTTTTCCCATTATGTCCAATGCCATCCGGGTCTTCTTCAGATCGGCCTGGAGCTTCTCGTTCTGCCGGCGTAGTTTCTCCAGCTCGAGCTGTTCACTGTTCTTCCTCTTCGGCCGCCCTGGTCCCGCCGTCCTGGAATCGACATCCTGGCCCGGTTTGGCGAGCAGGCCCGCATCACGGGCCCGTGTCCATTCGATGATGTGCGACGAATACAAGCCTTCCCGGCGCAGCAGAGCACCCTTTTCGCCGTTCGGGGCGCTCTCGTAAGCGGCGACCATCGCGAGTTTGTACGCTGGGCTGAACGCCCGACGCGACGGCTTCGGCGCCGGATCGACTCCGTCACCGGCCGACGCCGGCTGCTTGTCAGATGAAGTGGACACGCTCACAAGGATCTCCGATCCCCGCCCTCAGGTCATCACCCCACAGTCACACGGGGTGTCTCACCTGATCTTGACCGAGAGGGGACCGCCCGCCCGTCGTGCAACAGACGACGGTGCTCCGGATCCAGCTCGAACTGTTCAAAGCGATAAATCGTCGAGCCCACGGCCGCAGTCTAACGATGCCCGCCCGATCGGCCGGTGGGCATGCGGCGACGAAACGGCCACGATCGGGCACCGAATCCGGTTCTCTGACGCTGCCGGTCGTGCCTGCCGGCTCTGTCAAGCGAGGCGTTCGAGGAGCTGCTCGATGTGTCGTTTGACGCGTGCGAAGCCGAATTGATCGGCGGTCGCCCTCGCGTCGGTGGCGAGAGCACGTGCCCGGTCAGGCTCGGCCCCGGCGAACAGTTCGGCGCAGGCGAGTTGGGTACGGGTGACGAACAGGGGTGCACGTAAGCGGCGGTTGACGGTGAGGGCGAGGTCGTAGGCGGCTGCTGCTTCGTCGACACGGCCGAGGGTCGCGAGCGCGCGACCGAGCCCGTACGCGATGGACCCCTCAGTGGTGGCGCCGGTGCTGGCGACCTGGTCCCGCCAGCCGTCGAGGATCGGCACGAGCTGGGATGCCGGTACGGGCAGGGCGAGCGTGTGGCAGACCTCGGCCCACAGCATCAGGGTCGTGGACCAGAACTGGGGTGCGCCGCCGGCCGAGACGTCGAGGGTGTCGGCGAGCGCCCGGGCATCCGGTTCGCGGCCGAGTTCGCACCACACATAGGCCAGGCCGGCCCGGAAGACCTGCAGCGCGGGGTTCTGATCGAGGACCTGCTCGAGGGCCCCGGCCACCTCGGCGAGGCGGTCCTGGGCGCGGCGGATCTGGAAGAGCTGGCCGGCGTAGCCGAAAAACGCGTCGGGTTGTCCGGTCGCGACGCCCCCTTCGAAGGCGGCCTGGGCGGCGGCTTCGGCCCCGTCCAGGTTGCCGTCCAGGAAGTGGTGTATCGACTGGGTCTGCGCATTGGTCCAGCGGACGTACGGCTCCGGACTGCGCCTGGCGAACGAGTCCCGGATGTTCCTCTCCCGGTCCATGACGTCGCGATCGCCGCGTTCCAGGGCGATCTCGTGATGGGACATCGAGAGCAGGCCGCGCAGCCGTGCGTCGCCGGTGCGTTCCGCGGCGGCGATGCCTTCGTCCAGCAGCTGTTCACGGCGCTCGAGCGCGTCCAGGGTGCGCAGCGCACTCTCGGTGAGACGCGTGACGTGCGCGACGATGCGGTCCTCGCCGGCCTCGCGGGCGAGTTCCAGCGCAAGCGAGGCCGCCTGTTCGACCTGTTTCCCGGGCGCGGCGTGAATCTCGATGGCGAGAATCGCGTAGAGCATCGCCGCGTCGGCCGGGCGAGGCCCGGCCGCGATCGCGCGCCGCAGGGTCTGGACCCGCTCGTCGTCGATCGTCCCGAACTGGCTGACGTCGCCGCGGTTGTTGGCGAGCGCCGCGCGTACGAGAAGGTCGTCGTGATGGAGTTCGACGGCGAGGCGGCCGGCGTCGAGAAGGGTTTCGCGGTGAGCGGGGTCACCGGTCTGGCGTTGGGCGGTCCCGAGGCCGACCAGCGTTTCACACCGCTGTGTCGTCTCGCCGGCGAGGAGGAGACCGAGGGTTTGGTAGTACCAGGTGACCGCGTCGTCGGGGGCCAGGTGGGCCAACGCGTAGTCACCCGCCCGTTGGGCGTACTCGGCGGCCTTGGCCCGGTTGAGCGGGGCGATGGCGTGGATCCAGTGGTGGGCGATCTCCCCGGCCCGCTCCCCCGGGTCGTCGCCGCAGCGTCGCTCCAACGCTGCGGCGACCGCCTGGTGACCGAACGCCCGAGCGGTTGGATTGAGCTCCGCGTAGAGAGTGTGGGCGACGATGGCGTGGGTGAACGCGAACCGCCCGGCGGCGTCGACGACGAGCGCATTGTCCACGGCCGGCGCGAGGCGCTCGAACGTACGGAAGGGATCCTCGCTGAGCAGCTCGGAGAGCAGGTCGAGCTCGAAGTCCCGGCCGATGACCGACGCGGTGTGCAGGGCTTTGCGGGTTTCCGGGCCGAGGCGCTGGATCCGGCGTCCCACGACCTCGCGGACGCTGACGGGCAGGCCCACGGTCTGCAGGTCGGTCGGCGCCGCCCAGCGGCCGTCGTCCTGCTGGCTGATGGCACCGGTCTCGGCGAGGTGGCGCAGGATCTCGGTGACGAAGAAGGGGTTGCCTTCCGTCTCGGCCCGCAACACGTCCCGCAGGGCAAGCCCGTCATGGTCCATCTCGTGGCCCGCGACCGTCTCCAGCAGGCCGAGCACCTCACTGTCGTCGAGACCACGCAATGCCAGCCGGGTGGTGCCCGGTTCGCGATGGGTCGCGGCCAGCAACGCGGTCAGCGGGTGCGCGGCGTCGATGTCGGTATCCCGGAACGTCGCGATCACCAGCACGGGTGTCGTCAGGGCCCGTTCGACGAGGTGCCGGACGAGAGCGAGGGTCTGCGCATCCGCCCAGTGCAGATCGTCGAGCACGACGAGCGCCGGCTTACCCCGTGCCGCGACGGCGTCGAGCACCTCGATGAGCGAGCCGTAGAGTGCGAACCGCGCCGAATCCGATTCCAGATCGGCCGCGCCGGCGCCGCCCAACAGTGGTGCGAGCGCTTCGTGCTGGCTGTTGAGGACTTCGGGGACATCGCGGTCGAGGCTCGTCAGCGCTTCCCGCCAGGGCTGATACGGGATCGACAACTCTTCGTCACAGCGCCCGTACAACACCACCGCCTCGTGGTGCGCCGCCGCCGCGAACACCGAGCACAGCCTCGTCTTTCCGATCCCGGCCTCGCCGCTCACCAGCACCACCCGCCGCCGGCCCGAGGCAAGGACCTCTTTCCACACGTCCGCGAGCACCGCGCGTTCGCTCTCCCGGCCGGCGAAGCCCAAGCCCGACGACACCACAAGCCGGGCGGGCAGCGGGACGCCCGACTCCGACTCCGACTCGGCCTGGGCCGGAGTCCGCAGAACTGTCCCGACGAACTGGTAGCCGCGGCGATGAACGGTGCGGATCAGCCGCCGTTCCTTGCCGGTGTCGTCGATCGCGATCCGGGCCGCCCGGAGCACCGTGGTGACCGCCGCCTCGCTCACGAAGCGATCGCCCCACACCGAGTCGAGGAGCTCCTCTTTGGACACCACCCGGTCACGATGCGAGACCAGGTAGTGCAGGACGTTGAACACCCGGGGCTCGATCGGGATGCGCTCACCCGCGAGCCGCAGCTCGAAGAGGGAAGCGTCGAGCTCGAACCCATCGAAACGGTACGAAGCTCCATCCACGGCCCGGATGATACTACCGAGCAGAGGCGGACTACCGGATGTCGCGGATGCGGAGCATCAGCACGCCCGCCACCACCGCGCACAGAGCGCCGAAGACAAACAGCGCGGGGTAACCACCGAACCACGTGATCACCGCACCGGCTATCGCTGCGGCCAGCAGTTGGGGCAGCCCGGTGGCCACCTGCAGGATCCCCAGATCGCGGCCCTCGCTGCCGGAGTCGGGCAGCACCAGGGACATGACCGCCAGATCGATGGCGAAGTAGGTGCCGATCGAGGCACCCAGACATGCGGAGTAGACCAGCATCCCGGTCCAGGTAGGCAGCGCGAGCGGAATCATCATCGACGCGGCGACGCCGAGGGAGCTCACCCCCACGAACAGCTTGCGCCGGTCCACCTTGTCGGCGACCCAGCCCGCAACACTCGCCACGACCACCCACACCACGATGCTCAACGTCAGCATCGTGCTCACCGCCGCCGCCACGTCGCCGCCGGGCACGTTGCCGGTGCCGATGTAGTCCTGCAGGGTGTAGAAGGCGTAGCCGCTGACCACGTAGTAAGACATGAAGAGCATGAACCGGCTGACGAAGGCCAGCCGGAAGTCCCGGGCGGCGAACGCGGCGAAGAACGACCGGAACGACTCCCCCAGGCTCCGCCGATCTCGCACGGCCACCGGCAGGTCGCGAGCCGAGCCCTCCCGGGCACCGAACAACAGAAGCGCGGTCGTAACCAGCAGGACCACGGCGATGACCGCGTAGGCGGCCAGCTGTCCGGCCCGGCTGGCCACCTGGACGCCGAAGACGACGCCGACCGGGGTGCCCAACCCGATGACCGCCGACGCCAGGCCCCGGCGGTCCGGGGGAATCCGGTCGGGCAGGATCGCCGAGATCGCGCCGGAGTAGAAGTTCGCCGCGAACCACAACACCACCATGGTCGCGATCAACCCCGGCATGCTGTCGGCCAGCCCCATGAGGATGCAGACGACAGCCGAGACGATTGCGGCCGCGGCAATCCACGGCGTCCGGCGCCCGTAGCGCGAACGCGTACGGTCGGAGACCGCCCCACCGGCCGGGATCGCCACCATCGTCGCGACGGCCCCCAGCGTGGTGAGCAGGGCGAGGTTGCGGACCTTCGAGGCCGGGTCCACCGCCTCCACCTGAGCCGGGAGAAGAACCGCCGAGATGCCGTTGAACACCGCGTACATGGCGGCCGTAGCCGGCAGCAGCAGTGCGAGCAGCCACCCGACGCCCGGTCGTGACGCCGGTTCGCCGTCGGCGGCAACGATCTGGGGACTGGGACTGTTGATCATGGGGCCTCCGGGCCGGGTCGATCAGAGCGGGCCTCAGACTCCCAGACGGAAGGCCTCGATGTGACGCTGGTGGGCCGGCACCCGCAGAGCCCGCAGACTGCTCAGTACCGCATCCGCCATCGGGGCCGGGCCGCACATGTAGACATCCCGCTCGGCGATGTCGGGCACGAGGCCGCGCAGGCCTTCGGGGCTGAACGGCTGGTTCTCCCGGCTGGTGCGGCCGGTCAGCAGATGCAGGCGAGCGCCCCGCTGGTGGGCCAGGTTACGCAACTCGCCGATCAGCACGGCCTCAGCCGCCGTCCGGGCACGATAGAGAAGCACGATGTCGCCGGCCAGCTTCGGATCCTCGAGCAGGGCGCGGATGGGGGTGATGCCGATGCCGCCGGCGATGAGCACGGTGTCCCGCCGGGTCCGGCGGATCGTGGTGAGCGCGCCGTACGGCCCCTCGACGTACACACGCGTCCCGACCGGCAACTGCCGCAGCCCGGCGCTGGTGGAACCGATCGCCTTGGCGGTCAGGCGAAGCGTGCGCCCGTCCGGTGCCGCCGACAGTGACCACGGGTTGACCTGCCACCACGAGGTGTACCCGGGGAAGCGCCACCAGAAGAACTGGCCCGGCCGGGCACGCAGCCGTTCCAGCCCGCGGCCGCCGACATAGACCGAGACGGCCTCGCTCGTCTCGGGGACCACGGCTACGACCCGCAGCTGATGGCGAGCATTGCGCACGAGCGGCACGAAGAGCCGGTTGGTCAGCAGGGCGACGATCGCGGAGGCCCACAACCCCCACCAGTAGACCCGGGTGAGGGTGCTGCTGTTGAACGAACTGCCCTCGTAGACCTGATGAATCACCGCGAGCGCGAGCATCACGTACACGACCAGGTGGATCGCGTGCCAGGCCTCGTAGGACAGGTGCCGGCGGGCCGCCCGCACCGAGGTGACCGCCATGACACCGACCAGACCGGCCGCGATCATGCCCAGCAGCACCGGCATCTGGCCGGCCAGGTTGGGAATCTCGGCGAGGAACGAGATCTGGTCGAGCTCGGCGAAGCCGAGCAGGACGAAGGTGGGGTGCAGCACCACCAGCCAGAAGACGGTGAATCCGGTCCAGCGGTGCCAGTTGGTCAGCTTGTCCATGCCGATCCGCCGCTCGAAGAACGGCAGCCGGGCGATCAACAGCACCTGGACCGCCATCACGAAGCCGAGGTGCAGGCCGAGGAAGCGACCCACCGATCCCAGCGTGTTGTGTGCGGTATTGGCCGTCCGAGCGAACATCAGCTCGATGATCACCAGATTGACCAGCAGGAAAGCGCCGATCAGCAGTTGGGCCGTCCGGGTCGAGCCGACGCGGTTCACGCGTGGCGACGTGGCGGTGTACATCGTCTACCTTCCGGAGCCTTGAGCGATTTCATTCCAGGGATGGGAGATCCGCTACCGGGCCGGAGCGGTCACCACGACGCCGATCGCGGGCAGGTGCACGGCTCCGTTCACTTCGGCGTTCCAGCGCCAGTGGGCGCCGGGCAGATCACCGAGCACGACCGCGACCTGACCGCTTCCGGGGCCGCAGGCCGCGAACAGCAGCTCGGCCTCCTCGGCGGACGGCGGATCGGCGACGACGATCAGCGCGGTGAGGGCACAGCGACGGGCGGCGAGCCGAACCATGCCGTCGTCGGTCCCGGCGGCCGCACCGGACGGGCGCAGATCGGCGATCGACCGCAGTCGGGTCGCGTTCGACGGGACACCGACCGGCTCGCCGCCGAGTCCGGGGATCGACAGCACCGGAAGGTCCGGGCGGAACCGGGCGAGGTCGGTGAGCAGAGTTCGCAGGACGTCGGCGGCCACACCGAGTGAGCCGCCGATGGCGAGCACCCCGTCGAGCCAGGTGAAGTCCACGAAGAGCGACCCGGCCTCGCCGCCGCCGACCCGCAGCAGGCAGGGCGGGACCTGGCCGCCCGGGATCTGGCCGAAAGGCGCATCGGCCGGGCGGGTCCACACACTGTCGGACTCGGCCCGCCACGGCGGGCGGGCTTCGTCGCCCGCGGTCACCCAGGCGGTGATGTCACGGTCGCCGATCCGCAGGGCGTAGGCCTCGACCCGGTCGGCGGTCAGCTCGGCCGCCGCCTGCCACGCCAGCCGAGGACCGGCCTGGTCGCCGGCGAACTGGTGGACCAGTTCGGCGCGCTCACGCAACCGCTGCTTGATGTCCTTGTGCAGCCGGTTGTTCTCGGCCCGGATCCGGCGGCGTTCACGTTCCCACCGCACGATCCGCCGCCGGAAGAACACCAGGACGGTGAGCAGCGCCAGGACCACCGCTCCGGCTAACGAGAGGATGAGCTTCCAGCTGAAGTACGGCTTGGCCCCGCCGGCCTGGCCCGACCCGGCGCGGCCGAGGCGCACATCGGGCCCCGTAGCGTCGTCGGGCAGTTGCAGGATCCATCCGGGCCGCACCTGGCCGGAGCCGGTCAGCGAGCCGCCGTCGCTCTGCGGGCGGCCGAGGTTCAGCTCGAGGATCTCGCCGGCCCGGGCAGGATCACCGAGCGTCCGCTGGGCGATCTGGCTCAGGGAGTCGGCACGTCCCCCGTTCTGGGCGGGTGCACGCACCACGGTGACCTTGATGACGTCATCCGGGGCGGCGACCGCAGGAGAAGGCGCGAACAGCGCCACCGCGGTGACCGCGCAGAGCAAAAGAAGAATCCGGCGGATCATCGGGCCGGCGTCCAGCCCTGAGCCGCGGCGCTGCCGATGACCGTGCCGCTGCTCTTGTCGGCGGCGTTGCGGTACAGCGGTGCACCGTCGAGGGTGACCTGTTTGGTCCCGTCCGCACGACGCAGCCACCAGACGCGCTTCTGGCTGATTCCGACGACCTTCGCCTTGCCGTCGTTCTTGGCGACCACCGGCCGCCACAATGCGGTGCAGGCGCCGGTGCACTTGCTGACCGGCGGGTCGGTGCCGTCCTTATCGTTGCGGTACAGGGTCGCCCCGTCGTCGTCGACGACAACGGGTCCGTCGCCGGTCTGCTTGGCCGTGAGTGTCGCGGTCCGGTCGGGGCCAGCGGGTTTGACTACTTCGGTCCCGATCAGGGTGTCGTTGGGTGTCCCGTCGGGCTTGAAGGCGAACCAGGCGTCATCGACGCCCTGGCCGTTGAAGTCACCCGGAACGGTGTCGGCGGCGAACCGGTACGCGGGCCGCCCGGCGATGGTGACCTGCACCGTGCCGTCGGGTCGCCGGATCGCGCCGACCTTGGCGTTCTTGAGTCCGTCGACGAAGACCCGCCCGCCGGCCTGGATCAGCACCGGCGGCCAGCGCAGCGCGCAGTCCCCGGTGCACTTCGAGGCCGGCGGATCGGCCGAGTCCTTGGCGAAGCGGTAGAGGGTGAAGCCGTGTACCTCGGTGACCGTGTCGCCGATCGAGGCCTTGTTGACGGAGAGCTGAACCCATTTCGCCGACGCCTCCGGGGCGGCGGCGGGCGCTTCCGAGGCCGCGGCCGGCTCGGAGGACGCGGCGGCTTCGCTGCCCCGCCCGTCGCCGGTGATGCCGAGACTTTTCGCCGGAGCATCCACCAGTTGGATCTGTCCGTCGGCCGCGGCAGCGGCCCCGCCGGGCTTCTCGCCTGCGCAAGCGGCCACGGCGAGCAATGCCGCAGCGGCAACGGGTACAGCCAGGGCGCGGGCCGAGATCCGGGCCACGATGACACCTCCGGGTTGGTCGGGGTTTTCGACAAGCACGGTCTGCACGATCGGCGCCACGATCGGGTTCAATGTTTGTGACTCATGCCACATGGTTCGAACCGTGCGGAGGGCTCGGCCGTGATGCGCGCATGGCCAGATCAATCGTGGTGCCCGGCGAGGACCTGCAGCAGGCGTCGGACTCGATGCGCCGGGTGCTTCAGCACATCAACGTGAAGCGCAGCTCCGCGGATTTCGGCAGGGTGGTCGGAAGCCCGGTACGCGGCGCCGCCGAGCACTTCGACGACCGATGGGATGCCGGTCGTAAGCAGTTGCGGCAGGAGTGCGACGACATCGTCGAAGCGATCGACATGATCCTGAACGCCTTCACGTCGGTCGACAACCAGACCGGCGACAGCCTAGGCGGTGGCCGATGACCGCCCCCGGTTCGTTCACCCTCCAGGTACCCGACAGCTGGCTCGACTACGACCTGGCCAATCAGGATTTCGCCCGGCAACAGCAGGAACTGCGAGCCGTCATGACCACCGCCGAGCAGCGGCGCACCGCGGACGACGCGCTGCGCCAGGCGCGGCGGCTGCTGCGGACCGCCCGGCAGCGGGGCGCCGTCTCCGCGGCCGGCATGATCGCCCGCGACGGCGACGGTCTGGTGATGGCCTTCGTGGCGGTGTTCGGTGTGACCGTGCCGGCGGGTGCCGACCTCTCGCTCGCCGAGATCGCCCAGCAGTTGTCCCGGCCGGCCGGGACGGACGGCTACGGCGACCGCACGGTCACCTCGGTGGAGCTGCCCGAGATCGGGGCCGTCGCCCGGATCACCGGGACCGAGATCGTCCCGCTGACCGATGAGACGTCAGCGGTCATGATCGCCATGCACACCATCATCCCGATGCCCGAGCAGCCGGGGTCGTACCTCGTGGTGACCGGGATGAGCCCGAACCTGCCGCTCGCCGAGGCCGTGTACGACATCTTCGATGCGATCACCGGGACGTTCCGTTTCGCTGCTCGCTGACCCAGAAATTCTTTTCCCGGGCGGGACCGCCACCCCGCCGCGAATCCGGGTGGCGCCTCTGCGGCGCCACCCGGATTCGTCTTTGTTCAGCCGCTCGCGGGCACCTGGACGGCAGTCAGTGTCCCGTCACCGAGATGCAGGTAGGCTCGCCCGGGCTGGGCGGCCTGCCCGACGATGCCGCGCGGGAGCCGCATCCCGATCAGCTCGCCGTCGGTGATGCTCTGGGGTGCGATCAGCAGGCCCACCCGGTTGCGTTTGATCTGCGTCAGCCAGCCGGCCAGGCCGAGGCTGAGCGCCTCGGCGTTGCCCGCCACCACCAGACCCCACCCGTTGCCGGCGGCACCCCGCGCGAGCGTGTTGAGGTCGCCGTCGATGTCCGACTGAGCCATCAACTCGGCGTCGTCGATCACCACCGCGCCGGTGTCCTCCCGGACGCTCTGCAGCATCTTCCGGAAGTCCACCGCGGCCACGCCCGCGTCCTGGATCACCCCGCACACACCCGGCTGCCCGGCCAGATCCCGCAGCGGTGAGCGCCGTGGCGCCACCACCAGCAGCCCGGTACCCCGTTCGAGCAAGGATCGGGCCACCGCCAGCAGGGCGGTGCTGCGACCGGACCGCGGGGGCCCGCCGATCGCGAACGTCGGGATGTCAGCCAAATCCGGCCCGAGCGGCTGCACCTCGTCACCACCCACCCCCACGAACGCGGTGAGCGGGCGACCTCCGTCGGGGACGAGCCGGCGAGCCTCCGCGTACGTGATCAGATCGGGCAGCGCGACGAAACGGCGCGGCCGGGCATGCCCGGGCACCCCGGCGTCGCGATCCGTGATCCTCCTGGCCCCTTCGGCGAGGGCCGCCGCCTGTCCCTGACCTGAGGTGTCCGGGCCCAGCACGGCGATCTGCGCCGCCGCGCTGTCCGCGGTCCGGATCGCCCGGCCCGGGCCCTGATCCGGCGGCACGGCCCGGGGGTTCAGGCCCACCAGCGAGTAGTCGGTACGGTCGTTGAGGCGCAACACCAGCTTCTCCTCCGTGGCCCCGGCGAACCGGCTCGCACCGAGCACCTTGTCACCGGCGAGCAGAACGTGAACACCCACGCCGGCGCCGTCGCGCAGCAACCGGCCCAGACGCTCCAGGTAGCTGCCGTTGTCGTAGGTGGCGAAGTCCCGCTCGAAGACCTCGAACCGGTCGACCAGCAGCATCAGATGCGGCAGCCGCCGCTCCGCCGGTGCGCCCCGCCGCTGCTCGGTCAGGTCCGCCACCCCCTGCTCACCGAACATCGACTGCCGCCGGGTCAGCTCGGAGATGAGCCAGGTCAGCATCCGGTCCAGCCGCTCGAGCTGAAGCCGGTCCACGACCGCGCCGCAGTGCGGCAGGCCGGCCAGGGGCAGCAACGCCCCGTTGCCGCAGTCGATCGCATAGAAGTGCACGTCGGCGGCGGAATGCCGGGCCGCCACGGCGGCCGCGAGCGTCCGCAATGCCTGTGACCGGCCGCTGCGGCTCGACCCGATGAAGAACACATGCCCGGTACGGTCGATGTCGAAGACCAGCGGTTCGCGGCTCTGCGCCGCCGGCAGATCGACGATGCCGTACGCGACCGGCCCCAGATCTCCCGGCATCAACTGGGCCGCAGGCTGCGGCAGCTCCGCCAGCTCCATGACGTCCGCCAACGGCGGAAGCCACGGGCTCGGCTGTTGCGGTACATCGAGCCGTTCGCTCGCCGCGACGATGGCCCGGACCAGTTCCTTCAGGTCGGTGTCGGCCGGCCCGGCGGTGGAGGTCCCGGATCCGGTACGCGCCGGGACAGGCTCGCCCAGGTGCATCCAGTCCACCTGGGTGACCTCGATCCGCACCTGGTTGGCGCGTTCGTCGAGCACCGGCCGCTTGCCGCCGATGCGCCCGGCCTGGAACGGCAGCAGCGCGGCGTACCCGAGCCGGGCGAACGCCCGGCCGGGAGTGCGCGGCGACAGTTCGCCGGCATCGGGGGCGTCGATGATGTCGCGGCTCTCCCCCTGATCCGTCGTGCGCAACGCGATCCGCAGGTTGGTGTTGGCCCGGATGTCGGGCGTGACGGCACCGGACGGCCGCTGCGTCGCCAGCACCAGGTGGATGCCGAGCGACCGCCCACGCTGCGCGATGTTGACCAGACCGGCGACGAAGTCCGGCAGTTCCCGCACCATCGACGCGAACTCGTCGATCACCAGCACCAGCCTGGGCATCGGCGGCATGCTGGCGTCCCGGGCCCGGCGTTCCTGATAGCGCAGGATGTCGGAGGCGCCGGCCCGGGCGAGCACGTGCTCACGCCGGCGAAGCTCCGCGCCGAGCGAGGTCAGTGCGCGCTCCACCAGGTGGGTGTCCAGGTCGGTCACGATGCCGACGGTGTGCGGCAGGTCGGCGCACTCGGCGAAGGCACTGCCGCCCTTGTAGTCGACCAGCACGAACGTCATCTCGTCCGGCCGGTTCGCCACCGCCAGCGTGGCCACGAGGGTCTGCAGCAGCTCCGACTTGCCCGCACCGGTGGTGCCCGCGATCAGCGCATGTGGTCCGTCCCGGACCAGGTCGATCGCGAACGGGCCGTCCATCCCGATCCCGAGCACCGCCTTGGTGCTGCGAGGACGCACCGCCCAGCCCGCCTCGATCCCCTTCGGCGTCGGCGGCTCCAGGCCGAGAACGTCGAGCAGGCGTGCCGACTGCGGCAGGACCACCTCATCACCGTCACCGGTGACACCCAGCGGCGCCAGCCCCCGGGCGACCCGCTCGTACCAGCCGCCGTCCGGCTCGTCGGCACGGATGCCGGAGATCCGCGCCGCCTTCGCCGTACGCACGGACGCCCCGCCGGGTCCGGAGACCACCACGGCCCGGCATTCCTCGGGCAGCATCCGTTCCTCCGTCTCCAGACAGAGGACATACACGCCGACCGCCGGCCCATCCCGCAGCACGGTAACCGCGCCGGGCATGGAACGCAGGCGGCGCGCCCCGTCGAACACGACCAGCACGTCCGGCTCGCCGGTACCCGCGCCTCGCTGGGCTGATTCCGGGCGGTCACCGCCGGATCGGGCGGCGATCAGGCGGTTCAGCTCGGCGAGACGCCGCGACACCGACTCCGCGCTGGTGCCGATCAGGGCGTACGCGTCCTCGCTGTCGGCCCGCACGTGCGGCAGCCAGCGCAACCACGACCATCGCCGCTCACCTGTGGAGTCGGTGAGCACCCGGATCCGCAGGTCGTCGGGGCTGTGCAGGGCCGCCGCCTGCGCGACCAGCCACGGCGTGAGACGGTCGAGGCGCTCCCCGGCCACGCCCACCACGCCGCTGTCCCGCACATCCACCGCGACCGGGACCTGCCCCAGTTCGGGGACGACGATCCGCCGGTGCTCCTCCTGGGCCGGGTCCTCCACCCGTACCGCCGAGGGCATCGAACTCGTCCCGACCCGCAGGGCGAGAAAGTCGTCATCCTCGTGCCGCCGCTCCCACAGGCGCTCCCCGGGAAGCGTGGCGATCCGGCCGATGAGCGCCGGATCCGGGTACGCGTACCGCCGGGCACGCTGCTCCTCGAGAACAGCCTCGTCGATCTCCTCCCGCAGCCGGGCCGACTTCTCCTCGTACGCCTGCAACTGCTCGTCGAACGTCACCCGCTTACGCCGTTTGCCGCCGAACTGGGTGAACAGCGCGGCCGCGGGCGAAGCCAGAGCCAGGAAGACGAACTTCCAGTTGCCGGTGCTGATGATCCCGACCAGCGCACCGATCGCCGGGACCAGCAACAGCGACGCCAGCGGGAAGGTGCTCTTCTCCGGTTTGACCGGTTCGGTCAGCAACCGGAACTGGCCGCCCGGGATCTGCGGGAAGAACCGGGGCGGGCGGTTGAACTCCCGCGTAAAACCGTCCGCGGCCCGGGTCATCGGCGCCCGTGCCGGAACCCCGACCGCCAGCTCCAGAAGGTTGCCGCCGATCGCCAGTTGCCGTCCGGCGGGCCAGTCCGCGGGGCCGTCCAGCATCGTCCCGTCCATCTCGACCGGCGACAGCGCGGACACCTGAACCGTCCGGTCGGCGGCGACCAGCAGGCGAGCGGCTGTCGCCGGAACGTCGCCGGCCAGGCGGACCCGGCAGCTGGGCGCTCCACCCACGTCGTACTCACCGGGCGGCAGCAACACGATGCCGCCGGCGCCCGGACCGCCGACCAGCCGGACCTCGACCGCACCGACCTGGCCGGCCGACGGCCGCGCCGGGCGGTTCAGACCCAGCTCGGCACCGGCGCCGAGCCGGGCGTCCGCCAGCGAAAGCCGCGGGTCCAGCGGGGTGACACCGTGGAACAGAGTGCCCGGGCGCCGGCCCAGAGCATTCGCCATCTCGGCGGTGAACGTACCCACCGAGGCACCCGGCTCCGCATCCACGACCAACAGCTCCGCCGCCGGTGAGACGTCGGACATCAGGCTGACGTTGAGACGCACTTTCGTTTCTCCTTTCCTCTACGGCGGACACGCCCGGCGCTTACCAGCGCCGGGCGTGTCCGATGTCCTGCCAACGGCCGATCAGCCGAGGCGAGAGCCGAGATCCTGGTCGGTGGAGGCAAACGCCTCACCCACCGAGCGGACATAGTTGCCGATCCCTTGCAGACCCTGGTTCACCTGGTCGAAACCCCGGGAGAACTCGTCGAAGAACGGCTGGAACTTCTGCTGCGCGGCCGGGGTGCGATAGCCCTGGGAGAGCAGGTTCTGGACCTTGCCGCGCACCTCGGTGAGCTTGTCCTGCAGCTGGGTGAAGTCGTTGAGCAGCGCCGCCGAGGTCTGCGCCGTCTCGTCACTGTTGACCGCGAAGTCGGGCATGGTGGTCTCCTTCGTATGTTGCATGGTTGACGTCGGCGGTCCGCCGGCGTGGGTCTATCGACGGGACTTCCGGGGGAAGCCGTCGGGTTCGTCGGGGTCCGGGCCGCCGGTGATCACATCGCTCGTGGTGAGGACGGCCTCTGCCTTGACCAGCCCTTCGAACAGCGCGAGCGCCGGGTCGTCCTCGCCCGCGATGGCCGCTGCGGTGGCCTCCTGGGCGCCGTCGGCGATCGCGTCCGCCGCCGCATCGGCCGCCCGATCTTGGACGCCGTCGGCGAAGGAGAGCTCCGTGTTCGTCTCGGCATTCGACGGCGAATCGTCCGGTCGGATGTCTTCCGCCGGAATGGAGTCGTCCGGGGTGTCGCCGGGCTGTGGACGGTTGCCGTCGGGCGTGGGCGAGTCCGGTCCGGTGGCCGCCGAGGCCTGCGTTTCGGAACCCTCCGGGACTTTGTCCGCCCGGCCGTTGTCGGCCGGCCCTTTCCCCGGCCCGGTGCCCGCGCCGGCCGTCGAGCTCGGCGGAACGCTGCCGGCCGGAGCAGCCGCTCCGTCTTGACCGACCGCTACGGATCCCGTCTCCGCCGGGCCTGCGGCAACCGGTGCGGCAGCCGCTGAATCGGCCGGACTCGGATCAGAGGCCGGCGCCGGGGTTGACGCCGGAACGGGTGCTGGAACCGGCGCCACCTGGGAGTCGCCGACACCGGGCGACGCGGAACCGGTACCCGCCGGCGGCTGCACCGTGCCCGGTTCCGAGGAGCCGGCCGCCGGCGCAGCAGAGGTTGCTGGAGTATCAAGGCTCGCGGGAGAAGATCCACCGGATGCCGAGGATGCCGGCGCACCACCACCTGCCGGTACATCGGCATCAGCCGAAGCGGAGTCATCCGGGGCGTCGCCGGGCTGTGGCCGGTTGCCATCCGCATCGGACGAGGCCGGTCCAGCCGGCTCCGCGGCCTGCGAACTGGGGCCCTGCGGTACTCCGTCCGTCCGCCCGTTGTCAGGCGTCCCCTTCGCCGGTTCGGCGCCCGCGCCGACCGTCGAGCTCGGCGGAACGTCGCCGGCCGTGTCCTGGCCGGGCGGCACGGATTCCGTCTTCGCCGGGTCGGTGGAAACCGTTGTGGTAATCGCCGAATCGCCGGAGGCTGCTGGGATCGGGGCCGACGCCGGAATGGAAACGGAAGCTGGGGCCGCCTCGGTGCCGCCGCCCTCCGGTGGCCCGGCATCATTGCCGGCCGGCAGCTGGCTCGTACCCGATTCCCCGGTGCCAGGCGCCGACGCCACAGAAGCAGCCGGCGCTGAGGGCGCCGGGGCAGGAGCCGGATCGGGCACCGCGTCCGCGTTCGAAACCGGGCCTACTCCAGGATCTTCGGCTCCGGGCGATCCGGAATCCACAGAACCGCCGTCCGGCGCCGGCTGCCCGGCGCCCGCCTCCGCGGAACCCGTCGGCCCCGGAGAGCTGTCAATCCCGCCGGGAACGCTCCCGGAATCGGACGTGGCCGGCGTGTCAAAGTTCGAAGGAGACGATCCACCAGATGACGGGGATGCCGACGCATCACCACCTGCCGGTACGTCGGTGCCGGCCGAAAAGCCGTCTCCCGACGACCCGCCGCTCCCCGACGGACGATCGAAGCCGGAGTCGAAATCCACCCGGTCCGGAACGGTCTTCCGGAATGTGTCGATGCCCCCACCGACCGCGGTCCCCACCGCCGCGCCACCGAAGATCGCACCGGCGTTGAGGTCGGCGCTGTCCTTGTTGGCCGCCTTGTTCAGACCGGCAGTCGCGACCTCATCGGTGACGTTCTGACCGAACTCCTTCGTGGTGTTGGTGAATCCCCTGATGACGGTGTTGCTCTCGGTCAGTTCGCCGAATGCCTTGACGCCGCCGCGGACCGAGGTCACGAGCTCGGGCGCCACCCGGTTCGCGGCCTTGACGACCGGCCCGAGCAACACACCGGCCGGAACGAGACTCACCAGGCCGACCAGTAACGTGCCCAACTCGAAGTTGCCGTTGACCGCCTGGACGACCGCCGTCACGACGACCGAGACCGCAGCCAGCACGATCCCGACGATCGGCAGGACAACGCCGACGACGGCGATGAAGATGTCGACCAGCAGCCGTGCGATCGGGTTGTTCCGGAAGAAGTCACCGATGCGCTGGAAGAAGTTGCGCCGCGGAGGCGGCTTGATCGCCTGAGCCGCGGCCTCGTCGAGGTCCCGATTGCAGCGCGCCGAAGCGGCCTCGCGCAGACGCCGCGCCTCCTCGGCGAGCCGCCGGGCGGCCGAGAGGCCGGCCTGCGCGTCGAGAATCTCATCGGCCCGTTGCCGCGCGGCGACACTTTCCTCGGCGGTGGCGGCGGGATCCAGTCGGGGCGTGGTGGAGCGGGCGATGGACGCGACCGCGCCGGCCTGATCCATCGCCGTGTCGATGCGGGTCTGCTGGTCGCGCAGCACCCTGGCGTACGTCCGATATGCCTGCGCGGCCGTGTCGAAAGAGTTGACGGTTCGCTGCAGCTTGCTCGGCAGGCTGTCGAGCATGCCGCGTAGCTTCGACATGGCGTCGCCGCGGGCGGATGACAGTGAGCCGCCACGGCCGAGCACCCGCAGCGCCGTCTGCGCGTCGTCCCGGATGTCCTCGTACTCCCGGGCGAGATCGTCGATCTGGTCCGGGTCACCCGGGGTCGGATCCCCGCTCATGCCGAGGATTTCGAAACCGGACCTATGCCGCCTGGTCACGTGAGTCCTTCCAACTAAACGATGTGGGATCAGGCTGCGACGGTGGCGAGCTCGGCACGCAGGGCCCGGACCGCGTAGTGGGCACGCGACTTCACGGTTCCGGGCGGGACGCCGATGGACTTGGCGGCCTCGTTCACGGTGCTGCACCGGTAGTACAGCTCGAAAAGCACGTCGCGGTGCTCGGTGGTGAGCCGGCGCATCGCCGGGATCAACATGACGCTGGTGACCACCGCGTCGGCATGGTCCTGGACCGGTCGCTGCAGGCTGTCCCACACCTCGCCGGTCACCGGGTACGCACGCCGCCCACGCATCTGGTCGACGGCCACATTGTGCGCCACCGTGAACAGCCAACTGCGGACCGATCCCTCGCGTCCGACCAGCGATTGCCGGTGGCGCCAGGCCCGCAGCAACGTCTCCTGGACGACGTCGTCGGTCATCCCCCGGTTGCCGGTCAGCCTGCGGACATACGCACGGACCGGCTCGCCGTGCAGCGCGACCAGTTCGGCGTAGTCCTGTTCGGACCCGGCCTCGGGACCAGGTCCCGGCTTTTCGAGCACTGCCGTGCCGGTGGCATCCATGACAGCGCGATGGCCCCTTCCCACGTGCGGCGATCCTCCCTCGGTACGGATCCGGTGGCCGGACCCGTCAATAGCCTGCGGGACACCACGTCGCCGAAACTTTGCGAAGATCTGAGGAACTACTGAGGAAACGCAAAAAGTGGTCGGCATTCATCGCATTCCGTGGCCGAGACTCGACAGCGCATATCAGGCGCGCAAGCGCTATCAGATGCGCGACATTCCCGAATCCCGTTCCCGACGCACGTGCCGCCAGTGCGGCAGCTCACACGCGCCTCCCGGCAGGATCGACAAGCACATGCGGAATGCCGCCGGACGTTTACCCGGCCCCGCGTAGAGCCAATTGTGAAGAATTTTCGCCATGCGATGGATGCGCTGGTCGCCTGGCTCTCGTAAAACCGCCTGAGAGCCAAGACATCACGGTCTTGTACGCGGGGCCGGGCCGGACCGAGGCACCGTGGATCGGCCAGAGGCGGTGTTTCAGCCGGCTGCTCGTCGATGAACCAGCGGTCATCCGGCGAGCGCCGGGCAAAACGGGCCGCGTCGGCCAGCAACGGAGTGAACCGCGCAAGAACCAGCGCATCGCCAGCACGATCGCCTCCGACGGGAACCGAAACCCCGCGAACGCCGAAGAAGGAGGAGACCACGACCAAGATTGGACTGCAGCGTGGTCGAACGCCGATGGGTAGTCGGACGAGCACGTCCCGGACGGCCTCGTCGCAGGCGATCTCGGCGCCCGGCACCCGGAGAAGCGGTTCGACACCAACCGGATCGTCTTCCACGGCAGGCCGGCCCGCGATCGAGCTGTACGATTGCGGCCGTGCGCGGAGCTCCTTACCGTTTCGACGGATTCGAGCTTCACACTCTTCTCTTCGAGCTCCGGCGCGCTGGTAAGCGGATACCGCTCGAACCGAGGGCATTCGACGTCCTCCTTCACCTGGTCACGAATCGTGAGCGGGCGGTGTCGAAAGTGGAACTCCTCGACTCGGTGTGGGGTGATCGCTTCGTCAGCGAAGCCGTGGTCACCACGACGCTGCGTTCCATCCGGGTGGCGATCGGTGACACCGGAAAGGAACGCCGGCTGATCCGAACCCTGCACCGCCGGGGCTACCAGTTCGTCGGAACCGTCGAGCAGGCGGCGAGCGGGCCCGGGGCGGAGCATGACCTTCCTCTGCCGGAACGACTGGCGATGTCGACGGGGCTGGGGTTCGCCGGCCGGGAGCACGAAAGCACGGTGCTCAGACAGCTCTGGAAAGAGGCGGTTGCCTCGCGGCAACGCCGGATAGCACTGATCAGCGGGGAAGCGGGGATCGGCAAGACGGCGCTGTGCTCGGTGTTCGCGGCCTCGGCGCATCGTGACGCTGTCGTTGTGTACGGGCGCTGTTACGAGGAACTGTCGATTCCCTATCAGCCCTGGCGGGAGGTGCTGACGAGTCTTGACCGGCACCTAACTGCCATCGTTGACGGCCGACGCGAGGCAATCGCTCCCCTGCTGGGCGGTGTCGGCGCGGCAGACCTGGACTCGGACTCGGCGCGGTTCGCGCTCTTCAGCGCCGTCGTCAACGTTCTTGACGCCGTCGCGGCGCTGCGGAAGCCCGCACTTGTGGTGCTCGACGATCTGCATTGGGCGGACGTCCAGACGCTTGCCCTCCTTCGGCATCTCGTCGCGCGGGCCGTGACCACACCGGTGCTGGTGATCGCGACATTCCGGGATTCCGACATCGACGCGTCGCATCCGCTGACCGCGTTGCTGTCCGCGACCCATCGGGAACCGGGCACCACCCGGTTAGCGCTGGGCGGACTCGATGACAGCGAGGTGCTCAGCCTCCTAGAGGACGTTGCGGGTCATGCGATGGATCGCGACGGACTCGCGTTGCGGGACCTGCTGCGGGCCGAAACGGAAGGCAATCCGTTCTTCGTCACCGAAATCCTGCGCCATCTCGCCGAGACCGGGGCCATCAGCCAGCGCGCCGATGGACACTGGACGGCTCCGGCTCAGCTGCAGAACCGAGGGCTGCCCATTAGCGTCCGGGAAGTCGTCAACAGCCGGGTTCAGCGCCTCGGACCCGAAACACGAAAGGCACTCGACACCGCTGCGGTCGTCGGCCGGGACTTCGAGCTGGACCTGCTTTCCGAACTGCTCGGCGAAGACCCCGTCCAAACCTTCGGGCGCCTCGCGCCGGCGGTGGACAACGCGCTCGTCACCGATGCCGGGGGACGGTTCGCGGGATCTGGCCGCCGTCGACAACGGCTTCCTCGCACGCCAGGGCTGTTGCGTTCTCGCGGCGCGGGGCGCTGAACAGGGATTTTGTGGGGTGAGTGGCCTCTGTGGAGGCGGATGAAGCGGGTGAAGCCCT
>NZ_JBEZYA010000053.1:0-35467 GCF_040638295.1 Actinoplanes sp. NPDC026619
ATCTTGGCCGGTTTCACCTCGTACCGGATCGAGAAGTCCTCGGTGGTCTCGCCGAAGTTCCAGCCGGCCTGGAAGGCCGCCTTGTTCGCGGCGACGAGGTCGGGGCGCTTGGCGAACTTGCGCTCCAAAAACCGCAGGGTCGACTCGAACGGGCGAGAATACATCCAGCTCAGAAGACCCAGCGCGAACATGTTCTTGGCCCGCTCGGCGTCCTTCTTCGCGACACCGAGTTCGGCGAGCGCGCCGACGGTCATCGAGGTCAGAGCGACCGGGTGTACGGAGTAATCGGCCAGCGAGCCGTCCTCGAGCGGGTTGCTCGCATAGCCGACCTTCGCCATGCTCCGCTTGGTGAACTCATCGACATTCACGATGATGTCCGCGCCCGGCGGCATGTCCGAGACGTTGGCCTTCAGAGCCGCCGGATTCATCGCCACCAGCACGTCCGGCACATCACCCGGAGTCAGGATGTCGTAATCGGCGAAATGCACCTGGAAACTCGACACGCCCGGCAGGGTGCCGGCCGGAGCGCGGATCTCCGCCGGGAAGTTGGGCAACGTAGAGATGTCGTTGCCCAGCTGCGCGGTCTCGGATGTGAACCGGTCACCCGTCAGCTGCATGCCGTCGCCCGAGTCACCCGCGAACCGGATGACCACCCGAGCCAATTGCTCGACCGTTTTTGTCTGCACAGGCGTTCCTCAATCTCGGAGGACTTCACGGCCGGGAACGGCACAGCCGCCAACGCCGCCCATGCTGCCGACGGCGGCTAAAGCGGGCCTATACCCGCTCTCCTCCGGCCCACCAGCCTCGAGCAAGGCTGGCTTAAGTCCCGGCGCCGACCATGAGTCGGACGTGAAAGGACTGCCGGTGACCATCTCGACCGACACGCCAGCCACCGACCTGCTCGCCCTCCACCGCGCCGGCGAGCTCGCCGTCAACTACCCGAAGGTGCCCGG
The DNA here is from genome assembly GCF_040638295.1 of Actinoplanes sp. NPDC026619. Taxonomy (NCBI): domain Bacteria; kingdom Bacillati; phylum Actinomycetota; class Actinomycetes; order Micromonosporales; family Micromonosporaceae; genus Actinoplanes; species Actinoplanes sp. NPDC026619. The sequence continues at coordinate 954 of NZ_JBEZYA010000053.1, forward strand.
CCTGCTCGCCGAGCTCGACGCGGCCGGCCTGACCCGGGCCGGTCACGTGCTCGCCCGCCTCGACCCCGACGAGGTGCGCCGGCACCACCCCGGCACGCCCGTCGTCGGCGTCGCGGTCACTGGCCACGGCACGCTCTCCGCGCTGGTGCCCGCGCTCACCGCCGAACTGGCCCGGCACGGTCTGCTGCTGCGGCCGACGCTGGGCAACTTCGGCAGCTACCTCGTCGAGCTCTCCGATCTGGACAGCGCGATACACCGCGCCGACCCGGACGTCGTCATGTGCGTGCTGGACCCGGTAATGGTCCTCGAGGAGCTGCCCCTGCCCTGGAACGTCGAGGATGTCCGGCGCGCCCTCGACGAGAAGGTGGCCCTGGTCACCGGGCTCGCTGCCCGCTTCGAGTCGGCTCGCCGCGGACACCTGGTGGTCAACACGCTCCCGCTCCCCCGCGCCGTGACCGCCCAGCTGGTCGACTACCGCTCCCGGGCCCGGGTGGGCGCCGCCTGGCGGGAGGCCAACGCCGCGCTGCTGCGCTTGGCCGACGTCCACCAGCGGCTCGTCGTGCTCGACCTCGACCCGATCCTCGCCGAGGGGGTGCCGGCCGCCGAACCACGCCTGAGCACGTACGCGAAAGCCCACCTCAGCACCGAGCTGCTCGCCGAGATGGCCCGCGCGGTCGGGCACCTGGCCCGCAACCTCACCGGGCAGACCAAGAAGTGCCTGGTCCTGGACCTGGACAACACGATCTGGGGCGGGGTGCTCGGCGATGACGGCATGGATGGCATCGAGGTCGAGGACACCTATCGCGGCCAGGCGTACCGGGCATTCCAGCGGGTCGCGAAGCAGCTGTCGAGCCAGGGCATCCTGCTCGCCGCGGCGAGCAAGAACAACCCGGAGCCGGTACGGGAGGTTCTCCGTTCCCATCCGGGGATGGTGCTGCGCGAGCACGACTTCGTCCGGGTCAGCGCGAACTGGCGGCCGAAGCACGACAACCTGTCCGAGCTGGCCCGGGCGCTGAATCTGGGGGTGGACAGCTTCGTCTTCGTCGACGACAGCGCCTATGAGTGCGGTCTGATCCGGACGGCCCTGCCCGGAGTCGCGGTGGTCCACCTGGACGAGGACCCGGCCCTGAACGTGCAGTGCCTGCTGCGCGACGGCTGGTTCGACACCCGGGAGGTGACCGACGACGACCGGGCCCGGCCGGCCCGCTACCGCGACGAGGTGGTGCGCCAGGACTTCCTGCAAACCTTCGACTCGATCCAGAACTACCTGGACGAGCTCGGCGTACGCGTGGACCTCGCCGAGACGACGGAGCGGGACGTCCCGCGGGTTTCCCAGCTGACGTTGCGCACCAACCAGTTCAACCTGACGACCCGCCGGATGCAGCCGGCCGACGTCCGGGCCTGGGCGGACGCCCCCGATTCCACGGTGCTGTCCATCCGCTCGGCCGATCGCTTCGGCGACAACGGCCTGGTCGGCGCCATTTTCCTCCGGCGCGGCGCGGACGGTCTCCACGTCGAGAACATGCTGCTCAGCTGCCGGGTCTTCGCCCGCGGCATCGAGCAGGCCTGCCTCGCGGCGGTCCTCGGCCACGCCCGGGACGAAGGCGACCAGGCCGTCTACGGCAGCTACCGGCCCACCGTGAAGAACGGCATCGTGGCCGACTTCTTCACCCGGTACGGGTTCCAGCGGGCCGGCACGGCCTTCCGCCACGACCTGCGCGATATCGACGAGCCGCCGGAACACGTCTCCCTCACCCTCAGTTTCCCGAGGAGCACACCGTGAACAGCATCGACGACCTGATCGCCATCGTCCGCGACGAACTGGGACTGCCGATCACCGACGAGGATGCCGAGGCCGGATTCGACCAGCTGGCCGGCTGGGACTCGGTCCATCTCCTGCGACTCGTCACGGTGCTGGAGAGCACCACCGGCCGGCGGATGTCGCTCCCGGCGGTGCTCGAGGCGGACAGCCTCGCGGACGTCTACGCGCTGGCGACCCAATGACCGCGGTCGCCCGGGAGCGCCGGCAGACGCTGCTCTTCCTCGGCGAGCTCCGGCCGTTCGCGCCGGTCTTCCTCGACACCGAGGTCGACATGACCGGTGTCCGGGTCCATCAGGCGGACGCCCGCCGCCGCGGCGACCGGTACTCCACGATCTCCTACGTGCTGCACGCGGCGGCCCGCGTCCTGATCGACCATCCGGACGCCAACGCGGCGATCCGCGGCCGGGTCTTCCCGCGCGTCGCCCGTTATCCCGCCGCCAACGGCAAGATCGCGCTGGACAAGACCCTCGACGGCAGCCGGGCCGTGGTGTCCACGGTGCTGCGCGACCTGCAGGACGCCACGCTCGCCGAGATCCAGGAACGGATCGACTACTTCCGCGACGGCGACGCCCGGCAGCAGCCCGAGTTCGCCGGGGTGCGCGCCCTGCAACGGATGCCGTGGCCGCTGCGCCCGCTGCTGTTCCGGCTCGGCGTCCGCCCGCTGAGCCGCCGGCACACCATGTTCGGCACGTTCGCAGTCAGCTCGCTCGGGCATCGCGCCGTCGACGGCTTCCACGCCATCGGCGGCACCACGGTGACCCTGGGGCTCGGCCGCGTCGTCGATCGGCCGGTGGCCCGCGACTCCCGGGTGGTGATCGCGCCGATGATGCGGCTCAACCTCGCATTCGACCACCGGGTCGTCGACGGCGCCGAGGCGGCCGACGTCCTCACCGAGATCAAGGACTCGCTCGAGCGGTTCGGTGTGAGCCGCGGCGAGGCAGCCGCCGCGCCGGCCGTCGCCCGGGCGCGGTGACCGGCGTGAACGACATCGGCGAACTGAGGCAGTTCATCGGCGTGCACGCGCGGGCCCAGGCGATCGCGCCTCGCCGCTGCGCCGAGGTGCTCGGCCGCATCCGCACCGACGAGGAGGGCGCGCCGGACTCCTGGGCCGCCTGCTGGAGCCGGGAGGCGGCGGCCAGCTCGCGGGCGCGCCGGCATCTCGAGGCGAGCCGCCTGTTCAACATCGCCCGCTTCCCGTACGTCGACGGCCCGGCTCGCCGGGAGGCGCTGGAGAGCTGCATCTCGTCGTTCGAGACATGGCGCCGGGATCATCCCGCCATCGAGCGCCTCGACGTGACTCTCCCGTCGGGCCGGGTGCGCTGCTGGACCATCGGGCTCGACCGCGTCCCCCGGCGACCTCTACTGCTGGCCATCGGCGGAATCGTCAGTATCAAGGAACAGTGGGCGCCGGCCCTGCTCCAGATCGCCCGGCTGGGCATGGCGGGCGTGGTCGCCGAGATGCCCGGCGTCGGCGAGAACACCATCCCGTACGGGCCGGAGAGCTGGCGGATGATCGGCGGCATCCTCGACGCGGTCGCCGACCGGGCGAGCGTGACCCAGACGTACGCGATGGCCTTGAGTTTCAGCGGTCATCTGGCACTGCGGGCCGCCACCGAGGACACCCGGATCCGCGGCATCGTCACCGCGGGCGCGCCGGTCCACGACTTCTTCACCGACACCGACTGGCAGCGGCGGGTGCCGCGCGTCACCACCGACACCATGGCCCATCTGGCCGGAGTCGAACCCGGCCGTCTCGGCACCGAGATCTCCGGCTGGGCGCTGAGCCCGGCGCGGCTCGCCGCCCTCGACATCCCGGTGAGCTACGTCGTCAGCCGCCGCGACGAGATCATTCCGCCGGCCGACGCCCGGCTGCTGCGTGACCACGTCCGGCGGACCGACCACGTCGAGAACGACGACGTGCACGGATCGCCCGGGCACCTGCCGGAGACCCGCCTGTGGATGGTCGAGTCCATCCTGCGCATGCGCGGCACACACCGCGTGCAGCGCGCCGCGCTGGGCTCCCTCGGCCGGCTGATCCGGGCCCGGCGAAGACTTGTGGGAGCCACCCGATGACCATTGACACGACCGCTCCGGCCCGGACCGGGCAGACTGCCTACCTGCCGCTCGCACCGCCCGCGGACGACCGGCTGCGCCTTTTCTGCATCCCGCACGCCGGCGGCGCGGCTTCCGCCTTCGCCCGGTGGCAGGCCCGGCTGGGCGATCGCGTGGCCGTCCTGCCCGTGCAGCTGCCGGGTCGCGGCCGCCGGGTCGGCGAGGCCCGGATCCGGCAGATCGACCGGCTCGTCGCGGAGCTGGACGAGCATCTCGACCAGGCGATGCGGCAACCCTTCGCGCTGTACGGCCACAGCATGGGCGCGCTGATCGCGTACCGGCTGACGCGGCGCCGGCAGGAGCGCGGCGCTCGCCTGCCGGACCGGCTGATGGTCGGCGCGTGCATCGCGCCGCATCGTCGCTCCGGCGTCACCGCGACCACCACGATGAGCGACGACGAGCTGGCCGGCTGGCTGATCGCCATCGGTGGCATGTCCCCGGAGCTGCTCCGCTACCCGAAGTGGGTACGGCAGGCGATCGACCTGCTGCGCGACGATCTGCTCCTCTACGGCAGCCACGTGCCGGCGCTCGAGGCACCGTTGCCGGTGCCGGTCGACGTCTTCGCCGGCACCACCGATCCGCTGCTGCCGGTCGAGGAGGCCGCGCACTGGGCGCTGCACACGAACGCCGGCAGCGCGACGCACCTGATGCGCGGCGGGCATTTCTTCATCCAGGAGTCCGAGGAGTCCTTCCTGGCCGCGTTACGCGACCGCTTGCACCAGCTCGTGCCGTAGAACAGCGAACTGGTCCGGTCCTCCGCCGAGTGGCGGAGGACCGGACCTCTTTCGGAGCCTCGTCAGGACCAGTGCTTGCGCAGGTGCGGCACGAGCTCCGCGGCTCGCTCGAAGGGGAAGAACAGCTTCCCGCCGTCGATCTCGACCACCTCTCGGGCGCCCGGGATCGCATCCCGCAGCCAGTAGGCCCACTTCACCTCGAAGTGCAGATCCGCGGTGCCCCACACCAGCAGAGTCGGCGCGGTCAGCCGGCGCAGACCGGGCTCGGCCGCGAGCAGGTCGGCGGCGTCCAGCGAGGCGAGCAGTCGCTGGAAATGGTCGATCGCCGCAGCCGAGCCGGCCACCGGCTCGAGGAAGGCCCGGATCTCCTCGTCGCTCAGGCGCTCCGGGTGCTCGAAGTTCGCGCCGATGCCGCGCCCGCTGGACCGGGAGGCCCCCAGGTCGTCGAGCATGCGGGACGCCATCGGGGCGAGCTGTCCCTGCCTGGCCAGGTTCACGGTCTGCCGGAAGGCCTCGTTCGGCAGGTTGTCGTGGGCCTCGCAGTTGGTCAGCACGAGCGACGCGATGCGCTGCGGGTGCCGGGAGACGAAGATCTGGCCGACCGCGCCGCCGGTGTCGTTGGTGACGAGGTCGATCTCGTCGAGGCCGAGCGCCTCGCAGAAGTCCTCGATGGACTCGGCGAAGGCGGGCAGCGAGGCCTCCCCGTCGGCGCGGGCGGGGCTGCGCCCGTGCCCGGGGAAGTCGACCGCGATGCAGCGACGCTCGCCGCTCAGCTGTTCGAGGACGTTCTGCCAGATGTAGCCGTTGGTGCCGAGTCCGTGGATGAAGAGGGCGGTCCGGCCCTCGCCGGCGCTCACGTAGCTGAGCTCACCCCCGCGTGTCCGCACCGTGCGGCGGCGGGAATCGAACGTCTGCAGGTCCATGCGGCCGGTCACCTGGCCGCGCTCGGTGCGTCCACGAGGATGCTGATCGCCTGCTCGGGGCAGCCGGTCATGCCCTTCAGCACGGCGGCGCGGCGCTCGTCCGGGGTCTCGAACTCGCCCATCTCGTTGTAGCCGGTCTCCTCGTTCACCTCGTACACCTCACTGGCCAGCGCCTCGCACATGCCGTGGCCCATGCACTTCTCGGGATCGACCCGGGCCCTCACGAGGCGCTCCCGGTGTCCCAGGTGAGCTCCAGCTGGGAGATGCCACGCACGGTGGTGTAGCGGCGCAGCGGCCGGGTGCCGGGCGTCACCACGTACCGTGGGATCCGGTTGTGCCATTCCTCGACCGCGAGTTTGAGCACGCGGCGCGCGACGTGCATGCCGATGCAGCGGTGCGGGCCGATCGCGAACACCAGCTGACGCGTCGAGGAGCGCTCGAAATCGACCTCGGTCGGGTTGTCGAACACCCGGGGGTCCATGCCGGACATGCCCCACGGGATGAGCACGAGGTCGCCCTTACGCATGGTGACGCCATGCCGCTCCACGTCCTCGGCGACGACGCGCGCGGTCGCCGAGATCGGGTCGTGCCGCACGAGCTCCTCGATGATCGCCGGGATCTTCTCCGGGTGGGCGACGACCAGGTCCTGCACCTCCGGGTGTTCCGCGAGGTAGGTGAAGACCACGCTGATCATCGCGGTCGTGGTGTCGAAGGCGGCCAGCATGTTGGTGAACGCCGCGTTGACCATCTCGGCCTGGGTCAGCGGGCGCCCGTCGATCTGCGCCTCGAGCAGCCGGCTGAGCACGTCCCGGCGTCCCTCGGTGCCCTCGGCGCGGCGCCGGTCGATGGCGTCGCTGAAGAACTGCATGAGCGGGCGGTTCGCGGCCCGGATGTCGTCGTCGTTGTGCGCCTTCCGGATCGCCTTGAGCAGCCAGTCCTTGTGGTCCCGGATCTGCTTCAGGTATTCCCGGCCGATGCCGAAGAAGATCAGGAACGCCTCGGCGGGGAAGCGGGATGCCACCTCGCTGATGAACTCGGTGTGCCCCTGGTCGGCGACCACCTCGATGGCGTCGATCGTGGCCTCGCGCAGCTGCGGGGTGAAGTGGTTGACCACGCCCGGGTTGAACAGGTCGCCGAGCGCCTGGCGCCACTTGCGGTGCTCGTCGCCGTCGAGCTGGATCGGGATCGCCTTGTCCTCGAACATCTGATGTGCCGGAATGGAGAGCGCGGAGCTCGAGAAGATCTCCGGGGCACGCGCCGCCCACTCCATGTCCTCGAAACGGGTGAGGATCCAGTATCCGCCGAGCTCGTCCGAGCGCACGATCGGCGCGTGTTCCTGGATCTCCCGGAAGTAGGTGACCGGGTCCTCCTGCAGCCAGGGCTGATAGACGCTCCAGCGGCGGATCCGCTCCTCCAGCGTCGCGGGCGCCTCCAGCACCACGTCGGGCTTTGCCGGTGCTTCCGTCATGACGGGCTCCTTGGTCATAGTGCGGCAACTTCTTCAGCGGGTACGGCGGACGACGGGTGCGGCTGCCCGAACCATGTGGTCAGCGCCGCACGCAGGCCTTTCTCGCCGGTCCCGTCGACGTCGACATAGGCCACGTATCCGTCGGGCCGGATCAGCACGGTCCGGGCGTCCGGGCCGGCGAGCGGGCCGGCGGCCACCACGTTGAGCCGGTCGCTCCAGCCGGACAGGTCGTCCGGGAGCGCCTCCGCCTCGCTCAGATCGAGCAGCAGGCCACGGCCGTCCCGCAGGATCGCGGCCACGCTCGTGGTGCCGGCCGCGGTCTTGAGCACGTAGTCCGGCGCGCGGGTGCCGAGCAACCGGTGCTCCGGCGCGGGCTCCCCGCCGTACGCCATCGGATAGCGAATGCCGAGCCCGGTGGTCCGCTCGATGATGAAACGCTGGACCGAGCCGAACTTGACCAGCGAGCCGATGAACTCGCGTAGCGGCGCGGCCAGCTGCGGCGGATGGATCAGGGACAGCTGGACCTGCGGAAGGGTGCAGGCCTCGCGCCCGATCGGATGCCGTTCGTCGTGGTAGCTGTCCAGCAGGGCATCGCTCCCCCACCCGCGGATGACCGCGGCGAGCTTCCAGCCGAGGTTCATGGCGTCCTGCATGCCGGTGTTCAGGCCCTGGCCCGCGGAGGGGAAGTGGATGTGCGCGGCGTCGCCGGCCAGCAGGATCCGGCCCTTGCGGTACTTCTCGGCCAGCCGGGTCGCGTTGCCGAAGCGGGTGAACCAGCCGTACTTACCGATCTTGAGGTCGATGCCGGTGATCCGCTCGAAGGCGGCCCGGAACTCGTCCACCGTGATCGGCACGTCGTCGGCGGCCCGCTCGGACTCGAACTCGATGGCCGTCGCACGCCACATCCCGGGCTCCTCAGGATGCGGGATGATCGCGGCGAGGCCGGTCGGAAAAACCGGCTGGCCGATGCCCTTCTGATACTGCTCGTCGAGGATCTCTACGTCCCCGGTGCGGCCGCACATGGTCGCCTCGGTGCCGGGGAACTCGAACCCGGCGAGCTTGCGGACCGCGCTGCGCCCGCCGTCACAGCCGACCACGAAGGCGGCGCGCAACTCGTACTCGCCGTCCGGGCCGCGCACGGCCAGGGTCACGCCGTCGTCGTCCTGCTCCAGGCCGATCACCTCGTGGTGGTAGCGGACGTCCACACCCAGCTCGGCCACCCGGCCCTCGAGCACCATCTCCACCCGCCGCTGGGAAACGACGAGGGGCAGCTCGGCCGAGTCCATCGCGGTGACGCCGGGGAAACCGAAGTTGTAGTTCATGAAGTGCGCGGCGCCCTCGAACTGGTCGAGGCCGCGCTGATGGAACATGTTGACCGAACTCATGTGGATGGCGAAGGCCCGCGCGGCGCTGTTCGGCTCCGCAAGCCGATCCAGCATCACCACCGGTACCTCGGCCAGGGCCAGTTCCGCCGCGAGCATCAGCCCGGTAGGCCCCGCTCCCACGACGACGGCCGGCGCTGCGGTCATGTTGTCTCCTCAGGTCTCGATGGGTGTCGGTTCAGGCCGCTTCGCCGAACCACGTGGTCAGGGCCGCGTAGAGGCCTTCGTGGTCGGCGCCGGCGCGGTCGACGAAGGCGACGTAGCCGTCCGGGCGGATCAGCACCGCCGCGGCGTCCAGTTCGCTCGTGGGCTCGAACCGCACGACGTCGAGGCGGTCCCGCCAGCCGGACAGGTCGGCCCGGCCGGCCGGCTCGTCGCCGGCGGTCAGTAGGACGCCGCGGCCCTTGGTCAGCAGCCGGGACACGCCGGTCGGGCCGGCCGCGGTGGTGATCTCCAGGTCCGGCGCACGCAGGCCCAGCAGCGGGTGCTCCGGCGCGGGTTCACCGCCGTACGTCATGGCATAGCGGATGCCGAGTCCGGTGGCCCGGCCGACGAGGTAGTCGGCCACCTCGTCGAAGCGGGTCAGCGAGGAGATGAAGTCGCGCAGCGGGCCCGCCTTGTCCGCGGGGTGGAGCAGCGCCATCTGCACCCGCGGGTAGACGGTGACCTCGCGGCCGATCGGATGGCGCTCGGCGTGATAGCTGTCCAGCAGGTCGGCCGGCGCCCAGCCGCGGACCGCCGCGGCCAGCTTCCAGCCGAGGTTCATCGCGTCCTGGATGCCGGTGTTGAGGCCCTGACCGGCGGAGGCCAGGTGGATGTGGGCCGAGTCGCCGGCCAGGAAGATGCGCCCGTTGCGGTAGCGCTCGGCCAGGCGGGTCGCGTCGCCGAATCGGGTCAGCCAGGGCGCCCGCCGGATCTTCAGCTCGACGCCGGAGATCCGCTGGAACGCGGCGGCGAACTCCTCCGCGGTGAGCGGCTCGTCGTTCGAAATGGTGGGTTTCTGGAACTCGACAACGGTGGCCCGGGAGAGCGACGGGTCGTCCGGGTTGCGCACGGTGGCGGCAAGTCCGCCCGGGAAGAACGGCGAGGTGAGCCCGTTGCGGTACTCCTCGTTGATGATCTCGACGTCGCCGGTCCGGCCGGTGAGCGTCGCCTCCGTGCCCGGGAACTCGATGCCCGCCGCCCGGCGCACCACGCTGCGGCCGCCGTCGCATCCCACCAGATAGCTGCCGCGCACCTCGTATTCGCCGTCCGGCCCGAGCACGGTGACGGTCACCCCGTCGTCGTCCTGTGTCGCGCCGGCGACCTCGTGCCCGCGCCGGGTCTCAACACCGAGTTCGGCGACCCGCTCGGCGAGCAGCTTCTCGACCCGGCGCTGCGGGAAGACAATCGGGAACTTCTCGCGCTCGCGGTTGCTGAGCCCGGGGAATCCCCAGTCGAAACTCGGGAACTGGGCGACACCGTCGAACCGGTCGAGGTCCCGCTGCCGGAAGGCCGCCATCGAGCTGGCGTGGAAACCGAAGGTCTGCGACCAGTTCGGCACCTCGGTGCGCCGTTCGAGCAGGACGATCGGCACGCCGGCCAGCCCCAGCTCCGCGGCGAGCATCAGCCCGGTCGGGCCTGCTCCGGCGATGACGATGGGGGCGGTCATGAGCATCTCCTCCGTGCGTACGGCTTCTCGTCGCCCATGCTCGACGCTCTGCCTTTCGTGCTTCTTGTGTTGCCCTAAGCCGCCGCTCACGGCCGTTTAGCCGGGGACAAGACCCGGGCTAGCGGGCTCGGCCAGGATGGCGGCGCCGAGCCGCGAAACGGTTCGCGGCCACCGACGAAGGGCGGCCGAACGTGCACGACGTCGCATTGGGAAAGACCGGCCTGCGGGTATCCGCGATCGGGCTGGGGTGCATGGGCATGAGCGAGTTCTACGGCCCGGCCGAGCGGGCGGATTCACTCGCGACGCTGGGCCGGGCGGTCGAGATCGGGGTGTCCTTCGTGGACACCTCGGACGCGTACGGCATCGGCGCGAACGAGACCCTGCTGGGTGAGTTCCTCGCCGGGGCACGCCGCGACGAGATCCGGGTGGCCACGAAGTTCGGCGCGGTACGCGATCCGCAGACCGGCCGGCCGGTGGAGATGCGCAGCGATCCCGAGTACGTGCGTCTGGCCTGCGACGCGAGTCTCAAGCGACTCGGCGTCGACCGGATCGACCTGTTCTATCTGCACTTCCCCGACCGGCGCACGCCGATCGAGGACACCGTCGGCGCCATCGGCGAGCTGGTGGCGGCGGGCAAGGTGGATCATGTCGGCGTCTCCAACGTCACCGCGGAGCAGATTCGCGCGGGACACCGGGCGCACCCGATCGCCGCAGTGCAGAACGAGTGGTCGCTGTTCACCCGGGACGCGGAGGACTCGGTGATCCCGGCCTGCGCCGAGCTCGGCATCGGCTTCGTGCCCTACTCGCCGCTCGGCCGTGGCTTCCTGACCGGCGTCTACACGTCGGACGAAGGGCTCGCGCCGACCGACATCCGGCACGCCGTCCCCCGCTTCACCGGCACGAACGCCGTGCACAACGCGAGCCTGCTCGAGCCGGTCCGCGCGGTTGCCCGGGCGCACGACGCAACACCGGCGCAGGTCGCGCTGGCCTGGCTGATCCTCAAGGGCGCCGAGCTCGGCGCCGGCGTCGTGCCGATCCCCGGCACGCGCTCGGCGGACCGGATCGCGGAGAACGCCCGAGCGGCGGACCTCACGCTGAGCCCGCAGGAGATGGAGCTGCTCGAGCCGATCGGCGCGGCCGTGCTGGGCGCGCCCCGGCCGCCCGTGCCGGCGGCCGCGCGGCAGACCGCCGAGTAACGCTGCCTCAGGGGCGGATGACCGGGAGGACGACCTCGTCGACGACGGCGACGAGGAACTCGTCGGACATCTCGGTGCCCCTGGTAAGCGCATGGTGGATCAGGAGTGCGGGCCCGGTCTGGGCGACCAGCGGGCTCACCGCCGCGGCCCGCACCTCGCCACGGCCGGCAGCGGCGGTGAGCGCCTGCAGGATCAGTTCCTGGCAGGGCTCGACGACGGCCTGGCTGACCACCCGGTGCAGGAGGATCTCGCCGGCCTCGGCCTTGACCACCTGGAACGCCGGCCCGTGCGTGTTGAACGCGTCCCGGATGCAGTGCAGCAGCGCCAGCACGTCGGCCCGGAGATCACCGGTCAACTCGGTCTTCACCGGTGACGGGAGAGCGTGCTGCAGAGCGGCGATGACCAGCTCGTTCTTGCTGCTCCAGCGCCGGTAGAGAGCGGCTTTGCCGGTGCCGGCCGCGTCCGCCACGCTCTCCATGCTCAGGCGGGTGTAACCGGAGGTCTCCAGCTCGCTGATGACCGCGTCGAGGATCGCCCCGACCAGCTCCTCACCCCGGCGGCGGCGGACGACCTGGGACACCGAAGAAGTCATGCACCTCTACCCGTCACGAAGGGGACATTGCCCACGGCCGAATCACTGTTATAGTGAACGCCACGTTCACTATTGCAGGCTCGCCCCACGTTCCGAAGCCTAGCTCACTCCTCAATCCAAGCGGGAGATACGCATGTCCGCGTCACCCATCGTGACCCCAGAAAGCAAAGCCGCGGCTCGGCCTCTGGCCCACCCGGGCATCGCCCTCACGCTCCTCGTGACCTGCCAGATCATGGTCACGCTCGACGGCACGGTCGTGAACATCGCGTTGCCCTCCATCCAGGAGGGTCTCGGCTTCTCGTCGGCCGGCCTGGCCTGGGTGACCAACGCCTACATCCTGGCGTTCGGCGGTCTGCTGCTGTTCGGCGGCCGGGCGGGCGACATCCTCGGCCGGCGCCGGCTCTTCATCGGCGGCATCGCCGTCTTCACGGCCGCCTCGCTGCTCGCCGGCATCGCCAACGACAGTGGCACGCTGCTCACCGCCCGGGTGATCCAGGGCATCGGCGCCGCGTTCGCCGCGCCGGGGACGCTGGCGCTGGTCGCCACCAATTTCGCCGAGGGCAAGCCGCGCGACCGTGCCCTCGGCGTGGTGACCGGGGCCTACGGCGTCAGCATCGTGCTCGGCATGGTGCTCGGCGGCGTCCTGACCGAATGGCTCGGGTGGCGGTCGGTGTTCTTCATCAACATCCCGATCGGTATCGCACTGATCGCGATGGTCCCGCTCTTCGTCAACGAGTCGGACCGCCACCCCGGCCGCTTCGACTTCGTCGGCACCGTGCTCTCCTGCGCCGGCATGGCGGCGGTGGTCTACGGCTTCCTCAACGCCGCCTCCGAGGGCTGGGGCGACCCCACCACCACCGTCTGCCTGGCGCTGGGCGTGGTGCTGCTGGGCGTCTTCGTGGCGGTCGAGGCCCGGCTGAAGCATGCGGTCATGCCGCTGTACCTGTTCCGCAACCGAACCCGCGCGGCGTCCTACGTGAGCATCCTGCTGCTGGCCGGCCCGCTCGTCGGCATGTCGTTCCTGAGCAGCCAGCTGCTGCAGAACGTGCTGCACTACAGCGCCCTGCGCACCGGCGTCGCCTTCCTGCCGATGTGCGGCGCCATGTTCCTGGGCGGCGGCCTGTCGATGGTGCTGCTCCCGAAGATCGGCGCGAAGGCCGTGATGCTGCTCGGCATGGCTCTCGCGATCGTCGGCCTCGCCTGGTTCACTCAGCTGGACGCCGACGTCACCTACCTCGGTGGCGTGCTCGGCCCGCTGATGATCCTGGGCGCCGGCCCCGGTTTCGCCTTCACGGCGCTCAACCAGTCGATCCTCTCGGGCGTGCCCAAGCACGACTCCGGCGCGGCCTCCGGGCTGCTCGAGGCGATGCAGTGGGCCGGCAGCTCGCTCGGCCTGGCGGTGCTGGTCAGCGTGTTCGGCACCGCGATGCGCGACGCCGCCGAGCACCCGATCGCCGGCGCCGACCCGGCCACGCAGGCCCGGCACGTGCTGACCGCGGGCATGTCGAGCGCCTTCCTCACCGGCGCCCTGCTGACCGTCGGCATCGTGGTGATCGTCCTGCTCTTCGTGAAGGGCGGCCGCCCGCAGCCGCCCGCCGAGGAGCCCACGCCCGCCACCGAGGACGACACCGCCACCGTCGCCTGATCGAGGGGCCCCGCTTGCCGGCGGGGCCCCTCATTTCTTGTCCCAAAGACCTAACAAAGGAACGTCATGGCAACGCTCGCACGCTGGTGCTTCCGACATCGCCTGGTGGTGATCCTGATCTGGCTCGCCGGCTTCGCCGGTCTCTCCGTGGCCAGCAGCACCGCCGGCAACGCCTACTCCGATTCGTTCGCGGCCAGCGGGGCCGACTCGACCGTCGCACGTGACCTGCTGAGCACGGCGTTCCCCAGCCAGGCCGGCGACGTCGACACCATCGTCTGGCGGGTCGACAGCGGAACCGCCGCCGATCCCGCCGTGCGGTCGCGGATCGAGCCGATGCTCGCCGAGGTCAGCAAGCTGCCGCACGTCGCCGCGGTGACCAGCCCTTACACCGCCGACGGCGCCGCCCAGGTGAGCGCGGACCGGCAGCTCGCGTTCGCGTCGGTCCACTTCGACCAGCCCGCCGAGGACCTGCCGCTGGAGACACTGACCGACCTGGTGGACAAGGCCAAGGCGACGACCGGCAACGGCCTCGACGTCGAGCTCGGCGGCCGTGGCATCCAGCGGACCGAGGCGCCGCTTCCCTCCCTGCCGACCGTCGTCGGCATCGTCGCGGCCGGGATCGTCCTCTTCCTCGCCTTCGGCTCGCTGTTCGCGATGCTGCTGCCGCTCATCACGGCGATCCTCGCGCTCGGCACCGCCACCGGCGCCATCGGGCTGCTGTCGCACGCGATGGGCGTGTCGACCACCGCCACCACGCTGGCCGCCCTCATCGGCCTCGGGATCGGGGTCGACTACGCGCTGTTCGTCGTCACCCGGCACCGCAACGGCCTCAAGGCCGGCCTCGACCCCGAGGAGTCGGCGGTCGTCGCGATCAACACGGCCGGCCGCGCGGTGGTCTTCGCCGGGATCGCGGTCTGTGTCGCGCTGCTCGGCCTGTTGCTGCTCGGCGTCGACCTGATCGACGGGCTGGCCATCCCGTCAGCGCTCACCGTGCTGCTCACCGTGGCCGCGGCCGTCACGCTGCTCCCGGCCATGCTCGGCGTCTTCGGCCGCCGGATCCTCAGCCGCCGGGAACGCCGGCGGATGGCGGACGGCGTCGTCGAGCCCACCGCCCCCTCCGGCTTCGGCCGGCGGTGGGCCGAGCTCGTCCGGCGCCGCCCGGCCCTGCTCACGCTGGGCGTGGTGGTCCTGGTCGGGGTGCTGGCCGCGCCGTTCTTCTCGATGCGCCTCGGCGCCTCCGACCAGGGCAACAACCCCTCCTCGTGGAGCAGCCGCAAGGCGTACGACATGCTCGCCGACGGTTTCGGTCCGGGCTTCAACGGGCCGCTGCTCATCGCGGTGCGCACCCCGGGCGGCGCGGCCGACGACACCACCGTCGCCGCATTGCGCGACCGGATCGGCGCCACCGGCGGGGTCGTCACGGTCGGCCCCGCACAGGCCAGCCAGGACCGCAGCGTGACGACCATCCAGGTGATCCCGTCGAGCGGCCCGCAGGAGCAGGCCACCAGCGACCTGATCGACAACTTGCGCGAGGACGTCATCCCCGCGGCCGTCCGGGGCAGCGCGGTCACCGCGTACGTCACCGGGGTGACCGCCGTCTTCGACGACTTCGCCTCCGTACTGGCCGATCGGTTCCCGCTCTTCCTGCTCGTCATCATCGCCCTGGGCGCACTGTTGCTGATGGTCGCGTTCCGCAGCTTCGTCATCCCGCTGATGTCGGCAGCGATGAACCTGGTGGCCGTGGGCATCACGTTCGGCGTCCTGACCGCGGCCTTCCAATGGGGCTGGCTGGAGAACGTGTTCGGCTTCGGCGGCACCGGCCCGATCGATCCGTCGTTGCCGGTGCTGTGCATCGCGGTCCTCTTCGGCCTATCGATGGACTACCAGGTCTTCCTGGTCAGCCGCATCCACGAGGAGTGGACCCGCACCAGGGACCACCGTCAGGCGATCATGGTCGGGCAGTACAGCACCAGCCGGGTCATCACGGTCGCCGCGTTCGTCATGATCCTGGTGTTCGTCTCGTTCGCCGCGATCGGCGAGCGGATCATCTCGGAGTTCGGCATCAGCCTGGCGGTCGCGGTGCTCTTCGACGCGTTCGTCCTGCGCAGCGTCCTGGTGCCGGCCCTGATGCACATGACCGGCAAGGCCACCTGGTGGATCCCCCGCTGGCTCGACCGGATCCTGCCGCGGGTGTCGATCGAAGCATCCGACGTGGACCCCAAGCCGATACCCGCCGCCGAACCGGTGCCTGCGGCGGCGCCCTGAGACCTTATTCAACCCCCGGGCTGCGGGGCCGGCCGGTTCGCCGGCCGGCCCCAACGCTGATCCGCACGAACCGCCGAGCAGAGGGAGCTTCCGCACAGTGCTAATCATCGCCGGTCACGGCTATGTCGACCCCGACCACACCGACGACTTCGTCACCGGCTTCATCGAGTCGATGACGCGGACCCGGAAGGAGGACGGTTGCCTCGACTACGTGGTCTCGGCCGACCCGCTGGAGGCCGGCCGGGTGAACGTCCTGGAGATGTGGGAATCCAAGGAACACCTGCGCAAGCACCTGGAGACGATGCCACCGCACACGATCGCGACTCCGGTGCTCAGCATGCTGGTCCGGCAGTACGAGATCGGTGCGGTGGGCGAGGTCGGCTCCTGAGCCGCACTGTCAGGCCGTGGTGCGGACCGACAGTGCGTGCCGGAAGACGTTGCGCGGATCGAAGCGTGCCTTGACCTTCTGGAGCCGGAGGTAACCGTCCTTGAAGTACAGCGTGGACCAGGGCGTGCCCGAGGTGTTCCAGGCCGGATCGGCGAGGTCGCTGTCCGGGTAGTTGATGTAGGCGCCGTCGGTGCTCGAGCCGGGCACCGGCACGCCGCCGGTCTCGGCGTACATCTCCCGGTAGAACTCCCGGATCCAGGCGAGGTGCTGGGCGTCCTGCGCCGGGTCGGACCAGCCGACGAGATAGGACAGCTTGGTGATCGCATCACGCTGGGCGGTCGCCGTCGCGCCGGCCGCCATCGCGTTGATCTGGCAGCCGTAGGTGTGCATGCCCACCGCCGCGATCGGGTTGCCGTAGTCCGTCCGGGTCAGATGACGATAGGCCACCGCGATCTGCCGGTCGGAGATCTCCTGCCGGTGGAAGGCGGCCTTGACCTTGAGCCGGAACTTGGGCGCCTCGCCCGGGCCGACCATGGCCTGGCCCAGCCACGGAACACGTTGCTGGGTGCGGGTCGGGGTCACGCCCACGCCGGCGCTGAGCGCCGCGATGTGCGCGTCGAGCACCCGCTCGGCGTCCGGGTCGCCGGCCACCTGCCCGACCATGCTGGCCACCCCGGCCTCGGGCCGGTAGAAGTACAGCTCGCTGTAGAGCTTCGCGGTCGCCGCCCCCGGCGCGCTGTTCTGCGCGCACCAGTGACTGTAGTTGCGGGCAAGGTTGCTGAAGCTCGCCTCGTCCAGGCCGCTCCACGGCCAGCTGACCGAGAAGGTCACGGTCGTCGCGGGCGGCGCGGGCAGCAGCCTGGCGGGGTTCGTGCCGGTCGCGCCGGGGCTGCGGAACCAGTAACGGGTGGCCACGCCGAAGTTGCCACCGCCGGCGCCGGTGTGCGCCCACCACAGCTCGCGGTTCGGGTCGGTGGCGTTCCGGGTGGCGATCACACTCCGCGCCGTCCCGGCAGCGTCGACGTAGACGACCTCGACGGCGTAAAGATGGTCGGCCGCAAGACCGTGCAGACGGGAGAGCGGGCCGTAGCCGCCGCCGGGAACGTGGCCGCCGGCGCCGACCTTGGGGCAGTAACCGGCCGGGATCGTCACACCCCAGCCGAGGTACAACCGCCGGTAGACCTCGCCGAGCGGTGCGCCCGCCTCGACCACGAAGGCGTTACGCGCCGCGTCGAACGAGACGCCCGTCATGCCGGACATGTCGATCAGCAGCCGGACCTCGTCGTCCACGAAGCCCTCGAAACAGTGCCCGCCGCTGCGGACCGTCACGCGCTTGCCGGTCTTCACCGCTTCCTGCACGGCGTCGACGACCTGCCCGGTCGTGCCGACGACCCGGATCTGATCCGGATTCGCCACGTAGCGCCGGTTGTATCCGCGCAGCACCAGTTCCTGGTAACGGGGATCGTCCGGGCCTACCAGGGCCGGGCCGAAGGGCGGCAGGCATTCGGTGGTGGCGGCCGCGGCCGGTTCGGCGATCAGCGGTCCGGCAAGGCCCGCGCCGGTCGCGGCGAGCGCGGCCGTGCGCAACACGGATCGCCGGGTGTGCTCAACCATGGAGCGTTCCTTTCATCGAGGGTTAGCAGCCCCCTGCCGCTGGGCGACAGGGGGCTGCTTCGCATTACTGACTGATCCGCTCAGACGAGGACGTAGCCGCCCTCCAGCTGCAGCACGGTGCCGGTGGTGTAGCCGCTCTGCATGAGGTAGAGGTAGGCGGCGCCGACCTCGTCCCACGACCCGAACCGGCGGGCCGGGATCTTCGCCGTGATGGCCTTGAAGAGCTCGGCGCGCTGCGGGTCGTCGTGCAGTGAGCGCTCCAGCGGCCCCACCCGGACGGTGTTGACGCGAATCGGGCCCAGTTCGACGGCCAGTGCGCGGGTGAGCGTCTCGATCGCACCCGCCGCGACCGCCTGCACCAGCACCCCGGGCGCCGGGCGGACCGGCGCGATCCCCGAGGTGAAGGTGATGGAGCCGTGCGGGCGCAGGTGACCCGCCGCGTGCTTCGCGGCGGTGTACGCCATCCAGTAGCGGTTGTCGAACCAGGCCCGCGCCTGTTCCGTGGTCAGCTCGGCGAACGGCGTGAAGACGATGTGCTCGCCGGCGGTGAAGACCAGGTGGTCGAAGTCGCCGATCCGGTCGAAGAACGACCGCACGGCTGCCTCGTCGGACGCGTCGAGCGGATGACCCTCGACGCCGTCGGGCAGTTCGGCGAGCGCCTTGTCGACGTTCTCCTGGCTCCGTGAGGCGATGACGACGCCGGCGCCGGCCGCAGCCGCGGCAGCCGCTGTGGCGAATCCCATTCCCATCGTCCCGCCGATGACCACGACACGTTGGCCGTCTAGTCCAGAAGTGCTGCTGCCCGGCATGGTCAACTCCCGTGATCGTCGGCTTCCGTCGCTGAAAGCTACGGAGCGGCACTTAAGCGAAGCCTGCGTGGCCCTTAAGCCGGGCGGAGGCCTAGCGCGCCGAAAGAGCCGCTTTAGCGCCGGTCCCGACTATCGACCGTGCAACCTCTCGCCGGGTGACCTGGCGCCGGCCGATCGAAAGGGGACCGTGGGTGGATACCAACGAGGTACGCGTCCTGTCCGCAGGCACGGCGCTGCCCGGGCAGCCGGTGGACAACGCCGCGCTGGCCCGCCGGTTCGGCATGGACGAGCTCTGGCAGCAGTGGGTGGACGTGTTCATCGGCACCGGCACCCGGCACCTGTCGAAGGACCTGGCCAGCGGGGTGCCGAGCGAGACGCTCGCCGACCTCGCGGCCCGGGCCGGCCGATCGGCGCTGGCCTCGGCCGGGCTGACCGGGGATGACATCGACCTGCTGGTGATGAGCACCGCCACCCCGGATGCGCTGATGCCGGCGACGGTCAACATGGCGGCCGAACAGCTGGGCCTGAACGGTCTGCCCACGTACCAGTTGCAGACCGGCTGCGCGGGCGCGATCCAGGCCCTCGACGTCGCCCGCGGCATGCTGCTGACCGGGGAGCGGCGCACCGCGCTGGTCATCGGCGGCGACGTCTGCACGAAGCACTTCGACCTCGAGCTGGACCTCGCGACCCTGTCGCCGGCCGAGCTGGTCAACATCGTGCTCTTCGGCGACGGCGCGGGCGCCGCGGTGCTGACCACCGAACCGGTGCCGGGCTCGGTCGTGCTGCGCAAGGTGCTCAACCGGCTGACCGGCACCGGCCGGCCACCGGGTCACACCCTGGAATGGTTCGGCCTGGCCGACCGAGCCGTGGCGAAGCCGGCGGCGTCCGAGGACTACAAGGCGATCGAGGAATCCGTGCCGGTCATGTCGGCCGAGATCCTCGCCGAGTTGCTGGACGACCTGGACTGGAAGGACGACGACGTCGACTTCCTGTTGCCGCCGCAGCTGTCCGGCCGCATGACGGCCCTGATCGTGGAGCGGCTGGCGCTCCCGCACGCGGAGGAGATCTCCGTCGTGGCCGAGACCGGCAACAACGGCAACGCATTGCCGTTTCTGCAACTGGAACGGGTGCTCGGCCGGATGACCACCGGTGATCGCGCGGTGGCGGTCGCCGTCGAATCGAGCAAATGGCTCAAGGCCGGCTTCGCCCTCGAGAAGAGCTGATCCACCCGACACGCGAAAGGCAGTACCACTGTGATGAGTGAATCCGCTGAGGCCGTCGCCGTCGTCGGACTGTCCTGCCGGCTGCCGGGCGCACCGGATCCGTCGGCGTTCTGGGAGTTGTTGACGGCCGGCCGGTGCGCCGTCACCGAGATCCCGGCGGAGCGCCGCGGCCCGGACGGCTTCACCGAGCGGGACGCCGCGGCGGCCGGCAATCCGGGCGCCCGCTTCGGCGGCTTCCTCGACCACGTCGACCGGTTCGACCCGGGCTTCTTCGGCATCG
This sequence comes from Actinoplanes sp. NPDC026619, assembly GCF_040638295.1. NCBI lineage: Bacteria > Bacillati > Actinomycetota > Actinomycetes > Micromonosporales > Micromonosporaceae > Actinoplanes > Actinoplanes sp. NPDC026619. The sequence continues at coordinate 21,058 of NZ_JBEZYA010000053.1, forward strand.
CGCCGCGCGAGGCGGCCGCCATGGACCCGCAGCAGCGGCTCATGCTGGAGCTGGCGTGGGAGGCCCTGGAGGACGCCCGGATCGTGCCGGACACCCTGCGAGCGAGCCGGACCGGGGTCTTCATCGGCGCCATGGCGCAGGACTACGCGACCCTGGTGCACCGTTCCGGGGTCGAGGCCATCGGTCAGCACACCATCACGGGCCTGCATCGCAGCATCATCGCCAACCGGATCTCGTACGTGCTGGGGCTGCGCGGTCCCAGCCTGGCCGTCGACACCGCGCAGTCCTCCGCGCTGGTCGCGGTGCACATGGCATGCGAGAGCCTGCGCCGCGGCGAGTCGACAGTGGCCATCGCCGGTGGCGTGAATCTCAACCTCGCCCCGGAGAGCACGGTCACCGCGGCCCGGTTCGGCGGCCTTTCCCCGGACGGGCGGTGCTTCACCTTCGACGCCCGGGCCAACGGATACGTGCGCGGCGAGGGCGGCGGCGCGGTCGTGCTGAAGCCGTTGCGGCAGGCGCTGGCGGACGGCGATCCGGTCTATTGCGTGATCAACGGCAGCGCGCTCAACAACGACGGGGCCACCGACGGCCTCACCGTGCCGAGCGCCGAGGCGCAGGCCGAGATGCTCCGATCGGCGTACGGGCGGGCCGGCGTCGACCCGGCCGACGTGCAGTACGTGGAGCTGCACGGCACCGGCACCAGGACCGGCGACCCGATCGAGGCCCGCGCGCTCGGCGACGTGCTCGGCAGCGCCCGCCCCGCCGCCGCGCCGCTGCTGGTCGGATCGGCGAAGACCAACGTCGGCCACCTGGAGGGCGCGGCGGGAATCGTCGGCCTGCTGAAGGCCGTCCTGTCCATCAGCCGCCGGCAGCTCCCGGCGAGCCTGCACTTCGCGACGCCGAACCCGGCCATCCCGTTCGCCACGCTGAATCTGCGGGTGCAGCAGGAACTCGGATCCTGGCCGCGGGCGGACCGGCCGCTGGTGTCCGGCGTCAGCTCGTTCGGCATGGGCGGGGCCAACTGCCACCTCGTGCTCTCCGAGGCGCCGGATCGCACCGGCGCCTCCTCCCCCGCAGTGCCTCTCGCCGAGATCCCGTGGCTGCTCTCCGGCCGCAGCGAGTCCGCGCTGCGCGACCAGGCGGCCCGCCTGCGCGAGCTGCGGCCCGCACCCGATCCGGCCGCGGCCGGCTTCTCCCTCGCGACCACCCGCACCGCCTTCGAGCACCGGGCCGTCCTGATCGGTGGCGAACCGGAGCTGCGGCGGGCGCTCGACGCCCTGGCGGCCGGCAATCCGGCCGCCAGCCTGATCTCCGGATCGGTCGCCGCCGCCGGCCGGGTCGCGATCCTCTTCAGCGGACAGGGCAGCCAGCGGGCCGGGATGGGCCGCGAGCTCTACGCGACCCGCCCGGAGTTCGCCGCGGCCCTCGACGCGGTGTGCGCTCACCTCGACCCGCACCTCGACCGGCCGCTGCGCGACATCATGTTCGCCGACGCCGGCACCGAGGAAGCCGCGCTGCTCGACCAGACCTCCTACACCCAGCCTGCCCTGTTCGCACTCGAGGTGGCGCTGAACCGGCTGACCGAGGCGCACGGCATCACCGCCGACCTGCTGATCGGGCACTCCATCGGTGAACTGGTCGCGGCACACGTGGCCGGCGTGCTCGACCTGCCGGACGCGTGCGCCCTGGTCGCCGCCCGTGGCCGGCTCATGCAGGCGGCCACCTCCGGCGGCGCGATGGTGTCGATCCGGGCCACCGAGGATCAGGTGGCCGCGACCCTCGCGGACGACGCGGCCGGTGGCGCCGTTGACGTCGCGGCGGTCAACGGACCGGACTCGGTCGTCGTCTCGGGCGACCGCGACGCGGTCGAGCGGGTCGCCCGGCTCTGGCGCGAGCGTGGGCACAAGACGCGCGCGCTCCGGGTCAGCCACGCATTCCACTCCCCGCACATGGACTCGGTGCTCGCCGAATTCCGGGCGGTGGCGGCCGAGCTCACCTATCTCCCGCCCAGCATCCCGCTGGTGTCCAACGTGACCGGCCGGCTCGCCGACGACAGCATCCAGACACCGGACTACTGGGTCCGGCACCTGCGGCGGGCGGTCCGGTTCGCCGACGGCGTCCGGGTGCTGTGCGAACAGGGCGTCACCAGCTGGCTCGAGATCGGCCCGGACGCCGTGCTCACCCCGCTCGTGCGGGACGCGCTCGCCGGAGAGCCCGGTCACCGCCTGGCGCCGGCCCTTCGTCGGGACCGCGGTGAGACCAGGACCTTCCTCACCATGCTGGCCCACGCGCACGTGCAGGGGTTGCCGGTGGACTGGACGGCGGCCTTCGGCGAGGCCCGGCCCGAGCCGATCGCCCTGCCCACGTACGCGTTCCAGCGCTCGCGCCACTGGCTGGGCGCGACCGGCCGCCCCGCGACCGCCCCGGTCGCCGCACCGGCCCCGGCGACTGCCCCCACCGGGCCGGCACCGGCGCGCGACCTGCTCGACCTGGTGCGGGCGACGGCGGCGGCCGTGCTCGACTATCCGTCAGCGGGCGCCGTCGACGCCGATCGCACCTACCGGGACCTCGGTTTCGACTCGATGACCTCGGTCGAGCTGATCGAGCGGCTGGCCGGCGCCATCGGCGCTCCGCTGGCGTCCACCCTCGTCTTCGATCATCCGACCCCGGCGGCGCTGGCCGACCACCTGCGCACGGTGCTCTCCGGCGAGATCGGCGACGATCAGGTCGAGGCGCACACCCGCGGGGACGACGAGCCCATCGCGATCGTCGCCATGGCATGCCGGTATCCGGGTGGGGCGGACACGCCCGAAGCCCTCTGGGAGCTCGTCGCCGGCGGGGTCGACGCGATCGGTGACTTCCCGGCGAACCGCGGCTGGGATCTGGAGTCGCTCTACGACCCGGATCCGGAGGCCACCGGCCGCACCTATACCCGGCGGGGCGGTTTCCTCTACGACGCCGACCAGTTCGACCCGGCTTTCTTCGGCATCAGCCCGCGGGAGGCCGCGGCGATGGATCCGCAGCAACGCCTGCTGCTGGAGACCGCATGGGAGGCGGTGGAACGCGCCGGGATCCGGCCGACGTCACTGCGGGGCAGCCAGACCGGGGTCTTCGTGGGCGCAACCGCCCAGGACTACGGGCCGCGGCTGCACGTGCCGATGGACAGCTACGACGGTTATCTGCTGACCGGGACCACGGCGAGCGTGATCTCCGGGCGGATCGCGTACACGCTGGGTCTTCAAGGCCCAGCGGTGACCATCGACACCGCGTGCTCGTCGTCGCTGGTCGCCCTGCATCTCGCCGGCCAGGCGCTGAGCCGGGGCGAGTGCGGGCTGGCGCTCGCCGGCGGCGCGAGCGTGATGGCGAACCCGGGCATGTTCGTCGAGTTCAGCCGGCAGCGCGGGCTGGCGCCGGACGGCCGGTGCAAGGCCTTCTCGGCGGACGCGGACGGCACCGGCTGGGCCGAGGGCATCGGCATGCTGGTCCTGGAGCGCCTGGCGGACGCCCGTCGCCACGGACACCCGGTCCTCGCCGTCCTGCGTGGCAGCGCGGTGAATCAGGACGGCGCCAGCAACGGGCTCACCGCGCCGAACGGGACGTCCCAGGAACGGGTGATCCGGCAGGCGCTGGCCAATGCCCGGCTGACCGGCGCGGACGTCGACGTCGTCGAGGCGCACGGAACCGGCACCACGCTCGGCGACCCGATCGAGGCGCGGGCGATCCTGGCCACGTACGGCCGGGATCGGCCCGCCGATCGAGCGCTCGGACTCGGCTCGCTCAAGTCCAACATCGGGCACACCCAGGCGGCCGCCGGGGTGGGCGGCGTCATCAAGATGGTGATGGCGATGTCCCACGGCGTGCTCCCCCGCACGCTGCACGCCGCCGAGCCCACGCCGCACGTGGACTGGTCGGCCGGCTCGGTGCGCCTGCTGGCGGAGGCACAGCCGTGGACCGGCACGGATCGTCCGCGGCGGGCGGCGGTGTCGTCCTTCGGGATCAGCGGCACCAACGCGCACGCCATCATCGAGCAGGCGGCCGAGCCGGCTCCGGCGCCCGAGCCGACCGCCGTCACCGGCCCGGTCGCCTGGATCATCACCGGTCACGACGAGCCGGCTCTGCGCGAGCAGGCGGGCCGGCTGCGCGACCGCCTGACCGCCACACCCGGCCCCGGCCTGGCGGCCACCGCCCGGGCGCTGGCCACGTCGCGCGCGGAGCTGGCGCAACGCGCGGTGGTCGTCGCGGACGAGCCGGCCGCGATGACGGCGGGCCTGCACGCTCTTGCCACCGGCGACGCCGATTCCCGGGTGGTGCGCGGTGTCGCGGGCGACTCCGGCCGGATCGCCCTTGTCTTCCCGGGCCAGGGCAGCCAGTGGGCCGGCATGGCGGTGGACCTGCTCGACACCTCCGAGGTGTTCGCCCGGGAGATCCAGGCGTGCGCGGACGCCCTCGAGCCGCACGTCTCCTGGTCGCTCCTCGACGTGTTGCGCGGGGCCCCGGATGCGCCCTCGCTCGACCAGGTGGATGTCGTCCAGCCCGCGCTGTTCTCGGTGATGGTGTCGCTGGCCGCCGTCTGGCGCGCCTGCGGGGTACGCCCGGATGCGGTCATGGGTCACTCGCAGGGTGAGATCGCCGCGGCGTACGTCTGCGGTGCTCTGTCCCTGGACGATGCGGCCCGGGTGGTCGCGTTGCGTAGCCAGGCCCTGAGCGCGCTGGCCGGGGCGGGCGGCATGGTGTCGGTGCCGCTGCCGGCCGCCGAGGTGCGCCGCCGGCTCCACCGCTGGGGTACCCGGCTCGCGGTCGCGACCATCAACGGTCCCGGCTCCACCGTCGTCTCGGGCACGCCGGAGGCGCTCGAGGAGTTGCTCGCCGAATGCGTGGCGGACGACATCCGGGCACGGCGCATCCCGGTGGACTACGCGTCGCACTCGCCGCAGGTGGAGAACATCCGGGAGACGCTGCTGGAGGTGCTCGCCCCGGTCCGGCCCCGGGAGTCCGCGATCGCGTTCTGCTCCACCGTGACCGGCGACTTCATCGACACGACGGAACTGACCGCGGCGTACTGGTACAGCAATCTGCGGCAGACCGTCGAGTTCGAGCGGGCGACCCGCACGCTGCTGCGAAGTGGCTACGGCGCCCTGATCGAGTCGAGCCCCCACCCGGTCCTCACCGTGGGCATGCAGGAGACGGCCGACGACGAGGAGGCCACGTCCGCGATCGTGCCCTCGCTGCGCCGCGACGACGGCGGGCGCACCCGGATGCTCGCCTCCCTGGCCCAGCTCTACGTGCGGGGTTTCCCGGTCGACTTCTCGGCGCTGACGCCCGGGCCGGACTCCGGCCGGGTCGACCTGCCGACCTATCCGTTCCAGCGGCAGCGGTACTGGCTGACGCCGCCCGCGCCGAGCGGCGGCCTGGGCGCGGCCGGTCTCGTCCCGGCCCGGCACCCGCTGCTCGGCGCCATGATCAGCGTCGCCGACGGGGACGGGCTGTTGCTGACCGGGCGGCTCGCTCGGGACACCCATCCGTGGCTGGCCGACCATGCGGTGCTGGACACTGTCCTGCTGCCCGGCACCGCGTTCGTCGAGATGGCATTGCACGCCGGTGACCAGGTCGGCTGCGGCCGGCTGGAGGAGCTGACCCTCGAGGTGCCGCTCGTCGTCCCGGAGCGGGACGGCGTGCTCGTCCAGGTGGTGGTGGGCACGGCCGGGGAGTCCGGCTCACGGCCGGTGAGTGTCCACTCCCGGCCGGCCGGTTCGGCCGAGTGGGCCCGCAACGCCACGGGTGTGCTGGCCTCGGCCGGCGCCCCGCCCGCCGAGCGGTTCACCACCTGGCCTCCCGCGGGTGCCGCACCGGTCGATCTGGCCGGGCTCTATCCGGGCCTTGCCGCTCAGGGCTACCTGTACGGCCCGGTCTTCCAGGGCCTGAGCGCGGCCTGGCGGTCCGGCGACGACGTGTACGCCGAGCTCGCTCTGCCCGCGGACGACTGGGACGAGGCCGGGCACTTCGGCCTGCACCCGGCGCTGCTGGACGCGGCCCTGCACGCCCTCATCGGCCTGCGGCCGGCCGCCGCCGGGCAGCCGCGGCTCCCGTTCGCGTGGTCCGGGGCGGAGCTGTACGCGACCGGCGCCACCACGCTGCGGGCTTGGATCAGCCCGCGCGGGCGGGACACCGCGTCGATCACCCTCGCCGACCCGGCCGGCGAACTCGTGGCCAGGATCGACTCGGTCGCGCTGCGGCCGGCGCCGGTCGACGGGCTCAGCGCCGTTCCCACCGACCTGTACGCGCTGACGTGGCAACCGGTGCCGCCGGCCGCGGCGGAGACGGCCGGCTGGGGTGTCGCCGGCGACGCCGAGGCGGTCGAGGCGCTGCGGCGGGCCGGGTTCGACGTCGTGGACCGCATTCCGGCCGATACCGGATCGGTCCTGGAGTCGGCACACACCCGGACCGAACACGTCCTGGCGCTCCTGCAGCGTCCGGAGGATGCCAGGCTGGTCCTGATCACCCGGGGCGCGGTCCGCGTCGCGGCCGGCGAGGACGTGGATCCGGCCGGGGCGGCGGTCTGGGGCATGCTGCGGTCCGCCCAGGCCGAGAATCCGGGCCGGCTGGTCCTTCTCGATCTGGACGACAAGCCGGAAAGCCTCGCGGCGGTTCCGGCCGCCGTCGCCTCCGGCGAGCCGCAGATCGCCGTACGGGCGGGAAAGCCGTACGCCGGGCGCCTCACCGCGGTGCAACCCGGTGCGGACGGCGTCACTTTCGATCCGGCCGGGACGATCCTGATCACCGGCGGCACCGGCACCCTCGGCGCTCTTCTCGCCCGTCATCTCGTCACCCACCACCACGCCCGCCACCTGCTCCTGGTCAGCCGGCGCGGACCCGACGCACCCGGCGCCGCCGAACTCCGGCACGAACTCACCGGCCTCGGCGCGGAAGTGACCATCACCGCCTGCGACACCAGCGACCAGGTTGCCCTCGCTCAGGTGATCGGTGGCATCAACCTCACCGCCGTCGTCCACACCGCCGCCACTCTCGACGACGCCACCATCGCCACCCTCACCCCCGGCCAGCTTCACCAGGTTCTGGCGGCCAAGGCGGACACCGCCTGGCATCTGCACGAACTCACCCGCGAGCACGACCTCGCCGCGTTCGTCCTGTTCTCCTCGGTCACCGGCACGCTCGGCAGCCCGGGGCAGGCGAACTACACGGCGGCCAACGGATTCCTGGACGGCCTGGCGGCGCACCGCCACTGCCGGGGCCTGCCGGCCGTCAGCATCGCGTGGGGCCTGTGGGAGCAGGCGACGGGCATGACCGCGCACCTCGACGCCGCCGACCGCGCGCGGATGTCACGCAACGGCATCGCCACCATGACGTCCGGGCAGGGGCTCGCGCTCTTCGACGCCGCGCTCTCCAGCGGGCAGGACCAGGTGGTCGCCGCGCGACTGGACCGGTCGTCGTTGCGGGCCCAGGCGAGTGCGGGAACGCTCGCGGCGCCGCTGCGCGGGCTGATCCGTACGCCGGTGCGTCGTGCCGTTTCCGCGGCCGCGCCCGCCACCGACCGGCACGCCACCGAAGAAGCGCTCCTGGAGATGGTGTCGTCGCAGGTCGCGGTGGTTCTCGGGCACCAAGGCGCGAACACGGTAGACGGCGGGAAGGCCTTCAAGGACATCGGTTTCGACTCGCTGACCGCGGTCGAACTGCGCAACCGGCTCGGTGCTGCCACCGGGCTGCGCCTGCCCGCCACCCTGGTCTTCGACCACCCGACGCCCCGCCGGGTCGCCGCTTATCTGCACCGGACGATCACCGGCGCCGGGACGGCGGCGGCGGCCACCTCGGGTTCCAGCACCGATGAACCGATCGCGATCGTGGCGATGGCCTGCCGTTTCCCCGGCGACGCCAACACCCCGGAAGCGCTGTGGGATCTCGTTGCCACCGGCACCGACGCGATCACCGAGTTCCCCGCCAACCGGGGCTGGGACATCGATGCCCTCTACGATCCCGACCCGGATGCGATCGGCAAGACCTACACCCGGCACGGCGGCTTCCTGCACGGCGCCGACCAGTTCGATCCCGGCTTCTTCGGGATCAGCCCGCGCGAGGCGCTCGCCATCGACCCGCAGCAACGGCTGCTGCTGGAAACCGCGTGGGAGGCGCTGGAACGGGCCGGCCTCGACCCGGACACCCTGCGCGGCAGCGACACCGGCGTCTTCACCGGGCTGATGTACCACGACTACGCGGGCCGGCTGGGGGTCACGCCGGAGGACCTCGAGGGCTACATGACCATCGGCAACCAGGGCAGTGTGGCGTCGGGCCGGATCGCGTACACGTTCGGTCTCGAAGGTCCGGCCGTCACGGTCGACACCGCCTGCTCCTCCTCGCTGGTCGCGCTGCACCTGGCCTGCCAGGCCCTGCGGCACGGGGAGAGCCGGATGGCGCTGGCGGGCGGTGCGGCCGTGATGGCGAGCCCGGAGACCTTCGTCGAGTTCAGCCGCCAGCGCGGTATCGCCCCGGACGGCCGCTGCAAGTCCTTCTCGGCCGACGCCGACGGCGCCGCCTGGTCGGAGGGCGCCGGCCTCCTCCTACTCGAACGACTCTCCGACGCCCAGCGCCTCGGCCACCCCATCCTCGCGGTCATCCGTGGCAGCGCCGTCAACCAGGACGGCGCCAGCAACGGCTTGACCGCACCGAACGGTCCGTCCCAGGAACGGGTCATCCGCCAGGCCCTGGCCAACGCCGGCCTGAGCCCCGCCGACGTCGACGCGGTCGAGGCCCACGGCACCGGCACCACCCTCGGCGACCCGATCGAGGCCCAGGCGCTGCTCGCCACCTACGGCCAGGACCGGCCCGCCGACCGGCCACTACGACTCGGCTCGATCAAATCCAACATCGGCCACACCCAAGCCGCCGCCGGCATCGCCGGGGTGATCAAGATGGTGATGGCGATGCGGCACGAGACGCTGCCGAAGACCCTGCACGCCGACACGCCGACCGCCCATGTGGACTGGACCGCCGGGGCGGTCACGCTGCTCTCCGAGCCGGCGCCCTGGCCCGAAGGCAACGGCCGGCCCCGCCGCGCCGGGGTCTCGTCCTTCGGGATCAGCGGCACGAACGCGCACCTCATCCTCGAGCAGGCGCCGGCCGAACCGGACGAGACCGGCGCCGACGACGGCCCCTACACGCTGCTGCTGTCCGCGCAGACCGAGCAGGCACTCGCGGACCGGGCCCGCGACCTGCACACCTACGTCACCGGGCACCCGGACACCGCGCTGGCTCGGGTCACCGGCGCCGTCAACCGGCGAACCCCTCAGCCGTACCGTGCCGCCGCGACCGCGCACACCCGTGACGAGTTGCTGGCCGGCCTGCTGAATCTCGAGCCCCATCAGCCCAGCGCCGGCAAGGTCGTGTTCGTCTTCCCCGGTCAGGGCTCCCAGTGGGCCGGCATGGCCACCCAACTGCTGGCCACCAACCCGGTCTTCGCTCAGCACCTGGCCGACTGCGACACCGCACTGCACCCCTACACCGGCTGGCACGTCACCGACATCCTGCACGACCCCGACCCCGAACTCCTGCGCCGCACCGACATCGTCCAACCCACCCTCTTCGCGATCATGACCAGCCTCGCCCGCCTGTGGGAGCACCACGGCATCCGACCCGACGCCGTCGTCGGACACTCCCAAGGCGAAATCACCGCCGCCCACATCGCCGGCGCACTCACCCTCGACCAAGCCGCCCACATCACCACCCAACGCACCCAGGCCTTGGCCACGCTGGCCGGGACCGGCACCATGCTCAACCTCGCCACCGACCCCGACACCACCCAGGAACTCCTCGCCCCCTACAACGGGCGACTCACCATCGCCGCCACCAACAGCCCCCACAACACCGTCATCGCCGGACCCGACGACGACATCGACCACCTCCTCCAACACTGCCCGGACGTACGCGCCCGCAAAATCAAAGTCGACTACGCCTCACACAGCCCCGCCATCGAAGCCATCAAAGACACCCTGCTGACCACCTTGGCCGGCATCACACCCAGCGCCGCGAACATCCCCTTCTACAGCACCGTCACCACCCAACCCCACAACACCACAACCCTCGACAACCATTACTGGTACGAGAACCTGCGCCGCCCCGTCCAACTCGCCGAAACACTGCGCACCCTGCACGAACACGGCCACACCACGTTCATCGAGTGCAGCCCCCATCCGATCCTCACCACACCCATCCAGGAAACCCTCGACAACGCGGCCACCATCGGATCCCTGACCCGCGACCACGGCGACCAGCACACCTTCAACACCGCACTCGCCAACGCCCACACCGCCGGCCACCGGCCCACCTGGCCGGCCGGGGCGCACCTGATCGACCTGCCCACCTACCCCTTCCAGCACGGCAGCTACTGGCTCAACCCTGCCCCGGCCGGCGGCGCGCCCGCCAACAGCGACCACCCGTTGCTGCACAGCGCCCTCGACCTGCCCGGTGGCATCCTCCTCACCGGCGTCCTCTCGCCGGCGGCGCACACCTGGCTCGAGGACCACACGGTCAACGGCATCGCCCTGCTGCCGGGCACCGCGTTCCTCGACATGGCCCTGCACGCCGCCCGCCATCTCGGCTGCGACCACGTCGACGAGCTCACTCTGGAAGCACCGCTGGTCGTGCCCGAACGGGGCACCGTCGAGCTGCAGGTCGCCACCCAGACCGGGCCGGACGGGCGGCACGCCCTGACGGTCCACTCCCGGCCGGCCGGAACCGAGGAGCCGTGGACCCGCCACGCCACCGGCAGCGTCAGTCGCAATGCCACAGCCGTCCAGGCCGGACCGGCGATCTGGCCCCCGAGCGGCGCAACCCCCATCGACGTCGACGGTCTCTACGAACGCCTGGACACCATCGGCCTCGGCTACGGACCCACCTTCCGCGGACTCACCGCAGCCTGGCGCACCGGCGACGACACCTACGCCGAAATCGAACTACCCGGCGAACCCGGCCGCTTCGGCATCCACCCCGCCCTGCTCGACGCCGCCCTGCACCCGATCGCCGACCATGACCCGGTCCACCTGCCCTTCAGTTGGAGCGGCGTGACTCTGCACCAGACCGGCGCCACCCGGCTCCGCGTCCACCTGCACGGGACCGGCACCGAGTTCGCCATCCACGCCACCGACCCCGACGGCAGCCCGGTCGCCTCGATCCAGGCGCTGGCCATCCGCCCACTGACGACCGGTCAACTCTCCCGCTCCGCCGCCGGCCAGGGGGCTCTGTATCAGCTGGACTGGCAGCCCGTCACCCCGACCGCGACCGCCGGCCCGCACCGCTGGGCGCTTCTCGGCCCGGCCATCGCGGGACTCGACCTCACCCCGGCAAGCGACACCGACCACCTGCCCCCGGACATCACCGGCGTCCTGATCACAGTGCCGACCAGCACCGACGACAACCCCATCGCCGAAGCCCACACCAACCTGGAAACCATCCTCACTCACCTCCAGGCGCTGCTCACCACCACCGAGCTCCCCATCATCGTGCACACCCGGCACGCCGTCGCCGTCCACGACACCGACACCATCGACCTCGCCGCCGCACCGATCTGGGGGCTCATCCGCACCGCCCAGACCGAGAATCCCGACCGGATCACCCTGGTCGACACCGACGACACCGGCCACCACCTGATCACCACCGGCGAACCCCAGATCGCCATCCGCAACGGCGCCGTTCACGTCCCCCGGCTCAACCGGGCCGCCCCCACCACCACCGAAGACCGCACCCTCGACGGCACCGTGCTCATCACCGGCGGCACCGGCGCCCTCGGCGCTCTCCTCGCCCGCCACCTCATCACCCACTACCACGCCCGCCACCTGCTACTGGTCAGCCGGCGCGGACCCGACACACCCGGCGCCGACGAACTCCAGCAGGAACTCACCGACCTCGGCGCGGAGGTGACCATCACCGCCTGCGACACCAGCGACCAGGACGCTCTCGCCCGGCTGATCGGCGGCATCGACAACCTCACGGCCGTTGTCCACACCGCCGCGATCCTCGACGACGCCACCATCGCCGGCCTCACCCCCGGACAGCTCCACCGGGTGCTGACCGCGAAGGCGGACGCCGCCTGGCAACTTCATCAGCTCACGCGCGACCACGAGCTCACGGCGTTCATCACCTACTCGTCACTCGCGGGCACCCTCGGCACCCCGGGGCAGGCCAACTACGCCGCCGCCAACGCCTTCCTGGACGCCCTCGCCCACCACCGCCACACCCACGGCCTCCCCGCGACCAACCTCGCCTGGGGCCTCTGGGATCAGACCACCGGCATGACCGCCCACCTCGACCCCACCAACCGCCACCGCCTCGCCACCAACGGCATCGCCGCCATGACCACCGAGCACGCCCACGCCCTCCTCGACACCGCCCTCACCACCGGCCGGCCCACCCTCGTGGCCGCCAATCTCCACCAGCCCACCCTCAACAACCACGCCAGGAACGGCACCCTGCACCCCCTCCTGCGCAACCTCACCCGCACCGTCGCCACGGCCCCCGCCGGCGAGACGGGTCTGCGGCAACAGCTCGCCGGCATGTCCCCGGCGGAGCAGGACCGGACTCTCGAGGACCTGGTTCGCGGGCTGGCGGCGGCGGTTCTCGGCCATCAGGGTGTCGAGTCGGTGCAGTCCGCCCGGGCGTTCAAGGACGTGGGTTTCGACTCACTGACCGCGGTCGAGCTGCGTAACCGGCTCGGCCGGGGCACCGGTCTGCGGTTGCCGGCGACGCTGATCTTCGACTATCCGACGCCACAGGCTCTCGCCGGCTATCTGCGGGCGCAGCTCGTCGGCGGCGGCCCGTCGGCGGCCACGGTCTCCGCCCGGCCGGGAGTGTCCGACGAGCCGATCGCGATCGTGGCGATGGCCTGCCGCTACCCCGGCGACGCGAACACCCCCGAGGCGCTGTGGGACCTGGTGGCTAGCGGCACCGACGCGATCACCGAGTTCCCCGCCAACCGCGGCTGGGACACCGACGCCCTCTACGACCCCGACCCCGAAGCCGCCGGCAAGACCTACACCCGCCACGGCGGCTTCCTGCACCACGCCGACCAGTTCGACCCGGACTTCTTCGGCATCAGCCCCCGCGAGGCCCTCGCCATCGACCCACAACAGCGCCTGCTCCTCGAAACCGCCTGGGAGACGCTGGAACGCGCCGGAATCAACCCCGACGACCTTCGCGGTACGCCGGTCGGCGTCTTCGCCGGGCTGATGCATCACGACTACGGCGGCCGGCTGGATCACGCGCCGGAAGGGCTCGAGGGTTACCTGGCCACCGGTAACACCGGCAGCGTGGCGTCGGGGCGGGTGGCGTACACGTTCGGCTTCGAAGGACCGGCCGTCACGGTCGACACCGCCTGCTCCTCCTCGCTGGTCGCCATGCACCTGGCGAGTTCCGCACTACGCCAGGGCGAATGCGAGTACGCGCTGGCCGGCGGCGTCACCATCATGTCCACCCCCGGCCTCTTCATCGACTTCAGCCGACAACGCGCCCTCTCCCCCGACGGACGCTGCCGAGCCTTCTCCACCGACACCGGCGGCACCGGCTGGGGCGAAGGCGCCGGCCTCCTCCTACTCGAACGACTCTCCGACGCCCAGCGCCTCGGCCACCCCATCCTCGCGGTCATCCGCGGCAGCGCCGTCAACCAGGACGGCGCCAGCAACGGCCTCACCGCACCCAACGGACCCTCCCAGGAACGGGTCATCCGCCAGGCCCTGGCCAACGCGGGCCTGAACCCCGCCGATATCGACGCGGTCGAAGCGCACGGCACCGGCACCACCCTCGGCGACCCGATCGAGGCCCAGGCGCTGCTCGCCACCTACGGCCAGGACCGCGGCCCGCAGGCGCCGCTGCGACTCGGCTCGATCAAATCCAACATCGGCCATGCGCAGGCCGCCGCGGGTGTCGCCGGGGTGATCAAGATGGTGATGGCGATGCGGCACGAGACGCTGCCGAAGACCCTGCACGCCGACACGCCGACCGCCCATGTGGACTGGACCGCCGGGGAAGTCGCGCTGCTGACGGAATCGACACCCTGGCCCGCCGATGAGGGCCGGCCGCGCCGCGCGGGCGTGTCCTCGTTCGGGATCAGCGGCACCAACGCCCACGTCATCCTCGAACAGGCACCTGCCGCCGAACTGGCCGAGACCGACACCGACGACGGGCCACACACCCTGCTGCTGTCCGCCCGCACCGACCAGGCTCTAGCCGAGCAGACCGACAATCTGCACAGCTACATCACGGGGCATCCCGGCACCTCACTCGCCCGGATCACCGCCACGATGAACCGGCGCGCGCCCCAGCCGCACCGCGCCGCCACCACCGCGCACACCCGCGACGAACTGCTGGCCGGCCTGCGCAGCCTCGAACACCACCACCCCAACCCCGGCAA
>NZ_JBEZYA010000054.1:0-33461 GCF_040638295.1 Actinoplanes sp. NPDC026619
CGCAACCAAACACGGCCTCAACCTCTACGACGCCCTCGTCCAACTCACGTCCGGCCGACCATGGATCCCCGCAATCAGCTGACCTGATTAGTTACACGGCATCAAGGCCCCCGGCCCAATCGGAAAAATCCTGATGCCCCTGATAATGCCCATATTCATGAAACTGGCAATGAACCCAGAAAAGGTCCTGGGCCCAGAACAGCGCTACCGAATCAACTGGACCAAGACCCTGCAAACGCACTAACCAAAACGGTTGGGTGGTCTTCCTCGCGACGGCTACTCAAGCCTTGATCAGAAGGAGCTGGGGCGCCCCAGCTCCTTCTGATTGCCTGACCAGCCACCGCGAGGAGACCACCCGACCCAAGCGTGCGCACAAGCAGGAGCGGTCTCCGAGCGCGGCCGGGGGTTCGGGGGCAGAGCCCCTGAGGTCTTGATCAACCCCGAGAAGGCCGCCGATCCGAAACAGCATAAGCAGCCACAGCGGTAACAGCCGAGACAACCAAAACCGAAGGCCAGGAACCAATCCGCTTAGCAAGCGGATGCGACAGAGCAAACGCCCCGACATAGGTAGCCACCAACGCCGAGGTAACAACCGGACTGGTCCGCCGAGCCCAATCCCGCCCCGCCAACGCACCCCCAGCGGCAAGAATCACCCCACCAAGCGGCCGAATACCAGTACGCCGAGCAACCTGCCATCCCCCGATAAGGGACCCCGCGGTAATAGCTGCAGTAGGTACACGCATCCTCAAAACCTACACCGCCTCACTCCTGAGGCCGCCCACCGAACCGCCACGACGTCACGGCTTGCGCGCCAAAACGAGCCGACTACGCGGGCTACCGTCCCGATCCCGACCGAACTCGGCCAGATCAACAGTCGTCACGGTAAAGCCGGCCGCACCCAGGTCGGCACAAACCGTAGGCAGCGGCATCGTGCGGTAGTACATGACGAACGGCGGCCGCCACACCGCATTGCGAATCCGCATGGTCACGTCGAACCCGAGCGACGCCCAATGAGCCACCGAGGCAATAGACGGCGGCGCGATGACCGGAAAGGCGAACAGCCCACCGGGCCGCAGCGCGCGATAGACCCCGTCAAAGACCGCAGGCCGCTCACCGGGCAGAAAATGCCCGAGCGCACCGAAGCTAACCGCAAGATCAAATCCAGAGGCGAACGGAAGCGTACGAGCGTCAGCCCGCACCCATGAGCCATCCGGGTGCGCGCTCCGAGCCTGCGCCAGCATCCCCGAACTGAAGTCGACGCCGGTGATCCGCCCCTGGCACAGCGGCCGCAGAGCGAGCATGCCGGCCCCGGTCCCGCAGCACACATCCAGCCCATCCTCGAACGGCCCGAGCTCGGTCAACGCCCGAACCGTCGCCGCGAGAAAGGTCTCCGGCGTCCGGAACGGCGTGTGATCGAACTTGGGCGCGAGCAGGTCATACCCCCGCTCGACGGAGGACAGCGCCTGAACGCACAGCTCACGCAGCGAGGGACCTTGAGGCGAGAACACCAGCAGAGGCTACCGCCCGGGCGGCAGAGGTCGGCGCGCTTGATCGAGGTGGCCGGTCAGCTCAGCGCGGGTCTGATAGAGCAGCGACCGCCACGCGGGCGTACCAGCTCCTGGTGCTGCTGCGCACGGAGATCACCGGGGCCCAGCGCAACGGCGACATCGACGACGGCGCCGACCCCCCCAGCGGCTGGCCGCGCTGCTGCTGGCCGTGCTGCGCGGCATGGAAGCGGTCGGCAAGGCCGGTCTCGACGCCCACACCATCGAGGACATCGCGGACACGGCCCTGGCGGTCCTGCCCCAGCGCGCCGCACGTCATGCTGGCTGACAGCAGCCGGAGGGCCCCATCCCGACCGGCGCAGTCAGCGAAGCGCGGTCAGCTCGTCGAGGGCGCGATGGCCGCGCTGGGCCACCCCGGCAACGACATCGTGGCGCCCGAGACGGATGTACACCTCGAGCTGCAGGAGGATCTGAGTCGCGGCGAGCACCACCGCTCCCTCCCAGCCGGCCACGGCGAGGATTCTCGTCCACAGCCGCCTTCGGACACCGTCCAGCGGATCCTGGAAGGTGTGCCACTGGAGCGTGGTGAGATCAGTCGCCCGCGTGCCGCTACCTGCGTTCCCGATATCCACGACCGCCACCACCACTCCGTCCCGGACCAGGACATTGCTCGGGTTGAGATCGGCATGGACCATGTCCGGCGGCTCTCGCGGTGGTGGGACGTCCGCACACACGAGCCGCAGGCGCTCGGCCAAGGCCGACACCACGGAGGAATACCCCGAGAGCCCGGCGACAGCCGATTCCTGACCGGTGGCGACTCGCCAGGCGTACGACCAGTGGTCGTAGGGTTCGGAGGCCTGGCCGGCCTGGAGTTCGACGATCTCCATCAGCTGCTCGACGACGGACGGGGTCAGCTCGGGCAGGGGAGCCGCGTCGACGAAGTCCATCAGGTGCCACACATGAGTGGCGGTGGCTCCCACGCCGAGCCAGGCCGGGGTGGGATAGCCGCGCCGACGCATGTGCTCGGCCACTCTCCGGGCTCGCAACGTCTCGTCCAGGTGGCCGGGGTGTGCCCGGGGCACTGCTTTGAGCACTGCGTCTTCCCTTCCGGCCAACTGGACGCGCATGGCGCCCCCATTGGCGCCTCCGGGTAGGCGACGGAGAACAGTGATTTCTGCCCCGACCACGTCGGCCACGTCGTCCAGGACCTCGGCCGGCAACTCTTCGGGATGGGTGCCCTGGTTCGTGTTGTCCTCCCGGCGCTAGAGGAGTTCCAGCAGGTCGGATCGGGGCAGGCCGGCGTCGGTCAGGGCGCCGCAATCCAGGCCGCGCAGCAGGTAGGCAGCCAGGGCGCGGGCGGTGGCGGGCTCGTCGGCGATGCCGCTCTCCTGGCGGGACAGGTAGCGGTGCAGGCGGCCCACGGCGGCGTCGCGGCCGTCCCGGAAGAAGGCGTACGTCGCCGCGTAGCGGGTGGGTAGTTGCGCCGGGTGAAGGTCCCAGCCCTGGTAGAAGCCGCGCTCCAGGGAACGGCGGACCAGCCGGTGGTGCAGGGCCCACGCCGACTGGACCTCCTCGTGCGTACCCACCGGAAGGATGTTGGTCGAACCGTCGGAGAGGCGGACCCCGGTCTGGGCGGCCGCCGCCTGCATCACGGCCTTCGCATAGTCCGCGACCGGGTGCTCCATCGACTGGCAGGCGGCGGCCACCCCGGCGGCGGCGCTGTAGTCGTAGGTGCCGTAGTGCAGTCCGGTGCAGCGACCGTCGGCCGCGGTCAGCAGGGTGGCGACCGCGGCGGTGCCGTCGGCGGCGAGGATCGCGGACGGGAGCTCGATCTGGATCTCGAAGGTCAGGGCGCCGGCCTTCAACCCGTACACCTTCTCGAGTTTTTCGCAGAGGGTGACCATGGCAGCGACCTGATCGGGGCCGCTCACCTTGGGCAGCGTGATGTTGACCGTGTCCTGATAGGAGTCCAGGAACAGGTCGAGGGTGCGCAGGGCCCGGCGGCGGGTGGTCGCCTCCAGGGATTTGATGCGGATGCCCAGGAACGGCGGCACCGGGCCGTCGCGGAGGACCTTCGCGGCCCGGCGGACCGCCTCGTCCTCCTGGTCGTCGGGGCGGACGCCGTAGCCGTCCTCGAAGTCGACCCGGAGGTCCTCGATCGGCTCCGCCGCCAGCTTGGCGCGGATGTCGCCGGCGTCCCACGGGAAATCCGTCATCGCGTCGAGCGCCAGGGCACCCCACTCGCGGAAGTTGTCCAGGCGGTCGCCCGGAACGTACACGGTGTGGATCGGCTGACGGCCCGGGCGCTCCCCCGGGTAACGGGACTTCAGGAACGCATCGTGACCGGCCAGCCGGACATCCAGCTCCGTGTAGTCGCTGTCGGACAGGCGCATCAGTCGATCGAGTCGTATGCGGCGGTCGTCAGGAAGTCGGCGAAGTCGTCGGCGAGGGCGACGCGCTCGAAGAGCTTGCGGGCGTCGTCGAAACGGCTCGCCGCCCACGCCTCGTCGCCGATCGCCTTGCGAATCTTGACGAGTTCTTCGTCCTCGATCCGGCCGACCAGGTCCGCGGTGATCTCGGAACCGTCCGGCAGGCGGACCTCGTTGTGGATCCACTGCCAGACCTGGGAGCGGGAGATCTCCGCGGTGGCGGCGTCCTCCATCAGGTTGTTGATCGCGACCGCGCCGTTGCCGCGCAGCCACGCCTCCAGGTATTGGAGCGCCACCGACACGTTGCCGCGCAGCCCGGCCTCGGTCACCGGGGCGCCGGTCGACGACACGTCGAGCAGCTGAGCGGCGTCGACCGACACATCGGGGCGCTGCTTGTCCAACTGGTTCGGCTTGTCGCCCAGCACCCGGTCGAAGATCTCCTGGCAGACCGGCACCAGGTCGGGGTGCGCCACCCACGAACCGTCGAAACCGTCGCCGGCCTCGCGCTCCTTGTCCTCGCGGACCTTGGCCAGCGCCACCTCGTTGACCTGCGGGTCGCGGCGGCTCGGAATGAACGCCGCCATGCCGCCCATCGCGAACGCGCCACGCCGGTGACAGGTGGAGACGAGCAGTTCGGAGTACGCCCGCATGAACGGCGCGGTCATCGTCACCGCGGCGCGGTCCGGCAGGATCATCCGGGGGTTGTCGCGGAAGTACTTGATGATGCTGAACAGGTAGTCCCAGCGGCCCGCGTTCAGACCCGACAGGTGATCGCGCAGAACATAGAGGATCTCCTCCATCTCGAACGCGGCCGGGATCGTCTCGATCAGCACGGTCGCGCGGATGGTGCCGTGCGGGATGCCGAGCGTCTCCTGGGCGTAGGTGAAGACGTCGTTCCACAGGGCCGCTTCCTTGTGCGACTCCATCTTCGGCAGGTAGAAGTACGGCCCGCTGCCGCGCTCGAGGAGCTCCTTGGCGTTGTGGAAGAAGTAGAGCCCGAAGTCGACCAGGGCGCCGACCGCCGGCTCGCCGTCCACCGGCAGGTGCCGCTCGTCCAGGTGCCACCCGCGCGGCCGCATCACGATCGTCGGATAAGGACCATCATTCAGCGCGTACGTCTTCTGCGGCGTCTCCAGGGTGATGGTGCGGCGGATCGCGTCGTACAGGTTCTGCTGGCCGTCGACGACGTTCTGCCAGTGCGGGGTGTTCGCGTCCTCCAGGTCGGCCAGCCACACCTTGGCCCCCGAGTTCAGCGCATTGATGGTCATCTTGCGCTCGGTGGGACCGGTGATCTCGACTCGCCGGTCGGTCAGATCGGCCGGGGCCGGCGGCGCCTGCCACTCGGCGGCGCGGATGTCCGCGGTCTCGGCGAGAAAACCCAGCGATGCGCCGGCGGCGATCTCCGCGCGGCGGGCGGCGCGGGCCGCGAGCAGCTCGTTGCGGCGCGGCCGAAAACGCCGGTTCAGGTCCGCGACGAACGCCACGGCCTCGTCGGACAGGATCTCGATCATGGCGCCGGCTCCCCTCGGTGCGATTACTCCTTCGTACCGTAGTGGAGCCCGGCCCCGCCGTCAGCGCTGAACTAGATCACAGCCCGCCCAGCGGCGTCGGCCGCGCCGCGATCTTGGCGAGCGGCCACCGCGGCAACGGGGGCACGGTGAGGCGGGTGGGACGGAGAGGAGGTGCGGGCGCGGTGGGGACGTCTTGCCGCGCCCGCACCTCCGGGAGTAAGGCCTGGGGATGGTCGGCGGGGATGAGCACTGGTGGGGACTGGCCCGGGGTGCGGGTCGCCTTGCGCGAGAGGCGCGTTACGACCCTGCCGCCCGCGATGGTCGCGGGCGGCAGCCGCCGTAGGCGGGGTTCGTGGCTGGTGCGGTTGGGGAGATGCGGGGCGTACTGCTAGAAGGTTCCGGCGGTGTTGCACTTGGCCTTTTGGACGATGCAGTCCTTGACGCGGTGGCCGAGCGCGGCGTTGTCCCAGGCGAAGAAGGCGTCGCCGTGCATGGAGCTGGCGTTGCCGGAGGCCAGTTTGAAGCCGGCGGCGGAGCCCGAGGTGGGGTAGCCGATCACGAAGGACAGGCTGGGGATCGCCACCGGGTATTTGCCGCTGCACTTGCCGTCGCCGTCGGCGCCGCCCACGTGCGACTTGTGGTCGGGGCTGTCCAGGTGGACGCCGTCCCAGCAGTCGGGGAAGGTCAGCTGGAAGGTCAGTTCGGCGGTCTTGGCGCAGACCGGCCAGTTGCCGTCGGCGCTGCGGCCGATCTCGCCGCCGGCGCCGGCGCACCAGAACTGGCCGGGGGCGCCCTTGGGGGTGTCGATCTGTCGCTTCGCGTCGCCGACGATCATGCGGAAGCCCTGCGGGAACGGGACGGTCTTGGTCGTGTCGGGCAGGCGGGAGCCGTAATAGACGGTCACCCCGTGCGGCTCGATGGCCTGGCCGTTCTCGTAGAGCGTGGGGATCCAGTAGGCGGAGTGGTCGTCGAGCGGCTTGCAGCTGGAACCGGTGTTCGCGAGCAGCGTCTCCGTCGTGGTCGCCGCGTCCGTGCTGTCGTTGCCCAGGAACGAGTGCATGTGCGAGGCGCCCGGGAGGTTGGGGAAGACGATCGGGTCGTCGGTCTTCGCGTGGCTCACCGTGCAGGAGGCGTTGGACTCGGCGACGCGGACCGGGTTGTTGGTGATCGGGCGGAACGCCATCGCGTTGAACTCGGCCAGCTGGGTGGCCCATTTTGCCTGGTCGACGTCGACCCAGCCGGCGCCGGTTGTCGGCGCGGTCGTGGGCGCCGCCGTGGGTGCCGTCGTCGCCGGCGTGGCCGGCGTGGCCGGCGTGGCCGGGGTGCTTGGGGTCGTTGAAGGGCCGCCCAAGGTGAACCAGTTGACGTTCACGAAGTCCGATTTCTGGGGACTTTTCATGACTGCTACCAGCGTCTGGCTGCCGGTCGGCGGCTGCTTGATCGTGGCGGTCGCGGTGACCCACTTCTGCCAGCCGCCGGTCTTCGCCACCGGGATGGTCGCCAGCAGCGTGCCGGTCGCGGTGCCGGTGTGCAGCTCGATCGTGCCGCCCGCGGTGTTGTCCGAGGCGATCCGGGCCTGCACGGTCGCGCCGATCTGGACGTTGTCGTAGCGCAGCCAGTCGCCGTCCGCGAGCCAGCCGACGTTTTTGCCGCCGTCGGCGTCGGCCGTGTTCTCGGTCTGCGCGCCGGACTGCGCGGAGTACGCCTCCGCCTGCAGCCGGCCGGGCACGACCGTCTCGGCAGCGTTGGCGTTGGCGATGTAGAAGCCGCTGACGCCGACCGCCGCGGCGACCGCCGAGGCGAGGAGGACTCGGGTGCGGGCGCGGTGATTGCGCCGAGGTGCGTGGAGAGGTTCGGTCCGCATTTGAATTCTCTACCTTTTCCGGTGACCGAGGGGGCTCGATTCATAGGGAGTATGCAGAGGTAGAGGGCTTGTTTCAATGCGTGGAGAAAGACTTATGAATGGCGTTTTCGGGCGGTGCTGGTGGCCGCGATTTCCATTCTGAATAACGCCTTTTCCGGGCCGCCGTTCTTAATTTTTCCTTAAGTTCCGGAGGGGTTACCGGTCGCCGAGGATGCGGCGGTGGGCCCGGCGCGCCTGGCGGGTCAAGGATTCCGCGTCGGCGTGGACCAGCTCGCCGCGCTCGACGATCGGCCGGCCGCCGACCAGCGACAGCTCGACCGCGGCCGGCGGGCCGAAGACCAGCGCCGCCCGCTTGTCGTCGATGCCCTCGTGGCCGAGACCGTCGAGCCGCCAGATGACCAGGTCGGCCAGCTTACCCCGCTCGATCGAGCCGAGATCGTTGTCGCGGCCCAGGCAGCGGGCGCCGCCGATGGTGCCCAGACGCAGCGCCTCGGCCGCGTTCATCGACTTCGGGCCGCCGCGCTGGCGAGCCGTGTAGAGCGCCTGCCGCAACTCGGCGCCCAGGTGCGAGACCTCCTGCGAGGCGGCGCCGTCGACCCCCAGGCCGACCGGGACGCGATGGTCGAGCAGCTCGCGGACCCGGGCGCTGCCGGCACCGAGCCGGGCGTTGGAGCTCGGGCAGTGCGCCACGCCGGTGCCGGTCGCGCCGAGCTTGGTGATCGCCGAGTCGTCGAGGTGGACGCCGTGCGCCAGCCAGACGTCGTCGCCCAGCCAGCCGACCCGCTCGGCGTAATCGACCGGCGTGCAGCCGAACCGCTCGAGGCAGAACTCTTCCTCGTCGTCGGTCTCGGCCAGGTGCGTGTGCAGCCGCACGCCCCTGCGCCGGGCCAGGTCGGCGGCCTCGGTCATCAGTTTCTGGGTCACCGAGAACGGCGAGCAGGGAGCGACCGCGATCTGCAGCATCGCGTCGGGCGACGGGTCGTGCCAGCGGTCGATCGCCGCCTCGGTGGCGGCGAGGGCCGCGTCGGTGTCTTCCACGACGTGGTCGGGTGGCAGGCCGCCGTCCTTCTGGCTCAGGTCCATCGAGCCGCGGGTCGGGTGGAAGCGGACGCCGATCAGCCGGGCCGCCTCGATCTCGGCCTCGAGGACGTCGCCGCCGTCGCGCGGGAAGACGTAGTGGTGGTCCATGCTGGTCGTGCAGCCGGACAGGGCCAGCCAGCCGAGGCCGGCGCCCGCGGCGGCGCCGACGATCTCGGCGTCGAGCCGGCCCCAGATCGGATAGAGCGTGGTCAGCCAGCCGAACAGGGTCTCGTCGAGGGCCAGGCCGCGGGTCACCCATTGGTAGAGATGATGGTGGGTGTTGACCAGGCCGGGCGTGACCAGGCAGCCGGTGCCGTCGACCCGGCGCACCGAGCCCTGATAACGGCCGGCGTGCCCGGCGCCGACCGCGGCGATCCGGCCGTCGTCGCCGACCACCACGTGGCCGTCGTCGTGGTAGGTGTCGTTCGCGTCGACGGTGGCGACCGCGACGTTCTCGATGATGATCACAGGTACCACTCCGCGGCGGCCGGAGGCGCGTCGTCGCGGGTCACGGTGCCCTCGATCAAGCCGTAGGGGCGGTCGCCGGCGATGAACACCTCGTTGTCGTTGGCCAGGTCGAACGGGGAGAGATCGACCAGGTAGTGGTGCTTGTTGGGCAGCGCCAGCCGGATCTCGGCGATCTCCGGCCGCTGCGACAGCACTTGGCTGCCCATCGACAACAGGGTCTGCTGCAGCGAATAGCTGTAGGTGTTGACGAACGCGCTGGTCATCGCCTCGACGGCGCCCGCGTAGGACTTCGTGAAGTCGGTGGACGCAGAAAGGTGCCGCCAGCGGGCGTCGACCGCGGTGGCCAGGATGCGGTCGGTGGTCTCGGGCAACGTGGTGTATTCGTCGCGCGGGAAGCCGTGGAACTCCGACGCCGTCGAGTTGAGCAGCACCAGGCCGGTGAGCCCGGAGACCACCTGCTCGAACTCGTCGGTCACCACGATCGACGCCAGCCGGGTGTAGTCGCCCTTGCGCTGGAACGAGTGCGGGCCGAGCCGCTCCCAGGCGATCGACTCGATGCTCACCCGGGCCGCGAACACCTGCTCCTGGGTGGCCACGAAGTGCCGGGCCAGCAGCAGGGCGAACTCCTCGGGCTCGCCGACGCCGTGCTTCTTGGCGAACGCGTAAACCGTGTTCTTCATCGTGTCGGTCGGCAGCACACCCGAGTTGTCGCCGGTCAGGTGTGTCTCGGCCAGGTCGCCGGAGAGCGACACGCTGACGTTGAAGTCGGCCAGCGAGTGGGTGTCGCCGTCGCGGGACACCCGCACCAGGCGCGTCTCGGCCTTGCCGTAACGATTGGGCCCAAGAACGATCGCCACGGAGTCAGCTCCCTCGATAAGTGGTGTAGCCGTAATGGCTGAGCAGCAACGGAACGTGATAGTGCCGTTCCGGGTCACGGACGTGGAACGCGACGGTGACCTCGGGGAAGAAGCACTCGTCGCCCAGGTAGGGCTCCACGTAGAAGAACAGGCGGTAACCGCCGGCCTGCCACTCGTGCAGCGGCACGCGGTAACGCAGGCGGCCGTCGGCGTCGGTGCGGCCCTCGGCGATCATGCGCCAGCCCTCGGAATCGCGCCGCTCCAGCCGCACATAGACGTCGCGGGCCGGGTCGCCGGTCACGGTGTCGAGGATGTGCGTCGAGATCCTGGCGTGGAATTCCGGCTCGGTTCCGTCATCCGAGGGCATCGAGCACCCGCTCCAGCCGCAGCAACGCGATCTTGCGCAGCTCGTCGCGCACGACGGCCCGCTCGGTCTCCTCGTCGTTGGCCACCCGCTCGCGCGCCACCGCCAGGATCTCCTCCTGGGTGCGGCCGCTCGCGAAGATCAGGAAGACGTGGCCGAACCGCTCCTCATACGCCCGGTTGGCCTCGATCAGCGCGGCCTTGGTCAGCTCGTCGGCGCCCTGCGCGGCCGTCGACTGCTCCCGCCGGGAGAAGGCCGCCTCTTTCGAGTCACCGGCCGCCCGCTCACCGATCCGCGGATGCGCCGACAGCCCCGCGAGCACGTCGGGCCAGGTCAGGCCACGGGCCGCGGCGTCGCCGGCGGAGATGATCTCCGATCGCTCGCGATAGGGCCGTTTCGCGGCCACCGCGGCGCCCCAGGCCGGCGCCGCGCAGCAGGCCAGGAGGTCTTCCTCGAGACGAACGGCCGGGAGCGCGTTGAAAACCTCTGTCGCGTCCACTCGGCAACCCCCTCCTGTGTCGCTCAGTCAAGCAGGCCAGGTCATGTCAGTGCAGATCTTTGCGCAGGAATTCACAAACATGTCCTTCCCTGCAACACACACCCTGCCATGGGGGTCCGACAGTTTCCGCGGCCTGAGGAACGATGGTCTCGTGCTCCTTGCCGACGACGCCTTGCCCGATCTGCCGATCCGGGCGCTTCTGCCGCAAATTCGCGAAACGCTGTCCGGCGCCGGCGCCGCAGTCCTGGTGGCGCCGCCCGGCACCGGCAAGACGACGCTGGTCCCGCTCGCACTCGGCGGTCCGGGCGGCCGGGTGGTGGTGGCCGAGCCGCGCCGTCTCGCTGCGCGAGCCGCGGCGCGACGCATGGCGTTTCTGCTGGGCGAGGAGGTCGGGTCGCGGGTCGGTTATTCGGTACGCGGTGACCGCCGCGTCTCCCGCCGGACCGTGGTCGAGGTCGTCACCACCGGAGTCCTGGTCCGCCGTCTGCAACGGGACCCGGAGCTGGCCGGCACCGCGGTCGTCGTCCTCGACGAGTGCCACGAGCGGCACCTCGACACCGACCTGGCGCTGGCGTTCCTGGTCGAGGCGCGGGCCGCCCTGCGCCCCGACCTGCAGCTGCTGGCGACCTCGGCCACCGCCGACGCCGAACGCCTGGCCGAGGTGCTGGGCGGGGCGCCCACGATCGCCGCCGAGTCCCGCCTGTTCCCGGTCGACGTGCAGTGGCTGCCGCCGGCCGGCCCGATCTCGCCACCGCTCGGCCTGCGCGTCGACCCGCGGCTGCTCGACCACGTGGCCGCCACCACCCGCCGCGCGCTGGCCGAGGGCGACGGCGACGTGCTCGTCTTCCTCCCCGGCGCCCGCGAGATCGACACCGTCGCCGGCCGCCTCGCCGGGGTCGACGCCGAGGTGATCGCGCTGCACGGCCGGCAATCCGGATCCATTCAGGACGCCGCGCTGCGGGCCGGGCCGCGCCGCCGCGTCGTGCTGGCCACCGCGGTGGCCGAGAGCAGCCTGACCGTTCCGGGTGTCCGGGCCGTGGTCGACGCCGGGCTGTCCCGGGTGCCACGGATGGACCACGCCCGCGGGCTGGGCGCGCTGGTTACCGTGCCGGTGTCGCGTGCAGCCGCCACCCAGCGCGCCGGCCGGGCCGGCCGGGAGGCGCCCGGACGGGTCTACCGGTGCTGGTCGCAGGCGCAGCACGACCGGCTCCCGGCTCAGCCCGAGCCGGAGATCGCCGCGGCCGACCTGACCGGGTTCGCCCTCGATCTGGCCCTCTGGGGGCATCCGGACGGCACCGGGCTCGCCCTGCCCGACCCGCCGCCGAGCGGCGCGATGCAGACCGCGGTGGCCACCCTGCACGACCTGGGCGCGGTCGACGCCGGCGGCCGGATCACCCCGCGCGGCCGGGCGCTGGCCGACGCCGGACTGCATCCGCGTCTGGCGCGGGCCCTGCTCGACGGCGCTCCCCTGGTCGGCGCGCGCCGGGCGGCCGAGATCGTCGCCCTGCTGGACGACGACCGCTCCACAACCGACGACCTGGTGGCGGCGTGGCGCCGGGCCCGCTCGGGCGGAGACCCGGCGTGGCGCTCCGAGGTGCGCCGGCTGACCGCCGCCCTGGACCGGTCCCCCGGCGACGACATCGCGGTCCCCGACGTGACGGATGCCGCGGCCGAGTCCGGCCACGCCGAAAGCGACGGACACGCTGAAAGCGACGGCCACGCCAGGAACGACGGCCGCACGCAGGACGACGGCCGCGCCGGAAGCCGGCGGCCGGCGGCAAGCGACCGCGCTGCGACAAGCGGCCGCCGCAAAGCCGGAAGCGAGCGCAGCGAAGCGGTCCGGCGGCCGACGCAGCCGGAATCGGGGCGGGTGCCGGACGACCTTGCCGCCGGGCTCGTGGTCGGGCTCGCCTATCCCGAACGGGTCGCCCGGGTCCGCGAGGCCGGTGGCCGGTCCTACCTGATGGCCGGCGGCACCGCCGCCGATCTCGGTCCGGGCAGCGGCCTCGGCGGCGTGACCTGGCTGGCGATAGCCTCCGCCGACCGGACGGCGGGAGCGCGGACGGCACGGGTCCGGGCCGCCGCGCCGCTCGACGAGGCGACGGCCCGGGAGGCGGCCGCGACGATGCTGACCGACACCACCGAGATCGGCTGGACGGACGGCGACGTGGTGGCCCGCACGGTGCAACGCCTGGGCGCGATCGTCCTGGTCGAGAGGCGCATTGCCGACCCCGACCGGGCGCTGGTCCAGGCCGCACTGCGCGAGGGATTGAAGCGCGACGGACTCGACCTGCTGACCTGGTCGCGCGGAGCGGTGGAGCTGCGCGAACGGCTGGCGTTCGCGCATGCCGCACTGGGCGAGCCGTGGCCGGGCGTCTCCGACGAGGCGCTGCTCGACCGGGCCGAGGAGTGGCTGAGCTTCGGGCCTGCGAAGAGACGTGCCGACCTGGCGAAGCTGGACGTGGCGACCGGCCTGCGCCGCCTGCTGCCCTGGTCGGTGGCCGGCCGCCTGGACGAGGTGGCCCCGGAGCGGCTGCCGGTGCCGAGCGGATCGCGGGTTCGGGTGGACTATTCGGACGCCGAGTCGCCGGTGCTCGCGGTGAAGGTGCAGGAGGCGTTCGGCTGGAAGGACGCGCCGCGGCTGGCGGAGGGCCGGGTTCCGGTCTTGCTGCACCTGCTCTCGCCGGCCGGGCGGCCGGTCGCGGTCACCCGGGATCTGGCGTCGTTCTGGGCGCAGGGCTATCCGCAGGTCCGGGCGGAATTGCGAGGCCGGTACCCGCGCCACCCCTGGCCCGAGGACCCGACCACCGCCGAGCCGACCCGGCGAGCGAATCCGCGGGCTCGCTGAATCCGGCCGACTCCCCTGAAACCGGGGTCTCGACCGCGAGATCAGACCCCGGGATCAAGGAAAGCGGCGTGTCTATCCGAGCTGCCGCAGGGATGCCGAGCCGGGCTGACTGGGGATCACCGGAGACTTCAGGCGTTCCAGCGGCGCAGGCTGCCCGAACAGGTAGCCCTGCCCGAGCGGACAACCCAGGGCGGCCAACCCGGTCGCTCGGGCACTCGTCTCGATGCCCTCGGCCACCACCACGATGTCCAGCGAGTCGCAGATGGTCAGCACCGAGCGGCACAGGGCGCCGGCCCGCTCCGGCGTCACGTCCACATCGGTCAGGGTCGAGTCGAGCTTCACGATGTCGACCGGCAGCGAGTGCAGCTGGGCCAGGGCGTTGAAACCGCTGCCGAAGTCGTCGAGGGCGATCCGCGGGCCCAGCGCTCGCAGCCGGGTGGCGGCGGCCGCGGCGGCCGGCAGGTCGCCGATGCGGTGGGTCTCGGTGATCTCGATGATCAGGCGGGACGGCGGCAGCGGGTGGCGGGCCAGGGCGGCTTGCACGGCCTCTTCCAGGCCGGGCTGGCCGAGCCGGGCCGCGGACACGTTGACGTGCACGTCGATCGGGCGGCCGTAGACCGCGGCCAGGGCGGCGGCGTCGGCGCAGGCCTGGTTCAGGACGAAGTCGTCGATCGCGGCCACCTGGCCGGTGCGTTCGGCCACCGTCACGAAGACGTCGGGGTGCACGGAGCCGCCGGCCCCGGGGAGGGTCCAGCGGGCCAGCGCTTCGACGGCCACCGTCGCGCCGTCGTGGAGGCGGACGATCGGCTGGTAATAGACCTCGAACCCGGTCGGCCGGCCGCCGGTCACCAGGGCCTGGGCCAGCAGGTGGGGCAGGTCGGCGTTGCCGTCGGCCGTTCCGGCGTACCGGGCCAAGGCGCCTTTGCCCCGGCGTTTGCTGGAGTACATCGCGGCGTCCGCCCGGCGCAGCAGCGCGTCCGCCGTCAATGGCTCGCCGGGTTCGGGGGCGACCAGGCCGATGCTGGCGCCGACGCCGATGCGGTGGCCGTCGATGAAGAACGGCTCGCGCAGCGCGGCCAGGATGCGGTGGCCGGCCGGTTCGGCGTCGTCGGGGTGGCGGTCGAGCACCACCGCGAACTCGTCGCCGCCCAGGCGCGCGACCAGCTCCTCGGCCGAGATGCAGGCGACCATGCGGTCGGCGATGGCGCGCAGCACGCGGTCGCCCATGGCGTGGCCGAAGCTGTCGTTGATGAGCTTGAAGTCGTCGAGGTCGGCGAACAGGACGGCCAGGGGCTTGCCGTGGTGGCGGTGGTCGTCGAGGGCCCGCACCAGCCGTTCGCGGAACAGCGCCCGGTTGGCCAGACCGGTCAGCGGGTCGTGGTAGGCCTGATGGTGCAGGCGCCGCCGGCCCTCGGAGACGCGGTCCAGCAGCACCGTGTTGTCGACGATGGTGAACATCTGCCGGGCCACCACCAGGCCGAGGCCGAGCCAGCCGAGATAGGCCTCCCACGGCGAGAGCGGATTGCCGGGGCCGGTGCTGAGGGCGATCACCACGCCGGTGGTGGTGACCGGCACGTACGGCAGCAGCAGGTGCAGCCAGTCCCGTTCGGGACCGGCCGGTTCCGGGTCGTCGGCGGGGGCCGGGCGGGACAGGGCGGCGAGCGCCAGGAAGCCGCAGCCGAACAGGTAACCGCTGGCATGCCCGTGGCTCAGCGGACCATCACCCAGGTTGATCAGGCGCAACGTGTCGCTCACGCCGAAGCAGAGCAACGCCACGCCGGAGAGGTAGAGCGGCTGGCGAGCGGCCCGGGAGCTGGGCCGGGTGGCGAGCAGCAGCACCACCATGGTGAGAAGAAGAAGATCACTGATGGCGTACGCGGCGGCCATGCCGATGGCGGCGGGCGTCTGGCCGGCCCAGCTCAGGACCCGGTCGGGTATCGCCGACCAGGCCAGCGCGAGCAGCGACCCACAGATCAGCACGCTGTCGATGAGCAGCGCGATCTGGTCGCGCCGCGGTGAGGTGCCGGCCGGGCGAGGCCGGCTGTACGGCACGTTGAGCAGTCCGAACAGCAGGAACACCGGGAGCACGAGGAAGCCGACGTCGGGAACCGTGGCCGACACCCAGCCGGGGTCGGTGACGTCGCGCGCGACCCAGTAGACGCGCATCAGCGCCCACCCGCCCAGACCGATCCCGGCGAGCAGGCGCCATCGTCGCTGAACGCCCCCACGCCGGTTGGCGGCGGCGACGCAGACCCACGCGGCAGCCACCCCCGCTGCCGCCTGAACCGCGTCGTCGTAGAGCCGCGACCCCCGCGGCCCGACGAGTTCGCCGAACGCTACCGAACCCAGGACGAGCGTCAGCGTGACGAGAAGTCGCGCTGTCATCCATCAGCCCCCTGATCCACGACCGGAGTAACCTACCTCAGCCCGGCGCGGATCGGAGCTGGTCAGTCGGCCGGAGTCAGATCGCCGACGAGCACCGTCACGTTGTCCGGCCCGCCGCCGCGCAGGGCGAGGTCGACCAGCCGCTCGGCGCAGGACTTCGGATCGGTGGCGGCGAGCATCTCCTGCTCGATGGTCTCGTTGCTGACCACGGCGGTGAGGCCGTCGCTGCACAGCAGCCAGCGGTCGCCCGGCTCCGGCTCGACGATGACGTAGGCGGGGCTGACCGGCTCGCCCTGCAGCACCCGGGTGACGACCGAGCGGCGCGGGTGGCCGGCCGCTTCCTCCGGCTTGATGAGGCCCTGGTCGACCAGCATCTGGACGTACGTGTCGTCCTTGGTGAGCTGGTTGAGCCGGCCGTCGCGCACCAGGTAGGCCCGCGAGTCGCCGACGTGCGCCATCGCGGCTCGAGTGCCGGAGAAGATGACCGCGGTGAGCGTGGTGCCCATGCCCTGCAGCTCGGGGTCGGCGACCACCTGCTCGGCGATCTTCACATTCGCCGCTTCGAGCGCTTTGTGCAGCGCGTCCATCTGATTGTCGTTGTCGATGGGCACGTCGAGCCCGCTGACCGCCTCGATAGCGAGACGGCTGGCGAGGTCACCGGCGGCCATGCCGCCCATCCCATCGGCAACGACGAGCAGGTGATCACCGGCGTAGTAACAGTCCTCGTTGTTGCTGCGGACATGTCCTTGGTCGGTGACCGCCGCCCACCGGAGGTGCAAGGTCATGGCGGGTAGCTTCCCAGATCAGCGCAAGCCTGTCTGCACGCGGGCGGCGGCGCGTCGCCGAAAAACGCGGCGGATGCGGTTCACATGGCGCTTCAGCTGGGGTTCAGCGGCCGCCCGAGGCAGCGCGGGTCAACCGTGTCGTCACGGTGCGTGGGCGCGATCCAGGAAAGCGCCGATTCCTCGACCCGCCACCCGCGGACCGACACGACGCTGTCCGGCGGGCGCACCGGCTGCGGGCAGAGCGTCTTGGAGCGCACCTCGTCGTTCGGGATGAAGACGACGGCGCCGTCGCTCTGGAGCATGGTCGTGGAGGTGTCGTCCACCGAGATCAGCTGGCCGCGGACGATGTGCGGGGCGCTCCCGGCCGGGCCGACCTCGACCGCGCTGTCCGGCAGGACGGGCGCCCGCAGGAAGATGATGCCGATCGCCAGCGGGGCGACCAGCGCCGCGGCGACCGCCGGCCAGTGCGTGACGAGCCGCGCCGACCAGGCCGGCACCGGACCGGTGAGCAGGGGCCCGAGCAGCGGTGGGACACCGAGCATCAGCGCGGTGGTGGTCTCGCCGGCGTGCAGCGCGGTGACGATGCCCGGCCACACGAAGATCAGCACGAGCAGTCCGGTGAACACCGGCACCCCGACGGTGATCCACAGCATGAGCCAGCGTTCGGTGCGGAACCGCAGGGTGGCGGTGGCGCCGAGGATCGACACGATGAGCATGCCGAGGACGGGCAGCAGGCGCAGCTGCCAGGTGAAGGCGGCCAGCATGGTGGCGAGCAGCACCACCCAGTCGGGCATCCGCAGCGCGGTGACGGCGAGCAGCGAACGACCGGCGTCGGCGGGGGCGCTGACCAGCAGGATGCCGCCGAGGGCGCGGAGCACGAGGATGGCCGCGGGCACGGTCCAGATCAGCGTGATGAACAGCGCGCTGATCATGCCGAGCGGGCTGATGTACTGCACCAGCAGCAGCATGGTCGGGAGATCCTGCCGGCTCAGGTACCACAACCGGAGCACGAGCAGGACCAGCGGGAACGCGGGCAGGACGGTGAGCAGCCAGTTGAGCTGAGCGCGGCGGCGGCGGGGCGGGATCGGGCCGCCCTTGACGAAGATGTCCGTCATGGGAAGACGTCCTCCCAAGGCAGGTCACGCACGTTCGGCTTGGTGATCGTGGGCTGGGTGGCGACCGCGATCGGGGTGGACTGGTTCTGCTTCACCTCGACCTGCAGGTTGCTCTGGAAGGCCTTCTCCCAGCGGTCGTCCTTGGGGTCCTTCAACGAGCGATAGAGCGTGAGGTTGACCAGCTTCTGCAACGCCGGGTTCTCCCCCACGTTGACGCCCCACTTCTCGGTGGCTTCGTAACCGAGGTCCCAGTGCTTGAACTCGTTGGGGTAGCGGGCCTTGTAACCGGCCAGGATGGCGGCGTCGGTGCTGACCGCCTCGACGCGGCCCTCGCGCATCTCGGTGATGCACTCACTGACCCGGTTCTTGCTGCGCACGATGGCGCCGGCCGCCTGCAGGCCGGTCAGGCTGGTCGAGGTGGACAGCGAGCACACCTGTTTGTCGGCCAGGTCCTTGAAGGTCGCCACGGCCGGGTGGTCGTTCAGCGTGAGCACCGACTGCTCGGTGTACAGATAGGGACCGGCGAAGGTGACGCCGGCCTTGATCCGGTCGTCGGTGATGCTGTAGCTGGCGATGACCAGCTTGACCGCCACCCGCTTGTGCTCGGGGGTGGCGTCGTAGGCCTGCATGCGGGCCCGGTCCTCGCTCTCCATCCCGAAGAACTTGACCTGGTCGCGCCGGAAGCCGAGATCTTCGCCGATCAGGTACGCGATGTCGACGTCGAAGCCGCTCCAGATCTTCGTCTCGGGGTCGTAGAACGCGACCCCGGGCTGGTCGTCCTTGACGCCGACGGTGAGCTCCTGCCAGCCGTCCACGCCGGACTGGGCGCGCAGCTTGGCAACCGACGGCGGCCCGCCCACGAACAGCTTCATCATGGCCAGGGCGAGCACCAGCACCAGTGCGAGGCCGAGCGCGGCCAGCCGGAACGCGGCCAGGTTGAAGCGCGGCGGCGGGTCGGCGAGCGGCTCCGGCTCGGGTGGTGGCAAGCGCCGGTCGGCCGCCTCGCGCTCGGCGATGTCCTGCACCGCGATGTCTTCCGCGGTGCCGTCGGGGCCGGGCATGCGTCGTCGAATCGGCCACGCGAACCGGCCCGAGCTTTTATCGGTCATCGCCCCGCCCCCCAGGTCTTAGGCACCCCTATGGTGCCGCACCGGGTTCAGCGGGCGGCGACCACCACCGCACTCTCGGGCGGCAACTCCACCCGATCGCGTTGAAGAACCACACCCGGTTCGGTGGCGAGCAGCACCTTGCTGGGCACCGAACGAAGACTGACCGTCTGGGTGACCGGGGCGAGGTTGACCGCGACCAGGCAGCCGCCGCGCTTGATCACGACGTGCTGGTCGCCGTGCCACACCTCGACCTTGGACAGCGACGGGTCGGACAGCTCGGGGCGGCTGTGGCGCAGGGCGATGAGCCGCTTGTAGAGATCGTGGATCTCGGCGTGGCCGGGCTTGGCGAGCTCTTCCCAGTCGAGTTTGGAACGCTCGAAGGTGGCCGGGTCCTGCGGGTCGGGCACCTCGGTCTCGGCCCAGCCGTGCGCCGCGAACTCGCTCCGGCGGCCGTTGCGCACCGCGGCGGCCAGTTCCGGCTCGGGGTGGCTGGTGAAGAACTGCCAGGGGCTGCTGGCCGCCCACTCCTCGCCCATGAACAGCATCGGGGTGAACGGCGCGGTCAGCAGCAGGGTGGCGCCGACCTTGAGCAGGCCGGGCGACAGGAGCGCGGAGAGCCGGTCGCCGACCGCGCGGTTGCCGATCTGGTCGTGATTTTGCAGGAAGGCGACGAACCGGTGGCCCGGGGTGGACAGGCGGTTGACCGGGCGGCCGTGCGTGCGCTGCCGGAAGCTGGACCAGGTGCCGGCGTGGAAGAACGCGCCCTCGAGGACGCTCTGCAGGCAGTCCAGCGAGCCGAAGTCGCCGTAGTAGCCCTGCCGTTCCCCGGTCAGCAGGGTGTGCAGCGCGTGGTGCACGTCGTCGTCCCACTGCGCCTGCAGGCCGAAGCCGCCGGCCTCGCGCGGGGTGATCAGCTTGGGGTCGTTGAGGTCGGACTCGGCGATCAGCGCGAGCGGCCGGCCCAGGTGCGCGGAGAGCGACTCGACCTCGACGGCGAGCTGTTCGAGCAGGTTGACCGCCGAGTGGTCGACGAGCGCGTGCACGGCATCGAGCCGCAACCCGTCGACGTGGTAGTCGCGCAGCCACATCAGCACGCTGTCGGTGATGTATCGGCGCACCTCGTCGGCGTGCGGGCCGTCAAGGTTGACCGAGTCGCCCCAGGGGTTCGAACCGTGGGCGGACAGGTACGGCGCGAACATTGGGGCGTACGCGCCGCTGGGCCCGAAATGGTTGTAGACCACATCGAGGACGACGCCGAGGCCGCGCGCGTGGCACGCGTCGACGAAGCGCTTCAGGCCGTCCGGGCCGCCGTAAGCAGAATGCGGCGCGTACCAGCAGACCCCGTCGTAGCCCCAGTTGTATTCGCCGTTGAAGGCGTTGACCGGCAGCAGCTCGACCAGATCGACGCCGAGGTCGACCAAATGGTCCAAGCGAGAAATGGCCGAGTCGAATGTCCCGGACGGGGTGAATGTTCCGATGTGCAGCTCGTAGAGCACCGAGCCGGGCAACTGGCGGCCGGTCCACGACTGGTCGGTCCACGCGAAGGCGGACTGGTCGTAAACCCGGCTCGGGCCGTGCACGCCCTCAGGCTGCCACTTCGAGCGCGGGTCGGGCAGGGGCGATTCGGCATCCGGCAGGACGTACGCGTAATCCGACCCCGGCCCGGCCGACGGCACGTCGAGCCGCCACCACCCGTCGTCGCCGCGTTCCATCTCGCGGTCCTCCCCCGCTACCTGCAGACGAACAGTCTTCTCGGGGACCCAGACTTCGAAAAGCGTCATTGTTCTTTCACCAGCAGAGCGACGGGGTACGTACGGAGCAACTCGGCCACTGCCAGACGGTTACCGCCGTAGCTGGTATTCGTGAAGACTTCCGTCCAGCTGTGACCGTCGAGTGACAAGGCAGTGTCGCCCCAGCCACCATGACGTGACAAACCCACGGGCAGGCGGGTGGCCACCGTCACCACGCCACCCCGGTCGAAGGCCAGCGCGTGCTCGCCGCAGCGACCCTCGGCCCAGACCGGGCGATAACTCGTGAACAGCTCCGGCCGCTGCCGGCGCAGGCGCAGGGTGCGGCTGGTGACGAGCAGTTTGGCGGCGCCGCTGTCGTCGGCCCCGGGCAGCCAGCCGTCGTCGATGCGGGCCAGCAGCTCACGGCGGGCCGCGAAGTCGACCGGCCGCCGGTTGTCCGGGTCGACCAGGGAGAAGTCCCACAGCTCGGAGCCCTGGTAGACGTCCGGGACGCCGGGCATGGTCAGCTGCACGACCTTCTGGCCGAGCGAGTTCGACCAGCCCGGCGGCGTGATCGACTCGGCGAAACCGGCCACCTCACGCTGCAGGGCCGGGTCGTCGTAGATCTTGTCGACCATCTCCCGCAGCCGCGTCTCGAACTTCTCGTCCGGCTGGTACCAGGTGGTCCCGGTTGCTGCTTCGCGTGCGCTCTTGACGGCGTACGCCTGCAGTCTCTCCCGGGAGATCGGCCATGCACCGACCGCGGCCTGCCAGATGAGATGCGCCAGCGCCGGGTCCGGGAGCGGAGCGATCCGGACCCAGCGGCGCACCACCTCGGTCCAATCGCCCGGCACCTCGGCGAGGACCGCGAGCCGGGCCCGCACGTCCTCGCTGCGCTTGGTGTCGTGGGTCGAGAGCGAGGTCATCGCCTCCGGCCACTCGCGTCCGCGCTGCTCGGTGGCATCGTGGAACTCGTCCGGGCTGACCCCGAACTTCGCCGGGTCGTTGCCGACCTCGTTGCGGGCGGTGAAGCGGGTCCAGCGGTAGAACGAGGTGTCCTCCACGCCCTTGGCCATCACCGCGCCGGTGAACTGCTGGAACCGCATCGCCAGCTCGTCGGCGGGGTTGCGCAGCCGGCTGGTGAGCTGGTCGAGGACGCCGATCAGCTGCGGCCGGCGGCGGCCCGCCTCGGAGCGCGCCTTGGCCAGGTGCCGGGAGCCGAACGGCAGGTAGGAACGGTAGACCGGGAAGCAGGCGGCGAGCTCGGCAAGGGCTTTCGGCGCGGCCTCGATCTCCGGTACGAGTCGGGCCATCCGGGCCAGCTCGGCGGCGAGGAGCGTGGTCGCGACGTGCAGCTTGGCCTCGTGCACCTGATCCTGCCAGGACCTCTCGCCGCCGGTGAGGTGGTGCTGGAGGGTGTCGAAGAACGCCTCGGTGGAGGGGTCGACGAAGACTCCGCAGACCTCGGCGAGCGAGTCGTAACCGGTGGTGCCGCCGACCGGCCAGGCCGGCATCTCCTCGCCCGGCTCGAGGATCTTCTCGACCACGATCCAGGCGTCCGGGGCGGCGGCGCGCAGCCGGTCGAAGTAGCCGCCGGGGTCGCGCAGGCCGTCCGGGTGGTCGACCCGGATGCCGTCGACCATGCCCTCGGCGTACCACCGGAGGATCTCGGCGTGGGTGGCGTCGAAGACCGCCGGGTCCTCCACGCGCAGGCCGGCCAGGTCGGTGATGGAGAAGAAGCGGCGGTAGTTGAGCTCGCTGTCGCCGCGGGTCCAGTCGGCCAGCTCGTAGTGCTGCCGGTCGTGGATCTCCCGCGGCGTCCCCTCGGAGCCGGTCCCCTCGGCGATCGGGAAGCGCTTGTCGTAGTAGCGCAGCTCGCCGTCCT
Source organism: Actinoplanes sp. NPDC026619 (assembly GCF_040638295.1). NCBI lineage: Bacteria > Bacillati > Actinomycetota > Actinomycetes > Micromonosporales > Micromonosporaceae > Actinoplanes > Actinoplanes sp. NPDC026619. Next base: position 22,435 of record NZ_JBEZYA010000054.1, read on the forward strand.
CGACGCGCAGTTTGTCCAGCTCATCGGCGCCCTGCCCGAGGACCGGGAGAAGGATTCGGCCGCGCGACCAGTCGATGTCGTAAAAGTCGGAGAATTCAGACTTTTGGCCGTTCTTCAACACGTCCCACCACGTGGGGTTCACTGCGGCGACACCCACCCCCGCGTGATTGGGAACGATGTCCACCACCAGCCCGAGGCCGGCCGACTTGAGCGAATCCGACAAATTCCGCAAACCATCGGCACCGCCGAGGGCCGGGCTCACCGAGCGGTGGTCGACCACGTCGTAGCCGTGTTCGGAGCCGGGCGCCGCGGTGAGCAGCGGCGCCGTGTAGAGATGGCTGACCCCTAGATCGGCCAGATAATCGGTCAACTCGGCGGTGGCGGACAACGGGAACTCGGGTCGGACCTGGACTCGATAGGTTCCAGACGGACGGCCTTCAGCCCGGTTAAGGGCGGCGGCGGGGCTGGGATGGGGCATCAGTTTCAGACCGTCCTGTCCAGCACGATGAGGGACCGGTCCGGCACCAGGAGCTTGCTGCCGGCCTCCACGACCGACGGGCGATCCGGGGACGGCTCGGCAGTTTCGATGACCTTTTCCCACTTCTCCCCGTACTCGGCGGGAGGCGTGGAGAACTCGATGGGCGCGTCGTGCGCGTTGAAGAACAGCAGGAACGACGAGTCCACGTGCCGCTGGCCGTACTGGCCGCGTTCGCGGATGCCTTCGCCGTTGACGAACAGCGCCACCGCCCGGCCGAAGTCGTTACCCCAGTCGTCGCCGGCCATCTGCCGGCCGTCCGGGGTGAACCACTCCAGGTCGGGCAGCGGGTCGCCGCCGCCGCGCGCGGTGACCGGCAGGCCGGTGAAGAACCGGCGCCGCTGGAACACCTGGTGCCGGTGGCGGAACGCGGTGAGCTTGCGGGTGAAGTCGAGCAGCGTCTCGTCGGCGTCGCCCCAGTCGATCCAGGCCAGCTCGTTGTCCTGGCAGTAGGCGTTGTTGTTGCCCTGCTGGGTGCGGCCCAGCTCGTCGCCGTGCGAGATCATCGGCACGCCCTGCGACAGCATCAGCGTGGCCAGGAAGTTGCGCCGCTGCTTGCCGCGCAGGGCGAGCACCTTCTCGTCGGCGGTCGGGCCCTCGATGCCGCAGTTCCAGGACCGGTTGTGGCTCTCGCCGTCCCGGTTCTCCTCGCCGTTGGCGTCGTTGTGCTTGTCGTTGTAGGCGACCAGGTCGTGCAGCGTGAACCCGTCGTGCGCGGTCACGAAGTTGATCGAGTGGAAGGGCTTGCGCCCGTCGTCCTGGTAGAGGTCGGCCGAGCCGGTGATGCGGGAGGCGAACTCGGCCAGGGTGGCCGGCTCACCACGCCAGAAGTCGCGGACCGTGTCGCGATATTTTCCGTTCCACTCGGTCCAGTTCGGCGGGAAGTTGCCCACCTGGTAACCGCCGGGGCCGACGTCCCACGGCTCGGCGATCAGCTTCACCTGGCCGACCACCGGGTCCTGCTGCACCACCTCGAAGAACGTGGAGAGCCGGTCGACGTCGTAGAACTCGCGGGCCAGGGTGGAGGCGAGGTCGAAGCGGAAGCCGTCGACGTGCATCTCGGTCACCCAGTAGCGCAGCGAGTCCATGATCAGCTGGAGGCTCTGCGGACTGCGCACGTTGAGGCTGTTCCCGGTGCCGGTGTAGTCCATGTAGAACTGCGGCTGATCGTCCACCAGGCGGTAATAGGTGCGGTTGTCGATGCCCTTCAGCGACAGCGTCGGTCCCAGGTGGTTGCCCTCGGCGGTGTGGTTGTAGACCACGTCGAGGATGACTTCCATGCCCGCCTTGTGCAGCGCCTTGACCATGCCGCGGAACTCCTGGGTCTGCTGGCCCAGCGTGCCGGTCGAGGAGTAGCCCTGATAGGGCGCGAAGAAGCCGAGCGTGTTGTAACCCCAGTAGTTGCGCAGACCCAGGTCGTCGAGGCGGTTGTCGTGCACGAACTGGTGCACCGGCATCAGCTCGACCGCGGTCACGCCGAGGCTCTTCAGGTGCTCGATGATCGCCGGGTGGCCGATCGCCGAATAACTGCCGCGCATGTCCTTGGGCACCTCGGGGTGCCGTTCGGTCAGGCCCTTGACGTGCGTCTCGTAAATCACCGAGTGGTGGTACGGAATGTCCGGCCGGCGGTCGTTCCCCCAGTCGAAGTACGGGTTCACCACGACGCCCTTGGCCATGTACGGCGCCGAGTCGAGATCCGACATCTGATCGGGGTTGCCGAGCTCGTACGCGTACAGCGACGGGTGCCACTTGATGTCGGCATCGACCGCACGCGCGTACGGGTCGAGGAGCAGTTTGTGCGGGTTGTACCGCAGCCCGCGACCCGGCTCGTACGGCCCGTACACCCGATAGCCGTACCGCTGGCCGGGTTCGACCCCCGGCAGGTAGGCGTGCCAGACGAAGGCGTCCTGCTCGTGCAACTGAACCTTGCGCTCGTTGCCGGACGGGTCGAACAAGCAGAGCTCCACCGCCTCGGCCCCCTCCGAGAAGATCGCGAAGTTCGTGCCCGTGCCGTCGTACGTGGCCCCCAGCGGGTACCGGTGACCAGGCCAAACTTGCATGTCGTACGCCCACCCCTCAGCCGTCGGTGCACTTCGGCCGCACGCCCGCGTCACCATGGCGAGCGAGGTGTTCCCGTCGCCCGGCCGGTCTAATCCTGTGCGGCCGCGTCAGGGGACATTCTCTCCGATGGGGCGGACGAGGTCTCAGCGACTGTCCGGTCCCCGTTCGAACGTGTACTCCACGTAGCACCTCGCGAGGCCACAAAACGGATTATCCGGAAATACTGTCCGGTCGTCCAGGCACTCGGGACGGACGGCCGGAAATCGCTCCGGAGAAATGATTCCTGGGCGACATCGAGTCCATAACCACCTGCGAAAAGTACGTTACGTCAGGGTTTGCACGAACAATTCGTAAGCCTTTTTCGTAAATCAAATTCGGCTATTCGCAGGGGGAAATCTAAATGTTGCAGGTACTGACCGCCGGAGCCCTGTTCCTGTCGTCGCTGGTGGGCTCGCCGCTGACGTCGCCGGCCAAGGCCACTCCGCCGCCGCCGGACAAGATGGTCATCGACGTGGTGGGCCTCAACGGCACCGGCTGCCCCGGCGACTCCGCCGAGGTGCTGCCCGCGCTCGACAACACCGCCTTCACGGTGCTCTACAGCAAGTACGTTGCGCAGGCCGGCAGCGGCTCCGCGCCCGACGAGTTCCGGCGCAACTGTCAGCTGGCGCTGAACGTGCACGTGCCGTCCGGCTACACCTACGCGATCGCGAAGACCGACTACCGCGGCTACATGCGGCTGGTGAAGGGCGCGTGGGCGTACGAGCAGGCGAACTACTACTTCCAGGGCTACTCGCAGACCGCCCGGTCGCGGCACAACTTCGCCGGCGTCTACGACGGCGACTGGCAGGTCACCGACCAGGTCGCGCTCGAGTCGTACTCGTGGGCCCCGTGCGGCGAGAAGCGCTACCTCAACATCAACACCGAACTGCGCATCGGTACCGGGTCGTCGGACGGCAAGGTCCTCAACATGATCACGATGGACTCGACCGACACCGCCCTGGCCACCGTCTACCACCTCGCCTGGAAGAAGTGCTGATTCAGGCCCGCTTAGCGGAATAGATGCTCAACGCGGTGTACGCCGCCGACAGCATCGGAACCGGTACGTCGTGCTTGGCGGCTTCGGCAACGAAGTCGCCAAGGATCGCGTCCGCCTCGACCGGCGCGCCCTGCACCATGTCCCGGTACATCGACGACGTCGACACCCCGGTCCCGGCCAGGCCGGTCTGCAGCAGGGACACCGCGCCGGGCCGGGGCGGGTGACCGGCCGCGGTGGCGATCGCCATCGCCTCGGCCGCGATCCGCGCCCCGAAGTCACGGCCGCCGGGCGCCGCGTTGATGTCGCCGACCGAACCCCGCATCAGCGTGGTCGCCGCGCCCAGACTGGCCAGGAAGATCCACTTCTCCCACATGTCCTGGACGATGGTGTGCGACGGGTTCGAGTCGAACTCCGGCCCGCTCAGCGCGTAGGTCACCTCGGGCAGCCGCTCGTCTTCCGAGCCGTCCAGCGGCCCGTAGCCGAGGCGGTGCATCCCGGTCATCTGCACCACGTCACCGTCGTCGTCGAGCGTCGCCGAGATCAGGCAGACGCCGCCCCAGGCCCGCTCCGCCCCGAACGCGCCCTGCAGCTCCTCGATGTGCCGCATGCCGTTGAGCAGCGGCACGATCACGGTCTGCGGCCCGATCGCCGGGGCCATGTCGAGCAACGCCTGCTCCAGGCCGTAGCTCTTCACGGCCAGCACGACCAGGTCGTACGCGCCGTCGACGGCGGTGCGCGTCCGCGGCTGCACGACGGTCTCGGCGTCCGGGCTCTTGATCCGCAGCCCCCGTTTCTTCAGAACCGCCTGACGGCCGGGCCGGACCAGGAAAGTGACGTCCTTACCGGCCGAGGCCAACCGGCCGCCGAAATATCCGCCGGTGGCGCCCGCTCCCACGAAAAGTGTCCGCACGGGGAATCACCCTAGAAGCTCGTCCTCGAAGCACCAACGCCACTTCTCACCCGGTTCGTACGATCGCATCACCGGGTGTCCGCTCTCTTCGTGGTGCGCGGACATGTGCCGGCGCGGCGACGAGTCGCAGCAGGCGACCACGCCGCAGTCCAGGCACACACGCAGGTGCACCCATCCGGTGAAGCCGGCGGCCACACACTGCGGGCACCCGTCCTCGTACGCCGTCTGCGGCTCCGGGTCACCGGCATCGCTGAGGTGCAGGCAGTTCAATCGTCACTCCGTTGCAGCTGGGACTCTTCCAGGTCGAGCTCGCGCTGAGCGCGGATGAGCACCTCTTCAGGGATCCGGCCCTCGTTCCGGGCGATCTTGAAGACACGGCGCTCGGCACCGATCATCTCGCGACGCAGCCGACCGTACGCCGCCGAGGGGGTTTCCTGCTCCTGATTGCCGAGCCGTTCCCAGGCGTTGTTGGATCGGCTGCCGACCAGCGCCCGCAGCCGGTCGACCACCTCGGTCGGCGCGTCCCCGGCGTGGTCGTCGAGCGCCTCCAGCGCGGCCCGCCCCGCCTGGTGCTGCACGCCCGCCTCGGCCAAGGCGTCCTCGGTGGTGGTGTCCTGCCGCACCCCGAGCCGCACCGCCAGCCAGGGCAGCGTGGTGCCCTGGACCAGCAGGGTCAGCACGATCACCGCGAAGGCCACGAAGATGAACAGGTCCCGGTGGTACTCCGGCACCTTGCCGCCCACCGGCGGCAGCGTCTGAGCGGCGGCCAGGGTCACCACGCCGCGCATGCCGGCCCAGGCCAGCACCGTCGGCACGGTGATCGGCGGCCGTTCCTCACGCTGCCGGATCCGCGGCACCAGCCGCGCCAGATAGGTCGCCGGGTACATCCACAGGAAGCGCACCACGACCAGCGTGGCGAAGACCGCCGCGGTGAGCGAGACGGTGGTGCCCACCCCCGTCTCGATGCTCTCGCCGATGTGCCGCAGCTGCAGCCCCACCAGCAGGAACACCACACCTTCGAGGAGGAACGTGATGAGCCGCCACACCGCGTCCATCTGCAGCCGCGACGTCGCCGACAACAGGTAAGGAATGCGGTGCCCCAGGTAGAGCCCGGCGATCACCACGGCCACCACGCTGGAGCTCTTCAGCTCCTCGGCCACGATCACCACCACGAACGGGGTGAGCAGCGAGACCGCGTCGTCCAGCAGCGGGTCCTCGATCTTGCGGTGCAGCTTGGCCGCCAGGAACGCGCCGAGCAGGCCGATCAGCACGCCGCCGCCGGCCTTGAGCGCCACCTGCCCGGCGATCGGCCAGAACCCGACCGCGCCGCCGGCCAGCGCACCGGTCGCGATCCGCACCAGGACCAGCGCGGTCGCGTCGTTGAGCAGGCTCTCGCCCTCGAGAATCGTCACCACCCGGCGGGGCAGGCCGATCCGGCGGGCGATCGCGGTCGCCGACACCGCGTCCGGCGGGGCCACGATCGCGCCCAGCGCCACGCAGGCGGCGAACGGGATGTCCGGCAGCAGCCAGTGCACCACGAAGCCGATCAGGAACGCGGAGACCAGCACGAGGCCCACGGCCAGCAGCAGGATCGGCCGTAACGCCCGGCGGAACGCCGGCACCGACGTCTGCAGCGCGGCCACGTAGAGCAGCGGCGGCAGGATGCCGATCAGCACCAGCTCCGGCTCCAGCTCGGCCTCCGGGAAGCCCGGCACATATGACAGCCCGAGCCCCGCCACCAGCAGGACCAGCGGCGCCACGAACCCGAGGCGGCGGGCCAGGGCCGCGCCGATCACGGAGATGGCCACGAGGACCACGACGTCGACAATGCCGCTCATGACGGAGAGCTTATTGAATCGATCGGGCGGTGACGCGTGCGGAGCATCACCCGGATGAGCATCCCTACTCACGCGGCAGCAACATCAAATACGAAAGGCTGTCGCGCATGACGGAGCCTCTGAGAAACGTGGGGATCACCGGGATCGCGTACGCCCTGCCCGCTCGCGAGGTGCCGACGGCCGAGCTGCAGCGCCGCGTCGCCGTGGCCAGCGGCCTGATGCTGCCGCCGCGCATGTTCGAGCAGGCCACCGGCATCCAGCGGCGCCGGGTGGCGGCCGACGACGAGTACGCGTCGGACCTCGCCATCGACGCCGCCACCAAGGTGCTGGCCGAGGCCGGCCGCGACCCGCTCGACGTCGACCTGCTGCTGTTCGCCAGCGCCACCCGCGACATGGCCGAGCCGGCCACCGCCCACGTGGTGCAGGCCGCGCTGGGCAGCCGGGCGCACGCCATGGACGTCACGAACGCCTGCAACAGCTTCCTCAACGGCATCGACCTGGCCCGCTCGATGATCCTGGCCGGCCGCGCCAACCGGGCCCTCGTGGTCACCGGCGAGACGCCCACCCGGGCGATGCGCCCCAAGGTCGACGGCCTGGCCCAGGCGCGCACGGCGTTCGCCGGTTACACGTTCGGCGACGCCGGGGCGGCCGTGCTGATCGAGAAGGTCGCCACCGGCGGCATCCTCGACGTGGACAGCGAGACCCACTCCGAGCACTGGGCGGCCGGCGGCATCTTCGGCGGCGGCTCCCGGCATCCGCGCGGCGACGAGCACACCTACTTCACCGGCGACGGGCACCGGCTGCGCCGGATCTTCGAGCAGATCGGCGTCGGGCTCATCGAACGGGTCAGACAACGCACCGGGTACGACTGGGACGCGTACGCCAAAGTTCTCGTCCATCAGGTGACGCTGCCCTACCTGGAACGGTTCGTGCAGGTCACCGGCGTGCCCCGGGAGAAGCTCGAGGTCACCGTCGGCGAGCTGGGCAACATGGCGTCGGCGACCCTCGGCGTACAACTGGCGCGGGTCCGTCCGTCTCTGGAGACCGGCGACCGGGTGCTGCTGATCGGGCTGGGCGGCGGCGTCAGCCTGATGACCATGGTCTGGGAGGTCTCGTGACCGCCCCGCTGTGGGTGATCGTGCCCGCCTACAACGAGGCGGCCCGCATCGGTGACACCCTGCGGGCACTGGCCGCGCAGACCGACACCGATTTCACCCTCCTGGTCGTCGACAACGGCTCCACCGACGGCACTCTCTCCATGGCCCGCTCGCTGGGCGCGCGGGTGCTGGTCGAACCGGAGAAGGGCGTGGGCTGCGCGGTCGACACCGGATTCCGGCACGCCATCGCGCACGGCGCGGTCCATCTGGCCCGCACCGACGCCGACTGCCTGCCCGCCCCCGGCTGGGTCGCGGCCGCCCGGCACGCCCTGACCTCCGGCGGCGGCCTGGCCTGCGGCCGGATCGTGGCCCGCGCCGACGAGCACGGCCCGCTCGGCCGGGCCTGGTTCCGCCTGCTGGTCGCGCTGGCCGCGTGGTTCGGCCGGTTCCGCCCCGAGCACCGCGGACCCGAGTTCAAGGCGCCCTACCGGATGCATGCCGGCAACAACATGGCGATCACCGCCGCCCTGTACGAGGCGTGCGGCGGCATGCCCCGCCGCCCCTCCCCCACCGACCGCACCTTCCTCAACCGGGTCCGCCGCACCACCACCGCCATCGTCCACAGCCGGCACATGGTGGTCGCCAACTCCACCCGGCGGATCACCGCCTACGGCGTGCTCGGCACCGCCAAGTGGTACCTCGACCAGGGCAGCGGCACGATGACGGCGGACCCGCGCTGATGCTCGACGAACTCATCGGCAACCTCCGCGAGGACGACGCCCGGCCCGCTCTGGCCGGGCGGGTCACGCGCGGTGAGCTGGCCACGCTCACCCACGGCTACGCCGCGGCGCTGCATTCACTCGGCCTGGGTGCCGGGGAGACGATCGGATTGGCCGTACGCCCGGGAGCGCGCTCGCTGGCGGCCATGCTCGCCGCGTACCACCTCGGTCTGCGCATCGCCGTGCTGGACCCGACCGCCGGCCCGGACGTGCTCCGGGCCCGCCTGGCTCTCGCCGAGCCCCGCCTGATCCTCGCCGACGCCGCCGCCCAGGCAGTGGCCGGATGGCTGGCCCCGCTCGCCCGGCGCGCCCACCTCGCCCTGCCCGACCTCGGCGCCCTGGCCCCGGTCCGCACCATCGGCCGCCGCCTGCCCGGCGGCCCGCCACCGCTGCGCCCACTGCCCGGCCCACCACCACCCGGCTTCGACGGCGACGGCGACGCGGTCATCGTCTTCACCTCCGGCACGACGAGCCGGCCGCGCGCGGTCGTGCACACGCGGAGTTCGCTCTCGGCCGGGATGACCGCGGTGCGTGACCTGGTCCGCCCGGCACCGGACGTGCCGGTCCTCGGCGGCACGTTCTTCGTCCTGCTGCCGTCCCTGGCCAGCGGCGCACCGGTGGCCCTGCCGGCCCGGCGCGGGCTGGGCCGGCAGATCCGCGCCCTGCAGCCGCAGGCGATCTACCTGACTCCCCCGCAGCTTCGCGCGGCGCTGGCGGCCGGGGTGCGCTTCACCGGCCGCGTCTACAGCGGCTCGGCCCCGGTGAGCGCCGCCCTGCTGGAGGCGGTCCGGGCCGCGGGCGCCAGCGAGGCCTGGGGCGTCTACGCCTTGACCGAGGTGTTCCCGGCCGCCGCCGTCGAGTCAGCCGAAAAATCCGCCTACACCGGCGAAGGCGACCTGATCGGCACCCTCCTACCCGGCGTGACCGCCACCGTCCGCCCCACCGCTGAGCAGCCCCCCGGCGCTGCACCCCCACCCCAGCCAAACGGCCCACGGTCACCCACCGCGGCCGACCCGGGCAGCGCGGCCGGCTCAGCCGGCTACTCAAGCGGCTCCGGTGAGCTGATGCTGGCCGGGCCGACGGCGGCCGACCGTTACCTGGGCGAGGCGCCGTTCAGCGCGGTGGCCACCGGTGATCTGGGCCGGGTCGAGAACGGCCGGGTGATCCTCGGCGGCCGGCTGAAAGACATGATCTTGCGGCGGGCCGAGAACATCTATCCCGGCCTGTACGAGCCGTCGCTGCACGTCCCCGGCGTCGAGCTGGCCCTGCTCGTGGGCGTCCCGGCCGGCGACGGCGACGAACGGGTCGTCGCCGTGATCCAGCCGGCGGCGAACGCGTCGGAGGCCACCGTCCGCGCGGCCCTGCGCGAGCCGCTCGCCCGGATGGGCGCCGCCCGCCCCGACGCGGTGATCTTCGCCCCGATCCCCCTGGCCGGCCGTTCCCGCAAGCCCGACCGCGCCGCCACCGCCCGCCTGGCAGCCACCGCATGAGCAGTTCCCGATCCCTCGACCGGCGGGTCTACCTGCGAAGTCATCCGATGCTGTTCGCGCTGCTCGCGGCCGTCCGGCGGCGGCCGGTTCAGCGCCTGGGGCGAACCCTGATCGTCCATGACCGGGAGGCCTACCTGGCGGCGCTGACCCGCATCCCCCTCGATCGAACCGCCGAGGGCACCACCGGCGGCGCCGTCGACCGGCTCGCCGGCGCCGGTGGACTCTTCGACCAGCAGGGCGACGAGCATCGACGCACCCGGCGAGACGTGGCCGAGCGCCTCGGGGCAGCCGGGGTGGACCGCCTGCGGCCGCTCTGGGTGCAGCTCATGGCCGACCGCCTGGCCCCACTCGCCGACGGCCGAAGCGTGGATCTCGTCCCGCTGGCCGCGGAGATCGCCGGCACCACCGCGGCAGCGCTCCTGGCTCTGAAGGTGGATCCGTTCGCCCTGGCCACGGCCGCCCAGGAGGCAGGCGCCACCGCCGCCCGCGCCCATCTGCCGGGCATCTCCCGCCGGCAAACCGAGCGCGAATCCCAGCAAGCCGCCGAACGCCTCCTCCGCCTCGTCAGCGGAGGCACAGCCAACGGCGGCACAGCCGGCAGCGGCACAGCCGGCAGGCGCCCGACCAGCAACGGGGCGGCAGGCAGTGGCACGGCCGGCGGCGGGACGGTGGATGGTGGGCTGGCTGCCACGCTTGCGGTTGCTGCGGTGAATACCACCGTTGCGGCGCTGCCCCGGGCCGCGGCCTGGGTGTGCGGGGAGCCGGACCTGTGGGCGTACGCCCGGGAGGCAGCGCTCGCCGATGAGCTGTTGCGCGTCACCTCGCCCACGCCCCTCCTTCCTCGCGTTGCCGCCGCGGGCGGTGATCTCGGCGGCCGCCGGGTGCACGCGGGTGACCGCATGCTGCTGATCGCCCGGCACGCGGCCGACGCCCATCGCCGCGACCCCGACCCGATCGATCCGGCACCGGCGCGTACCGCGCAGCTGGTCTTCGGCGCGGGACCGCACGCGTGCCCGGGAGCTCGGCTGGCCCGGCAGCAGCTCAGCGACTTCCTGGCCGCCCTGGCGCCGCACCGCCCGGTCGTCGTCCGGGCTCGCGCCGACCGCCGTTCCGCCCTGCCGAGCTGGCGCTCGCTGATCGTGCGCGCCACATGAGGGTTACGAGAATCGGCCGAGACCCCGATTTCCTTGACTCGGCTTTTAAGGTCGGTTGGGGTTTTGTCCCTCGACGGAGGGATGGGTGTGAGACGGCCACCTGGTCACTCTGAGAGTAAGACGACTA
>NZ_JBEZYA010000055.1:0-33067 GCF_040638295.1 Actinoplanes sp. NPDC026619
CCGGCCGCAAAACCAGCCGAGCACCCCGTCACCCCGTCCAAAAAGTCCCCCCACGCAACCACCCAAAAGACTCAAGAACACCTTAAAAGCCGAGTTCTTGAAATCGGGCGTTCGCGAGCCTCCGGGTGGAGCACGGCCGGCACTCGGCGCGCCTGGGAGGTGGAACCGGACCTTGACGGCGAAACGTGTCCAGAGATCTTTCGCGGCCGGAGTAACGCCGGTTTCCTTGAATCGGGGTCTCGGATGCCGCGGTGACCCCGATTTGGGCGGTCAACTCGCACGGCCCCTGACGCCGGAGGGCGTATCCAGCGATCAGCGTCTCGGGAGCGGGTATGACGTTCGCATGAGGATGCGCTTCGACGGCTGGATCGCGGGCCTCGGCACCGCAAGCGGAACCCGGCTGGTGCTGGGGCATTGGCCGGTTTCGCCGTTCGGTCCGGTCAGCGACGTCATGATCGAGCACGCCGACGGCCGCCGCGAGCTGCTCGCCCCGACCGCGGAGTTCGGCCGGTTCGTCGCCGAGACGTACTCGTTCGGCGAGGTGCGCACGGCGCCGATCAAGGTCGGCCGCTCCGGGCCGGTCTGGGTCGTCGAGGCCGGCCCGCTCACGCTGCGGCTCACCACCGGCGGCCGCGGGCCGCTCGGTCTCCTGCTGCGTGCCGTGCCGCCGCCGCTGGCCCGGCAACTGCCCTGGGTCCGGCTGATCGACCGGCCCGCCCGGCTCCTGCCCGGCGTGCGCACCTACGGCACCGCCGGAAACAACCGCCGCGAGTGGTACGCCGTCCAGGACCTGCACCGGATCACCGCGGCCACCGCCATGCTGGACGGCACCGACCTCGGCCGCCTCACCGAGGTCCACCCGCCGGTGCGCTTCGGCTTCGGCTCCACGCCCCGGACGCCGGCCCTGGCCCGCGTCACCACCACGGTCGAGCTACCCGCCTCAGATGCACTGCCGCCCCGGGACCCATCGCTCGGCGCGCGCTGAAGCCGCATCGCCGCAGCCATCCGTCGCCACAGTGGTTTGTCGCCGCAGCGGTTTGTCGCCGCAGCGGTTTGTCGCCGCAGCGGTTTGTCGCCACAGCGGTTTGTCGCCGCAGCGGTTCGGTGCCGCAGTGGTCAGGAGTGGACGACCGCGACGGTGGTGGCGCTGTGCCGTAGGAGGTGCTGGCTCACTGAGCCGAGCAGCATGCCGCGGACCGCGCCGCGGCCGCGGGTGCCGACCACCAGCATCTGGGCCGTGGCGCTCGCCGCTGTCAGGGCCGCCGCCGGGTGTTCCACCGCTAGCTCGGGCACGATCTCGAGCTGCGGGTACTTCTCCTGCCAGCCGACGAGGAGCTCGGCCAGCGGCGCGCGATCGCTCTCCGGATCGGTGGCGACCGCACCCGGGGTGACCTCCCAGGGGCTGGAGACCGGCGTCCGGGCGTGGATCACCCGGAGCGGGACACCGCGCGCGTCCGCCAGCTCGGCGGCGTAGGCGAGCGCGGACTGCGCCGACTCCGAGCCGTCGATGCCGACCACGATCGGCGCCGTCGCCCGGGCGTCGCCGCGGACCACGGTCACCGGGCAGGAGGCATGCGCGCTGACCGCGACGCTGACCGAACCGAGCAGGCCGGTCACGTCGCTGTGACCACGGCTGCCGAGCACGATGAGGCCGGCCTCGGTGGAGCGTTCGACGAGGGCGCCGGCGGCGCTCGCCCGTTCGATGCTGATCCGGGTGCGGACCTCGGGATGGGTGAGCCGCGCGGTGGTGACCGCCTCGTCGAGCATGCCGTTGACGGCGCGGTCGGTCTCACCGCCGGGCCAGACCGGGGGCGCCGCGATCGTGGACACGGCCGGCGCCCAGCTCGGCCACTCGTAGGCGAAGAAGAACTCGACGACCGCGCCGGTGCGGGCGGCCTCGTCGAGGGCCCAGGCCGCGGCGGCCTTGGAGTCGGCGGAACGGTCGTAGCCGACGATGATTTTCTTGGCGGTCATGACAGGCGCCCCTTTCAGGTCTCCTGTCATCCTCACGAAGCTCGATGTCACCGGGCAGGGTCCGCAGTTACTCCAGGTCGGGCCGAAAGTCCCGTCAGCCGAATCTCGAAGCCGTCGACTCCCGCCGGTGCGCGGGCCGGCCGGGGTGCGCGGAGCGCTGTGCAGGGCGCGCGAAGTCCTGCCCGGGACGCGCGAAGTCCTGCCCGGGACGCGCGAAGTCCTGCGCGGGGCGGGCCAAGTCCTGCGCGGGCCGGGCGGGTTGCCTCGCGGGGCGGGCGGAGCGGGAAGCAGCGGCGCGCCGCACCGCCCACATCCCGGCGGCACCCGCCATCACGGCGGCGGCCAGCAGGGCTGGCAGGAGCCATCGCGGGACACCCCCGCTCGGACCGGCCGCGATCGTGCCGGCGATCCAGTCGCTGATGTTGTCGACGCGGGCGCTGTCGTCGCCGCCCTCGTGCGGGCAGCTCGGGCCCGAGCTCACCACCGCGACCAGCACCGGCGGCCGGCCCTTCGGCTGGCGGAAGTACGGGCCGCCCGAGTCGTGCAGGCACGGGCTGGTGTTCCGGTGCGGGGCGCGGCCGGACGTCACGATCAGGTCGTGGCCGACGCCGGCCACGGTGAACTGGCCGGTCTGCAGGCGGCTCGCCGGGCTCGCGTCGTCGTCGGCCAGGAGCCCGAACCCGGCCAGCCGCACCGTCTCGCCGACCTTCGGCTCCTCGACCGCGATCGACAGCGGCGTGATGCCGGTGACCTCGGTCTCGAGCTCGGCCAGGGCCACGTCGGTGGTGTCCGACTGCTTCACCGCGACGATGTCGACCACCTGGCCGCCCGAGCCGGCCACCTCGGTGCGGCCGATGGTTGCGGTGGTGCGCCGGGCGACCGGGTGGCTGACCCGCTTGCCGTCGCGATCGCGGAAGCAGTGCCCGGCGGTGAGCACCCAGCGCGGCGCGATGAGCGCGCCGGAGCAGGAGCTGTCCCGGGTGCCGCCGCCGTCGGCCGGCAACCCGGTCATGGTGAGCAGGGCCGCGAACGGATACGCGCCGGCGCGCGCGTCCTGGCCGTTGGCGATCGCCTCGGCCGGCCCGCCGCCCGCCGCCACGACGCCCGTGGCCACGAGCAGGACCACCAGAGTCTTGCGCAGGATCATCGACACGGACCCATGGTGTTGATCCGGCTGTCTGGCGGCTGTCATCGCCGTACTTATGAATTCTTTATCTTTGCTGTGCCAGGGTGGCGGCGTGCGTGTGCTGGTGGCGGAGGACGAGAAGCTGATGGCCGACACGGTCGCCGAGGGGCTGCGGCGGCTGTCGATGGCGGTCGATGTGGTTTACGACGGGGAGAGCGCCCTGGAACGGCTGGGCGTCAACCGGTACGACGTGGCGGTGCTCGATCGGGACATGCCCGGCCGCACCGGCGACGAGGTGTGCCGGTGGATGGCCGCGTCCGGGCTCACCACCCGGGTGCTGCTGCTGACCGCCGCGGCCGGCATCCGCGACCGCGTCGAGGGCCTGGGGCTCGGCGCCGACGACTACCTGACCAAGCCGTTCGCGTTCGCCGAGCTGGTCGCCCGGTTGCAGGCGCTGTCCCGGCGGGCGGTGCAGGCGCTGCCGCCGGTGCTGGAACAGGACGGGGTCGTCCTCGACGTCACCCGGCACACCGCCGCCCGCGACGGGCAGGTGCTGGCCCTCTCCCCCAAGGAGTTCGCCGTGCTGCACGTGCTGCTGCGGGCCGGCGGCCGGGTGGTCAGCGCCGAGGAACTCCTGGAACAGGCCTGGGACGAGAACACCGACCCCTTCACCAATACGGTACGGATGACGGTCATGACGTTGCGCCGCAAGCTCGGCGACCCACCGGTGATCCACACCGTGCCGCGCACCGGATACCGGCTCGGCTCATGAGCATGCGCTCCCCGGCCCGCCGGATCCTCGTACTCTGCGCGGTCCTTCTGCTCGCCGCGCAGTTCGCGCGCCCCGCGGTCGACGAACTGCTCCAGTTGGCGCGCGACTTCGGACCGACCTGGTGTGTGGACGGCCCCGCCCTCGCCTGCCGCTTCCCCGGCCTCGTGACCATCCCCGCCGTCGCCGCCGTGCTGCTGCTCATGCTGGCCGCGTGCTGGCTGGTGATCAGCTGGTGCCTGCGGCCGATCCTCGACCTGGTGCCGGTCATCGCGAACGTGGGCCCGCAGAACCTCGGCCACCGCCTGCGCCCCGGCGCCGGCCACGACGAGCTGGCCGTGCTGGGCCGGGCGATCGACGAGATGATGGACCGGATCGCGATCGGCTACGAAGCGCAGCGCCGGTTCGCCGCCGACGCGTCGCACGAGCTGCGCACCCCGCTCGCCGTGCAGCGCACGCTGATCGAGGTCAGCATGGCCCGCACACTCACCGACGACCAGCTCACCCTGCTCACCGCGCAGTTGCTGGAGACCAACGAACGCAACGAACGCCTGATCGAGGGCCTGCTGGTGCTGGCCGAGAGCGACCGCGGCCTGCTGGCCCGGGCCCCGCTGCGCCTGGACGAGATCGTGGCCGCGATAGTCGACCGGCATCAGCCCGGCGCCGCCGAGGTCGGCATCACGATCAGCACCGAGCTGCGCCCCCGCCTGGTGCTGGGCGAACAGGTGCTGCTGGAACGCCTGGTCAGCAACCTGGTGCAGAACGCGATCAAATACAACCGCAAGGACGGCACGGTCACCATCGAGGTGGGCAACGAGCCGGCCCTGACCGTGACGAACACCGGCGACGACGTACCCCCGGACGAGGTGTCGGCCCTGTTCGAGCCGTTCCGCCGTCGCAACGCCGCCCGAATCGACCACAGCGGCGGCGCGGGCCTGGGCCTGTCGATCGCCCGCTCGATAACCCGGGCCCACGACGGCATGATCGCCGCCTCCTCAACGGGCCACGACGGCCTCCGGGTCCAGGTCTCTTTACCCCCAGCGCCCCACCTGGGGCAGTGATCCTCATGCACGGCTCGATGACGAGCCCGCCCACCGGGCCGATGCACTGAACTGCTTGATATGCGTGTCACCCGCCGAATACGGCAGCCGGATCGCCGGTATACCAGACGTTCTCGATGATCATCCGCCGTACGACCCATCGCTCCCGGTCACGGACGAGGTCGACGTCATACCGGTTCGTCAGCAACGCGTGGACGGTGTGGTCTGCGGTGAGCAGATGCTGGGCCGCAACGATTGCGGTCAACGAGGCACGGTCGCCGTCGATGCGCATCCGCGGGTTCGTGACGACGTGCGTCGTGTCCACGCGGCCGGCAACATGGCAAGGATCGTGTCGACGATGGCGTCGCGTCCGGTCATCACCGGGACGTCCGCGCCCCATCGACTCGCGGCGGGACGGAAGTCCAGTTCGGCGGATTCGGCGAACGCAGAGGCCAAGAGGTCGCGATCAGCGAGGTCCTGTCCGAGGCCGAAACGGTATAAGGCGTCGACTATTTCGATCCGGTCGCGCAGATCGGCGTCGGTCGCGCCCGCCGACAGGGCGCGGTCTTCGGTGACGTACATGGTCTCCACGATCACGGTCCGGCGAGCGCGAAACAACGCCGACTCATGCAACGATCGTGAAGCAGGGCTTCACGATGGAGGAGGGAACCTTGGAACGACAGGAGATCGAGGTGTTCCTCGCCCTCGCCGAGGAACTGCACTTCGGCCGCGCCGGTCAGCGGCTCGGCGTCACGACCACGCGGGTGAGCCAAGTCGTTCGCGCGCTCGAACGACGCGTCGGCGCGCAGTTGTTCGAACGGACCAGCCGCCGGGTGACGCTGACCCCGACCGGCCGTCAGCTGCACGAGGACCTCAAACCGGCGTACGACCAGGTCCTCGCGGCGGTGGCGCGGGCCGTCGCACACGGCCGCGGGCTCACCGGCACGCTGCGGGTCGGCTACGTCGGTGCGGCGGCCGGCCGGCTTGTCATGACCGCGGCGACTCGGTTTCGGCTCGGCCGGCCCGACTGTGCGGTCGAGGCCCGCGAGGTCCAGGTAAGTGACGCCGCCGAGCGCCTGCACGCGGACGAGATCGACGTGCTCGTCGGCTGCTTCCCGCTGGACGGGCCGGGGCTCACCTCCGGCCCCGCTCTGCTGTCCGAGCCGCGGATGCTCGCCGTCCCGGCC
The DNA here is from genome assembly GCF_040638295.1 of Actinoplanes sp. NPDC026619. Classification (NCBI taxonomy): domain Bacteria; kingdom Bacillati; phylum Actinomycetota; class Actinomycetes; order Micromonosporales; family Micromonosporaceae; genus Actinoplanes; species Actinoplanes sp. NPDC026619. The sequence goes on from NZ_JBEZYA010000055.1 coordinate 6,097, forward strand.
GGTCATCCGTTCGCGCGGACCGCATCCCTGTCGGTCGAGGATCTCGCCCGCGTCCGCCTCGTCAGGGCGCCGTGCTCACTCCCGTCGGTCGGCACCGCCGGATCTGCCGGTGGTGACGGCCCCGTCGCCGAGACGTTCCAGGAGGTGCTGACGCTCGTCGGCGCGGGCCGAGGGACCTTCGTCGTCGGCGAGCACGCCGCCCGCCTCTACGCCCGTCCCGACCTGGTCTACATCCCGCTCCGGGACGCGCCGCCGCTGGACTGGGGTCCGGTGTGGCCGACCGCGCGGGAGACGGCGCGGGTCCGCGCCTTCGTAACCGCTGCGGTCGAGTCCGCCCGTGCTGCGGTATGACGACCCGACCTTGGCGTCGACGCCCTTGCTTATCCATCCACCGTCGGTAATATCTCCGTGTTTTGCCAGCAGCGGGGAGGAACCACCACATGCGATGGAAGTTGTCAGCCGGCGTCCTGATGGCGCTGGCCTTTTTGATTCCGGCGGCGCCGGCGTCGGCACAGACCGGGCCGCCCGGGCTCAATGAGGCCTGCCAGACGGTCGAGCGTAAACCCTACAAGGACATCCGCGAGCTGGTCACCATCGATCTGGACACCGCCACCGATACCGAGGTGCGGATTCTGGCCAACCAGATCCTGGCGACGGCAACGGCCGAGTCGTTGCCCGTTCTGCCTGGTGCGGTGCAGGAACGGCTGGACGGCACCGCGGATGAACTGCGGGCATTCCTCAAGGCGGGCGTGCAGAGCGCGTGGACCGCGGACCTGCGGGTCTCCGTGTACCGGACGCTGACGGATGGCGGCGCCAACGTGCAGGCGGCTGCCCAGAAGGCGCTCGACACCGGAACCATCGATGCCTATCTGGCCTACCTGAACGACGGCCTGTACGCCGCACGTGCGCTCGACTGCGCGACTCCGCCAACCGTGGCACCGAGCGACACGTCCAGCGCACCGGCGACCCCTACCTCCTCCGCCGGCCAGGGCACTTCCGGTGGCGAGGGCGGCGGTGGGCTGCCGTTGACCGGTGCCAACACCCGGGTCGTGGCTGGCATCGGCGGTGTCCTTCTTCTCCTCGGCGGCATCGGCTACCTGTTCGGACGCCGGCGCCGGTCCCGTTTCGTGGCATAACTGACGGTCACCAACCCATGGTCCCGGGGGCGCCCTTGAACGGGCCGGTGATGTCCGCGGTTATCCAGCCGCCGTAGAAGTCGCCGTCCTGTGGCCGGACCAGTTCGCCGGCCACCCGGCACTCGTCGACCCGGCTCGGATAGAAGGCGACCGCTCCGGCGATCTCGGCGTACGCGGGTGAAGGGTGTTGGTAGGACCAGCCGGCCTGTTGCACCCGGGTGTCGCCGACGACGAGGTCCCAGTAGTCGGCGACACCCTTGAACTCGCAGTACGACCGGCCGGTGCCGGGCTCCAGCACACCATCGGCGATGCCGTCGCGAGGCACGTAGTAGACCGGTGGGTGCGAGGTTTCCAGGACCCGCCAGCACCGGTCGCTGTCGACGATCACCTGCCCCGCGTGCACGACCGTCACCCGGGCGCCGGTGCGCTCCAGGCGCGGCGGGCGCGGGTAGTCCCAGACCGATTCCATCGGCCCAGCTTGACACTGCAGGCTGGAGTGCGGGTGAACCGAGCCGGTTATCCCGCGCGCATCTCCCCCGGCCGGTACTCCGGAGGGATGGATGCGAAGCGTTGCACCTTGATGGTCCTGGCGGTGCTGCTGCCGCTGGCGGTCGGCGGCTGCAAAGGTGACCACCCGGTGGTGTCCCACTCATCGACCGAGGGGATCGACCGCTCGGCGGAAACGGCGTGTGCCACCTTTTCGGCCGGCTATCGACGAGCCGATACGACGGCCGAGCGGTTGAGACTTGCCGACGAGGTCGGGCGTTACGCCGGGCGGAGCGACAACGGGGCGATCTCCGGCGGGGCCGGGCTGGTCGGCCGCAGCGCCAACCGCGGTGACAACTCGTGGCAGGCGGCGTCCGGCCAACTGCTCCGCGCCTGCCGCGCCGCCGGCTGGAAACCCGTGTGATGATCGCGCTGTGGAACCAATTCTGAGCGCGATGTCGTGGCTCAACGAGCCGCCGGAGTGGTCCGATCAGGCCGGCGTCATCCAGGTCGTCACGGGGCTGAAGACGGACTTCTGGCGGCGCACGTTCTACGGCTACATCACCGACAACGGGCATTTCTATCACCGGCCGGTGACCGGCGACTTCACCGCCGAGGTGGTGGTCTCGGCCGGCCACTCGGCGCTGTTCGATCAGGCCGGGCTGATGCTGCGGGCCGACGAGCGCACCTGGCTGAAGACCGGGCTCGAGGTCACGTCCGGCGCCGTGCAGCTCAGCACGGTGCTCACCCGCGACGACTCCGACCTGTCCGTGGTGCCGGTGCCCGAGTACCGGGGCGAGCTGGTGCTGCGGCTGACCCGGTTCGGTTCCGCGGTCTGCGTGCACCGCGGCGACGGGAACGGGTCCTGGCAACTGGTCCGGCTCGGCCATCTGGATCTGCCGGAGACGGTCGACGTCGGGGTGATGTGCTGCTCGCCGGAGCGGGCCGGGTTGGAGGTCACGTTCCGTGACTTCCGGGTCGGCGAGCCGATCTCGCGCGACGGCCTCGAGTGACTGTCCGATCAAAGGCACGGAGGCTTTCTTGAGTACGGATCTGACGGTCGCCGTCGCGGACGGGGTGGCCCTGGTCGAGATGCGCCGGCCGCCCGCGAATCACGTCGACGAGGCGCTGCTCGGCCGGCTCGTCGACGCCGCCCTGGCCCTGGACGACGACCCCGCCTGCCGGGTGATCGTGCTGGCCTCGGCGGGCAAGCACTTCTGCGCGGGCGCGGATCTCGGCGACGGCGAATTCGTCCAGGACCGGGCGGCCGCGGCGGAAGGGCTTTACCGGCACGCTGCGCGGCTTTTCGGCGTACGGACCCCGATCGTCGCCGCCGTGCAGGGCAGCGCCGTCGGCGGCGGGCTCGGACTCGCCTGCGCGGCCGATTTCCGGGTCGCCGAGGCGTCGACCCGGTTCGTGGCGAACTTCGCCCGGCTCGGTTTCCACCAGGGCTTCGGACTGAGCGTCACGTTGCCGGACCTGGTCGGGCGGCAGGCCGCGGCGGACATGCTGCTGACCGCCCGGCGGGTGGGCGGCGAGGAGGCCGTACGCCTCGGTCTGGCCGACCGCCTCGCCGAGCCGGGCCTGGTCCGGGAGGCCGCCGGTGAGCTGGCCCGGCAAATCGCCGAATCGGCGCCGCTGGCGGTGCGCTCGATCCGGGCGACGCTGCGCGGCGACCTGGCAGCCCGGGTGCGGCAGGCCCTCGACCACGAGCTGGCCGAGCAGCGGGTGCTGTGGGCGACCCGGGACAGCGGCGAGGGCATCGCCGCCAGCCTGGAAAGACGTAGCCCGGCTTTCATTGGCGAGTAGCGCCGTCAGGGTGCGACGGCGTGGTGGTCGGGCCGGTCCAGCACCCGGTGCTCGGCGGTGAAGATCGCCTCGGCCACCAGCTTGCGGACGTGCTGGTCTGCGAGCGTGTAAAGCACCCGCCGACCGTCCCGGCGCGTCGCGACCAGGCCGGCCAGCCGCAACTTGGCCAGATGCTGCGACACCGCGGGACGGGCGGCGCCGACCGCTTCGGTCAGCGTCGTGACGTCCTGCTCTCCGTCGAGCAGGCGGACCGCCAGCCGCAGCCGGGTGACGTCGCCCAGGAGAGCCAGCGCGACCGCGGCCGCCGCCACGACACTCTCGGCCGGTCCGGCTTCCCAGGAGCGTCCAGGTGCGTACATGAGCACATGGTAGGCGGTGGTCAGAGCCCGGCCGCCGCCAGTCGATCGCGCCGCTCGTGCGACAGGTCGCTGTGGTGGCCGCCGCCCGGGTGGCTGTCCGGGTCGACGTGCACGGTGGCGCCGGTCAGGCGGGGCACGTGGTGGGCGAGCTGGTGCTCGGCATCGGCGGCGATCTCGTGGGCGTCGACCAGGCTGAGGCTCCGGTCGACGACGATGGTGGCCTCGGCGTGCATCCGGTGGCCGATCCAGCGCAGTCGCAGCCCGGCCAGGTCGCGGACGCCGGGGATCGCACGCAGCGCCAGCTCGGCCTGGTCGACGAGTTCCGGATCGACCCGGTCCATCAGCCGGCGGCAGACCTCGCGGGCGGCGTCCTTCAGCACGAACGCGATCGCGACCGTGATGGCCAGACCGACGACCGGGTCGGCCCAGCTCCAGCCGAGCCAGGCGCCGGCCGCGGCCAGCACGACGGCGAGGGAGGTGAATCCGTCGGTGCGCGCATGCAGACCGTCGGCGACCAGGGCGGCCGAGCCGATTCGGCGGCCGACCGTGATGCGGTAGCGGGCGACGATCTCGTTGCCGGCAAAGCCGATCAGCCCGGCCGCGAACACCCACGGCAGATGACTCATCGTCTGTGGACGGACCAGACGCTCGGTCGCGAACCAGGCGGCCAGGACCGAGGACCCGGCGATGACCAGCACGATGATGACGCCGGCGAGGTCCTCGGCCCGGCCGAAACCATAGGTGTACGCCCGGGTGGCGGCCCGGCGGCCCAGCCAGAACGCGATGCCGAGCGGCACGGCGGTCAGCGCGTCGGCCACGTTGTGCAGCGTGTCGCCGAGCAGCGCGACCGAGCCGGAGAGGACGACGATCACGACTTGCAGGGCAGCCGTGGCGGCGAGGACGCCCAGCGAGATCCACAGCGCCCGCATGCCCTCGCGGGAGGCCTCGAGGGCCGGGTCGACCTTGTCGGCGGTGTCGTGCGAGTGCGGCGTGATCAGGTGCCGCACCCGGTGACCGAGGCCGCCGTGGCGATCGTGATGCTCATGCTCGGACATAGGAGCCTTCACGTGATAGGTGGTCGACGACAGTCCCGCCATCATATGTGCTCATGTACGCACGCGACAATCTTGCAAATGCCATCGACCTGCAGGAGCCATCCCGGGATGCGTCCGGTCGCCGAACCCGGCACACTGCCGGGGATGAACGGTGAGCCGACCCTCGACGGGAATCCCGATCCGACCGGAGCCGAGCTTCTCCTCGGTGGCCGTTACCGGCTCATCCGCACGGTCGGTGAAGGTGGCATGGCGGTCGTCTGGGAAGCCCGCGACGACGTTCTCGCTCGCACCGTGGCGGTTAAGCTGCTGGGCCCCGGCTACGCCGATGACCCCGGCTCCCGGGATCGGATCCGGCGCGAAGCGCAGGCGGCCGCGGCGATCGCGCATCCGAACATCGCCCAGGTGCACGACTACGGCGAGGCCTCGGAGAAGACCGGCGCCGTTCTGCCGTACGTGGTGATGGAGTACGTGCCCGGCGGGACGCTGCTTCAGCGAATGAGCCTCGGTCCGCTGACGCCCCGGTTCGCCCTGCGGGTCGGCGCGGAGGTCGCCGCCGCGCTCGCCGCCGCCCACGCCGAAGGGCTCGTGCACCGGGACGTCAAACCCGCCAACGTCATGCTGGGGCCGACCGGGGCCAAGGTGGTCGACTTCGGCATCGCCGCCGCGATCACCCCGGCCGGGCACGGCACCGACGACGAGATGATCTACGGAACACCGGCTTACCTGGCGCCGGAACGGCTGCTCAACGACGCCGTCGAGCCGGCTTCCGACGTCTACGCCCTCGGCGTGCTTCTGCACCTGCTGCTCACCGGTCGCTCGCCGTGGACGATCGAGGACACCACCGAGATGCTGTCGGCGCACATCTATCTGGATCCGCCGCCGCTGCCGCCACTGCCCGGCGTGCCCGATTACGTCATCGGACTGGGCAACCGCTGCCTGCTGAAGGACCCGACCATGCGGCCGAGCGCCCGGGAGGCCGCGGCGTTGCTCGCCCGCGGCGCCGGCCTGCGTGCCGACGTCGACGACGACCGACCGGCGCATGTGGTCACGGCCCTGACGATGGAGGCCGCTCCGCCCGGGCCGGCCGAGCCGATACCGGCTCGGCCGGCCCCGGCCGAGCGCCGGCGGAACCGCCTCATCGCCCGGTGCGCCGCCGCGGTGCTCTTGGTCGCCGCGGCGGGCGCCGCCGTCTGGCAGATGCTGCCGCACGGATCGACCGCGGCACGATCGGCGCCACCGCCCGCGCTCACCTCACCGGGGCCGGAGCAGCCACCGCTACCGGCAGCGACCGGCCGCGGGACGGCGGCGACCCCCGCGGCCAACCCGAGATCCAGCCTGCGGACCGCCCGGACAGCGGTGACGAGCACGGCGCCGCCCGCCGCGCCACCGGTCCCGGCGACAAGCAGCCCCAAGACCACGGCCACGGTGCCGGGGCCGCCCGCGGAGCAAACGTTCACGTCCGACGCCGGTTCGTTGCGCGCCACCTGCCCATCGGCCGCGGCGTCGCAGATCCTCTCGGCCACGGCCACCAAGCCTTACAAAACCGCCGCCAGCGACCTCGGCCCCGGATCAGCAGCGTCGGTCACGTTCAAGCACGGCAACGTGACCGTCACCATGACCGTCACCTGTGCGCAGGGCGTGCCCTCGGCGCAGACGACATGAGACCGTCGGGAACCTGACCCGAGTCGTGCTGACGACGATGACCGGCGACGGTTCGGCCTAGCATGGGCAGCGTTGGTGGGGTGAGGCTCATGACCAGGAGCTTTCTGCCGTCGCGTGACGGCTTTACGTTCGTCAACACCTGGCCGCGCCAGCCGGCCCTGACACTCCGGACCCCGTTCGGGCCGGTCGGGATCGGCAACGCCGCGGGCGGACTCTGCGGCGGCATGGTGTTCGCCGCGCTCGACTACTGGCACGCCGGGGTCGAACTGCCGGCCGAGCGCCCGGGGGCAGATCACCCGCTCTACAAGTTCTTCGTGCGCCGGCTGATCCAGTCGTGGCGGATGCCGATCGGCATCCTGCGGTACTACCGGTGGATGATCCTCCCCGACTCCGGCGCCACCGCGCGGACGCTCGAGGTGCAGTGGGCGCGGATCGCCGAGGACCTCGACCGCTCGATGCCGGTGCCGCTGGGCGTGGTGACGGTGGCCTCGAAGGATCCGCGGCAACTCGCGCTGAACCATCAGGTGCTGGCGGTCGGCTACCGCCAGGACGGCAGTCGCATCACGATTCAGGTGTACGACCCGAACCGCGGCCCGCGCGACGACACCTTCATCGCCTTCGACGCCGGCGCGCCCGACCGGGCGACATCGTTCGAGCACAACGTCGGCATCGGCGACCGCCGGATCCGCGGCTTCTTCCGGGCCGGCTACCGACCGAGCTCGGTACCGTCCTAGGAAGTCAGCCCAGGTCGTTCAGGATGGCGGTGCAGCTGCGCAGGACCACCTCGGCGGCGCGGCGACCGGCCGCGGTGGAGGCCGCGCGGGTCTGCTCGTGCCAGCGGCCGGCGGCCTCGGCGGCGACCGGCCACAGCTGCTCGGGCGGGGTCTCGGCCGGCAGACCCAGCCGTTCGGCGTGCGCGGCGCCCTCGCCACCGGCCAGCCGCCGCGCCTGGACGGCCAGCTCGGCCGGCAGCGTGACCCGGCCGGTGCGGAGCGCGGCGAGCAGCCGCACCTCACGGAACTCGTGCGCGCCGGCCACCAGGCGGTCCAGCTCGGCGGCGAGGTAGGCGGCCTGCGGCCGGCTCTCGGCGCGCAGCAGCTGGTCGAGGCCGATCAGCGCGGTCCGCGCCTTGAGCACGTCACGCCGGGCGGTGAACAGGTCGCCGACCGACGCCTGCAGCTCGGTCAGCCCACTCTGCCGCACCAGCTGGGCGGCGAGCGCGGCCCGGTTCCGCGAGCCGGTGCGCACGAGCGTGGTGGCCAGCCGCACGCCGCCGAGCCCGAGCCGCCGCAGCAGGTCCGCGCGCTGCTGCACCGGAACGGGAAGATCAGCGCCGGTGAACCGGTCGGTGGACAGCAGGGCCGCATCGGCGTCGGCCCGGGGCAGGGCGGCCAGCGCGGCGACCGTCGCGAACTCCGGTTCGCGCAGGCTCCGCCCGGCCAGCGCGGTCTGCGCGGACAACGCGAGCACGTCCTGGCAGAGCGCGGCGACCTGCGGCTCCTTCCGCCTGCGGCGAGCGATCCGCCGGGCGGCGAGCAGCGCATCGGGCCGGCCACCGGCGGCTTCATCGGCCCGGGACAGAACCACCATCAGGTGTACGGGTAACGCGCCCGTCGCCCGGCCCAGGTGCGCCCGTTGCAGCGTGGCGAGGTCGTCGTCGCCCAGGTGCCGGGTGACGTAGAGCGTCGCATCGGCGTCGTCGGTCTCGAGGCTGCCCGCGTCGAGCAGTCGGGTGTGCCGCAGCGCGCGGCACGGCCACTCCACCACCACCTGGGAGATCTCGGCCCCGGCCCAGTCCTCGTCGCCGGCCCAGTCCTCAGCCGGCCCGGCGACGACGTGGCCCGGGGTGGCCCGCTGCATCGGCGCGGACCACGGCGGCGCGGCCGGCCGGATCACCCGCGCCAGCGGCCGCGGCCCGTCGTGGAACCAGACCGGCGCCCCGGGCGCACCGGCCACCACCACGGGTGCCACGTCCTCGCCGATCAGGGCGCTGACCACGGTGGACCGGCCGGCGCCGGGCGGGCCGGTCACGGCCAGTCGCAGCGGCTCGGCCAGGCGCTCGCGGTGCCGGCGCAGCCAGGCCTCGGCGCGCTCGTGGCCCCGGAACACGCTCGCGGCATCGTCGAGAAGCCGGCCCGCCCGCTCGGCCAGCGCCGCCCCGGTCACCCCGGCCCCGGCATCAGGGCCAGGGCCTGTTTCTGCAGCCCGGCCAGCCGGATGAGCTCCTGCTCGGTGCGCCGCGCCTGGCCCTCGCGCACCGCCGCCTCGCGTTCGGCGTCGGCCTTGGCGCTGCGCAGCGACTCGATGATCGCTTCCTGCAGATCCTCGGTGACGGCGGTGAAGTGGTCACGCAGGGCGCGCTGGATACGGCGTACCGAATCCTTGGTGTCTTTGGCCAGGCCCACGAAGATCTCGTCGACGTGTTGCCGCACGGTGGCCCGGGCCGCCGCCTGGCGGCGCCGCAGCAGCGACTTGCCCTCCTCGCGGATGCTCTTGCCGCCGAAGAGGGCGCCGCCGCTCAGCGAGATCGGGTTGATCAGCGACATCCCGGTGAGGCTGGTGACCAGGCCGACCATCAGCACGCCGCCGTAGGATCCGCGCAGGCCGGTGAACAGCTTCTGGGTCATCGTGAACCGCTCCACCTGCGGCGATTCGAGCTCGGTGACCCGATCGTTCGGGTCGTTCTGCACGCCCGGCACCCAGGTCGGCAGCACGTCGCCGAGCTCCGGCGGGAACTCCGCGGCCACCGCCCGGGCCAGCCACTCGGCGCGGTCGCCGAGCCAGTTCAGGCTGGTCTGCGCGACCTCCAGCAGGGCCTCCCGCAGCCACTGCTCGAACTCGTCCCACACCCGCAGCGGATCGGAGTCGGTGAACGTCTCGTCGGCGCGGGCGATCACCGCGCGGGTGCGCTCGCGCAGGTCGTGCTCGATGTCCGACATCAGGTCGGCCACCTCGTCGGACAGTCGCGTCTGCCAGCGGGTGGTGCATCGGCGCAGCTCGTCGAGGCGGCGCTGGGTGTCGTGCAGGCGTTTGACCGCGTGCGAGGTCTCGCTCTCGGCGCGCTGGGCGTCGAGGTCGTCGCGCAGCACGACGGCGAGCCGCTCGGTGACGGTGCGGCCGAGCACCCCGACGGTGGCCCGGGCCAGCCCGTCGGGCTTGGCCGCCACGGTCGCCTCGAGCAGGCCGATCAGGGCGGGGAAGCCGGACTCGCCGTTGAGCGCGGCGTCGCCGGTCTGCACCGCGCGGGCGCGCAGCGTGGCCGAGAGCGGGACGACGGTGGCCGGCACCCCCGCCTGCACCAGCCGCATCCGGCTCGCCTCCAGACCGCGCCGCCAGTGCGCCGCGTAGTCGGTCTTCGTATACGCCACCACCAGGCTCGGGAACAGCCGGGCCAGGTCGGCCAGCACCGTCACCTCGGCGTCGCTCAGCTCGCGGCCCGCCTCGCAGGCGAACAGCACCAGGTCGGCGCGGCTGTCGGTGGCCAGCTCGCGCAGCCGGGCGACCGCGGCGGGCGCGGCGGTGGGCAGGCCGGGCAGCGGCGGCGTGTCGATGAGCTGCAGCCCGGTGGCGAGCAGCGCCCGGGGCACGCCGACGTCGGCATGCAGGCGGCCGGCCATCGTGGCGGGCTGGATCGCGACGGTCTCGGTCAGCGCGTCGGCCAGCCGGTCCAGCGCGAGCGGGATGTGCTCCTGCGGGCCGGCGTCAGGTGTCCAGGCCGCCTCGGGCGAGGCCCGCACGATGAGGTGGGCGGTCGGCGCCTCGGTGTGCCGCACCACGGTCGGGACCGTGGTGCCCCGGCCCTCGCCGACCACACACACCGGGGCATTGATCAGCGCGTTGATAAGCTGGCTCTTGCCCTGCCCGGCGGCGCCGACCACGAGCACCCGCAGATGCGGGTGCAGCAGTTGGGCGCGGCGCTGCCAGAGCCAGGCCACCAGGTCGGTCCGCCCGTGCTCCTGGCAGGTCCGGATCGTCGCGTCGAGCACGTCCAGCCACAGCGACGCCGGAGCGGCGGTCGCGGACAGGGCGCCCAGTTCCGTCCGGCCCGGCCGGACGGGGGAGGTCGGACCCGCATAGGCCGTGGGTCCGGCCTCCCATCTCTGCATCAGACGCCTTTCCCTGGGCTCAGAAGTCGAGACCGGCCAGTCCGCCGAGCAGGCCGTGGCCGTCGTGGGCGTGGTCCGGGGCGACCGTGCCGGTCACGCCACCCAGGACGCCGGACACGGAGTGGTCGACGCCGGAGATGGTGCTGTCCACGACCGAGCTGTCGGGCAGCAGGCCACCCGTCAGGTCCGGGCCGAGAACGGAGCCGACGACCGAAGAGGTTGCCCCGTGCACCCCGGAGACGTCAAGGTCGATCGATCCGGTGACGGTGTTGACGGTGGTGTCGAGCGAGCCGGTCAGGCCCGCCGACACGTGCGGGACCACGCTCTCGACGCCGTAGGTCACGTCGGTCACGGCGTGGTGGTCCACCGGCGCGGTGACCGCCACGCCCGCATCCAGACCGGCCCCCGGGTCCTGGCCGAACAGCCCCCCGATGCCGTGGAAGCCGCCCAAACTGTCGAGCCCACCGGCACCGTGGAAGCCGGAGTTGCCGCCGTCGCCGTGGAAGCTCAGGCCGCCGCCGAGCACGCCGGACACCAGGTGGTCGGCCGTCACCGTCACCGCGCCGGCCGCCGCCACGTTGAGGTCGCCGGTGACGTGCGAGGCGGTGCCGCCGAGCTGCGCCGTGATGGTCTGCAGGTGCGCGGCCGCGCCGGCGATGTCGAGGTTGGCCACGCCGGTGGTCAGGCTGTCCACCTGGGAAACGCCGTCGATGCTGCTCAGACCCTGCAGCGGGGCGAAGTCGAGCACGAGCGGAAGCACGTCCTGCACGTCGGCGGCGGTCACGTCGCCGAGCCCGGCCTCCTGCAGTGTGCCGTGCGGGTCGACCTCGAAGGCGTCCCGGGCGACCGGGTCGTAGATCAGGTTGAGGACGAAGTCCTGCAACGTGGGGGATGACTCCATGGGCGGTTGTCTCCTGTCTGACGAGCTTGCCGACGACGTTATGGGCCGGGCCGTCCCGGGGGGATCGGGGACGGCTCCCCCATCGGCGGTTAGGGGATTGCCGGGAAACGCCCACCCCGGCGTTGGGGGTTTGGGGGATCGAACGGCATGATTTTGGGGGAAGACCCCCGGATGCCCGGTCTGGTACGAACATGTGGTCCCCCGACAGGCCACCGACTGTCCGATGGCGAGGAGCCACTACGTGCCGTACCTGCTGGGCGTCGACATCGGATCCGGCACCGCCCGGACAGCGGTGTGCCGGCGCTCTTCCGACCTGGTCGGGTGGGGTCCACCCGAGCCGGCGCCGGCCGATGTCCCGCCCGCCCTCGGCGGGCTGTTCCGGCGATGCGGCGACGAGGTGCCGGTGTTCACCGACGAACTGTTCGTGACGCCGCAGGCACTCCTGGTCGAGCAGGCGCGGGGCGCGGCCGACGCGGTCTGGGCACGTGAACAGGAAGCGCCCGACGGCATCGCCCTGGCCTACCCGACCAGCTGGGGTCCAGGCCGGCTCGGTCTGCTGCGGGCGGCGCTCGGCGACGCCGGGATGAGCGATGTGGTGCTGATGACCCGCGCCCGCGCCGTGGTCGAGCGCCACCGGGCCACCGGGCGGCACCCGGCCGAGGGCCGGCCGGTCGCGGTCTGCCGGATCGGCGGGCTCGGCACCGAGGTGTCGCTGGTCATCCCGGGCGGCCCAGGGCGGTTAGAGCTCCTGGCCGCCGCCGAGGACGACGAGGTCGGCGGCGATGACCTGGCCGAGGGCGGGCCGGTCGAGAGCCGCGCGGTCCTGGCCGTGGTGCTGGGTCTATTGCGGCGCACCGCCCGCACGGCCGGCGTCGACCTCGGCGACCTGTCCGCGGTGCTGCTGGCCGGCGGCGGCACGACCCGGCCGATCGTGGCCGAGGTCCTCGCCGAGGCGATCGCGGCGCCGGTGCTGCGTGACGACGATCCTCGGCACACGATCGCGTGCGGCGCCGCGGTGTCCCTGCGCCCGGCTCCCATCCCGCGACCCACCCCGCCACCGCGGCCCTTCCCTCTTCTGCAGTCGACTCCGGCCGGACCGGATGCCGGGCCGGCGGCGCTGCCCACCGATCTGGTGCCGGTCGCCGCTGAGCTAGTCACCGCTGGGCCGGCCGTCGCCGGGCCGGCCGTCGCCGGTGCCGGGCCGGGAACGCCGCCGCCCCGTCCGCCGCTGCATGTCGCCGGGCCGGAGGTGGGACGCCGATGAGCGACCAGCTGCGCATCCAGCTTCTTGGCGACGCCCGGGCCGACCCCGCCGCACCGATCGCCGCCGCCGTCTGCGCGCCCGGCGGCTTCGGCAAGTCGACGCTGCTCGCCGAGCTCTCCCAGGTCTATGCCGAGGCCGGCACCCGCGACACTGCGCTGCTCGTCGACGACGCGCACCGCCTCGGCGACGACCGCCTGCACGAGCTGGCCGAGCTGGCCGAGAAACCGGCGGCCCGGCTGATCGTGGCCTACCGCCCGTGGCCACGCCCGGCGGCGCTGACCCGGCTGGCCGAGGTGCTGCGCCGGAACCGGCCGGTGACGACTCTCCCGGCGCTGACCGTCGACGAGATCCGGGACATGCCTCGTGGGCTGGCGGGATTCATCGCCGCGTTCACCGGTGGCGTCCCGCGCTACGTCTCCCGCCTGGTGCCCACGCTCACCGGCCCGGAACCGCCGGCCCGGGTCCCGGCCGCGGCGCTGGCGCCGTTCGCGCCGGAGCTCGACGAGCTCGGCCCCGATCTGCGCACGCTGCTGCTGGCGGTCGAGGCCGGCGGCTCGTTCGACCTGATCGCGACGCTGCTCGGCGCCGACCAGCAGGCGGTCGCCGAGCTGGTCGCGGCGGGCCAGGCGACCGGGATGCTGACCGGCCGCGGTGAGCTGATCCCGCTGGCCCGCTACGCGATCGCCGCGCTCGGCCCGATCGCCCAGCGCGTCGGCGTGCGCCAGCGCCTGGCCGAGCTGCAGATGGCCCGCGGCGGCCCGGTGCTGCCGCTGGTGCGGCATCTGCTGCCCGAACGCGCCGAGGGAGCCACGGCGGCGCCGGCCGGCCTGGGCCCGGCGTTCGAGGCGGCCGGCGAGGAGGCACTCGGCAACGACCCGGCCCTGGCCGCCCGGCTGTTCGCGGCCGCGGCCGAGGCAGGCCGCCCGGCCGCGGCCCGGCGCGCGCTGGCCACCGCCCTCACCGGCGACCTCGACCTGGCCGCCCGCCTCGCCGACCGCACCGTGGCCACCGGATCACCCGCGCAGCAGGCCGAGGCCGCCTACGTGGCCGCCGTGGCCCTGACCCACCGCGGCCAGCTCGACCGAGCCGCCGACCTGCTGCGCTGGACCGGGCCGGGCCCGGGCGCAAACTTCCGCGCCGTCGCACTGACCGGAACCGGCCAGGTCGACGACAGCCGGCACGACGAGGGCAGGCCCAGAAGCAGCCGGAACGACGAAGGCCGGCGCGACGATGACCGGTCCCGCGAAGACAGACCCACCAACGGCCGCAATAACGGAGACGGTCTCGGCAACGACCGGACCCGCGAAGGTGGACGCGACAACAGCCGGACCAGCGAAGACCGGCCTGGCAACGACCGGCCCCGCGAGGGCGGACTCGGCGACAGCCGGACCAGTGAAGACGGGCCTGGCAACAATCGGACCCGCGAGGGCGGACTCGGCAACACCCGGACCGGCGAAGACGGGCCTGGCAACAATCGGACCCGCGAGGGCGGACCGGGCGACAGTCGGGCCGGCGAAAGCTGGCCTGGCGAGGGCCGGCGCAGCGACGGCGGGGTCGACCGAGGTCTCTCGTTTGCCGATGGGCCGCCGACGCTGCTGCATGCCACCGCCGGCCTGATGGCCCGGGGCGTGCGCGAGTCGCTCACCGACGCGCCGGCCGCTGCGTTGTCCACCCTGGTCCAGGCGGCGTCGGTGCTGGAACCGGCCGGTGTCGGGGTGCTGCTTCCGGACAGCCCGGCGGCGCTGGCCGCGCTGGTCGGGCTGCACAGCGCTGACCTGGACGTTGCCGAGGCAACGCTGGAGCGGGCGGTGGCCGCCGGGCTCGGTGGGCCGCTGCTCGCACCGCGCCACCTGCTGCTGCAGGCCTGGTGCCGGATGCTGCGCGGGCAGCTCGCCGGGGCCGGCCGGTTGGTCACCGAGGCGGCCGCGGCCGGCGGGCGGGACGGGGGCTTCGCCGCCGCGGGTGGGCGGGACCGGCTGTTCGCCGCCGGGCTGCGGGTGGGTCTGGCCCGGCGCGACAGCGATCTAGTCGGTCTGCGCGCCATCTGGCCGGATGCCTGCCAGATCCTGATCGGGCAGCCGGTCGACCTGTTCATGCTGCTTCCGCTGGGCGAGCTCGCCGTCGCCGCGGCCCGCCTGGGCGAGCACCGCCGGGTGGCCACCCACCTCGCCGAGGCCGGGCGGCTGCTCGACCGGCTCGGCGACCCGCCGCTGTGGAGCGCCCCGCTGCACTGGAGCCGGCTGCACGCGGCGATCCTGGCCGAGGAACCGGACGAGGCGCAGCGGCAGGCCGCATCGCTCGACCGGATGCGCGGCGCCGGGCCCTACCCGGCGGCGCTGGCCGCGGCGGCACAGGGCTGGCTGGCGGTGCTGACCGACCGGATCGACCCGGACCAGGTCGAGGTGGCCGCCCGCGATCTGGCCGCGCTCGGCCTGACCTGGGACGGCGCCCGGCTGGCCGGGCAGGCCGCGATCCGCACGACAGACCGCAAGGCGATGGCGCTGCTGCTCGACTGTGCCCGGACGATTCAGGGCCGGCCGGGCGCGACGGAACCGGGCGAGCCGGCCGAACAACTGCTCAGTGACCGGGAACGGGAGGTGGCCGCGCTGGTGCTGGCCGGTATGACGTACAAGCAGGTTGCGGACCGGCTCTATCTTTCGGCCAAGACCGTCGAGCACCACATCGCCCGCATCCGGCAGCGGCTCGGCTGCACCGACCGGCGGGAGCTGCTGGCCCGCCTGCGAGAGTTGCTGGCCGAGACCCCGGGAGCGGTGGCATGAAGCGATGGAGCGCGGGGCTGGCCCTGCTCGCCCTGCTCTGGCTGGCCGCCGCCTGGCCCGCCGTGAGTTCCGCCGTCGACCAGATCCGGCAGCGGAGCACCGCCGACCGGATCGGGCACGCGGTGGACGGGGTGGTGGTCGGCCTGCAGGCCGAACGCCGGATGTCGGCCACGCTGCGGGCCGGCGGCGACACCGCGCCGCTGACGGCCCAGCGCGCCCGGACCGACCGGGCCCGGACCGCGCTGGACGACGCGCGGGCGGGAAGGCTGATCACCGCCGACGCCGCCCGTTCGGTCGATGAGCTGCACCGCCGGCTCGACGGCCTCGGCGCCCTGCGCGGGCGGGTGGACGGTGGCCTGGCGTTGCGGGCCGACGTCGTGACCGGATACAGCCGGATCATCGAGGCCGGTCTCGGCGCGCCGTGGCTGCCGTCGGCGCAGACACTGGCCGCCCTCGGCCGGGCCCGGGAGGCGCTCGCCCAGGAGGACGCGCTGGTCACCGGGGCGCTGGCGACGACCGGCGTCACCGACACCGACCGGCTGCGGGTGGGCGCGCTGACCGGCGTCCGCCAGGCGAGCTCGGCCGCCCGGTACGAGCAGCTCGAGACCGTGGAGCGCCAGCTTCTGCTGCCCAAGGCCGGCGCGGCCGCGATCACCGGTGCGGCCTGGACCGCCGCCGCCGACCCGGCCATCGCCGACCTGCGCGCGGCCGAGGCCCGCGCCGATCAGCAGATGCTGGCGGCCACTCCGGGTTCGGTCGCCGCGATCGTCTACGCCGGGCTGATCGCCGGCGTCGGGCTGATCGCGGTGATCGGCGCGTTCCTGTTCGCCCGCCGGGTGACGCCGGAGAAGGCGGTTCCGGCCGCGGCCGCTCCCCCGGACACCAATCCGGCCCGCCAGGAACTGCTCCTCGACCTGCACCGGCGCAGCCAGCGCCTGGTGCATCGGCAGCTTCGCCTGCTCGACACCATGGAGCGGCGGCAGTCCGACGACGAGACGCTGGGCGACCTGTTCCGGGCCGACAACCTGGCCACCCGGATCCGGCGCAATGTGGAGAAGGCCATCACGCTGGCCGGCGGCACCCCCGGGCGGCGCTGGCGGCGGCCGATGCCGCTGGCCGAGGTGGCCCGCGGGGCCGGCGCCGAGATCGCCGACTACGTGCGGGTGTCGACCGGTCAGGTGGCCCCGGCCGGGCTGGCCGGCAGCGCGATCACCGACGTGATGCACCTGCTGGCCGAGCTGATCGACAACGCCACCACCTATTCCCCGCCGGACACCCGGGTGCGGGTGGGTGGCGTCCGGGACGCCGACGGCGGTTACACGTTCACCATCACCGACGTGGGGCCGGGCATGAGCGAGCTCGACCTCGCGACCGCCGAGGAGGTGATGGCCGACGAGGAACCGCCGGCGGACGGCGTCTGGTGGGGCTTCCACGCGATCGGCCGGTTCGCGGCCCGGCACGACATCACCGTCCGGCTCGAGGCGGGCGCGGGTGGTGGACTGGTCGCCACGGTGGTCCTGCCGGCCGACCTGATCACCGATCCCGGGGACGACGGCCCCGGGCCGGACGCGCCGCCATTGAGTAGGGTCGCCCGGATGCGCGCGCGGATCAACGAGGTGAGCGATGCGACCTCGACAACCGTAGATCTACCCGTGGTTGGCAGCCGCCGGAACCAGTGACACCGCACGAAAGACGGAGGCCCAGTGATCGACCGTTTCCTCGCCATGACCGATGTGGGTCCGCTCCTGGACGAGCTGGCCGCGGCGCTGCCCGGCACCGAGGCCGTGGTCCTGCTGTCCACCGACGGCCTCGAGCTGTCGATGGCGGCCGTCACCGACCCGGCAGCGGCCACCAACCTGGCCGCCGTCGCGGCCGGGCTGCACGCCGTGGCGGAGGCGGCCAACCGCAACAACGGCGGGCGGCGGGTCGATCAGTGCCTGGTCGAGACGGACTACCGGATGCTGGTCGTGCTGCCGGTGGCGCCCGGCGCGCTGCTCTCGGTGCTGTTCGACGCGGTCAGCGACCTGGCCGGCACCCGCGAGAAGATCGCCTGGTTCGCCGACCGGCTGAGCATCCGGCTGACCAACGCCGACCTGGTGCAGACTCCATGACCACGGCCGCCGAGGACGTCTGGTACGACGCCGAGGCCGGGCCGCTGGTCCGCCTCTACGCGCTCACCGGCGGCCGCACCGAGACCCAGGCCTCCGACTTCACGCTCGGCGCGATCGTGCAGCGGGTGCCCGGAAGGACCCCGGACGACGACCTGTCCCGGGAGCAGAAGACCATCGTCGGGCTGCTGCACAAGCCGGTGTCGGTGTCCGAGATCGCGGCCCGGCTGCACCTGCCGCTCGGCACCGTCCGGGTCATCCTCGGCGACCTGCGCGACGCCGGCCTGGTGGCCGTCCCGAAGTCCCGCGACGCCGCCGAGGCGCCCACCATGCAGCAACTGCAACGGCTGCTCAGCGGCCTCAACGCTCTTTAGGAAGGGACCACCGATGACCCGCCGCTCCCCCTCGGTGGTGCTGCTGGATGCGATGCTCGGCCTGGCCACCGCCGTGCAGAACGCCAATCTCCCGGGAAGCGGCAGCAAAAGCGGCAGCGGGAAGCCGCGCAGCCGGGCCGCCATCGTCTGGCTCGTCGCCGGCGTGCTGGTCGCGGCCGGCATCACTGCGCTGGTGGTGGGCGCCGTGCTGCGCACCCCGGACCACCTTGCCGACCTGCCACCGGGCGGGGTGGTCGCCGCGCCCGCCACGAGCACGCCCGCCGCCGCAACGCCGGCCACGACAAAGCCGTCGGCCACGCCCACCACGCCGGCCACGTCCGCTCCGCGCACTTCCCGCACGCCGGAGAAGACGGTGACGGCGAGCGTCCCGCCGTTGGCCGGCAAGGCGCACCTGGCCGCCGCCTACGCGACGCCCGGCGGACTGCTCGGCTACCGCGCCAACGTGACGGTCACCAGCGACGGGTCGGCCACCGCGGATGGCTGGACGCTGACCGTCACGATGCCGCGCTCGACCCTGCAGCTCTCGGCGGTCAGCGGCGCGACCGTCGAGCAGAACGGCACGGTGTGGACCTTCACGCCGACCGACGACACCCGGCGGATCCCGGCCGGGTCGTCGGCGGTGGTCGTCTTCGACGTGCTCGGCGCGACCCTCATCGACGCCAAGCCGACCGCCTGCCAGATCGGCGGGGAGTCGTGCACCGGCCTTAATTAAGAGTGTTGACAGTTTTCTCTGACATCCATCAGGCTCGATGCACTTGCTCCGAGCCGAAGGAGATGCGATGAGGCACGTGCAACGCTGGGTGGCGCTGGCCGCGGGCGCCGGCTGGAACCCGGTCGCCGCGGCCTCGCTCTGGGAGGACCTAGGCGCCTGCGACAGCACGACACCGACCACTCCCCCGGCGACGAACGGGCTTGCCCACGCCCCGTACGTCGACCTGGGCGCGTGGCCGACGCCGAGCCTGTCCACGATGGTGACCGGCGGCAACCTCAAGAACGTGACGCTCGCGTTCATCACCGCGTCGGCGTGCAAGGCGATGTGGTTCAACGCCTACGACCCACGGCAGGGCTGGGCGCGCGACCAGATCGACGCGGTCCGCGCCCGCGGCGGCGACGTGAAGATCTCGTTCGGCGGCGCCACCGGCATCGAGCTGGCGCAGGCGTGCACCAGCGTCGCCGCGCTGCATGCCGAATATCAGGCCGTGGTCAGCGCGTACAACCTGAAGTACATCGACCTCGACATCGAGGGCGCCGCCACCGCCGATCCCACGTCGGTGGCCCGGCGGTCGCAGGCGCTGGCCGCGTTGCAGCGGGCGAACCCGGGCCTGCGGGTGTCGTTCACGCTGCCGGTGCTGCCCGAGGGCCTGACCGCCGACGGCCTCGGCGTCATCCGCTCGGCCCGCGACGCCGGGGTCAGCGTGGACCTGGTCAACGTCATGGCGATGGACTATTACCGCACCGGCGACTACGGCAACTTCGCGGTCGACGCGGCGAACGCGACGTTCGCCCAGGTGAAGTCGCTCTACCCGGGCTACTCGGACGCGCAGGCGTGGAAGATGGTCGGAGTGACGCCGATGCTCGGGCAGAACGACGACGGCCACATCTACGACCAGGCCGACGCCCGCCAGCTGGTCACCTTCGCGCAAGGTAAGCACCTCGGCATGCTGAGCTTCTGGGAGTTGGGCCGCGACAAGAACGCCTGCACCGGCGCGCTCTACATGTGCACGAACATCAGCCAGCAGCCGTACGAGTTCAGCAAGATCTTCGCTACCTACTCAGGGTGACCGCGGCCGCACTACAGTTCTGGGCGGAACTGGAATCCCTGATCCCGCCCTCCCGACTCTGGTTGGACCCGAGATGACGCTCTGTTTGGACCCGCGATGACGACGGCGATCGGACTTCTGGGCGCGGCCGGCATCGCTCGCGCCGCCGTCCTGCTCCCGGTCCGCCGCCGCGACGACGTCGTGGTTGCGGCGGTCGCTTCCCGGTCGGGCGCCCAGGCGTACGCGTCGGAGCACGGCATCGAACGCGCCTACGACTCGTACGAGGAGTTACTCGCCGACCCCGGGATCGACCTCGTCTACAACGCGCTGCCACCGTCGATGCACGCCGACTGGACGATCGCCGCCCTGCAGGCCGGCAAGGACGTGCTCTGCGAGAAGCCGTTCACCATGAACGCCACCCAGGCCCGCCGGGTGATCGCGGCGGCCGCCGACTCCGGCCACCGGGTGATCGAGGCCTTCCACGACCACTACCACCCGCTGAGCGAGCGGATCCGCGACATGGTCGCCGACGGCGTGCTCGGCCGCATCGTGCGGGCCCAGGCAGTGTTCGACGGCGCCACCCCGTATGCGCCCGGGACCCTGCGGCACGAGCCGGAGTTGGGCGGCGGCGCCCTCATGGACCTGGGGTGTTACGCGGTGCACTGGCTGCGCTCGATCCTGGCCGGCCCGCCGATCGTCAACCGGGCCCTCTCGACCGACAACCCCTCCGGCGCGGATATCTCGATGCAGGCCGAGCTGATCTTCCCCGGTGAGGTGGCGGCGACGGTCGAGTGCAGCATGGCCGAGGGCGTGACGCTGCGGTCGGCGCTCACCCTGACCGGCGAACGCGGCACGCTGCTGGTCGACAACATCGTCTTCCCGTCCGCCGGCCACAGCATCCACCTGGAGATCGACGGCGTGCCGCGGGTCTCCACCGTGGCCGGCCGCACCACCTACGACCACCAACTGGAAGCCGTCCTCGAAGCGCTGCGCACCGGCTCGCCGCTGCCGACCGAGGGCGACGACCCGATCGCCAACATGTCCACCATCGACGCGATCTACGATGCGGCCGGCTTCGACCGCGCCACCTGGAAGTAGCCGCCACACAGCACCCACCGCACAGCGCGCACCCGCCACACAGCGGCCGGCTCCGGTCGCGGTGACCGGAGCCGGTCGCGCGGCGGCCAATTTTCCGGTCGCTACGCGTCGGTCATCGGCCTCCGCCGCGATGCTTGCGACCGTCGGCGGTGCCCTGGCCGGCGGTCGCGTTGGTCGCGGTCGCGGCCGACGTCGTCATCGTGGCGATGAACGCGCCGACGTTGTTGCCGTCGGCGACACCGCCGAGGGTGTTGAACGCGTTCTTCGAAAGCTTGACGCACACCGAGTTCGGCTCGACGCCGTCGTTGGCCGCCGCCTTGACCGCGACCCGCGGCACCGAGGCCGCCGGGTCGGCAGACCGCGTCGCGCCAACTTTGCTCGTCGCCGCGCTACTGCCCTTGCTCGCGCCCGCGCTCTTGCCGGACGCCGCACCCGCACTCCTGCTCTTGCCCGACGCCGCGTCCGCACTCGCACTCGCACTCGCACCTCCGCTCTTGCCGGAGGCGGCAGGCTTGTGGCGGTGGGTGCGATGCTTTCCGCCGCCTGCGCCGACCGAGGCTGACGCCGACGCTGTCGGGGCGGTCGTCGCGCTGCCGTCCGGCGGCGCGGTCGTCGCGCCGTTTCCCGGCGGCGCCGTGGTGGCGGCCGCTGCGGTGATCGGGCCGCTGACCTTGACGTCGATGGCGCGGCCGGCGCTGGTCAGGTGCAGCGCCGTGCCGACCGCGAAGACGTCGGACAGCGCCGAGTTCGCGCCGGCCGCGGCGTCGGCGACCGCGATGCAGGTGACCGACGAGCCGCTGCTTCCGCCCTGGGTGGCCGCCAGGCTGATCCCGGTGCCGGCGGCGAGCACGCCCACCGTCGCCGACACCAGCACCGCTTTGCCGGAAAACCTTCGCCGAGCGCCGGGGGCGCCGCCCCGGCGATATTTCCTTCTCATGGCGCAACCCCTCCTTCGGGGAATTCCTTGACGCCACGCATTACGGATCAACATTCGACCCGAGTTCAATGATTCTTTGAATTGACAAACACCTAAATCAACCGACCGCCATTTCGAAATTAATCACCCCATTGCCTAGATATTCGTCTTCCCCTCAAGGTCCACAACGCCGCTGGTCAGCCACCCCCACAAAGCCACCGAAACCGCCACGCGCCGAATTGTCAGATGTACGCCCGCGCGACTGGCTGTGGTATAGACAGTCGTCACATCGGGCAACGCTGCCTTCCCGGGAGAGATCATGACTGGCTGGATTCGGCGCTCCCTCGTCGTACTCGGATCGCTTGTCGCTTTCTCGGCGGCCGTAACCGGGCCGGCCCACGCCGAACCCGCCCCGCCGGCGACGTTGCAGCACGGGGTGTTCATCGGGTGCGGTTTCGTCGATGTGGTGATGCGGACGTCCTCGCCGGACACCCACCTGTTCGAGTTCTTCGACAACGGCAAACGGGTGTGGAGCAAGTCGCTGATGGGCGACAACCAGACCCACGAGCCGGCGAAGGAGGGCCACACCTACCGGCTGAACCACGAGGGCAACCTGGACGGCCAGGTCGTCTACCACCGGCCGGCCGCGTGCGACACCACGCACCTGACCGCGACGGTGTCGGCCGAGCCGACCTGCGCCCAGTCCCAGCAGCGCCGCGTGCACGTCCGCAATGACGGCGCCACCGCGGTGCAGGTCAGCACCTCGGGGATCTGGCAGCAGTTCACCGACTTCGTGGAGATCGCCGCCGGCGCCGAGCACGACTTCGTCGGCACCTGGAGTGATTACCTGGTGATCGGGACGCCCGACGCCCCGCTGCCGTACGCGGTGCTGCCACCGATCCCGCCGACCGGCTGCGGGGTGTTCACCTCCCGGCTCACCGCGCTGTGCGGCAACCAGGTGCGCTGGGACGTCGGCAGCGAGGCGATCGCCGACCAGAGCCTGGCGATCTTCCGCGAGTTCGGCCCGATCCCGCAGACCCCGACACCGGCCTGGCTGGGGACGCTACCGGCCAACGGCAAGCTCACCGTGTACGCGCCGGTGGTCAAGGGCGACACCGTCCTGGCTACGGAGGGCGGGCTGCGCGACGGCACCCAGGATCCCTACGTAGCGCAGGTTCTCAGCCAGATCGAGGGGTACGACGAGCCGGCCGTGTGCGCCCGGCCCGAGCAGGCAGCGGTCACCTACAAGGCCACCTGCACCACCATCACCGCGACGATCACGAACTACGGCGCCGAGCGGGAGTTCACCGTGACGGCGGGCGACGAGACGGTCAACACCGTCACCCTCACCCGCGGTGACGTCGCCACGGTCGAGATCCCGCTCGCGGCCGGCGCGACGGCAGCGGTCGCGGTGTCCGGCCAGGACGCTTTCGCCAGCTATCAGCAGCACACCTGCCCATCCGCGACGCCCAGCGCGGGAAGCACCGGCAACGGGGGCGGCGGCGGAAGCGACGGCGGCGGACTGCCGATCACCGGAGCCCCCGTGGCGTGGTTCGCGCTCGGCGGCGCGACCCTGCTCCTGGCCGGCGCCGCTCTGATGCTGGCGGCCAGGCGCCGGCGTCTCTAGCGGCGTAGCAGCTGCAACGCTCGCTCGACAGCCGGCTCGAGGTCGGCCGGCTCCACCGAGGTCGTGATCACGCCGTAGATCATGCGGTGGGCGAGCAGCACGTCGTCGACGGTGATCCGGGCGTCGACGAGGCCGGCCGCCTGCGCCCGCGGCAGCGTGTCGCGGATCAGGACCTGCAGGCGCTCGCCGCCGGAGTACGACGACATGCTGCGCCGGGCGTCGACGGCCATCTCGACGAACGCGGCCGACTCCACGGTGAGCCGCACCATGCGGTCCCAGAGCCGGCCGAAGGCGCCCGCGCCCGGGTCGGCGGCGATCGCCTCGAGCTGCGTGAAGTTCTCCTCGAAGACCGCGAACGCCAGGTCGAGCCGGGTCGGGAAGTGCCGGTAGAGCACCCCCTGACCGACCCCGGCGTCCTTAGCGATCGCGCTGAGCGGCACGTGATAGCCGCGCGCGGTGAACAGCCGGCGCGCCGCGTCGAGGATCGCCTGCCGGTTTTCTGAGGCCGCGGCGGGACCCCTGTTGACGCGACCGCCTGAGCTGGGCATTCTTGTACGGTAGCAACCGGACATGATTGTCCGGTTAGAGGGAGGCCGTCCATGAGCGAGCACACTTTTGACGTCGTTGTCGTCGGCAGCGGCGGCGCCGGCTTCGCCACCGCGATGGGCGCGGTCGACGCGGGCCTGAGCGTCCTGATCGTCGAGGGCAGCGCCAAGTGGGGCGGCAGCACCGCGATGTCCGGCGGCGGCATGTGGCTGCCGGACAACCCGCTGATGCGCCGGGCCGGGGTCGGCGACTCGCGCGCCGAGGCGCTCACCTACCTCGAGGCCACCGTCGGCACGCCGGGCCGCTCCACCTCCCGCGAGCGCAAGGAAGCCTTCGTCGACGGCATCACCGACTTCGTCACCACCGCCGAGAAGTACGGCATGGTCTTCGCCCGCTCCACCGACTACCCCGACTACTACCCGGAGTTGCCCGGCGGCAAGATCGGCCGGGCGATCGAGGTGAAGCCGCTGAACGCGAAGATCATCGGCGACTGGTGGAAGACGATCAGCGCGCCGGCCGGCATGCCGATCAAGACCGACGACGTGTGGTTGCTCGGCCGGGCCTGGTCGACCCCGGCGGGGTTCTTCCGCGGCGCCAAGTTCGTGTTCCGCGCGCTCGGCGGCGTCGCCCGCGGCCAGCGCCTGGTCGGCATCGGCGCCGGGCTGTCCACGTCGTTCCTGCACGCCCTGGTGATCAGGCAGAAAGTGCCGCTGTGGCTCAACTCCCCGCTCGACGGGCTGGTGGTCGAGGACGGCCGGGTCACCGGGATCCGGATCACCCGCGACGGGCAGCCGGTCACGGTGCACGCCACCCGCGGCGTGATGCTGGCCGGCGGCGGGTTCGACCACAACGTCGAGTGGCGGCGCAAGTTCCACGGCATCGACGGTGCCCCCTCCGGGAACCCGGCCAACCTGGGCCGCCCGATCGAGATCGCCCAGGAGGCCGGCGCCGCGGTCGAGCTGATGGACGACGCCTGGTGGGGCGGCTCCATCGCAGCGACCCCCGGCCACGACCCGGCCTTCATCGTCGGTGAGCGCTCCCTGCCGTACTCGATCATCGCGGACGCCCGGGGTGACCGGTTCGCCAACGAGTCGGAGTCCTACGTCGATCTCGGCCACCACATGCTCGAGCACGACAAGGACGGCGCGTACTGGATGATCGCCGACGTCCGGCACGCCCGCCGCTACCTGCGCACGTTCGCCCTGGACCCGAAGAACAACAAGGCGATGCGGGCGGCCGGGATCATGGCGAAGGGCGCCACCCTGGACGAGCTGGCCGGCCGGATCGGGGTCGACCCGGCGCGGCTGCGGGCCACCGCGGAGAGGTTCAACGGCTTCGCACGCTCCGGCGTCGACGGCGACTTCGGCCGCGGGAACTCCGCCTACGACCGGTACTACGGCGACCCGACCGTGCACCCGAACCCGTGCCTCGGCCCGCTCGAGAAGGGCCCGTTCATCGCGTACCGGGTGGTCATCGGCGACCTCGGCACCAAGGGCGGCGTGCTCACCGACGCCGACGGCCGGGCGCTGCGCGAGGACGGCACGGTCATCGACGGTCTGTACGCCGCGGGGAACAACTCCGCCTCGGTGATGGGCCGCACCTACCCCGGCCCGGGCTCGACCATCGGCCCCGCCGTGGTGTTCGGCCTGCGCGCCGCCCGCCACATGGCATCCTCCACAATGGTGCGGTGACCGAGGCTACGTACGACGTGATCGTGGTGGGTGCGCGCTGCGCCGGCTCGCCACTCGCCATGCTGCTGGCCCGCCAGGGCTACCGGGTGCTGCTGCTGGACAGGCAGACGTTCCCGAGCGACACCGTGTCGACCCACGTGATCCACCCGCCGGGCGCCTCCGCGCTGCAGCGCTGGGGCCTGCTCGACCAGGTCGTGGCGACCGGCTGCCCGCCGGTGGGGCGTTACTCGTTCGACTTCGGGCCGCTCACCCTGGCCGGGGCGCCGGGCACACCCGATTCGCCGTACGCGTACGCCCCGCGCCGCACCCTGCTCGACAAGATCCTGCTGGACGCCGCAGTGGCCGCCGGGGTCGAGGTCCGCGAGGACTTCAGCGTCGAGGAGTTGGTCTTCGACGACGGCAAGGTGACCGGCATCCGCGGCGGCGGCGTGACCGAGCGGTCCCGCGTCGTGGTCGGCGCCGACGGTCGCAACTCGGTGGTCGCCAAGGCCGTCGGGGCCCCGGCCTACGAGGATCATGCCCCGCTGACGGTCGGCTACTACTCGTACTGGAGCAATCTGCCGACCGACACGTTCGAGGCGTACAGCCGGCCCGGCCGCGGCTGGGCGGTGTGCCCCACCAACGACGGCCTGACCCTGGTCATCGGCGGCTGGCCGCACGCCGAGCTGGCCGAGCACCGCGACGACGTCGAGGCCACGCTGATGGAGACGTTCGCGACGTCACCGGCCTTCACCGAGCGCATCCGGGACGCCAAGCGCGAGGAGCGGATCGTCGGCGCCTCGGTGCCGAACTACTTCCGGGTCCCGTTCGGCGACGGCTGGGCGCTGGTCGGCGACGCCGGTTACAGCCGCGACTTCATCACCGCGCAGGGCATCACCGACGCGTTCCTCGACGCCGAGCACCTCGCCCGCGCGCTGGACGAGACGCTGAGCGGCACGGCCCCGTTCGGCGAGGCCCTGGCCGGTTACCAGTCCCGCCGGGACGCCCGCGCGATGCCGCATTACCAGATGACCCTCGGCATCGCCTCCCTGCAGCCGCCGGACGAGCAGATGATCGGCCTGGTCTCGGCGATCGCCGGCAAGCAGCCGGCCATGGACGCCTTCGCCCGGCTCAACTCGGGCGTGACCCCACCGGCCGAGTTCTTCGCCCCGGAAAACATCGGCAAGCTGGTGGCCGGCTAGGGCGCATCTGACGGATCATCACTGGTTGCGATGATCGATCGTTGTCTCGTCGTGGCTGGTGATTTGACTGATGAGGACTGGCAACGGCTGG
>NZ_JBEZYA010000056.1:0-31641 GCF_040638295.1 Actinoplanes sp. NPDC026619
CGCCAAAGGCGCCATCGACCGCACCAACCACAACGCCACCATCACGATCACGCTGGGTTTGACAGCAAGCCCAGCACCCTAACTACGCGGCATTGGGGCTAACGGACGAAGCGCTCCCGGCGGACCGTCGGGCGGCGGCCCCGGATGGTGCTGCGCTGCATGGCCGCGATGACCATGTCGGCGGCCGGCTCCGGGACCTCGACCAGGGAGAACCGGTCGGTGATCTGGATCGCGCCGATCTCCCGGGCGCTCAGCCCCGATTCGCCGGCGATCGCGCCGACCAGGTCCTGCGGGCGCAGCCCGGCCCGCCGGCCGATGCCGAAGAACAACCGGGTCACGCCGTCGGCCGAGGGCCGCCGGCCCCCGCCCCCGCCTCCGCCTCCGCCCGGGGAGGCGTCCCGGCCGCCCCTCGGGCTGCGCTCGGCGGCCGGCGCGGGGATCTCCTCCTCGTCGATGTCGCCACCGGCCGCCTCGTGCAGCAGCTTGATGGCGGCGAGCGCGATGTTCTCGACGTCGAACTCGTCGCTCAGCGAGTCGAGCACGACCCGGAATCGCTCCAGGTCGTCGGCTTCGAGGCTGGCCTGCAACGACGTACGCGTCAATTCCAGCCGCCGGGCCCGCAGGTCGGTGACCGTCGGCAGTTTCTCCAGGGTGATGCGCTGGCCGGTGAGCCGCTCGATGGCCTTGAGCATCCGCTGCTCGCGGGGCTCCGCGAGGGTGATGGCCGAGCCCTCGCGCCCGGCCCGGCCGACCCGGCCGATGCGATGCACGTACGCCTCGGGCGCGGCCGGCACGTTGAAGTTGATGACGTGGGTGAGCTGCTCCACGTCCAGCCCGCGGGCCGCCACGTCCGTCGCGACCAGCAGTTCGGTGCTGCCGCCGCGCAGCCGGCCCATGACCCGGTCGCGCTGGTCCTGGCTCATCCCGCCGTGCAGCGCCTCGGCCCGGTAACCGCGCCCGTTCAGCGTCTCGGTGACCTGGTCGACCTCTTCCCGGGTGCGGCAGAAGACGATCGCCGCCGACGGCGCCTCCACGTCCAGGATCCGGCCCAGGGCGGCGGCCCGGTGCGCCCGGGCGACAATGTAGGCGCTCTGCCGGACCAGCGGGATGTCGCCCGGCGTCGCCGCCACGCGGCCCATCGTGATCCGGACCGGGTCACGCAGGTGGCGGCGGGCTATGCCGTCGATCCGCGGCGGCATCGTCGCCGAGAACAGCACCGTCTGCCGGCTCGCCGGCGTCTCGGCGAGGATCGCCTCGATGTCCTCGGCGAAACCCATGTCCAGCATCTCGTCGGCCTCGTCGAGAACCACGGTGCGCACGTCGCCCAGCTGCAGGGTGGCCCGCTCGATGTGATCGAGCACCCGGCCCGGCGTGCCGACGACGACGTCCACGCCGCGCTGCAGCGCCTGCAGCTGCCGGCCGATCGGCTGACCGCCGTACACCGGGAGGACGCGGACGCCCAGGTCACGGCCGTACCGGTGGACTGCCTGCGAGACCTGCTCGGCCAACTCGCGGGTCGGCACCAGAACCAGCGCCGCCGGCCCCGACTCCCGCCCGCCGGGAACGAGCGACTGCAGGATGGGAAGCGCGAACGCGGCCGTCTTGCCGGTGCCGGTCGCGGCCTGCCCGACCAGGTCGTTGCCGGCCACCAGCGGCGGGATCGCCTCCTGCTGGATCGGCGTGGGCTCTTCGTAACCGAGGCTGGTCAGTGCACGGAGCAGTTCCGCCCGCAAACCCAGTCCGGCGAAGCCTTGCTCGGACTCGAACGGATCGTCTTCCATGACGACAACCATAAGAGAGGCGCCCTCGGGCCCTCGCGGCGGACCGAAAGACTTCACGTCGGCAATCCCCGGGCAGATCCAAATCCATCGACCGTAATCGATCAGTAACGTTTCCTTATGAAGATGAATCCCCGCAGGTGGTGGCCCGCGCTCCTGGCGCTCGCCGGCCTGGTCATCTCGATCGGCGTCGTCTCGTCCGCGGACGCCGCGGCCGCCGGCACGTTCCGCAATCCGGTCGGCACCAAGCCCGACCCGTTCATGACCTGGTTCAACGGCAGCTACTACCTGACGATGACCGAGGGCGACTCGATCAAGATCCGGAAGGCGGCGAGCGTCGCCGGCCTGCTGAAGGCGTCACCGATCACGGTCTGGACCGACACGAACACGGCGCGCAACCGGGACATCTGGGCGCCGGAGTTCTTCCGGGTCAACGGCCTCTGGTACATGTACTACACCGCCGACAACGGCATCGACGACAACCACCGCATCTACGTGCTCGAGTCGAACGCCGACAACCCGGCCGGCAGCTACCACTTCAAGGGCTCGCTGGTGCCGCCCAACCATGACAGCTACTCGATCGACGCGACCCTGCTGCAGCAGAACGGCAAGCTCTATCTGGGGTACGCCGGCATCAACGCGTGGCAGCACAACGGCATCAACATCGCGCCGCTGTCCAACCCGTGGACCGTCTCCGGAAACTCGGTGCCGATCAACGCGGCCGGCGGCTGCTCGACGATCCGCGAGGCGCCGGAGTTCGTCCAGCACTCCGGCCGCACCTACCTGGTGTACTCGACCTGCGAC
The DNA here is from genome assembly GCF_040638295.1 of Actinoplanes sp. NPDC026619. Lineage (NCBI taxonomy): Bacteria > Bacillati > Actinomycetota > Actinomycetes > Micromonosporales > Micromonosporaceae > Actinoplanes > Actinoplanes sp. NPDC026619. The sequence goes on from NZ_JBEZYA010000056.1 coordinate 2,583, forward strand.
ACCGGCCTGCCCGACTACCAGCTGTGGCAGCTGAGCATCCCGTCCACCGCCGACCCCCTGGTGGCGGCCAACTGGACGCAGCGCAGCGGCGCCGTGTTCACCCGCAACGATGCGACCGGCGTCTTCGGCCCCGGCCACCACGCGTTCTTCACCAGCCCCGACGGCACCGAGCAGTGGATCGTCTACGGCGCCAAGGACACCAGCGCCACGACCTACACCAACCGGGTCAGCCGCATCCAGAAGATCGGCTGGAACGCCGACGGCAGCCCCGGCTTCGGCACACCCCTGGCGATCGGCGCCACCCAGAACCTGCCCAGCGGCGACCCCGGCCCGTCCCCCGCCTGGATCAACGACGACGGCCGGACCATCGGAAACGGCTCCCTGGCGTACGCCGGAACCTGGAGCTCCGGCACCACATGCGCGACGCAGTGCTTCTGGGGCGACGACCACTGGAGCGGCGCGACCGGCGCCACCGCGACCTTCACCTTCACCGGCACCCAGCTGGCCCTACTGTCGGTCCGCGACACCGGCAACGGCATAGCCGCAATCAGCATCGACGGCGGCGCCGAGACAAACGCCGACTTCTACGGCGCACTTCGCGTCGGCGAGTCACTGCACTACTTGACCCCCAAGCTGGCGAACGGCACGCACACCGTGCGCGTCCGGGTCACCGGCACCAAGTCCAGCGCCTCCACCGGCACCGTAGTCAGCCTCGACCGGGCCGAGATCTGGGCGAACTGAAACAAGAGGGCTCCGGCCGCCCGGCGATGTCTCGCCGGCTGGCCGCGGCATGCGCGAACCGTGAAGATGCGCCACTTGAGTTGCTACTTGCCGAAGTCAGGGCGCGAGTTGATCGATTGTCAGGGTGACATCGCTGAGAATGCCTAGCAGTGTGCCCCTGGGGACGTCGCGATTGCCGTGCACCGGGACGGTGGTGCCGCGCCCATCCGGATGACGCATGACGTGGTGGCTGCCGCGGACTCTCGCGACCTTGGAACCATGCCGCTCCAGAGCACGAACAATCCGTGCGCCAGACACGCAGGGAAGCGGCGGCATCAGGCAGCCAGGGTGACCGAGAGCTCCCGAGGAACGCCGAACTCCTGGATGAGGCCGATGAGCGCCTCGCGGAGATCATCCAGCGCAGCTTCCTCGGTATCGCCCTCGCCGTGCCCACCCACGCCGGGGCGCAATTGGGCGTGAGCGCACCACACGCCGTCCTCGTCGCGCTCGACAACGACTGGCACGGTAACGGTGCGAAGCTCGGCCATGAAGTCACCATATCGCGACATCGAGACTCCCAGGTCTGCACGGATCGGGGCCTTGCACCTCATCCATGCCGCGTCGGGTGAGCGGGAATCCAATGTTCGGTCTCCGCCGGATTCCGGCGGCCCAGCAGCGATCTCAAGTTCCATCACACGACTATAGTCGTGGGACTAGGTGAGATCAATAATTCGCTTCCGCTGACAGTTCTCTCAGCGGACCAATTCGTCGGCGAGCAGATCCATCAGCAGACCGTCGTGCCAGGTGCCGTCGGGGCCGCGTTCGTAGCGGCGCATGATGCCGACCGGGCGGAAGCCGGCCTTCGCGTAGCAGCGGATCGCGGCGTGGTTGTCGGCGGCCGGGTCGATCACGAGGCGGTGGTGGCCGAGGTCGTCGATCAGGTGCCGGGCGAGGGTGCGCACCGCGTCGGCGCCCAGCCCGCGGCCGTGCACGGCCGGGTCGAGGTAGATGTCGATGCCGGCGTGCCGGTAGTCCGGATCGTCCTCCTCGCTCCACTGGATGGCGCCGACGACGCGTTCGTCGTGCAGGATGGCCAGCACCTGTTTCCCGGCGTCGGCGAGGTCCTCGGTGACGGCGGCGACCAGGTCCGTGCCGCCGCCCCACCGCCGGTGGACCTCCGGCGTCGAGCGGATCTCGGCCAGCGCCGGAATGTCGTCCTCGGTTGCCGCCCGCAAACGCATACCCGCAGATATATCAGGTTGCCGCCGCCGGTTGGCTGATCGACCATCGGCTCATGGAGACCACCGAGGCGATCAGCCCCTATTACGAGCGGGGCGGCGAGGCCGACCGGTTGAACACCGGCGGCGGCCGGCTCGAGTTCCTGCGGACCCGGGATGTGCTGCGGCGGGTGTTGCCGGCGGCGCCGGCGCGGGTTCTCGACGTCGGCGGTGGCACCGGAGTGCACGCCCGCTGGCTGGCCGCCGATGGTTACGCCGTGCGGGTGGTCGATCCGATGCCACTTCACGTCGCGCACGCCGGCGCCATTGCCGGGGTCGAGGCCGTTCTCGGGGACGCCCGGGAGCTCGCCGAGCCGGACGACGGTTATCAGGCGACCCTGCTGCTCGGACCGCTGTATCACCTGCCGGAGCGCGGCGACCGGGTGACGGCGCTGCGCGAGGCGGTGCGGGTGACCGCGCCCGGCGGTCTCGTGGCCGCGGCGACGATCAGCCGATACGCGGGGTTGTACGACACGCTGGCCCGGGGCAACTATCTCGACCCGGACGTGCGACGGGTGGTCGAGGCCGAGGTCGCCACCGGGGTGCACGATCCGCTCGGCCAGGAGCTGTTCACCCTGGCCTTCTTCCACCACCCCGACGAGATCGTGGCCGAGTTCGCCGAGGCCGGCCTGACCGCGGTGACGAGGTATGCGCTCGAGGGCGGCGCCTGGCTGTTCGCCGACCGGGACGGCTGGCTGGACGGCGGCGAGCGCACGGTCGCGCTGCTCGAAGCCTTGCGCACGGTCGAGCGGGAGCCGAGCCTGTTCGGCATCAGCTCCCACCTGTTGACCGTGGCCGTCGTCGGGTAGCTCAGTCCTCCGGGAGGGCGGCGTCGGTGGTGGCCGAGTGGGTCGGGATGACCAGGGCCAGCAGCGCGGCCAGGACCGCGGCGCCGGCGCAGATGGCGAACAGCAGTTGGTAGGCGCCCAGTGACGGCAAGGCGTGGCCGCCCAGGTCCATGGTCTTGGCGGCCAGGATGGCGCCGCCGATGGCGCTGGCCAGGGAGCTGCCGACCGAGCGGAACAGGGCGTTCAGGCCGTTCGCGGCGGCGAGTTCGGAGCGTGGTGAGGCGTGGATGATCAGGCCGGGCATGGCCGCGTAGGCGATGCCGGTGCCGGCGCCCGCGATGGTGGCGCCGAGGACGACCTGGAACAGGCTGCCGGTGAGCCAGATGCGGCTGAGGAAGCCGACCGCGATGATCAGTGAGCCGATGATCAGGGCGATGCGGGGCTGCAGCTTGGCCGAGACCGGCGACAGCAGCAGCATGATCAGGCCGCCGGGGAGCATGCACAGGCCGCCGACCAGGATCGACTTGCCGAAGCCGTAGCCGGTGGCGGCCGGGGCCTGCACGTAGGTGGCGGTGCCGATCAGCGTGGCGAACAGGGCGAAGCCGACGAACAGCGACGCGATGTTGGTCAGCAGGAGCGCGGGCCGGGCGGTGGTGCGCACGTCCACCAGCGGGCTCTTGAGGCGCAGCTCGACCAGGACGAAGACGACCAGGAACACGGCGGAGGCCACGAACAGGGCGATGGTCCGGCCACTGCCCCAGCCCCACGAGTCGCCCTGGGCGAGCGGGAGGAGCAGGGACAGGATGCCGGCGCCGAGCAGGGCGGTGCCGAGCAGGTCCATCCGGCCGGTGGCGGTGCGGGCCGGCTCCGGCACGAGCTTGACGATGCCGGGGATGGCGAGGATGCCGCCGGCCACGCAGATCCAGAACAGCACGTGGTAGTCGGCGTACTCGGCGATGACGCCGGCCAGCGGCAGGCCGAGCGCGCCGCCGACGCCGAGCATGGCGCTGATCACGGCGATGCCGGAGCCGGCGTGCTCGCGGGGCAGGGTGACACCGATCAGGCTGATGCTCAGCGGGACCACCGCCACCGACAGACCGACCACGGCGCGACCGACGATCATCATCGGCAGGGTGTCGGAGAGGGCGCAGATCAGCGAGCCGAGCACCAGGGCGCTGAGCGCGACCAGGACCATCTTGCGGGTGCCGTAGAGGTCGCCGAGGCGGCCGAACGCGGGCACCGCGACCGCGCCGACCAGCAACGTCGAGGTGAGCAGCCAGGCGATGCCGTCGCTGCCGGTGTGCAGGTCGACGGCGAGCTCGCCCATGACCGGCACGAGCAGCGACTGGGTCAGCGACACCATCAGCGCGCCGACGCCGATGACCAGCAGGATCACGACCTGGTGACTGGTCCATTTCTGGACCGGCGATGATGGTGGCGCTTCGACCTGGACGGTTGGTGGCACGACGGCTCCCTCACAGAGACTGCTTCGTGGCACAATCTGTCACGAGGCAGTGTGTGCCACTAAGCGGTTGAGAGGGGGGTCACACATCACCGGGCTGAGGGACCTCAAGCGGGAGCGCAGTCGCGTGCTGACCGCCGAGACGGCGTGGCGGCTGTTCATCGAGCGCGGCTACGACAACGTCACGGTGGCCGACATCTGCGCCGCCGCCGAGATCGCGCCGCGCACGTTCCACCGCTACTTCCCGACCAAGAACGACGTGATCCTCGAGCCGGTGCGCTTCATGACGACCCTGGTCAGCGAGCACGTCGACAGCTCACCGGCGGATCTGCCCGACGCGGCCGTGCTGCGCAGCGCCATGCACGCGCTGGGCGTCTTCGTCGTCGAGCACCGGCAGTGGCTGGGCGCGCTACGCACCGTCATCCAGGAGTCGCATCACTTGCGCGCGACCCATCAGGGGGTGCCGCCGGAACGGGAGCAGGAACTTTCCGCGAAGCTCGCGGCCCGGCACGGCGAGAGCGGCGGGCCCGGCTGGCGGAGACGACTACTGGTGGCGTACGCCGTGGCGGCGTTCCGCATCTGGCACGACGACTACCTGCGCGACAAGATCTCCGGCGACCCGCTGGCGCGCCTGGATGAGATGGTCGCGACCATCGAGCAGGAATGACAGGGACGGAGCCCCGCCCGGACCTGGGAGGGATTCCGGGCGGGGCCGACCCGGTCAGGCGGAGAGGCGCGGGGCCACACCGCCCGATACGGTGCTGGTCACAGATTGACCGTGATGGCCAGGTTGGCCACGTAACCGGCCGCGACGCTGCCGGTCACGGTGGCCATCTCACGGGCAGCCAGGTCGTCGCCGAACACCATGTCGCTGGCCAGCGTGGTCCGGCGCATGTTCGCGGTGCTGCCGGTGTAACCGCTGCTGCTCGCGTACACCGCTGTCGAGGTGTCCTTCGGCAGAGCGATCTGCGAGGTCTTGCGGATCAGCCCGGTGCCGCTGGTCGCGTCGGCGACCGACGTGTAGACCTCGAAGTGGATGTGCGGCCACCGGCCCGAGTAGGCGGCGGGGTAGATGGTTGTGAAGGTCACCTTGCCGGTCGCATCGGTGGCGGCGATGCCGCGCAGGTAGTTCTCGTTGGTCGCGCCCGAGGAGTAGAGCGAGTAACGGCCCAGCTTGTCGCAGTGCCAGGCGTAGACCGCCACGCCGGCCAGCGGCGCGCAGCTCAGGTTGTTGATGACCAGCGAGAACGTCAGCGGCACACCGGTCGCGACGGTCGACGAGGTGCCGAACGAGGAGCGGATGTCGTTGCGCACGACGCCACTGACCTTGCGCACGTCCGGGCCGTTGGTGCCGTCGGCCGGGAACGGGCCGGCGGTCTCCGACTCGACCTCCGCCAGGCAGGCCGCCGCCGCGGCGTCGGCCTTGCCGCTCGCGCCGATCAGCGCGCCGCCGGCCACGGCGATCGCGCCGGCGCCGCCGACCGCGGCGAGCATCCGGCGACGGGACATGGTGCCGAGGTCGAACGCCAGCCCTTTGTCGTGGACCGCGCGCACGTAGGCGTCGTTGTCCTGCTCCGGTGGTAGTTGAGGCATCTGCCTTCCTCCTGCTCGGGTGGTGCTGCCGGGCGACCTCTCAGGGATCGCCTCCGGGGGACGCAGGAGAGACAAACATTGAAGTCTATGAATGAGCTGTGGTTGATCAGGTCTTCCCACATATCGAACTGGTCATCACCTGCCCGCGATTGTTCGCATAGTCAATAGTCAATAGAATTCGCCAATGGACGAGCACCCGCCCCAGCTGTATCGCGTCTCGCATCTGGACACCCTCGAAGCCGAGAGCACTTTCGTGATGCGCGAGGTCATGGCCGAGTTCGAGCGCCCGGTGATGCTGTTCTCCGGCGGCAAGGACTCGATCGTCATGCTGCGCCTGGCGGAGAAGGCGTTCGCGCCGGCCCGCGTGCCGTTCCCGGTGATGCACATCGACACCGGGCACAATTTTCCCGAGGTCCTGCAATACCGCGACCAGCGGGTGACCGAGCTCGGCCTGAACCTGGTGGTGGCCAGCGTGCAGGAGGCGATCGACACCGGTCTGGTGCGCGAGCTGCCGGACGGCACCCGCAACCGGATCCAGACGCCGGTGCTGCTGAACGCGGTGGAGAAGTACCGCTTCGACGCGTTGTTCGGCGGTGCCCGGCGCGACGAGGAGAAGGCCCGGGCCAAGGAGCGGATGTTCTCGTTCCGTGACGAGTTCGGTCAGTGGGACCCGAAGAACCAGCGCCCCGAGCTGTGGAGCCTCTACAACAGCCGGCACCACCCGGGTGAGTCGATCCGGGTGTTCCCGCTGTCCAACTGGACCGAGCTGGACGTCTGGCACTACATCGAGCGCGAGAACATCCCGCTGCCGAACATCTACTACGCCCACGACCGCGAGGTGGTCGAGCGCGACGGCATGTTCTACGCGGTCAACGAGTTCATCCAGGTGCGCGACGGCGAGACCTCCGGGATGCGCCGGGTGCGTTACCGCACGGTCGGCGACGCCTCGCAGACCGCCGCCGTGCTGTCCGAGGCGGACACCGTGGAGAAGGTCATCGACGAGGTCGCCGCCACCCGGATCACCGAGCGCGGCGCGACCCGCGGCGACGACCGGGTCTCCGAGGCGGCGATGGAGGACCGCAAGCGCGAGGGTTACTTCTAGGCCTCGCCCAGGTGCTGCTGCAGGGCGGCGAGCGGGCCGTCCCAGTCGCGGGCCAGGGCGGCCAGGAACTGCTGGGCGACCTTCATCGGGGCCGAGTCGACGCGGTAGCGGACCCGCCGCCGCTCCCCCGGCTCGGCCACCACCAGGCCGGCCTCGGCCAGCAGGCCGAGGTGCTTGGCGATGGCCTGCCGGGTGATCGGCAGGCGGGCGGCGAGGTCGGTCGCGGTCGCCGGGCCGCCGGCCGCCAGGGCGGCCAGGATCGACCGGCGGCTCGGATCGGCGAGGGTGGCGAAGACCTCCTGCGCCACCGCTTCCGGGTCAGGAGCGATCATCGAGGTACGTGACCAGCTCGCCCAACTCGCTGTCCCAGCCGGTGTTGTTGCCGCCGAACGCGGTCTTGTACTGCTCGTCGGGCAACTGTGCGAATCCGCTCTCCACCATGGTCAGCGTAGTGCCGCCGCCCGACGGCGAGAGCGTGAACTCCACGTAGGTGCGGCGCGGGTCCTCGGTGGGCAGGCCGTAGATGTGCCAGGTGTAGCCGAACACGTGCGGCTCCTCGAGCCGCTCGATGGTGAGCGTGGCGGTGTCGCCGCTGGTCCAGGTCAGCTTGGCGGTGCCGCCGACCCGCAGGTCGACCTCGGCGCTGTTGCCGAACCAGGTGCCGAGGCCGTCGGCGGTGGTCAACGCCTGCCACACCCGCTCCGGCGAGTGGGCCAGCTGGAGGGTGCGCTCGATGCGGTCGGGAAATCCCATGACGTCTCCTCAGTAGCAACCGTTTGGTTGCCACTGAACCTATCGCAACCATTCGGTTGCGTCAACGGTCAGGGTGCGTCGAAGAACCGCCAGATGGTGTCGGTGGCGTCGATCGCCATCGACGGCGGATCCAGCTGCAGCAGGCGGGAGGCGATCGGGCCGGGGCCGCGCGAGCCCGGCCACTGATGGCCGGCGCCGGCGACCGCGATCAGCTCGACCGTGCGGCCGCCGGGGCAGTGCGCGATGGTGGTGGTCAGCATCTCCGAGGACGTCACGGCCGGCGCCGGGCAGTTGTCGGTCTTGCGCCAGGTGGCGCTCAGCGCCTCGACGCCGGGACCGTCGATCTTCACCGGGAGGCGGCCGCTGCCCGCGTTGTCCCGGCGGCCCGCTCCCCCGCCGTACGGAATCGTCTGATCGTCCTTGCCGTGGATGGCCAGGACCGAGAGCGGGCGCGGGGCCGGGCACGGGTTGATCATCGTGCCGGCGACCGGGGCGATCGCGGCGAACAGGGTGGTCTCGCAGGCCAGGCGGTAGGTGAGCAGGGCGCCGTTGGAGATGCCGGTGGCGTAGACCCGGGCCGGATCGATCGGGCTCTGCCGGCCGATCTCGGCGATCATCGCGGTGATGAAGGCGACGTCGTCGACCTGGTCGCGGGCGGCCACCCCGCAGCAGTCCGGCGAGGCGTTCCAGGTGCGCTTGATCCCGTCCGGGAAGGCCGCCACGAAACCGCCGGTGATGGCCTCGTCGTCCCAGTCGTACGACATCTCGGCCTGCCGGCCGGTGCCGGCGGCGCCGTGCAGGACCACCACCAGCGGCACCGGCTTCCCGGCGGTGAGCGTGGGCCGGAAGACCCGGTAGGTGCGGTCGAGCGCGCCCACCTTGATGGTGTGGTCGGAAGCGCCGGTGGGCGTCGGCTTGGGTTTGACCGGCCCCGAACAGCCCGTCAGCAGAAGGAGGACGAGGAACGGGAGGAACAGTGCCAGCCGTTTCATACCGCCATCCTCCACTTAGGGCGTTCGGGGCCGGTAAGCCTACTTGCAGGCTTTCGTAAGGTGGATGAGCTCCCAGCCGCCCTCGGGCACGTCGTCGGTCAGGTCGGTGCGCAGGTTCATCGGGTTGGCCATGCCCAGATAGAGGCCGGTCCCGTCGACGATCATGTTGCGGATGCCGTAATTCAGGTAGTTGCCCATGCCGGTCTTGGTGATCGCGGTGGCCGGCTGCTCCGGGTCGGTGAACATCCACAGGTCGCCGCCGTAACCGGCGGGGTCCGGCGCGGCCACGTTCGCCATGCTCGTGGCCTTCTGCTGGGCCAGCGTCGGGGCCTCGGTCTTACCGCCGTTGATGATGTCCTGGACGATGTACGACCAGTCCATCGTGCCGACGAACAGCTTCCCGTCGGTCACCGTCATCCGCCAGGTGTAGTTGTTGTACGGATTGTCGAACCCGGACTTTCCGAACACCGGCGTGTAGTTCGTGGACTGCACCGCCCAGGTCTTCGTGGCCGGGTCGTAGGCGGGCAACTGTGCCGCCCCGTACACCAGCTCGATCTTCTGTTCCGGGGTTCCGAGGTTCTTGCCGCGGAAGATGGAGGTCGCCCGCTGGGTGTTCTTGACCTGGGCCTGCGCGGCCTCGTCGGTGTCCTGCGGGTAGACCTTCTGGTGCACCTTGGTGGACTTCATCGGCACGTGCATCGAGCCCCACCACAGGTAGCCGCCGTAGGAGGCGACGCCGCCCATGCCGTAGGTGGCGGCGACCACCTTGTCCGGCTCGTACTTGCGGGCGTTCCACACCTGGGTCCAGCCGGCCGCGTCGTCCGCGGTCAGGCCGGGCGCGCCGTCGGCGAGCAGCGGGCTGATCCAGACGCCGGCCATCTTGTCGGCGGAGGCGACCGAGCCCTCGGCCGGCCACGAGGTGGCGGCGATCCGGCCGTCGTAGGGGGTCAGGTCGGCCGCCTGCACCGGCAGCGTCGCCACCGTGTCGAAGGTGAACGGGCTCTTGGCCGAGCCGGTCCAGCGCAGCACGGCGCCACCGCTCATCCCGTTGACGCCGACGCCGACGCCCAGGTAGAGCGCGTTGTCGTACTGCAGGAAGGTGCGCACGTTGCCGTAGTTGGTGAACGTGACCGAACCCAGATAGCGGTGCGAGCGCGAGTCGAACGCGAAGATGTTCACGTAGCCCTCGGCCGTCGGTCCGGCCAGCAGGACGGTGTCCTTGAACGCGCCCGCCGCACGCAGGCCGATGGTGTGATCGAGGCGGTACTTGTCGTCCGCCGACTTCTTGGTGATCTCCGCGGACTTGTTGGTGTTCCGCCGGCTGCGCGCGTCGTACAACCACACCTGCGGCGGGCGCACGTCGCCGATCTCCGGCGGGATGGCCGAGTCGGTCTTGGCAACCTGGCTCTCGCCGTACTCGCAGACGTAGTCGGCATTGAGCACCGGGTCGATCACGTCGAGGGTGGCGCCGCTGGTCAGGCAGTTGTTGTTGGTTCCGGTGCCGAACCAGACGTCGGTGCCGACCTTGGTGAGGCCCCAGACGTACGCCTGATTGACCTTGGCCTGGCCCTCGGCGCACGGCGGGCCGGCCGGATAGGGCACACCGATGCCGTTGAAGCACTCGTCGGCCTTGGCCTTGGCAAGCAGCTTGTATTCGTAGGTATCGGTGGTCGCTGCGGACGCCGGGGCGGCGGACGCCACGACGAGGACGAGAGCGGCGGCCAACGCGGGTATTTTCACGGCCGTTTCTCCTTTGTGGAAACTATGTGGTGCGTACTTTGTGAGCGACCCCGTCGGCCCAGCCGGCCGGGTCGTCGAACTGCAGGAACTCGCCGAGGTTGGTGAGCTGGCCGACCGGGTCGAGCACCAGATCCTCGTACGTCATGAGCAGCAGGTGTTCCGGTTTGGCGTCGTCGACCGCCTGCTGGGCCTGGGCGCTCATAAAGGCGCACAGGTGCACGTATTTGCTCGCGTCCTGGCCGCGGGCCTGGAGCAGCTCGGGGGTGATCCGGCCGGGCAGGTAGGGCGCGAGCTCGTCGGGCACCTCCTGGTCGGGACGCACCCGGAACGGGTCGATGCCCCAGCGGCTGAGCGCCTCCACCCGCAGCTGCACCAGCTGGAACGACGGGTGCTTGCTCATCGACTTGGCCGAGTCGGCCCAGTTGCGCTCGAGGTAGACGATCCGCGCGCCCGGGTAGTTGGCCAGCAGGAACGGCGCGACCTGGCTGGATCCGCCGGAGCGTTCCACCCAGCGGCTTCTGTTCAGCGTTCTGGCGAGCAGGTCGAGGAAATCCTGGTGCTGCGCGGCGACGCTCTGCCGGGGAAACGCTTTCACGCCATCCGCGAGCTTTTCGAAGAGCGCATCCGGGTCATCGGTCAGCTTGGCCAGTGTGATGCCCAGGATCCGCGGCATGTTCTCCCGCTCGGAAGCCCACTTGCCGGTATCGGGATAGCGCACTTCCTTAGGCGGCAAACCGATTCGGAAAAGCGTGGAGATCTCCTCTTTCGGGCTGGACAGGACGTCCCAGTACTCGGCGCCGGTCAGCACCTCCATCGAGCGCGACCACGGCGCCATGGTCATGAAGAACTCCTGCGCCGACAGCGTCTCCGGCTCCTCGTGAATGAGGTCGGAGAGCAGCGTCGAACCGCAGCGGCCGTTGCTGATGATGATCGAGCGGTCCAGGTCAGGGCGGTCCAGGTCAGGCATCGTGGCCTCCGAGTCGGGCGGTACGCATCCAAGAGGTGATCGCCGCCCGGACGTCCTCGGGCTGGTCGACGAGCAGCGAATGCTTCTGGCCGGTGAAGACGCGCAGGGCGGCCTGTGGCATGAGGCGCTGCGTCTCGGGGGCCATCTCGACGACGTGCGACCGGTCGCCGTACAGGCAGAGCACCGGGCAGGTGATCGCCTGCAGCTGAGCGCGCGACGGCAGCCGGCTGGCCGGCAGCTCCTCGCGCACGCTGGTCTCGGCGAGCAGGCGGGCCGCCTCCTGCGCGCGCTGCGTTCCCCGGGCCCCGCGCTTGGCGCCCACCGCGACCAGGGTGCGCGGCCGGCTCACCGCCTCGGCCAGCTGACTGAGCCGGTTGGTGAGCCGGGCGAACCAGACCGGGGTGGGCGGGCTCGACTCGATGCTCACCACCCCGGACACCTTGCCGGGATGCCGGGCCGCGTAGGCGAACGCGACCGTCCCGCCGAACGAGTTGCCCAGCAGCAGGAACGGCCCCGGCCCGTCGAGCAGGCCGTCCAGGTCGTCCACGAAGTCGCCGAGCGCGTAGCCCAGCGCCGGCCGCTCGCTGCGTCCGTGCCCCCGCAGATCCAGCAAAACCACCCGAAAACCCCGTTCGACCAGGGGGTACGCCATGGTGAAGTACCAACTGGCCATCGAGTCGGTGGCCAGCCCGTGCAGCAGCACCGCGGTCGGCGGGTCGGCCACGCCGGTCGGCGTCAGCACCTGCACGTGCAGGTCGACGCCGTTGACCCGGACAGTGCTCACAACCGGTCCCCGGCGGCGCTCATCGACAGCACGATGTGGTCGACGAGCTGGCCGACCCGCAGCTCGCGCACCGAGTCGACGTCCAGGCTGGCCACGAACTGGGCCAGGTTCACGCCGGCGCCGTAGCGGGCCTGCAACCGGCCGGCGAGCGCGACGACGTCGATGCTCTCCATGCCGAGGTCGTCGCGGAACGTGCTCTCGGGGGTGATCGGCGCGTCGGCGCCGAAGTCGCCGAGCACCGCCTGCAGAGCTCGGGTGACCTCGGCAGTGACCGAGGGGGTGTCGACGGGGATCACGGATAACTCCTTCATCTCACGGACCCTTCCGGGCCCCAGGTCCAGGCGACGACGTAACGGCGGGCGGGAAGGTCCGGCGGATTTCCCACCTCGCGGTGGGCGACTTGATAGGTACGGCCGTTGGCCGCGACCGTCAGGCCGTGCGGCCCGTGCGTGGTGATCACGAAGTCGCGCGGGCGGCCGTCGAAACCGGTGCCCTCGGCCTTGGCGACGGCCTCCTTCGCCGCCCAGAAACGGGTGAACCACAGGTCGCGGTCGCCGAGCTTGGCCAGCAGGTCCTGCTCGCCCGGGGTCAGCGCGAACCGCACGGTCGACTCCTCGACCGGCTTCACCTCGGCGACATCGATGCCCACGCCCTGTTCGGATTTTTGGTCGTACGGCCGGGCGATCGCGACCCCTATGTCGGTGCTGTGCGCCAGCGACACGTCGCACTCGAGCAGCCCTTTGTCCGGGCGCACCCGGACCCGGGGCCGGCCGTTCGGCTCGTTGACCACGGTCAGCTCGATCGGGAAGACGTCCCGGTGGCCCGCCGCCCACTGCCGGAAGCGGACCGCGTCCTTGACCGCGATCCGGCCCAGCAGCCACGATTTGCGGGCGGCCGGGGGCTTGCGCTCGTACTCCTGCGCGCCGGCCGCGCCGAGGATGCCGCGCGCGGCCATCCCCCGGGTGACCAGGTCGGTCCAGTAGTCGTAGGCGAGCGTCCAGCCCTCCGGCTGCTCCTCCGACATGTGGTAACGGGACGGGAAACGCTCGGCCGGCCGGGCGGTCGGGTGGCTGTCGAACCGCCGGTCGATCACGCCCTCGATCTGCGCCCACAGCTTGCCGTCCACCACCAGCTGGCAGTTGCCGACGATCTGCTCGTGGTCGACCGTGCTGATCCGGCAGACGCACTCGACCACGGTCCCGGCCGCCGGATGCGGGCCGTAGAAACTGACCCGGCCCAGCCGCACCGGCAGCGCCACCGTCCGGGTCGCCTGCGTCGTGAGGATCCAGTTGCCGATCAGCTGGAGCGCGTTGTCGAGCAGCGCACCCTTGGCCGCCGGCGTGATGACCTGACCACGGACGTGCATGTCACCGACCGCGTGCACGGCGGAGACACCCTGGTACTGCGGCCCGTGGAACATCAGCCGCTCGTCGTACATCGTCTTCGCGTCGACGGTCGCCGGCCGCTCGGTGCCCGGATCGTGCGACCAAAGATCCAACGGCGGCTCCGGGTACGCCGGGGCCAGCTCGACGACCGAACGCGCGTAGCCGCCGAGGATGACGGTCGCTTCCCCGGAGCCGTCATGCTTGACGGTTATCTCGACATCGGTGGCCGGGGCCGCGATCAGCCACCGATTGAAGCGCGCCTCCCGGATGGCCACCGCCCGGAAGCCGGGCGAGGCCGCCGCGGCGGCGTCCAGCATGTGCTCGGCGACCGCGGTGGCCGGCACCACCGGCCAGCGGTCGTCCACGTTGGGCCAGTCCGGGGGCTGGGCATAGAAGCAGTGATCGATCAGGTACGGCATGGCGTCCATCGACACCCGCAGCGTGGACCGCTGAGCACCGACCGGGAACGCCGGCGCCGCACCGTTTCCGCCGGCTCTCTGAGACGGCGCACCACCGCTCCGGCCGGTCGCCGCCGGCGGACGACCGTTACCCGTCGCCGCCGGCCGGCCGTTCCCCGTTGCCGGAGGACGGCCGCTGCTCGCCGCCGCCGGCTGGTCGTTCCCCGTTGCCGCCGGCTGGCCGTTCCCCGTTGCCGGAGGACGGCCGCTGCTCGTCGCCGGCGGACGGCCGCTGCCCGGCCGTGGCTGCGAGGTCGCTGGGATCGGTCGTTCTGTTGGCGGCGCGGCCGTCGCGGTCAGCATGGTCACGGCGTCGGTGGCGGTCGCCTGGAGCAAGGCGGCCAGCTCGGCCGCGGCGGTGGAGTGCTCAGCGAGTTGCTTGAGCGCGCCCAACGCCGCTGCAGTGTCGGCCGCCCCCGAACTGGCCACGCCCGAACCACCGTTAGCCGCACTAACGTTAGTGCGACCAACGTTCGGACCACTAACGTTCGGACCACTAACGTTCGCGCCACTAACGTTCGGGCGACCAACGTTCGGCTGACTAACGTTCGGGCCACTAACGTTCGGCTGACTAACGTTCGGGCCGCTGACGGTCGGGGTGTTTGCGGTTCGGCTTGCCGGGATTGGCCGGTTGCCCGCCGCCGGCCGGGCGCCCTGGGGAGGCCGCGACGCCGCTGCCGGTGGGCCGACCGGGTGCGGGGCCGGGCGGGTGGTGGCCGGCGGCGGGGTCGCGGCGGGGGGTCGCGCCGTGGGCGCCGGGGGGACGACGCCGCCCCGCGTAGCGACGCCGTCCCGTCCTGGGGTGGTGCTGGGGCGCACCAGTTGGCGATCGATGAGCTGGGCGGCGCCCGCGCCCAGGGTGATCTGCGGGCCGCCGAGATCCAGGCGTACCGCGGGGCCGCGGGCCGCGCCGGGCGGAACCATCCGGGAGCCGAACGGGGCCGGTTCGAGCAGGCTGAAATCCGGCTCTGCGCCCTCCACCCAGAGAGCGGCGGCGACCCGGCGCAGCTGGGCCAGGCCGTCGCGGCGGGAGACGTTGACCGGCATGGCCAGGTGCTCGCGGCCGGTCAGGTTATCGGCGATCAGGGAGGCCAGCTGGCCCGCGCCGACCTGTAGGAAGATCCGAAACCCGGCGTCGTGCATGGCGGCCACCGTGTCGCGGAACCGGACCGGGGTGACCATGTGCCGCACGAACACCTCGCCGACCTGCTCCGGGTCGGCCGGGAACGGCGCGGCCAGGGTCGCCGACCACACCGGGACGCGGCTCTCCGTGATCTGCCAGCGGCCGAGCGCCTCGCCGATGGCCCGCAGGCCGGGCTCGAAGGCCGGCGTGTGGAAGGCCGACCGGAACGGCAGCGCCTGGCACATGATCCGCTGCGCGCGCAGGTCGTCGACGAGCCGGTCGATCTGGTCGGCCGGGCCGTTCACGACGGTCTGCGCGGGCGCGTTGTCGTGCGACAGCACCACACCGGGATAGTCCGCGAGCAGCGGCACGACGTCGTCGACCCCGGCCCCGATGGCGGCGAACGCATAGCCGGAGACCTCGACCGAGTCGGCGTCGAAGGCGTGCAGGAACTCCCCCACGGCCGCGGTGTTCATCAACCCGCTGACCCGGGCCGCAGTCCATTCGCCGAGGCTGTGACCGGCGTACGCATCCGGCCGGATCTTGATTTTGCGCAGTGCCTCGTCGAGCAGGACGCCGCTCTCGACCAGGCCGGTGCCGTGCTGCCCGAGGTCGGCGGCGGACCATTCGCGGTCGGGCAGGCCGAACAGCGCGGCCACGTCGGCGGTGCGCGGCTCGAACTCGGCCTCGACGCCGGGGAAGACGAACATGATCTTGCCGCCGCCACTTGCGCCGAGCAGTGGCGACGTGGTGAACCAGACGTCACGGCCGCCGCGCCACGGCTCGCCGCGCTCGATCATCTTGCGGGCGGCGGCGATCCGGGCCGGCGTGGGGTCGGCGATGGCGAGCCGGCATCTACCGGTGCCGATCTTCGCGGTCGCCGGGTTGTCGAGGATTTTGAGCAGCTCGGCGGGGGTTTCGGCGGCGAGGCGCAGGATCTTCTCGCGCGGCTTGGCCGAGGCGGCGGTACGGGTCGGCGCCGTCCACTGCTCGAGGATGACGTGCGCGTTGATGCCGCCGAAGCCGAACGCGTTGACCCCGGCCCGGCGCGTACCGGCGCTGTCCCACTGGCGCGCCTTGGCGATCGGCTCGAAGCGGGTCCGCTCCATCTCCGCGCGCGGAGTGTCGACGTGCAGCGTCGGCAGCTGGACGCCGTGGTGGACGGCGAGCGCCGCCTTGATCAGGCCGGCGATCCCGGCGGCCGGCATGGCGTGCCCGATCATCGACTTGACCGAGCCGATGACCGCCCGCTCCCCGCCCTCGTGCGGGCCGAAGACCTCGGCCATCGAGGTGAGCTCGGCCGCGTCGCCGGTCGGCGTGGCGGTGCCGTGCGCTTCCAGCAACCCCAGCGCGTCGTTCGACCGCGGGTCGAGACCGGCCGCCTGCCAGGCCCGGCGCAACGCGAGCACCTGGCCTGACGTTGCCGGGTTGAACATGCTGGCCGACCGGCCGTCGCTGGAGACGCCGGTGCCGCGGATGACCGAGTAGATCCGGTCGCCGTCGCGCTCCGCGTCCTCGAGCCGTTTGAGCACCACCATGCCGGTGCCCTCGCCGATCAGCAGGCCGTCCGCGCTCGCGTCGAACGGCCGGATCCGGCCCTGCTGCGACAACGCCTTGAGCTGGCTGAACACCGACCAGAAGCTGATGTCGTGCACGTGATGGACGCCACCGGCCAGGACCGCGTCGAGCTTGCCCGCGGCGAGCTCGCTGATGCCCTGGTCCACGGCGAGCAGCGAAGAGGCACAGGCAGCATCGATCGTGTACGCCGGGCCGCGCAGGTTGAGCCGGTTCGCCACCCGGGAGGCGGCCAGGTTGGGGACCAGGCCGATCGTGCCCTCCGGGTGGAACTCCCCGAGCTGGTCGTCGAAGCGGGACCGCACCCGCTCGATCTGCTCGTCGGTCAGCTCCGGCAGCAGCTCGCGCAGGATCTGCAGCATCTGGGTGGGCAGCCGGACCCGCTGGGCGTGCCGGGCCTGGCCGGGACTGAGCGTGCCGCCGCGGCCGACGATCACGCCGATCCGGTCGGCGTCCGGCATCTTGTCGTAGCCGCCCGCGTCCTCGATGGCCGACGCCGCCACGTCCAGCATGAGCAGCTGGTCGGGTTCGATGTCGTCGACCGAGTTCGGCATGATGCCGTACTTCAGCGGCTGGAACGTGGCGAACTCGTCGACGATCCCGCCGCGGTTGCAGTAGAGCCGGTCCGGCCGATGGCTGAGCGCGGGGTCGTAGTGCGGGCCACCCCACCGGGCCGACGGCACCTCGGTGATCGCGTCCCGGCCCTCGACCAGGTTGCGCCAGTAGGTGCCGAGGTCGCCGGCGCCGGGCAGGATGGCGGCCATCCCGACGATGGCGGTCGGCTGTTGCAGTTGCACCGTCACCACCCCGACGCGGTGTAGACGACCGAGGTGGTCTCAGCGGAGCCCCAGGCCAGCTCGCGCAGGAGGCTGAGCGCGCCCTCCTCGGGGTCGATCAGGGCGATGCCGCGCCGCGCGTACTCCTGCATCAGCTCCGGCGTGACCATCCCGGTGTGCCCGGCTCCCGGCGCCCACGGACCCCAATGCACGGTCAGGACCCGCTTGCCGTACGCGTCGGCCCAGCGCGCGCCGAGCGTGTCGAGGGCGTCGTTGGCGGCGGCGTAGTCGCTCTGCCCCCGGTTGCCGTAGGCGGCCGCGATGCTGCCGAACAGCACCACGAACTTCGGCTCGGTTCTTGAATGGGCCAGCGCACCGAGAACCGTGCGGCAGCCGTCGACCTTGGTGCCGAACACCCGGGCGAACGACTCCGGCGACTTGTCGGCGATCAGCTTGTCCTCGATGACCCCGGCCGCGTACACGAGCCCGTCGATCCGCCCGTGTTCATCGTGGATCTTCGTGATCAGTTGCCGGACCGCCTGCTCATCCCGTACGTCGGCGGCGTGGTAGTTGACCGTCGCGCCGAGCTCGCGCAGCTCGCCGATGGTCGCCTCGACCTCCCGGGCGGCCAGGACCGCCGACGCGGCGCGGTCGATCTCGGCGGGCGAGCGCATGCCGCGCCGGGCCAGCTCCTTGCGCAGCCCCGCCTTGTCGAGACCGGCCGGCAGGTCGTCGCCGGCCGGGCCGTCCGGCAGCGCGGTGCGGCCGATCAGCTCGACCCGGCAGCGGGCCGCCGCGGCGACCGTACGGGCGAACCACGGCGTGATGCCGCGCGCGCCGCCGACCAGCACGAGCACCGAGTCCTGGTCGAGGCCGAGCGCCCGGGCCTCGGACGCGCCGTCCCCGGCCGGGCCGGCGCCGCCGTCGGCCAGCACGCCGAGACCCTCGTTCACCAGGTCCTCGCCGTGGCGGCCGTCCTCGGTGTACGCGATGACCGGCGCCACGCCGGTCTCGGCCAGCTCCCGCAACAGTGCGGCCGGAGTGTCGATCTCCGTGCGGAACTCGACGTACCGGGCGGTGACCTCGGGGTATTCGCGGGCGATCGTGCGGAACAGGCCGGGCATGCCGTCGTTGCGGTCACCGGGACGGCCGGCCGCGATCACCCAGCGCACCCCGCCGGCGAGCGACTGCCGGATCTGCCCGAACAGGTCGGGCAGCAGGGCCGGGCCGTCGTCGAGGCCGTCGAGCAGGATCAGGCCGTGCGCGTTGCCGCCGGTCACGACCTCGGCGCCGGCCATTTCCAGCAGGCCGCCGAGCTGCGCCGACGTCGAGATTCCGCCGGAGACTAGAAACCTTGCGCCATTGAGGCGCACCTCGCCTTCCCCGGCCGCGGCCGGTTGCAGGCGGGACACGAGACGCTGCGGGGCGATGCCGCCGGATTCCTGGACGGGCTCCGGCGCCGGCTCGATCGCGGCCGGGCCGGCGCCGTTGATCCGGCTCTCCAGCCAATCCACCATGGACCGTACGGTGCGGGCCTTGACCAGGTCTTCCAGCTCCGACTCGTCGCCGTCGACGGACAGGCCGAGCCGGGACGCGACCTCGCCGGCCACCTCGGCTCGCTTGATCGAGTCGACGCTGAGGTCGGCTTCGAGGTCTAGATCGGGCTCGATGAGCTCCACCGGGTAACCGGTGCGGTCGCTGATGACGGAGAGCACGGCCCCCTGAACATCGATAGGCCCACTAACGTTAGTCGCACTAACGTTCGTGCCACTAACGTTCGTCCCACTAACGTTCGTCCCACTAACGTTCGTCAGGCTAACGTTCGTGGCGCTAACGTTCGTCGGGCTAACGGCTGCGGGCGCCGGCGCGATCCGGCTGTCCAGCCAGTCCACCATCGAGCGCACCGTCCGTGCCTTGACCAGGTCCTCCAGCTCCGACTCGTCCCCGTCGACGGACAGGCCGAGCCGCGACGCGACCTCACCCGCCACCTCGGCCCGCTTGATCGAGTCGACGCTCAGGTCGGCCTCCAGGTCGAGATCAAGCTCAATCAGCTCGATCGGGTACCCGGTCCGCTCACTGATCACCGACAGCACCGCACCCTGAACATCCATCGCCGGCGTAACAGGCGCGGCAACGATGACCGGAGCAACCGGCGCCGGGCTGGCATAGGCGGCTTCGAGCGCCGGCGCCGCCATGCTCGGCACGAGCTCTTCCTGCGGATACGGCGCCTGATAGGCGGCCGGCTCGTAGTGGACCGGGGCCGCTTCAAGGGTGGTGGCCGGCTGGTGGCCGAGGAAGGCGAGCATCACGTCCCGCTGCGAGGTGATCATCTCGCGGGTGGTGCGGAGGTACTCGGAGAGCAGTGCGTTCTGGGTGTTCGGAGCCTGTTGCTGCTGGGGATGCGTAGTCATGGTCAACTCCTCGGGAATGCGCGTTGCCGGGGCGAGACCGCCGGGCAGGCAGGCTCCGTGCTGGTCGCGTACGAGATGGCCGTCGACGGTCCAGAGCGGCCGCGACGTCTTGGCGGAACGGGTTTCGCGGCCGCGGAACAGCCAGCCGGTGTTGACGGGAACGCCGGCGCAGGCGAGCTGGGCGACGGCGAGCAGCAGCGCGCGCAGGCCGTCCCGCCCGTCGGTGGCGACGGCGAGGTGCGGGCGGTCGCCGAGCACGCTGCCGACCAGGCCGGTGAGCACCTGCCCGGGCCCGGCCTCGACGAAGACGCGCGCGCCGGCCGCGTACATGGCCTCGATCTGGTCGACGAACCGGACCGGCGAGGCGATCTGGGCGGCCAGTTCCTCGCGGACCCCGGAAGCGGAGTCCGGATAGACCGAAGCGGTGCGGTTCGACCAGACCTCACCGGCCGGCGCCGCAACGTCCACCCCGGCCAGGACGTCGGCGAACAGCGCGCTGCCGCCGGCGACGACCGGGCTGTGGAAGGCGCAGGCCACCGGAATGGACCGGGCGGTCAGCCCGGCCGTACCCAAAGCGGCCACCGCCGTCCGCACGGCCGGAGTCGTCCCGGAGATGACGGCCTGGGCGGGCGCGTTGTGGTTGGCGATCACCACGGTCTCGGCGAGGCCGGCCGACGATAACGCGGCGGTGATGGAAGCGGGGGTCCCGCTGACCGCGGCCATCGTGCCGGGGTCGTCGCCCGCCGCGGCGAGGATGCTGGCCGCCCGGGAGCTGCTCAGCGACAGCAGCGTGGCCGGGTCGAACGCGCCGGAGACGCAGAGCGCGACGAGCTCGCCGTAGCTGTGCCCGGCGGTGAGGTCGGGCCGGATGCCGAGGCGGCGCAGCAGGTGGTCGACGGCGAGCCCGCCGATGCCGAGCGCCGGCTGGGCGTTGCGGGTGTCGCGGAGCTGCGACTTCTGAGCCGCCGACGTCTCGTCGTCGAACGCGGCCGGCGGGAACATGACGTCCGCCCACTCCTGGCCGAGCGACAGGTAGTGCTGCAGCTCGGGGAACGTGATGAACAGCTCGGCGAGCGCGCCGGGCCGCTGGCTGCCCTGCCCCGGGAAGAGGAACGCGACCTTGCCGGGGTCGGTCGATGCGGCCGGCTGGATCAGCCCGCGCTGCGGTGAATGCTCGCCGGCCAGGGCGCGTTCCAGCAGGTCGGACAGTTCGCCGGGGTCGCGGGCGACGACGGCGATGCGGACCGGCCCGGTGCGCGGGTCGGATTCACCGGCCCAGGTCGTCGCCAGCTCGCGCAAGCCGGCGACGACCTGGAGTCGATCGAGGAGCCGGCGCACGCCCCGCTGGGCGGCGGCCTGGTCACTCCCCCGGAAGACGAACAGTTCGGCCGGCCACGTGCCCTGGCCGTGCCGGGGTTCGGCGGCGGCCGGGTGGGCGGCAAGGACGGCGTGGTAGTTGGTGCCGCCGAAGCCGAACGCGCTGACCCCGGCGATGCGCGAGGCGGCCGGCTCGGTCCACGGCTGGGCCGAGGTGTGGAAGGCGAACGGGCTGGTGGCGGCCGACCAGGCGGGGTTGGGGCGGGTCAGGTTGAGGGTGGGCGGTTTGACGCCGACGTGCAGCGAGAGCGCGGCCTTGATGACGCCGGCAAGCCCCGCCGCGCACTTGGTATGCCCGATCTGCGATTTGACCGAGCCGAGCGCGGTCTGTCCAACCAAAGCGCCAGAATCTTCGAAGAGCCGGGTCAAGGTCTCCAGCTCGGTACGGTCGCCGACGACCGTGCCGGTGCCGTGCGCTTCGACCAGGCCGACCGCGGCGGGACTGATCCCGGCGACCTGGTAGGCACGGTCGAGCGCCCGCCGCTGTCCCTCGGCGCGCGGCGCGGTCAGGCCGAGCGCACGCCCGTCGCTGGCTCCGCCGAGGCCCTTGATCACCGCGTACACCCGGTCGCCGTCTCGTTCGGCGTCGGCGAGCCGCTTGAGTACGACGGTGGCCACGCCCTCGCCGAGCGCGATGCCGTCGCCGGTGCTGTCGAACGTGCGGCAGCGGCCGGTCGGCGAGAGCGCGTGCGCCGAGGTGAACATGATGTAGTCGTTGATGCCGTTGTGCAGGTCGGCGCCGCCGCAGATCATCAGGTCGCTGCCGCCGGTGGCGAGTTCCTTGCAGGCGGCGTCGAGCGCGGCGAGCGACGAGGCGCAGGCGGCGTCCACGGTGAAGTTCGGGCCGCCGAGGTCGAGCCGGTTGGCGATCCGCCCGGCGATCACGTTGGCGAGCACACCCGGGAACGAGTCCTCGGTGATCGCCGGCAGCTGTTCGTCGAGGCCGGGCGGCAGGTCGCCGACGTACGAGGGCAGGATCGCGCGCAGCGTCTTGGCGCCGGCCAGGTCGCCGCCGGCTTCGGCGCCGAAGACCACGCCGGTGCGAGAGTGGTCGGCGCCCGCTGTGTCATAGGCGTAACCGGCGTCGAGCAGGGCTCGCTGCGACACCTCGAGGGCGAGCAGCTGGGTCGGGTCGATGCTGGCCAGCGCGGACGGGGGGATGCCGTAGCGGATCGCGTCGAACGGGATCGGCTCGATGAAGCCGCCCCACTTGGAGACGGTGACCCGGCCGCTCTGCCCCGGCCCGACCTCGGGCGCGTAGTAGGTGTCGACGTCCCAGCGGCCCGGCGGGATCTCGGTGATCTCATCGGCGGCGCCCAAGATCGTCCGCCAATAGCCTGACAAATCCGCCGAGCCGGGGAACACGCAGGCCATCCCGATGATCGCGATGTCCAGCGGCGCTGCCGCGTCGTCCGGCACAGCGGGAGAAGGCGTGGCGGCGAGCGACGCCAGCAGCCGGGACGCGGAAGAGGTCACCGACTCGTGCAGCGAGGCAATCGTCGTCACCGACGAACGCAGCACCGCCACCTGGCCGGCCATGAACAGGCCCTCGGCCGCCTGGCCCGCCTCGTCCACCTCGACGAGTGCGTCGCCTTCGCGTCGCAGGCCCTTGCTGGCCACCCGCAGCCGGCCCACGTTGAGCATCTCCAGCTGTTCCCAGATCTGCCGGTGGTCGACGCCGGCCTCCTCGAGCCCGTCCCGCAGCGCGTGGAAGTCGTCGGCGAATCCGCTGGCCAGGCAGCGGGTGGCGTGCCCCGGCGCGGTCTCCAGCAGCGCGGTCCGCTCGGCCGCGACGGCCTCGCGCTGGAACAGCGGCTGAATGGCGCCGCTGGCGACGGCTTCGGCGGTGAACAGGTACGCCGTACCCATCAGCACGCCGATCTTGGCGCCCCGCCGGGCGAGAGGCGCGGCAAGAGCCGCCACCATCGCCGCACTTCGCGCGTCGTGCACCCCGCCGGCGAAGAAGATCTGCAGGCCGCCGGCGGCGGCGGGGTGCTCGTCCACGAAGGAGTCGAGCACCGCGAGCTGCGCCTCCCAGAGCGGGAAACTGGCGCGCGGCCCGACGTGACCGCCGCATTCCGCGCCCTCGAAGACGAAGCGGCGGCTGCCGGCCGCGAGGAACTGCTTGAGCAGGCCGGGCGACGGCACGTGCAGGAACGACCGGATGCCTTCGGCCTCCAGCGCTTTCGCTTGCGCCGGGCGGCCTCCGGCGATGATGGCGTACGCCGGGCGCACCCGCCGGATGACCTCGATCTGACCGGCTTTCACGTGGTCGGGCGCGAACCCGAGGATGCCGACGCCCCACGGGCGATCGCCCAGGGCGGCGGCCGTTCCGGCGAGCATCTGCTCGGTCTTCGGCACGTCGGCGAGCGCGAGCGCGATGAACGGCAGCGCGCCCTCGGCGGCGACCGCGGCGGCGAACGCGGGCTCGTCGCTGACCCGGGTCATCGGGCCCTGCGCGACCGGCAGGTCGACACCGAGCGCCGCGGCGAGCGGCCCACCCGGCGCGAGCAGCCCGGCCGCCGTCGCCCAGTCCTCGTCGGCGGCGGCCCGGATGGCCCGGATCGCGGCGCCGGTGTCGGCCCAGCGGGCGGCGAACGCGGCGGCGAGCGGGCCGTCTGCGCCGACGCCGAGCAGCCCGGACGCCTGGCGCTGGGCGACCGTCTCGGTGCCGTCCATCCGGGCGAGCGCGGCGCGGCTGTGGTCGGGCAGGTCGGCCTCGGGCATCAGCAGCAGCTGGCTGTCGAGCAGCACCCCGGCGGCGCCGGCCGCCATCACCGCGGCGGCGGTGCGCGGCCCGATGCCGCCGGCCGCCCAGACCGGGATCTCGCCGGCGGCGTCGAGCACGGCCTGCAGCAGCACGAACGTGCTCAGGTCGCTGACCCGGCCGGCGGACTCCATGCCGCGGGCGATCAGACCGTGGGCGCCAGCGGCGACGGCGGCGCGCGCCTCGGCGACATCGGTGACCTCGATCAGGACGTTCTGGCCGGCCGGGACCGGCCAGGCGGCGTCGGCGGTCAGCACGACGACGGCGAGGCGGCCGCCGGTGGCGGTCAGGACGTCGTCGAGGCCGGCGGCACACCGGGCGCCGACGCGCACGCCGATCGGCTCGGTGGCCCGGGCCGCCGCCTGCCGCAGCAGGCGCATCGTCCAGGCCTCGCCGGTACCCAGGTCCATGATGCCCGTCGCGCCGGCGGCGGTGGCCGCGGCGACGAGGTACGGGCTCGGCTCGATCCCCGAGGCACCGGTTACGGCGATGACGGGGGCGCAGGGTGTCGTACTCATCGAACTCCCGCTCTAGTCAGACATGCAGATGAGTCGATCTCACGGTGCGTAGGAACCTAACGAGGCTCGGTTACAGCGCCGTTAACCAATCTTGATCGAAGTCATCGAATATTGGCACTTCACCAGAGGGTACTCATAGGGGTTTCGCCTGGTCATATCAATGTCATTCACGGGTTCCATATCGCTAGACATATATGACGTTCAGGATTCTTTACGGAGAGTAAGTTGCTGTTCATTACTCTCCGTATCTCATAGCCACTTCATAGGCTTACCTACTAGCTGGTAGCAAGCGCTTGCCTTCACACAGGAACCGAGTACGCCAAGTAACTCAATGGCCATCGACACCCACGAAACGGTCACCGTGCACAACACGGTCCAACTCGGACTGTGCGAACTGTGAACACGACGACACGGATTGGTAACAGGCCAGGGTCTTCACACCGGGCCAGGCATTCACGAAACTCAATGGTCATCCGGCCTAGCCCGGCCGGACCATGAGAGGAGAACCCCCCGGTGCGCACCAGAGTCATCCTCAGCGCCACCTCGCTCGCCGCGGCCGCCGGCCTGATCGCCACGGTCCCGGCGAACGCCGCTCCGGCGGCCCGGCCCAGCACCCCGGCCCAGGCCACCGCGTTCGCGCAGACCGCCGTCAAGGACCACGCCGCCCTGTTCGCGGCGGGCTCGTCCGACTCGTTCGCCGCCCGCGGCGCCGCGCAGCTGGACGCGACCGGCGCCAGCCACGTGCACATGAACCGCACCTACAAGGGCATCGACGTCATCGGTGGCGACGTGATCGCCCACCTCAACGCCGACGGCTCGGTTCGCGAGGTCACCCGTACGCTCGCCTCGCCCCTGTCTCTGGCCGTGACCCCCGCGCTCACCGCGACCAAGGCCGGCGCCGCCGCGGCCGCCGCGCTCAAGGGCACCGCGACCGGCGCCGCCACCCTCGCCGTCAGCGCTCGCGAGGCCACCCCGACGCTGGTCTACCGCACCGAGGTGACCACCGCCGCCGGCCTGCAGCACGTGCTGGTGAACGCGTCGACCGGCGCGGTCGTCGAGAAGTGGGCCGAGGAACAGACCGTCACCGGCTCCGGAACCGGCTACAACGTCGGCGCGGTCACCCTCGAGACCACCCTGTCCGGCAGCACCTACCAGCTCAAGGACCCGACCCGCGGCAACACGTACACGGTCGACATGAACAACCGCCGGATCGGATCTGGCACCCTGTTCACCGACGCCGACAACAAGTGGGGCACCGGCGCGCTGACCGACCGGGCCACCCTGGGCGTCGACGCGCAGTACGGCGTGAGCGAGACCTGGGACTTCTACCTGTCGAAGTTCGGCCGCTCCGGCATCGCCGGCGACGGGACCGGCAGCTACAACCGGGTCCACTACGGCAACAGCTATCTCAACGCCAGCTGGTCCGACTCGTGCTTCTGCATGACGTACGGCGATGGCAACGGCAGCACCTACAACCCGTTCGTCACCCTCGACGTGGCCGGCCACGAGATGACCCACGGCGTCACGTCGCGCACCGCCGGCCTGACCTACTCCGGTGAGTCGGGTGGCCTCAACGAGTCCTACAGCGACATCATGGGCACCCTGGTCGAGTTCTACTCGAACAACGCCAAGGACACTGCCGACTACCTGATCGGCGAGAAGGTCGTGGCCAGCGGCACCCCGCTGCGCTGGATGGACGACCCGTCCAAGGACGGCAGCTCGGCCAAGTGCTGGAGCAGCACCGTCAAGAACCTCGACGTGCACTACTCCTCGGGCGTCGGCAACCACGCGTTCTTCCTGCTGGCCGTCGGCTCCGGCGCGCACACCGTCAACGGCGTCTCGTACAGCAGCCCGACCTGCAACAGCGGCACCGTGACCGGCATCGGCAACGACGACGCCGGCGCGATCTTCTACCGGGCCCTGACCACCTACCTGACCTCGTCGAGCAACTACAGCGCGGCGAAGACCGCCACGCTCAAGGCGGCCACCGACCTGTTCGGGGCGAGCAGCACCCAGTACGCCGCCACCGCGGCCGCCTGGGCCGCGGTCTCCGTAAGCTAACAGTTGCTGTGAGTACGGCTCGGGTCCACTGTGGCCCGGGCCGTTCCATTATGGTCGGGGGATGGCTTCGACCAACGGGGATGGCACAAGGCCGGCCATCGACTCTTCGGTGGCGCATCCGGCCCGGCGATACAACTACTGGCTGGGCGGCAAGGACCACTTCGCCGCCGACCGCGCCTCCGGCGACGAGATAGAAAAGAAATTCCCCGGCATGCGTACGGGGGTGCGAGCGAACCGTGACGTGCTCGGCCGGATGGTCTCGTTCCTGGCCGGCGAGGCGGGCGTGCGGCAGTTCCTCGACGTCGGCACCGGCCTGCCCACCGCCGGTAACACCCACGAGGTCGCGCAGCGCATCGCGCCCGACTCGAAGGTCGTCTACGTCGACAACGATCCGATGGTGATGACCCACGCGCAGGCGCTGCTCAACAGCACCCCGGCGGGCCGCACCACCTACCTCGAGGCCGACCTGCGCGAGCCGTCGAAGATCCTCGGCGACCCGGCGCTGCGTGACACGATCTCGCTCGACGAGCCGATCGCGCTGATGCTGGTCGCGATCCTGCACTTCATCCCCGGCCGCCGCGCCGCCCAGCCCCTGGTCGAGGAACTGCTGGAGGCCCTCCCCTCGGGCAGCTACCTGGCCGTGACCCACATGACGACCGACTTCATGACCGCCGAGGAGCGCACCCGCTACGAGGTGATGCTCAAGTCCGGCCGCAGCGACGTCTGGCCCCGCGACCACACTGAGTTCGGCGCCCTGTTCGGCGGGCTGGAGCTGGTCGATCCCGGCATCGCCCTGGCCACCGAGTGGCGGCCGGCGCCCGGCGTGCAAAAACCCGATCCACGCCTGGTCGGCATCCTGGCGGCAGTGGGCCGGAAACCCTAAGCTCCCTCACAACATTCCATAGGGGGATCGCGATGGCGCGACGTGGCAGGCTCGGGCTATGACCCCCACGCAGCTGCGCGCCTACTCGGCCGTCGTGCGGCTGGGCTCGGTCAAGCTGGCCGCGGCCGAGCTGAGCGTCTCCGAGTCGGCGATCTCCCTGCACATCGGGCAGCTCCGCAAGGAGTTGGGCGATCAGCTCTTCACGCGCACCGCCGCCGGCCTGGCGTTCACCCCCGGCGGCCTGCGCCTGGCCAGCCGGGCCGCCGAGATGCTGGGCCTGCAGGACATCACGGTCCGCGAGGTGAGCACCGCCGGCAGCGGCCGCCGCCTGCTGCGGGTGGCCGCCTCGAGCCTCTTCGCCGAGTATGCGGCCCCCGGCCTGATCGAGCTGTTCGCCGGCCGCGCCGACGACCTCGACGTCGAACTGAGCGTCCACAACCCGGCCGCCTTCCCGGCGCTGCTGGCCACCCGGGCCGTCGACATCGCGATCGGCCCCCGCCCCGCCGCCGACAGCGGCCTGCTCGCCCGCCCGGTGATGAACTACCGCGTGGTGGTCGTCTCCGGCGCCGCCCACCCGCTGGCCGGCGTGCGGGCATCAGCCGCCCAGCTGCGCGACCAGACCTGGCTGCTGGGCCCCTCGGCCGCCGCCGACACCGGCGCGATCCCGGCCCTGCTGCGCCGCCTGGCCGTCCCCGAGGAACATCAGCAGATCTTCCAGAGCCACGCGGCTGCGCTGGAGGAGGCAAAACGCGGAAAGGGCGTGGCCCCGGCCCTGTCCTTCACGGTCGCCCCCGACGTCCGCAGCGGCCAGTTGGTGCAGCTGGCCGGCCCCTACGCCACGCTGGAATCGGTCTGGCACTCCCTGACCCGAGCCGACCAGGGCGCCCCCTCAGCGGCCGCGGAGCTGGCCCGCTTCGCCGCAACCCCACGGGCGATCCAGGCCATGATGCGCGGCTCCGGCGTAAACGTGAGCCACTTCCGCCCGTCAGTGCACGTAACCCTGTGGAGCTGACCCCTCAAGCACCAAACCCTCGACAGCAGACACCGCCATCACCGCCGCACCGCCGACCTCGCGCCCCAACGCGCCGCCACAAACGCGTCAGCTCTCCACGCCGCACCCCTCACCCCACGCCCTCTCACCCTCGAGCGCCCGCGCCCCCCGCGCCCCCCGCGCCCCGCCCACCGACCTCCGCTCGACCCCACCCCGCGCACCCACCGTCCAACGCCCACCGAGCCCCGAGCCCCGCGCCCCGCCCCCGCGCCCTGCGGCCCGCGCCCTGCGGCCCCGCGGCCCTGCGGCCCTGCGCCCTGCGGCCCTGCGCCCTCAGCCCCTGCGCCCCTCGGCCCCTGCGCCCTCAGCCCCTGCGCCCCTCGGCCCCTGCGCCCCTCGGCCCCTGCGCCCTCAGCCCCTGCGCCCCTCGGCCCCTGCGCCCTCAGCCCCTGCGCCCCTCGGCCCCTGCGCCCTCAGCCCCTGCGCCCTCAGCCCCTGCGCCCTCAGCCCCTGCGCCCTCAGCCCCTGCGCCCTCAGCCCCTGCGCCCTCAGCCCC
>NZ_JBEZYA010000057.1:0-30370 GCF_040638295.1 Actinoplanes sp. NPDC026619
TTACGAAGCAACGGTAACCATCGCCTCAATCATGATCTGGCTACGCGCGAAACCCGACCGGAGCCGACCATGATCCGTCAGATGCGCTCTAGGGATGGGCAGGTCGCTGTCCTGGTATCGCGTGCCTGAAACCGGTTACATCGCGTGGTGTTCTCAACGCCCGCACCTTCGGGGACATTTTCCTGAAAAACAGCTTTGAACTGGCCTTTCATCCCATCAGACATTGATAGGCTTCACAGTGTTGGGCGACAATGTCGCCCCGGAAAGCGCTTCCACGAAGCTGTGCATCCCCCTTCCCCGTGAGGTGTGAAATGCCGGAGAACAACCAGAAGAGCAGCGGCCTGCGGCGCCGCTCCGTGCTGGCGGGTGCTGCCGCCGGCGCCGGAGCGCTCGCGCTGGGTACCACCGTGCTGCGCGGCCAGGCCGACGCGGCCACCACCTTCGTCAAGGGCGCCGACGTCAGCTGGCTGCCGCAGTTGGAGGCCAAGGGCTACATCTGGAAGGACAAGAACGGTGTCCAGCGTGACCTGCTATCGATCCTGAAGGACTACGGCATCACCGCGGTCAGCCTGCGGACCTGGGTCAACCCGTCCAGCGACCCGACGAACGGGCACTGCAGCATCGAGGAGACCGCGCAGTTGGCCAAGCGGGCCAAGGCCGCGGGTTTGCAGGTGCTGGTCGGCTTTCACTTCGGCGACACCTGGAACTCGGCCGGCGTGCAGAACCCGCCGGCGGCGTGGGCGAGCATGACGTACGCCCAGATGGTGCAGGCGATGAACGACTACGTCTACCACTCGCTGAACGTGATCAAGTACTACGGGGTGACGCCGGGCTGGGTGAAGATCGGCAACGAGCAGAACTCGGGGATCTGCAAGCCGACCGGCAGCCTCAGCAAGCCGGCCCAGATGACCGGCCTGCTCAACGCCGCGTACAACATGTCCAAGACGGTCTTCCCGAGCACGCCGGTGCTGGTACACCTGGCGCAGCCGCAGAACCTGACCGGTGTCACGAACTTCCTCGACGCCTACAGGTCCAACGGCGGCAAGTGGGACATCACCGGCCTGTCCTCGTATGGTCAGGGCGGCAACGTGCCCGGCATCCTGGCGAACATGAAGACGATCCAGACCACGTACGGCAAGCCGGTCATGCAGGTGGAGTACGGCGGCCCGGTGGGCAAGCCGACCCAGGTGCGTGACTCGTTGAAGGCGTTCGTCACCGGGATCACGGCCTTCGGCGGCCTGGGCACCTTCTTCTGGGAGCCCGAGGGCTACCCGTCGCTCACCGCATACAACAGCTCCGCGTGGGACGAAGCCACCCGCCGCCCGACCGCCGCCCTCGACGGCTTCCTCTGATCCGGAGTCCTCATGGGTCGCGAGAGCAAGTAATCCCCACCGACCTGCCACGGCGACTACAGCGCGGGACACGCCTTCGGGCCCGAGTGGGAGGCCACGTCGCCGGCCCAGTGATTCCGGAGCCCGCTCCACGGGGGCGGGCTCCGATCCTGGCGAACAGAATGCGGGCGGTGAGGTCGCGTCATCGGAGGCCGGCGAACAGGTCGTTCTCGGGAAGCGGCGCGGCGGTCGTGTCGTACACCCGCAGGAAGGCCTCTTTTCCCATCAGCTGGGCGAAGCGTTCCTTGCCCAGGCTCAGGAAGAGAGCGCCGTCGCCCTGGCTGGGGTGCGCCGCGAGCGCGTCGTACTTCTGGTCGCTCACCCCGGTGGTGTCGATCCAGGTGGTGATCTGGTCGTCCGGCAGCCCGATCGGCGGGAGCTCGGAAACCTCGGTCTCGTCCCAGCCCAGCCCCGCCTCCCGCATCAGCGCGACGACGTCGCGCGTCCACGACTCGGGGACGGTGCTCCAGTACACCTTGGCCGGTCGGCCGGCCAGCTCGACCGCGGCCATCGTCACCCGATGGGTCTGGATGTGGTCCGGGTGGCCGTAGCCGCCGTTCTCGTCGTAGGTGACGATCACGTCCGGGCGGTACCGGCGGATCAGGTCGGCCAGCCGCTGCGCGGCGTCGGCCACCGGGGTGGTCCAGAACGCTCCCGGCGCCGTGTTGGTGGGCCAGCCCATCATCCCGGAGTCGTGGTATCCCAGCGTCTCGAGGTGGGTGACCTTCAGGACGGCGCAGCTGGCCGCCAGCTCCTGCCGGCGCGTCGCCACGACCGCCTCGGGGTCGTGGCCCGCCTCCCCCGGTTTGACGCCGGCCGGACCGTCGCCGCAGCGGCCATCGGTGCAGGTCACGACGACGGTGGTGACGCCCTCGGCGGCATAGCGGGCGAGCACGCCGCCGGTGCTGGTGGCCTCGTCGTCCGGGTGGGCGTGCACGGCCATCAGGGTCAAGCCACCGTTGTTCACCTGGCCACCCTAGATTGCGCCGCGACGCGGCGGTTCCCGATCGGCCGCGAGCCAGCCGTGGGCGAGGATGGCGAAGACCTCCTCGACGGCCCGCTCCGGGTCCGCCCGGCCGCGCACGAGGGCCGGCACGTCGAGCGCGAACCGGGCCAGCGCCAGGCAGGCGAGATCGTCGGGGGCCGCGCCGCACTCGGCGGCGATGGCGGCGCCGAGCGCGGTGGTGTGCCGGGTCCACATCTGCTCGCCGTAGGCACGCAGTGCCGGGGTGGAGCTCACCAGGCCGGTGAACTCGGCCATCTGCGGGTGGGTGGCGTGCGGAAGCCATACCGTGAGGATGTGATCGCGCAGGGCGTCGACGACGCTCCGGCCGGCCGGCCGCTGCCGGACCGCCGCGGTCAGCTCCGCCTCCTTGTCCTCGTCCTGGTCGAACACCAGCGCTTCCTTGCCCGGGAAGTGCTTGAACAGCGTGGTGGTCGACACGTCGGCCGCGTCCGCGATGTCCCGGATGCTCACCCGGTCGTAGCCCTGGGCGAGGAAGAGCCGCAGCGCGGCGTCGGCGATCGACTGACGGGTGGCCGCTTTCTTGCGTTCGCGGCGCCCGACCGGGAGCTCGGTCATCAGTTGAGCATATCCGATAGTGAAATCACAGACTAAGTTGACTCGTTGCACTTTTGAACTGTGTCTGCTTTTCTTGGGGAGCAGGTGATCCCCGAGACGACCAGGACGGTGCGCCATGACCGACAACCAGCCCCAGGTGCGATGGACGCTGCTGGGCGTGATGCTGGCGATGCTGCTCGCCATGCTCGACAACATGGTCGTCGGCACCGCGATGCCGACGATCGTCGGCGACCTCGGCGGCCTCGAGCACATCGCCTGGGTCGTCACCGCCTACACACTGACCACCGCCATCTCCACCCCGATCTGGGGCAAATTCGGTGATCTGTACGGTCGTAAGCACGTCTTCCTCGCCGCGATCGTCGTGTTCCTCGCGGGATCAGGCCTGGCCGGCGCGGCGCACACGATGACCGAGCTGATCGGCTTCCGCGCCCTGCAGGGCATCGGCGCCGGCGGGCTCGGCGCCGGCGCGTTCGCCCTGATCGCGACGCTCGTCCCGCCCCGGGAACGCGGCCGTTACCAGGGCATGACCGCCTCGGTGATGGCGCTGGGCACGATCGGCGGGCCGCTGCTCGGCGGCGTGGTCACCGAGCATCTGGGCTGGCGCTGGGCGTTCTACCTCAACCTGCCGCTGGGCGCGCTCGCCCTGGTGTGGTGCGCGCTGATGCTCAAGCTGCCGGTGACCCGCGTCCAGGCCCGCATCGACTGGGCCGGGATCGGCCTGCTCACCGCGGCGATCGGCGCCCTCACGCTCGGCGCGACCTGGGGCGGCAGCACGTACCCCTGGGGCTCCTGGCCGGTCGTGTCGCTGCTGGCCGGCGCCGCGGTCTTCGCGATCGCCTTCGTGGCGTCGCAACGGCGGGCGGTCGAGCCGGTCCTGCCGCTGCGGATCTTCACCGGGCACCGCAACTTCCCGCTCGCGCTGGCCGTCATCACCGCGGCCGGGGTGGTGATGTTCGGCTGCTCGCTCTACCTGCCGCTGTTCCAGCAGACCGTGCAGCACGCCTCCGCCGCCAACTCCGGCCTGCTCCTGCTGCCGCTGATGATCCCGGTCGTGGTGATGTCGCAGATCGCCGGCCGCCGGATGACCGCCACCGGCCGCTACAAGATCTTCCCGGTGCTCGGCGCCGGCTTCCTGATCGCCGGCACCGGCCTGCTGGCCACCATGACCGTGCACACCTCCCGCACGACGACCAGTTGCTACATGGCGCTGATCGGCGTCGGGCTCGGCTTCACCATGCAGATGGCGACGACCATCGCCCAGAACAGCGTCGAGATGCGTGACATGGGCACCGCCTCCGCGGCGACGAACCTGTTCCGCACGCTCGGCGGCTCGGTCGGGGTGGCCGTCTTCGGCACCCTGTTCACCAACGCCGTGACCGGCCGCGTCGCCGCCGCCCAGCTCGCCGGCGCGGCCGCCGGGGTGCGGCACATCTTCCTGGTCACGGCGGTCGTCTGCGCCGTCGCCCTGCTCGCCGCGGTCTTCCTCGAGGAAGTCCCGCTGCGCGGCGGCCCCGCGGCCAAGGCCCCCACGCCGGAGCCGCAGACCGCCCTGGCGAAGTAACCCCATCCCACCATCGAGAGGAAACACCATGACCGGCTCGAGAATCAGCATCATCGGCGGCGGCCCCGGCGGCCTGACCTGCGCCCGCATCCTTCAGCAGCGCGGCATCGAGGTCACCGTCTTCGACCGCGACACCGGCCCGGACGCCCGCAACCAGGGCGGCACACTCGATCTGCGCACCGACGACGGCCAGCTCGCCCTGCGCGAGGCCGGCCTGATCGACGAGTTCTGGAAGCTGGCCCGCCCGGAAGGCCAGGAGATGCGTCAGCTGGACCCGGCCGGGACCATGAAGTTCCATCACGTCCCGGACTCCGACGATCGGTTCAAGCCGGAGATCGACCGGGGCCAGCTGCGTGACCTGCTGCTCCACTCGCTGCGGCCGGGAACCGTGTGGTGGGGCGCCGAGCTGGCGTCGATCAGCGGCCCGGCCGACGGCCCCCGGCAACTGCACTTCGCCGACGGCACGACCGTCGAGACCGACCTGGTCATCGGCGCCGACGGCGCCTTCTCCCGGGTCCGCCCGGCGGTGTCACCGGCGACGCCGCACCACACCGGGGTGAGCTTCCTGGAAGCCCGGTTCGACGACGTCGACAACCGGCACGCGGCGCTGGCCGAGCTCGTCGGCCCGGGCAGCGCGGCCGCAGCCGACGGCGACCGCGGCGTCTTCGCCCAGCGCAACAGCGGCGACCACATCCGCGTCTACCTCATGCAGCGCGTGCCGGTCGACTGGATCACCGCGAACGGACTGACCCTCGACGACACCGCGGGGCTGCGCGCCCACCTGCTCGACGCCTTCGCCGGCTGGGCGCCGCAACTGCTCGCGATGATCACCGACAACGACGGCGGCTACGTCGATCGCCCGATCTTCGCCCTGCCGGTCCCGCACGCCTGGGCGCACGTGCCGACCGTGACCCTGCTCGGCGACGCCGCCCACCTGATGCCCCCGGTCGGCGTCGGCGTCAACCTGGCCATGCTCGACGCCTGCGACCTCGCCCTCGCGCTGGCCGCCGCGGCCACCACCGGCGAGGCGGTCCAGGCCTACGAGAAGACCATGTTTCCCCGATCCGAGGAGTGGGCCCTCGCTGCCGACGGCGTCGCCGAGGGACTCCTCTCCGGCGACGGCCCGCCGGAGGCCGAGGAAGCCCGCGAAGGTGAGTTCGTCAGTTTGCCCTGAAAATCGCTACCTCAGCATTCCTGGCGTCCGTACCTTTGGCGCTCATGAGGACAAGCGGCCTGCGTTTCCGCGACCCGTCGGCCGGGCTGGCACGCTTCGCCGACGACATCCTCGTCGGCTGCCCGGCCTGCGCCGGCCCCGCATCGGTCCGCGCCGACCCCGACGCCGACCGCCCGGACGCGACCTGGCTGCGCCGGCGGCTCATCTGCGCAGGCTGCGGGCACACGGCCGAATGGGACGCGCCGAGGC
Organism: Actinoplanes sp. NPDC026619; assembly: GCF_040638295.1. Classification (NCBI taxonomy): domain Bacteria; kingdom Bacillati; phylum Actinomycetota; class Actinomycetes; order Micromonosporales; family Micromonosporaceae; genus Actinoplanes; species Actinoplanes sp. NPDC026619. The sequence goes on from NZ_JBEZYA010000057.1 coordinate 5,958, forward strand.
ACGGCGCCGGTCGTCTCCTGCCACACCTGACCGGACCGGACGATCCCTACTTCGGGTTACCGCTATGGCTGCGCACCGACGTCCGCCGGCACGTGCTGTGGGCCTACAACGCCCGGCATCTGACGCTGCTCGAGCAGTACGTGACCGCCGAGCTCCGCGAGCGCGGCCCGGCCGTGTCCTGCTGCTCGATGACCATGATCGAACAGCTACCGGCCTGGATGAAGGCAGCCAAGCACCGCCCCGACCTGCTGCGCGCCATCCACCGCCTCCAGGACCGCCTGCTCTGACCCGCCACACCGCACGCCACGGGCGCGCCCGCACCACGCGACCGGCGTCCGACACGAGCACGCACCGCGACTTTCGCGCAGCCGCACGCCTACACCCACGTGCCCGGTTTGCTCTGCTTACCGATGCGCGCGGATCCGCGCGTATACGTGTGCAGAGCAAACCGCCGAACACACTGCTGCTCGCCCAGGTCAGGGCGGTTGATCGCGAGGCCTGTCGGCGGCCGGGAAGGCGTCGGGGCCGGGCCCGCCCGCAGCGGGCGCGCGGAGGGTGAGCTGCACCTGCCGGGACCGACTGCTACGGGAGTGGGGCACCGCGTACGCGAAAAGAGAGCGTGAGGGAAACGCGCGACGCCGCGGCAGGCCTTCAGCCCCAGTCCGGGGAGGCCGACACCCCTTCATGGACCGGCTGACGCGGAAGGGATTGCCGGGTTCGGATACGAGCTGGGGCTGCTGAAACGCGTGCGGCGCTCCGGCTGGTGGCACTTTCGCCGCTCTCGTGGCGTGACCGCTGAGCCGCGCCTCGTAGCGCCGGGGCGGTGCGAATTCCGGGGCGTTGTTACTGTCCAGGCGAGAGCGTGGGTGGTGGTCGATATGGAGCTTCCGGCGGACGGCGACACGGTGTTCGTGCCGGCGCGCCCGGTGCGGGTGGGCAGTGAGCGGGACCCGGCGGTGGAGATCCGGCGGCTGGCGGGCAGCGGGGAGCCGGTGGGGCTGGCGTTCACGTCGGCCGGGGCGCTGGTGCGCACCCTCGGGCCGTTCCAGCCGTGGCTGGGCATGCCGATGTATGCGTATGTGGCGTGGCTGCGCACCCAGGGCGTGGACCGCGTCCAGGTCGACCCGGTCTACGCCGCCGACGTGCACGGATGGGACGCGGCGACCGTCGTCGCCGCGTCGGAGGAGGGCTGATGGGCGCGGGCTATCAGGTCGTCTACGGCGACCTCGGTGATCTGGCGGGGGCGTTCACCGCGGAGTCGGAGGAGTTCGCGGGGCTGCGGCCGCGGATGGCCCCGGCGCCGGTCGACGGTGGCGACGCCACGCTGAACGCGGGGATCGCCGCGGTGCTGTCGCTGTTCGCGTCGCTGAACGCGGGCATCAGCGCGGCGATGGACGAGCACGGGGTGAAGCTGCGCGAGTGCCACGACGACTACAAGGAGAACGACTCCGATGTGGTCGCGCTCTACAACAAGGTGATGGGCGAGGCATGAGGATCGGTGGCGACATCGGCGGCCTGCAGAAGGCGTCCGGTCTGCTGTCCGGCGTCACCGAGGAGATGCGCGGCAGCGCCGAGGCCCTCAGCAAGCGGGTCGACCAGCTGATCGGTGACGCCGGGTGGTCGGGGGCGGCGGCCGAGGAGTTCAAGGGCGCCTGGGAGCAGGACGCGACCGCGGTGGTCGAGCTCAGCTCGTGTGTGCAGCTCGCCGGCCGCACCCTCGCGACGCTGTCGGCCGATCTCGAGCAGGCGCAGCGGCAGCTTGATCTGGCGGTGTCCGACGCTCTCGACGCGGGCGTGCCGGTCGGCGCGGACGGCTCGGTGCCGCCCGGTGTCTACACCGAACCGGTGCTCGCCGCGATGCGGCAGTATTCGGCCGCGGCCAAGGCCGCGGAGGACGCCGCCCAGGACGCGCGGGACACGGCCACCGAGATGCTGCACGAGATCACCGCCGCGATCGCCGGCGAGCCGACCTCGTTCCTGAAGTCGGCGGACGTGGCGATCCTGGCCGCGTCGCTGAAGGGCTATTACGCCCTGCCGAACGAGTACGCCGCGGACGCGAAGACCAAGCTGGATGACTTCAACCGCCAGTACAAGGACACCCGGTACGCCCGCAAGCACAGCCCGGCCGGCTCCAACGCCAAGGCGGCGCTCACCGGTGAATTGGCCGAGATGCGGGCCGTACGCAAGGGATTGGTCACCGATTTGTCGGCCGCCGAGAAGGTGGCCGGGCATTTCAAGGGCGGCCGGTTCCTCGGCAGCTCGCTCGGCGACCTGGCCGACGGGATGGGCGTGCTGCAGGACGGCGGGAAGTTGTCCCGCCTGCTCGACGGGGTGCCGGCCGTCGATGTCGTGCTGGGCGCGTTCGCCACCTGGGCGCAGGCCAAGGAGGACCACGAGAAGGGCTGGGGGTGGACGCACGCCATCCTGGTCGACGGCGGTTCCAACGCGGCCGCGATCGGCGCCGGCGTGGCGACCGACTTCATCCCGTACGTCGGGCCGGTGCTCGCGCCGTTCACGTCGTACGGCGTCGGCGCCTTTGGTTATGAAGCCGGCCACGAGGGGCACTGGACCGAGCACATCAGCGAGGACGGCGTGCTCAAGGGCATCGGCGAGGGCCTGGTCGACACCGGCAAGACCACCTGGGACGAGGATGTCGTCGGCATGTACCACAAGGTCGGCCACGACATCGAGCACCCGCAGGAAGCCGCGAAGAGCCTCTGGCACGGCGTGAAGAACCTGTTCTGACGAAAGCCGACGCAGATGAGCAAAGCCCCCATCCCCGATGACGTACGCCGTGCCCGGCTCCGCACGATCGCCCGGCAGAACGGCGGCGCGGTGCCGGTCCCGTTCCTCGGCCTGACCTGGCAGACCCGGGGCGGCGCCTACTGGCGTCGCCGGGCCGGCGCCACCGTCGTGTTCCTGCTGGCCCTGGCCCTGGTCGGCGGGATGGCCACCGGCTTCACCATCGGCATCGCCGGCAATGGCCGCGATGTGATCCGGGTCGTCCTCGCCGTCCTCTACGACCTGACCGCGATCGCCGGCATCCGCTCCGGCCTGCGCACGCTGGCGGCGGCGCCGCTGGACGACCGCGGCCGGATCGTCGGCTCCGCCGTGCCGAACGGGCTGCTGGCGCTGGTGCTCGCCCCGTACGGCACCGGGCTGGTGCTCACCATGCTGCTGGCCACGTTCCGCCGCGATTTCATCGGCGAAAACTCCGCCCGCGAGTTCAGCGGAACCATTGCCTGACGCACGTTCTTCGCTCTGCCCGACGCGGTCAAGGACGCGTACGGGACCGGCGCCGGCGGGCGGGGGTGGACAGCCCGCGGCCAGGAGGCAGACGCGTAATCTCGCCGCCATGGCTGCGCCGACCCACGACGACCTCAATCTGGGCACCTGGCGACGCGATCAGGGCACGGTGCTGCGCCAGGCCGTGTCGGTGCCGGCCGGCGGCCGCGCGCCGCAGGCGATCATCGCCGAGTCGGAGGTGACCCGGGTCCCGACCGAGTGGTCGCCGCACTCGCATCCGATGCACGAGCTGGTCTGGGTCCGCAGCGGCACGCTGACCTCCCGGGTCGGGAACCGGATCTTCACGGTGCCGCCCGGGTTCGGCCTGTGGCTGCCCGCCGGGGTGGTCCACGGCGGCCGGCTGACGGCGGCCGCCCAGTTCCACGATGCCTTCTTCGCCCCCGACCGCACGCCGGTCGAGTTCGCCGGTCCGACGCCGATCGAGATGACCTCCCTGCTGGAGTCGCTGCTGGTGCGCCTGGCGCGGCCGGATCTCGACGCCGGGGCGAGAGCACGATGATCGGTACGGCCACCGGCCGCACCGAACGCGCCGACGTGGTGCTCAAGCAGTTCGACCAGCATCTCGCCGAGGCGAAGCAGAAGGTCACGGCCGCGAACGTGACGGCGAAGGACTTCCTGTTCTTCGACGGTTGGATCGAGGGCGGCAACGTGGTCATCCGCCCGTACGGCAAGGGCGCGCTGTTCACCGAGCTCGGCGAGCAGCTCGGGATGACCCCGGCCTGGACCGACAAGATTAATTCGGCGTACGGCAGTGGCGGTGTCGACCCCGCCTACGGTCTCGCGCAGACCGACATCGAAGGGCTCACCGCCGTCGGCAGCGCCACCCTGTTCTACTCCGACGACGACACCGCGGACAGCTACGTCAAAGAGTTGACCAAGAGCCCGATCTGGACGGCGCTGCCGGCCGTCAAGGAAGGCCGGGCGTACGCGTTCCCGGCCGGCGTCTGGGGCGCCGGTGGCCCGCTGTCGAACGAGCAGGCGATCGACGCGTACGTGAAGATCCTGACCAAGGCGTGAGCAGCACCTCCCTCCGGCTCGGCCGCCGGGCGAGCGGGGTGGCCGTGCTGGCCGCCCTGCTCGTCCTCGTCGTCATCGCCGGGCTGTGGCACGTCACCCAGGGCACCTCCGGAATCGGGTTCTGGGACCTGCTGCGCTACCTGCTCGGGGCGCACGAAAGCGTCGGCGGCGTGCCGGTCGCGGACGTGGTGACCGGCTCCCGCCTGCCGCGCATGCTCGCCGGCATCGCGGTCGGCGTGGCGCTCGGCGCGGCCGGGGCGCTCCTGCAGTCGGTCACCCGCAACGCGCTGGCCGCCCCGGACACCCTCGCCGTCACCGCCGGGTCCTATTTCGCGCTGTGTGCGGTCGCCGCGTTCGGCCTGGCGGTGCCGCTCTGGGCCTCCGGCGCGGTGGCCTTCGGCGGCGGCCTGCTCGCCGCGGCCCTCGTGCTCGGCCTCGCCGGCAACGCCGCCGGCCTCGCCTCGACCCGCCTGATCCTGGCCGGCTCGGCGATCGCGATGGCATTGGACGCCGCCACCGCGATGCTGCTCATTCTCTTCAAGGAAAGCACCACCGGGTTGTACGCCTGGGGCAGCGGCTCGCTGGCCCAGCTCAACCTCGACGCCGCCGAGCGGGCCGCCCCGGTCATCGCCGTCGTCCTGGTCGTCGCCCTGCTGCTGGCCCGGCGGCTCGACGTGCTCGGCCTCGGCGACGACGCGGCCGCCTCGCTGGGCGTGCCGATCCGCTCGACCCGGATCGTCGCGATCCTCTGCGCCGTCCTGTTGACCAGCATCTCGGTGACGCTGGCCGGCCCGCTGGCCTTCGTCGGCCTCGCCGCCCCGGTGGCCGTGCGCCTCGCCGCGAACCGCATCGGGGTGCTCGGCCGGCACGGCTTCCTGATCCCGGCCTGCGGGCTCGTCGGGGCGCTCTTCGTGCTCCTCGCCGACGCCGTGCTCCGGGCGATCATGGGCGCCCAGGCGGCCGCCTCCATCCCCACCGGCATCCCGACCTCGCTGCTCGGCGCCGTCGTCATCGTGGTCCTCGCGCTCCGGCTGCGCGACGCCGGAGCGGCCCGGGACGCGCCCCGCGCGCACGTCGCGGTCCGCTCACACCGCCGCTTCCTGACCGTCGTCGCCGTCGCGGCCGTGCTGCTCGCCGCGGCGGCGCTGGTCGGCCTGCTGGCCGGCAGCCTGTGGCTGCGCACCGGCGACCTGGCGCTCTGGCTGCAGGGCACCGCGCCGGAGCTGATCGCCCGGGCCCTCGACGACCGGGCCCCGCGGGTCGCGGCGGCGATCGTCGCCGGTGCGGCGCTCGCCCTCGCCGGAACGGTCGTGCAGGGCACCGTGCGCAACCCGCTGGCCGAGCCGGGGATTCTCGGCATCACCGCCGGGGCCGGCCTCGGCGCGGTGATCGTCGTGACCTCGGCCGCCTCCGCCGGGCGGCCCGCGCTCATCGTCACCGCCGTCGCGCTCGGGCTCGGCACCTTCGCCCTGATCGCCGTGCTGGCCTGGCGGGGCGGGCTGCTCCCCGACCGCTTCCTGCTCATCGGCATCGGGTGCGGCTACGCGCTCAGCGACATCAGCACCTTCCTGCTGCTGCGCGCCGACCCGTGGGACACGCCGCGCATCCTGACCTGGCTCTCCGGCACGACGTACGGCCGTACCTTCGCCGATGTCTGGCCCGTTGCCCTTGTTCTGCTGCTCGCCACCCCCATCGTGCTGGGCCTGCGCCGCGAGCTCGACCTGCTGGCCATCGACGAGGACACCCCGCGCATCCTCGGCGTCCGCAAGGAGGGCGCGCGGTTGTTGCTGCTGACGATCGCGGCGGTCGCGGCGGCGGTGAGCGTGATCGCGGTCGGCGTGGTCGGCTTCGTGGGTCTCGTCGCCCCGCACGTCGCCCGCGGCCTCGTCGGGGTCCGGCACGGGCGGATCATCCCGGTCGCGATGCTGCTCGGCGGACTGCTCGTCTGCCTCGCCGACACCCTCGGCCGTACGCTCATCGCGCCCTCGCAGATCCCCGCCGGACTCATGATGGCCCTGGTCGGCGCCCCGTACTTCGTCTGGCTGCTGCGCCGCTCCGGTAGCTGACCGGGTGACACTCCCCCGGCGATGGCCCCAATGCCGTAATTGATCACTAAAGACGTTTATTCTCCGGAATGTGCAGGTGCGCTGGACCGTAGCCCGGATGCTCAGCGCGGGCTTCGCCGTCGCGCTCGTGGCGTTGCTCGTCGTCGGCGCCAGCGCCTACACCCGGATCGGCGAGCTCATCCACGCCCGTCAGCCGCTGAGCAAATCGCAGCTGGCATTCGGCGCGGTTCTCCGGCTCGACGATCAGCTGGATCTGGTGGATCGCGGCGGCCGCGGCTACCTGACCGACCGCACGCCCGCGTCCCTGCAGCGCTACCAGCAGTCGGTGGCCGCTCTCGCGCACACCCTCGACCAGGTCCGGCAGGGCACCGCGAGCGATGCGGCACAGCAACGGCTGCTGGACCGGCTGGAGCCGCTGATCGCGCAGTCGACGCCGGCCACCCCGGTGCCCGATCGCGGTCGCGCCGACCGGCACGACGAGATCATCGACCTGGTCAACGCCATGCGCAACCACGAGAACCGCCTGCTCGAACAGCGCCAGCGGGCGATCGACGACAGCGCCCGCGACACCCGCCGCCTGATCGTGGTGGTCTCGGTGATCACCGCTCTGTTCGTCGTCGGGGCCGGGCGGTGGATCACCCGCCGGATCACCACGGCGGCGACCGAGGTCACCGGGGCGGCCGCGCGGGTCATCGAGGGCGACCTGACCCGGCCGGCCACGGTGACCGCCCCGGTCGAGCTCGCCCAGATGGCCCACGCCGTCAACTCGTCGATGACCGCGATGGCCCGGGCCCGCGACGAGGCGCTCGCCGCGACCGCGGCCAAGTCGGCGTTCCTCGCCGCGACCAGCCACGAGATCCGCACGCCGATGAACGCCGTGCTCGGTGGCATCGGCATGCTGGACGACGGCACCCTGACCGGCCCGCAGCGCGAGCTGGTCCACATCGTCCGGGGCAGCGCCGACAACCTGCTCGGGATCATCAACGACATCCTCGACTTCTCCAAGATCGAGGCGGGCGAACTGCACTTCGACGAGCAGCCGGTCGAGCTGCGCGGGCTGGTCGAGGACGCGGTCCGCATGGTCGCGTTGACCGCCGACGCCAAGGGGCTGCGGCTGACCTCGGAGATCGCGGCCGACTGCCCGGCCACCGTGGTCACGGACGAGAGCCGGCTCCGGCAGATCCTGGTCAACCTGCTCGGCAACGCGGTGAAGTTCACCGATCGGGGCGGCGTCTCGGTGAGCGTGTCCGCCCGGCCCGAACCCGGCGGCGCGCACACTCGCCTGCGGATCGCCGTCCGGGACACCGGGATCGGCATCGACGACGACCAGATCGAGCGGATGTTCGTGGCGTTCACCCAGGTCGACGCGTCGTCCACGCGCCGGCGGGCGGGCACCGGGCTGGGCCTGGCGATCAGCCTGCGGCTCGCGCAGGCCATGGGCGGCACGATCACGGTGCACAGCACGCCCGGCGAGGGCTCGACCTTCGACGTCGACGTGCGAGCCGGCCTCAGCGACGAGAAGCCCGCGCCGCGCCGGCCGGTCGCCGAGACGCCGGCCGGCGGGCAGACCGCGCTGCACATCCTGGTCGCCGAGGACAACCCGACCAACCAGCGGGTCGCCGAGCTCCTGCTCACCCGGCGCGGCCACCGCGTCGACATGGTGGACAACGGGGCCGACGCGGTCCGGGCGGTGCACGACGTCCCCTACGACCTGGTGCTGATGGACGTCCGCATGCCCGACGTGGACGGGCTGCAGGCCACCCGGCTGATCCGGGCCGATCCGCCACCGGGCGGCCGGCCGATGATCGTGGCTCTCACCGCGAACGCCACCGTCGACGATCGCGCGGCGGGCCGCCAGGCCGGCATGGACGACTTCCTCGCCAAGCCGATCCGGGAAGCCGACCTCGACGTCGTGCTCGCCGCGGTCGCCGGGCACGCCGACACCGCCCGCCACCTGATTTCGGCCCCGTCCTCAGCCCCGTCCTCAGGCCCGTCCTCAGGCCCGTCCTCAGGCCCGTCCTCAGGCCCGTCCTCAGGCCCGTCCTCAGGCCCGTCCTCGGATCAGGACGACATCCGGGCCGCCGTGTCGGTCATCGCCGGCGCCAGTTTCGCCGATCACGCACGCCTCGCCGACATCCTGATCGCGTTCGCCGCGCGGCTGCCGACCGTCCTCGCCGACCTCGACGGCGCGGTCGCCGGCGCCGACCACCGCACGGTGGAGCGGGTCGCCCACGGTCTCAAGGGCTCGGCCGCCACTCTCGGCGCCCACCGGCTGGCGGCGGCGTGCGCGGACATCGAGGAACAGGCCCGCGCGGGCGACGCCGCCGCACTCCAGGCGGCGCTGCGGGTCCTGCGCGACCTCGCGGGAACGGCACAGGAGGCGGTCACCGCGGTCTCGGCGGAGCTGACCACCAGCACCGCGTGACCGAATGCGGGATCAGTGGCCCGGGCCACCCGGACGGCCAGGGGCTCCGGGCCGTCCGGGGCCGTCGTTGTTGTCACGGTCGATGCGAAGCGCCCACATGCCGCGATAAGGCCCGTCGCCGACCCGGTCGCAGTCGGCATCGTTCCATCGATTCTGTGACCGGCTCACCCGGGCGACCCAGTCACAGTCGGACTGCGAACGGAAATAACCCACGGTCTCCTCGCCACGCGATGGCTGCGAAACCTGGGCGGACGCGGCCTGAGCCGAGCCCGCCACTACCGTTGCGCCGGCCATCAGACCCGCGCCGATCAGCACAAATGCTCGTACCTTGCGATTCATTTCTCGTCCCTTTCGTGCGGATACCCTGACCTCATCAGGTGACCACGAAAAGGCGGCCGGCCGAGACGGAATTCGCGCTATTGCTTCCTCTTTTCAGGTGCGCTGTCCTTTTCCCAGGTTATTCATAGGCTCCCGATAAGGTATTCACAGCAAGTGCGAATGGCGAATCAGCGGTAGCCGGCCGCGACGATGTTGGCCTGGACCTCGTTCTCGGCGGTATCAGTGGGATAGCCGCTGGTCATCGCGCCCTCGTAGAACGTGCCGGCGCCCTTGATGCTGTTGTCGCCGCCGGTGCCGAGGATGATCGCGCCCTCCTTCTTCATCGGGTCGTAGCCGCTGACCGCCGGGTCGAGCACCGACTCGGCAGGGCGGACCCCGTTGTAATAGGTGGTGATCGAACCGGTCTGGGCGTTGCCGGCGCGGATTGCGAAGTTGTGCGGCTTGCCCTTGACGACGGCGGTCAGATAGCGGTGGGTGAGCGTGGGGTCGTTCGTGTTGTCCTGCGCCTTCGACCCGCCGTAAACGCCGTTCTCCATGTCCACCAGCACCCATGGGCCGTCGCCGGCGCCGGAGCCCCACTTGGTGGTGTTGCCGAAGTAGATGGCCTCCATCGTGCCGTTGCCGTTGTCCTCGCCGTTGGTCTCGGCGTTGCCGTAGTCGAAGCAGCAGCCGCCGTTGTAGTGGGTGCCGTCGATGACGTCGTACATGCCCTCCGGGTTGTCGCCGGTCGCGATGCCGTTGGTGGCGTTGTTGCGATAACCCACCCCGGGAACGACATAGACGCCGTACGCCTGGTGCCCGCCCACCGTGGTCGGCGCGGCGGTCGCGTCGGCCAGGTTGTCGTAGCCGCCCGCGGCCGGTCCGGAGAAGTGCCCGGGCGGCGCCTGGTAGAGGTGGTTACCTTTGCCGGACTGGTCGTAGATGATGCTGATCAGGCAGGTCGTGCCGGCGCAGAACGAGTCCTGCAGGGCCGCGTTGGCCACCCCGCCCGCGGACAGCGGCGTGATGTTCTTGGTGGTGCTGTCCGACGCCCGTTTCACCTGGTAGAGGTTGCCGTTGTAGGCGGCGTACATGGCCCGGGTGGTGCTGTGCGCGGCCACGCACGGCGTGCCCCCGGCGGCGTAGGCGTCACACGGCAGACGGGGCGGGCCGGAAGTAGGACCGCTGACGTAGTTGAACGACCACTGCATCCGGGCGACGTCGGCGCAGGTCTCCTCCACGATCGGGTTGTTGCCCGCGGTCGAGCCGTCCTTGTCGCTGATGCACAGGCCGCTGGAAACGCTCTTCACCAGGTACTTCCCGGCAGCTGCGGCGGACGCGGTGAACGTCCACAGCTGGTTGCTCTTGGTGCCGTCGCCGCAGCCGTACTGCTGCAACTGCGAACCGGACACCGAGCCGGTGGGCACGTCGATGCAGCGGGTGCTCTTGCCGTTGGCCAGGTTGAACGGGCCGGCGCCGGACACCTTCCACTGCTGATCGGTGACGGCGGCGCACGCGACCTGGATCAGCAGGGCACTGTTGGCGGTGGACGCGCCGGTGACGTCGACACACTTGCCACTGGCGCCGGACGCCAGCTGATAGACGCCGGTCGCGACGGGGGTGGTGGCCGCCTCGGCCGGAGTCATCGTCAGAGCTACCAGCACGCCGGCGACCACCGGCGTCAGTTTTCTGCTTCTCATAAGCCAGGACACGAGCGCGCCTTTCTTCGTACGCTGACGGGATCGTTTGCCTAGCGGTGGCCGGCGAACCGCCAGGGCTGCCAGTTATCCGCGCCCGCCAGGTAGGACTCCCTGGTGAAGCCCGGGGCGTCGGCCGGGTCGAGCTGCGGACGGTTCTCGTTGATCGCTGCGCCCGGCCCGGTGTTGCGGTACTCGAAGAACCGCGCCTCCTGCCAGGGGAAACCGCTCATCTCGGTCCACGGCACGGCGGCGATCTGCGGGCCGAGGTAGGAGTCGCGGATGACCACCTGGGCGAGGGCGCGCACGTCGCCGCCCGGGTGCCACGGCCGGCCCAGGTGGACACTGCCGTCGGCGGCGTCGCTGGTGAACCGGCTGTGCGTGAACAGGAAGCCGTACGGGTTGTCGTCGCTGGTGCTGGCGGCGGTGGTCCAGCCGTTGTTGGCCGGCGCGCCCCGGTCGCTGGAGAAGATCTCGCAGCCGTCGAAGACCGCGGTCCCCCGGCCGTAGATGAAGTCGACGTCACCCTCGATGTAGCAGTCGTGCAGGTAGGCGCGGCTCACCTGGTCGCGGTTGGGGCTGTCCGCCTTGTAGGTGTCCTGATCGGCGACGAAGCGGGTGTGGTCGAAGATCGCCCGGTCGCCCACCGTGCGGACGGCGAGGGCCTGACTCGGCGCCACCGTCTCGTCGTAGGAGTTGGCCAGCGTCAGATTGCGTACCGTCACGTCGTTGCCGAGGGTGGTGAACGTCGGGCTGCCGGCCGAGCCGTACGTGCCGCCGTAGAACTTCGTGCCGCCGGCCGGGAGGTCGTAGGTGATCACCACGTCTGCCGGGCTGCGGCCGGCGCCGACGACGGCCACCCCGGCCATGTCCTCCCAGACCCGGACGACCTCGCGGTAGACGCCCGGCTTGACCAGGATGATGCGGGGATGCGCGCCCAGCGCGCCCATCAGACTGCCGTAGTCGCCGCTGCCGTCCAGCGCCACCGTGACCACACCGGCCTGCGGCCGCTGCCGAACAGGCTGGGGCCCGGCTCCGGCACGGACGATCGCCGGCACCTGGTCGGCCGGATCCATGGTGTACGGGTAGAAAGCGGCCGGGTCGAAGGCGGCGCCGGCCGTGTCCCGCCGGCCGCTCGAGCCATTGAACACGTTGCCGGTCTGCACCAGTTCCGAGGTGGCGTCCTTGGCCACCAGCGGATCGTTCACGTGGTCGAACCAGCTGTTCTGGACGACCACCTTGGCCGCGTTGCGACTCATCGTGCCGTACTGGCCGATGTCCTGAAGGTAGTTGTTGTAGAGGTGCGCGGCGGCCGCGTTGTCGATGCTCCAGTTGCGCTGGAACGTGTTGCGGATCCAGTTGTGGTGCGCCGTGATGTGGGTGATCACGTTCGTGGTCCAGCCCAGGCCGAGCGCCTTGTTGGTGTCGGCGATGACGTTCCAGGACATGGTCACGAAGTCGCTGTCCTTGCGGGTGTCGATCGCGCCGTCACCGACCCGCTCGATCCGGTTGTGATCGATCCAGATGTGGTGCGACGTGTCGATCCGGATGCCGTCGTTGTCGTTGGTCGACTCCTTGCCGTCCCAGTCCCCCGGCACGTAGGAGTCGCGGATGGTCAGGTTGCGCACGATCACGTTGTGCTGCTGGTTGATGTAGAGACCGCCGCCGACGAGCTCCGCGCCCGGCCCGGCGCCGATGATGGTCTTGTCCGAGCCGACCTTGATCATGTCGCCGAACGGGGCCACGACGATCGACCCGCGCAGCCGGATGACCAGCGGCTCGGTCGCGGCGGCGTACGCCTTCAGGTCGTCCAGGCCGGTCGCCACCACCACCCGGCCGCCCTCACCGCCGGTGGTGGTGGCGAGTCCGTCGCCGGCGACCGCCGCGAACCCGTCGACGGGTGCGGCGAGCCGATGGGCGGTGTCACCGGCGGTGGCCGGCGTGGCGGGCAGGACAGTGGTGGCAGCGGCGACCGCGACCACGAGCAGGCGTGCCTGGAACATCACATTCCCTCTCCGGCTGGACGGACGTTTCACGACGGCACCGAGGCGCCGTATTCGAGTGCGCCGATGTCGGGGGCGCCGTGGTAGAGGGTCGCGCCGGCGAAGTCGACGCCGCCGTTGCCGCTGATGGCCAGGCCGGTGTCGATGGCCGGCGAGCCGGCGGTCAGCGCGAAGGCCAGCGCGGTCTTGAGCTGCGGTCCGCTCGTCGCGGTGCCGTACGGGCCGGTCACTCCCGGGTTGACGAACTTCGGATCGCCCGTCTTCGCGCCGGTGTCGGTCGCCGGGACCGTCAGCGTGCCCGCGTAGAGGTTGTTCTGATAGGTGATCGTGCTGCTGGTCGTCAGGACGGCGTTCGCCTTGGTGGACGCGTAGACGTTGTTGCGGATCGTGTACTTCGCGGCCAGCGAGGAGCCATAGCCGTACGTGAGATAGCCGCTGACGTTGTTGTAGACCGTGTTGTGGTAGATGTCGGCGGTGGCGGCCTTGTCCGAATGCAGGTAGATCGGATAGCGGGTGTTGCTCTTGAGCACGTTGTACCGCACGGTCACGCTGCCGAAGACGAACTGGCAGAGCAGGATGCCGTCGCCGTTGTCGTGCACGAAGTTGTACTGCACGACGATGTTGGTGGTGCCCTTGTCCGGGTCGATGCCGTTGTAGTCGGCGCCACCCGCCTTCTGCGTCGTGCCGTACACCTCGTTCTTGGCGATCGTGACGTTGTCGGCGAAGTACGCCTCGATGCCCGAGGTGCCGGCCTTGTACACGGTGTTTCCGGTGATCTGCGCACCGCGCACGTCGGTGAGGTAGATGCCGTTGCAGCCGTACGCGGTGCCGGCCTGCGAGATGTAGTTGTTCTTGAGCACCACGTTGGTGTGCGGGCTGAACTTCGTGTCGGTCGCCGACGTCCGGCTGCCCCAGCCGGTCGCGGTCGCGCCGGTGGCGTCGCCGGTGTACTGCTTGACGACGATTCCGGCGAACGACGTGTCGGAGATCGTGGAGTTCTGCACCGAAAGATCGTTGAGGATGGTCGGCGTGCTGCCCGGGGCGGTGATCGAGGTGACGGTGGTGTCGAAGACGATGCCGCCGGTCTTCTTCGAGCCGTCCCAGCCGGTCTTGAAGGTGACGCCCGGCTGATTGTCGGCGGTGCCGGACCACACCTGTCCCGCCTTCAGCAGGATCTGGTCGCCCGCCTTGAACGTCGTCACGGTGAGCTTGCCCAGCGACTTCCAGGGCGCCGCCGAGCTGGTGCCGGCGTTGGCGTCGCTGCCGCCGGTGGCGTCCAGGTAGTAGGTCACCCCGGTGGTGGCGGCCGCCGCGAATCCGTGTGCGGTCAGCCCGGCTGCCGCGGTCGCGACCAGGGTGAGCGACAGCGACAGGATGCGCCGCCGGAGACCTGTCCTCCGCGCCATGGTCCGTCCTCCTCGGTACGAGTGGCGGCCGGGGGCGCCGGATCGGCGCCCCCGGTGGTGGAAAGGTCAGAGCGGGTTCCAGCCGTCCGTGCCGGCGAGGTACTTCTGCGGGGTGTAATTCGCGGCCTGCGCGTCGGTCAGCTGCTTGCGGTTGCTGTTGACGGTGGCGCCCGAACCGGTGTTCTTGTATTCGTAGAACCGGGCGTTCTGCCAGGTGTTGGTGGACATGTTGATCCACGGCTGGGCGGTGGCGATGGTCGCGCTCAGCGACGACTCGCGATAGACGACCTGCGCGCCCTGACCCCACGGCCGGCCGAGCTGAGTGGTGTTGTTCGTGGCGCCGGTGATGGTCGACTGGTAGATCAGGAAGCCGTACGTCTGGGTCGCCGGGGTGTTCGCCGCGGTGATCGGGCCCCCGGTCGTCCGCTTCTCATAGATCTTGCAGCTGTCGAAGACCGCCTGGCCGTTGCCGTAGATGAAGTCGACGGTGCCCTCGATGTAGGAGGCCTTGATGTACGCCCGGGCGCTGTTGTAGATCAGCAACGTGTCCTGGTCAGCGCGCATGTAGGCGTTCTTGATGACCGCCTTGTCGCCGTAGAGGGCCAGCGCGAGCGCCTGCGACGAGCCGTTCGCGGCCTCGTCGTAGTCGTTGGTGAACGTCAGGTTGGTGGCCTGGAACTCCTTGGCCTGCACGTAGACCGTGGCCGAACCGGTGGTGCCGGCCGTCGACGCGGGCTTGTTGTTGACGATCACCGTCTTCGACGCGTCGGCGCCGAGGCCCTGGAACGTGATGTACGGCTTGTTCGACGGGATGACCACGCTCTCCCGGTACGTGCCGGCCTTGATCGTGATGGTCGTGCGGCTCGTGCTGTTGGTGGCGACGGCGTTCACCGCGGCCTGCACGGTCTTGTACGTGGCGGTGCCGTCGGCGGCGACCGTCAGGGTGGTGGCCGCTTCGGAGGACAGTGCGGCGATGCCGAGGAAGGTTGCCGGGACGGCCACGAGGACGGTGAGGCCGAGCGTCATTCTTCGCGACTTACGCAAAACGACTCCCTGGTCGAGATGGGAACGGGGGATCAGGATGATCAGTACGGCGCGGTGGCGGGCCAGACGATCGAGCTGGTGGGGATCGAGTCGTCGAGCTTCTGGAAGTCGGCCGCCGGGACGATCGCCTGGCTGTTCAGCGAGCGGGCGATCAACCGGGCGACCTGGATTCCGCCGTACGCCTGGAAATGGGTGTTGTCGGTGATGCCGTCGGGGTAGTTCGCGTACTTCCCGGCCGGCAGGACCATGAAGTAGTTCTTGGTGCCCTCGACGCCCTGGGCGTTCCACAGCCGGGTGCTGGAGCCGGTCAGGTCGATCAGCGGCACGCTCTTGGCCGCGGCGAGCTCGGTCATCGCCGCCGGATAGAGACCGTGGCTGGGCGTGATGACGCCGGCGCTGTTGAAGTGGCGCCGCTCGACCGGCGTGATCAGGACCGGCTTCGCGCCCTTGGCCCGTGCCTTGTCGATGTACTGCGACAGGTACGACTTGTAGGTGGTCGACGGTTCCGTGTAGCGGGTGGGGTCGTCGATCTTCTCGTCGTTGTGCCCGAACGAGATAAGCAGATAATCGCCGCTCTTGATCAGGCCCAGGATGTGGTCGAGCCGGCCCAGGTCGATGAAGCTCTTGGAACTGGCGCCGGACTTGGCAACGTTCACCACCACCGCGTTGGAATTGAAAAAGACCGGAAGAGCCTGACCCCAGCCGGTACGGGGTGACTGGCTGGTGGTGTAGGTCGACGCGGTCGAGTCGCCGGCCACGTAGATGTGCACCGGGGTGGCGGCATAGGCCTCGGTGGCGGAGTGGCTCCACCCGGCGACCAGCAGGACGCCCAGGGACACCGCGGCGGCGCCCAGCACACCCCATCTTCGACTGCTCACGATCGTGCTCCTCTCGTCGGCTTCACCCGGTAGATGCCTATCGATGCCTTTCGATAACAAAAAGTCGCGGACCGGCGCCGGCCGCCACGAGTCCCGGGACGGCCCGGGCCGGGTCGATGCGGGTGTGCAGGACCGGGGTCCAGCCGACGTCGGAGCTCAGGTCCGGGTCGTTCGCGGCGTTGTAGGCGGCGAGAACGTCGACCGGCCGGCCGTTGACCAGGGTGCCGCTCTCGTGGATCGCGGTGCCGCTGGAGACCCAGATGATGGTGGCGGCGGTGAACGGCGCCTGCAGCTGGAAGGCGTTGTTCTCGGCGTACAGCTTCGATTCGATGCCGACGCCCCACGAGTACAGGTAGCCCGAGTCCGCAGTGGAGCGGTACAGGTTGTTGTAGACGTGCACCTGGCCGAACCGCACCCGCGGGCCACGCTGGACGAGGTTGGTGATCTCGCTGTGGTGCATGGTGACGCGGATCTTGCCGCGGTCGGCGATGACGGTGTCGCCGTTGCCCCACAGCATGCCCTTGTCGTGCCCGGCGAACCTGCTCCAGGAGATGGTGACCAGGTCGCTCTGCCGGGCGATGTCGAGCAGGCCGTCGTGCCGCAGCAGGTGCTGGCCGAAGATCAGCGGCTCGGCCGCGTCCGGGTGGTCGCCGTCGTCGATGCTCACGTGGTCGATCCAGGCGTGCGACGTGTGGCTCAGCGCCAGGTTGTCCCACTCGGTCTTCCAGGCGTCGCCGTTCCAGCCCGGGAAGCAGGTGTACGCGTCGTGCAGCGCCAGGTTGCGCACGATGACGTTCTGCACCGACTCCAGCTCGAGCTGCGCCCCGGAGATGGCCGAGTGCGGCAGACCCACGATGGTGGTGTTCGACCCGACCAGGACCTTGACGCTCCGGCCCTGGTTGGCGTTGGACGCTTTGCGGGCGTCTTCGAGGGGCCCCGTCGGCGCTCCGGTCCAGACCGCGGGGTCGTACGTCTTGAGGTAGGCGTCGAAGTCCCAGCCGGGTGCGGCGTAGTCGGCGCAGTCCAGCGGGTTGCCGGCCGCGTCGACGTTGGCGTTGAACCGGCCCGCGACGTAGACGATCTTCGGCTCGTCACCGGCCACGGCCGCGGCCAGCTCGTTGCGGTCGTGGACGACGAAGACGTGGTCGGCGGCCGCGGCCGACCCGCCGGTGACGCCACCCTCGGCCGATCCCCAGCCGTCCCGGGGGCCGAGCACCTCACGGCCGATGTCGTGGGGCGGCCCGGCGGCCTGCGCCGGGGTGGATGCGATCGAGCCGGTCACGGTGAGGACCGTCGCGATGAGGGCACGCAGAAGCCGGCTTCGCGCCATCGGCGGAGCCTCACTTTCGGATACGGAGTGGGGGCCGTACTTTGTTACAGACTATTACTAATCGATGTCCAGGAAGTCAAGGACATCGATGGATGAGCTTCCGGGCGGCTATCCTGCACACCCGGCGATCACGAGGAGGGCGGCCATGCGCGCTGAGCCGGCGGTGTTACGCCTCGGGGATCGAACGGTCGCCGAGTACGCGTGGCGCCCCGACCTGCCCGGCACCATGTCACCGCGCCCCTACCTGCACCCGGTGCGGACCATGGCCGGCACCGTGGTCACCGCGCTGCGGCCGACCTCGCACCTGCACCACCTCGGCGCGAGCATCGCGGTGGCGGACATCGACGGCCACAACTTCTGGGGCAGCCGCACGTTCGTCGAGGGTCACGGGCCGGCCTGGCTGCACAACCACGGCACGCAGGAGCACGTCCGCTGGGCGCGGCGCACGCCGACTCAGCTGCGGCATTCGCTGCGGTGGATGACGGTCGATCGTGAGCAGTTGCTGACCGAGCGGCGCACCTGGTCGGCCCGGCCGATCGACGCCGACGTCTGGGCGCTCACCTGCGAGTTCGCCCTGACCAACAGCACCGGGCGAGCCCTGCGGATCCAGAGCCCGGCCGCGGTCGGCCGGGCCGGGGCGGGCTTCGGCGGGTTCTTCTGGCGGGCGCCCACCGGGCCGGGCGGGTGCCGGGTCTCGGCCGACTCCGGCGACACCACCGAGGCCGTCAACGGCTCCCGATCCGCCTGGATCGCGGTGTCCGCACCACGGTGGACCCTGGTCTTCATCGCCGCGTCCCCGCCGACCCGCGACGACCCGTGGTTCCTGCGCACCCGCGACTACATCGGCGTGGGCTCGTCGCTGTCCTGGGACTCCCCGCTGATGCTCCCGCCGGCCGGCACCCTGGCCCGCCGCATCACCGTCGCCGTGGCCGACGGCCTGCTGCCGCGGGACCGGGCCGCCGCGCTCGCCGCCGAGCTCGCCACGTGACCATGCCCGCTCGCCGTGCCGGGGCCGGCTTCATGGCGCCGGCCCGGCAGGAGAACGTCCGCGCCCACAACCTCGGCCTCATCCTGCAGCACATCGCCGCGGATGCCGCCCCGGTCTCCCGCATCGAGTTGGCCCGCGCCACCGGCCTGGCCCGGCCCACCGTCTCCCGCCTGGTCGACGACCTCCTGACCGGCGGCCTGATCACCGAGGTCGGCCCGGACCGCACACGCAGCACCGGCCGCCCGCCGATCGGCCTGACGCTGTCCCGGACCGGACCGGCCGGGCTCGGCCTGGACATGCGCACGGGCAGTCTGACCGCCTGCGTCGTCGACTTCGCCGGAACGGTGCGCCACCTCGAGTTCGCCCCGCGCACCCACCCGGTGACGTCGCCGGAGCAGACCATCGATGACCTGGCCGCGATCGCCAAGGCCGCCATCCGCACCGCCGCCGCGCAGGGTCTCACCGTCGCCGGCGTCACCCTCGCCGTCCCCGGCCCGGTGCAGGACCGCAGCCGGGTCCGCTTCGCGCCCGCCATCGGGTGGCGGGACTTCGACGCCGGGTCCCGGCTGCGCGCCGCGCTCGGCTCCGATGCGGTAACCGTCTCGGTCGACAACGAGGCCGGCCTGGCCGCCCTGGCCGAGTGGCACGCGAGCGAGAAGGAGCTGCGTAACTTCGTGTGCCTCTTCGGCGACTTCGAGCTGGGCGCGGGCATCGTGCTGGACGGCGAGTTGCTGCGCGGCGCCCGCGGCTGGAGCGGCGAGCTCGGGCACGTGACGGTGGACCCGGACGGGGTGGCCTGTGCCTGCGGCGCCAAGGGCTGCCTGCAGGGATATGCCGGTCTGGAGGCGATCCTCGCGGCCGTGCCGGACGACGAGCAGAAGTCCGGCGCGACGTCGCACCAGACCCCGGCGGTCACCATCGGGGTGCTGGCCGACCGATCGCCGGAGATCCGCGCCGCCCTCGAGCGGGCCGGCACCGCGCTGGGCATCTCGCTGGCCGCGATGATCAACATCATCGACATCGACACCGTCCTGCTCGACGGCAGCTATTCGCTGCTCGCGACGTGGCTGACCGACGAGATCCAGGCGCAGATCGGCGACCGGGTGCTGACCGCCCGGTGGGCGCCGGTCGAGGTGCGGGCCGCACCGATCGGCCCGGATGCCGCGGTGATCGGCGCCGCCCTAACCGTCATCGACGACGTCCGCCGCGACCCGTCCACCTGGATCACCCGCACCCGGCCCTGACCACCCGGTGAGCACAGCTCCCCTTCCCGCCCCGATCCTGATCACCATGGCACGCCGTCGAAGGTCTGACTTTCGGTCGAGTGCTGGCTTGCTCCGGTGTACCTGCGGACCGATGCGTGGCTCGCGCGCCGATCCCTAAATTCGTCGCCGTGTACAAAAGTCATTTGAGTTCAAGGTTCGTGATCGCCCTGCTGTCGGCCACCGGCGCGGCGCTGGTGGCGGCGTTCGTGCTCGCCCCGGCCGCGCTGCTGGGGAGCAAGGTCGATCTCTCTGGTGCCGTCGGGCGCGCCCTGGTGGAATTCCGGCAGAGCGGCGGACCGCAGCTACCCACCCAGCTGAAAAACCTGGTCGACTACTGGTTCCAGTGGCATGCGATCAAGGTGGTGATCACCTTGTTCATGCTGATGACCTTCGGCCTGCTCGCCGCCGCGCTGTGGCGAAGATATCGCCGCGGCGCGGCCGGCTACGCGGTGGCCGCAGTTGGCGCGAACGTGCTCACCGGTCTCGCGTCGGCCCTGCTGATCCTCAACATTCAGGCGACCGTCGTACCGCTGGTCGCGCTGCTGCCGCTCGCGTCCGGCGACGCGTCGGAGGAGCTACTGGGTCCGGCCGGCTCTCCCGCGGTGACGGTGCTGGTGGGCGAGGTGGGGCGTTACTACTGGGTCATGGTTGCGGAGGCCGGGACGGCATTGGCGGTAGCCGTCCTGATCAGCGCATTGTTGAGGACGCGACGGGTCACCGACGACACGCGGGTCTTTGTAGCGCGACGGGCGACCAGCCTCGTCGCGGGGCTTGCGGCGAGCTTGCTGCTTCTCGTGGTGGTATTCAGCGCGTACTCGGCGCTCGAGCCCGCCGACGCGCTGCGCGGGCTGCTCGGCGTGGGCTGAGAGGTTCTGGTAATTGAGCCCTGCGCACCGCGCGGCTCAACCGACGGCGGTGGTGAAGAGGTGCATGGCGGTCTGGGCGGCGGTCGCGCCCTGGCTGATGTCGGGGAGGGTGAGGTAGCGGACGGTTTTGGCCGGGTCGAGGGCGATCGACGTGTAGTAGAGGCTGACCTTGCGGACCCGCGGGCCGGTCGCGGTGTTGTGATACGCGAGCGAGGTGACGATGGCGCCGGCGGCCGGTGGGCTGTTCGCGTACCAGTCGGTGAAGGTGATGGTGGAGGTCTGGGTGGTGCCGTCGGTGTAGGTGACGGTGGCCGGGCCGGAGGCGGTGCCGCTGACGCCCGTGCCGAGCAGGCCCAGCTTTGTGCCTGAGCCGGTGAGTTCGATGGTCTGCCCGCCCGCGACCACGTTGTCCGCACTGCCCGCGGCCGACTCCGGCCAGGTGAAGGTGAGGCCATCCTGGTGGACGACCCCGCCGGGGGCGATGGCCAGCGCCTGCGCGGAGTAGGAGTAGCCGCCGCCGTCGAGGTTGCCGGCCGCCGGCTGGGCGTCGTCGCTGACCCCCACGTTGCCGTAGGCCGAGGCGAGCGACGGGAACGGCAGCGAGACGGTCTGCACCGCGGAGGCGGTCGCCGGCCCACTGGCGCTGCGGAAGGTGGCGCCGGCCGTGACGTCGTAGGTTCCGGGCCGGTCCGGTGCGGTGAGTGTCCACGATGCCCGCACCGTCCGCCCGGGGGCGACCGAGGAGAAGGTGGCCGGGCCGTCCGGGGCGGCCGTCCAGCCCGCCGGGGCGCTGACCGCGAGGGTGACGCCGGTCAGCGGAACCGGGCCGGGGTTGGGCAGCGTGACCGTGGCGGTGACGGTGCTCCCGGCCGCGGTCAGCGCCGGGACCTCGAGGGAGAACGGCTGCTTGACCACGATCGGGGTGGTGCCGGTGACGCCGTCGACGGTGACCGCGATGGTGGTCACGCCGGCCGAGATCGCGCTGATCCGGCCGGTCGGGCCGACCGCGGCGACGCGCGGGTTGCTGCTGCGATAACTGACCCGGGCCCGGCTGAGGTCGGCGAACGATTCGTCGTTGCGGACCGCCTCGACGACCCGGTCGGCCCGCACGTGCTCGCCGGCCTGGGCGGTGTCGTCGGCGATCCACGGGTTCCGGCCACCGAGTTCCAGCGTGTCGCCCGGGGTGAGCTGGACCCGGTCGGGCTGCACGGTCACGGACGCGATGCGCGGAGTGATCCGGCCGCGGATCCGGACGTCGGCCGAGCCGGCGACGTGGGCGGCATCGGTGGCCACCTGGAACTGATAGCGCCCCTGGTAGACAACCTGCTTGCGCTGCTTCTCGTCGTAGAAGGCGAGGTCGGCGACCGAAATCTGGACGGCGACCTGCTGGCGCTCCCCCGGCTGCAGGACCCGGGTCTTCCGGAAGCCGGCCAGCCGCTTGGCGGGCAGGTCGAGGCCGGCGACGGCGGGCGTGACGGCGTAGATCTGGGCCACGGTGGCGCCGGGCCGCGCACCGGTGTTCGTCACGTCGACGTGGATGGTGATCCGGCCGTCCGGGGTCGTGGACTCACGGTCGGCGCGCACCCTCCCGTACGAAAAAGTGGTGTAGCTCAGCCCGTAGCCGAACGGATAGCTGGGCGTACCGGTGAAGTATTGATAGGTGCGGCCGAGGCCGCCGGTCTGTGCCGGGGTGAGGCCGTAGTTCCGCATGTCGGGCAGCTGGGAGTCGTCCTTCTGCCAGGTGAAGCTCAGGTGCCCGCTGGGGTTCTGCGCGCCGAAGAGGACGCCGGCCAGCGCGGTGCCCTGGCTCTGTCCGTTGTAGGCAGCGAAGACCACCGCCGGGAACTTCTGCTGCGCCTGCTCGATCGCCACCGGCCCGCTCGCCTGCAGCGCCAGCACCGACCGCGGGTTGCCGGCCGCGCCGACCTGGTCGATCAGCGACTGGTAGTTGCCGGGCAGGGCGAGCGTCGCCCGGTCCTTGCTCTCGGTCGCCACGTTGAGGTCGGTGCCGGCGACGACCACGACCAGGTCGGCCGACGGCAGGGCGGCCAGGGTCTGCGGGTCGCAGGCGGCGGGCGTGGTGGCGGTGGTCGAGGTGGCGCAGGCGTCGTAGGTGACGGTCGCCCCCGGCAGCGCGTTCCGGATCCCCTGCACCGCGTTGACCTGCACGGTCGGTTCACCGGAGTAGCCGCCGAGGGTGACCTTGCCGGCCAGGTCGCCGACCACCACGACGTGGTCGAGGCGGGCCGGGTCGGCGGGCAGCAGCGACCCCTCGTTCTTCAGCAGGACCAGTGAGTTCGCCGCTACCCGCTCGGCGAGACGCTGGTGATCCGTACTCTCGATCTGATCTTTCTTGATGGTTGTCCAGGCCACCTCGGCGGGCGGGTCGAACTCGCCGGTGGCCATCCGGGTGGTGAAGACGCGCACGAGCGCGTCGTCGAGCACGCCCTCGCTGAGCACCCCCGCGCCGATCGCCTCAGCGACGTTCGCCAGGGTGTACTCGTCGCCCTTGCAGTTGAGCTGGGTGCCGGCCCGCAACGCCCAGGCCTGCGCGCCGGCCGCGCCGGAGAGCTGCCGCCCGGTTGCCGTGTTCGTCCAGGTCGTCCGGCCGTTCACGGTGGCGGTGGTCCAGCCCGGGGGCGCCCAGTTGTGGCGGTTGGCGGCCCAGATGTCGGTGATGGCGCCGCAGTCCGACGTGGAGTAGCCGGCGAATCCCCAGGTGCGCTCGGCCAGCGTGTTGGCCAGGTAGGTGTCGGCCGGGGCGGGCGTGCCGTTGACCCGGTTGTACGCGGTCATCAGGCCGGACACGTGGGCGTCCTGGATCAGGCTGCGGAACTGCGGCGTGTAGTAGTTGCGGATGTTCGCCTCGGTGGTGTCCGAGCTGCCGGACTGCCGGTCGGCCTCCACATTGTTCAGGGCGAAATGCTTGGCGGTGGCCGCGGTCTTCAGGTACGGCGTCAGCTGCTCACCGGCCCGGCTCTGACCCTGCAAGCCATTGACGTACGCTCCGGCGAGCTTCCCGACCAGCAGCGGATCCTCGCCGAACCCCTCGTCGTTGCGGCCCCAGCGCGGGTCGCGGGCCATGTTGACGGTCGGCGCCCAGTAGCTCAGATTGCCGTACGCGTTCTGGTCCGGCCCGATGTTGTTCTGGCCGACCCCCCACAGCGACTTGTCGAGCAGGCCACGCGCCTCGTCGGCGATGGCGGTGGTCTCCTGGTAGATCAGCTCCGGGTCCCAGGACATCGACGTGGCCAGGTTGGTGGGGAAGCTGGTCGCGTGCACCCCGCCGCCGACGCTGCCGTGCCGGGCGTTGCCGCCGAGCCGGTTGACGCCGTGCTGGCCCTCGTTCCAGTAGGTGTACTGCTGCACGCCGAGCCGGGCGATGGCCGGCGCGCTGTTGGTGTGCAGCTGCGCCACCTTCTCGGCGAGGGTCATCCGGGACACCAGGTCGGCGGCCCGCTCGGCGAAGGTGTAGCGGGTGTCCCGATAGATCGGGGCGACCGGCTCGGCGGCGCGGGCCGGGGCGACCGGGGTGATCCCGGCGGCCAGCAGTCCCGCGACCAGCGCCGCGGCTCGGGTCCTCAGGCGCGCCATCGTGTCCTCCTCGGGCCGGCGTCGCTCGACCGGCCCGGGGCAGTGAGGCCTGTCGATTTCCGGACACGCTATGCGAGCCGCCACATTAGGTCAACTGGTGTAACAAACCTCCGGACGGCTAGGGCGCATCTGACGGATCATCACTGGTTGCGATGATCGATCGTTGTCTCGTCGTGGCTGGTGATTTGACTGATGAGGACTGGCAACGGC
>NZ_JBEZYA010000058.1:0-29604 GCF_040638295.1 Actinoplanes sp. NPDC026619
TCACTGTTCGAACCCACCGGTGGTGGTCTCCTCGCTCGCCCTCAGCTCAATGTTTCAAGAGTAGATCTTGCCTCTCATGATCTTGGCACAGAGGGGAGTCAAGCTCGTACAGCCCCGCCTGGACGACTGCGACGGTTGGCTCACGGGAAGGGGTTCATGAGCCAACCGGCGCGTCCGGTGCCGCTTCATTGCTGGGAGCCACCTGGATGGGCGTCAGTCGTCGTTCGAACCAGAGGTGGGCGAGGACAATCAGGGCCAGGGAGATCACGAGCGTTCGGCCGCTGATAGCGGTGGCGAGCAGGCCGAGCAGGAGCGGGGCCGTGATACCGGTGGTGACCCGGGAGATCGTCCTGGGCAGGTCGGAGCTGTGGCTGGCGACGCCGGTGACCACGCCGAGGGTGAAGTAGGCCGCAACCGCGCCGCACAGCAGCCAGCGACCTTGCTCGGGCAGTGGGTCGGAGCCGTGCCTGACCGCCAGGGAGAGCGACACGGCGATGGTGGCGACGACGCCGGTGACCAGGCAGTGCAGGCCGAGGGCAGCGCGGGCAGGGATCCGGCCGGCGCGCAGGTGCGGCAGGCCGGCGTATCCGAAGACAACGGACAAGCCGAATATGCCGGCCAGCAGAATGAAGGACGCGAGTGCGGCGGCCAGCAAGCCGATGTCGTACCGCGCCTCGCTTGCGGCGGCGACGACTTGCACCACCGATTCGCCCAGCACGATGATCACGAAAAGTCCGAGCCGCTCGGAGAGGTGGACCGGATCGACCGACACCCCGTGGATGACCGCTCCGGCGCCGTCGGGGCGGCCTCCTGATCGTGGCCGTCGCCGAGTACTTTTCTGCGCGGTGAGGTACGACTGCAGCCGCTGGAGGACCTTGCTTCCGGACAGGACCAGGATCAGCAGCAGGTCGAGGCCGACTCCTGCTGCCCAGAGCGCGACCTTCCAGTGTTCGTCGGCCCAGAGGGACGCGAACCAGGGCA
The DNA here is from genome assembly GCF_040638295.1 of Actinoplanes sp. NPDC026619. Classification (NCBI taxonomy): domain Bacteria; kingdom Bacillati; phylum Actinomycetota; class Actinomycetes; order Micromonosporales; family Micromonosporaceae; genus Actinoplanes; species Actinoplanes sp. NPDC026619. The sequence continues at coordinate 982 of NZ_JBEZYA010000058.1, forward strand.
GGAGCCCGGCCGAGTACTGCACCACCGGGAAATCCAGCAACACCGCGCCGCGTTGCCACGACTTGGACCCGTAGACGCGCGTGGCGATGTATGCGATGGCGAAGACGTTGAGTGGACGGATGTCGTTGCCGTGCCCGAGCACAGTGTGCGCCACGCCAGGCACGGACGCGGCCATGACGCCGAGGCCGAACATGCCGACCATCAGCCGCAGCACGCGGGTCTGGCCGGCGGCGACGTTGCTGTACAGCATGAACGTCGTCCAGGACAGCCACAGGGCCAGGAACAGCAGCGCGTAGAGACCGAGTGCTGCACTGTCCAGTTCGGACCCGAGCACGTGTGCCAGGGCGGCCACGCCGGCCACCGCCACCAGGTCGAAGAAGAGCTCGGCCCAGCTCGCGTGCCGCTCGATCCGGGTGTCCTTGGGCTCGTCGTCGATGTTCACCATCAGCGGCCGCCGGGCGGTGGTGGCGTCGCGGTGGTCGTGGGTGCGCCGGTGACGTTGATGTCGGACCTCCGGGACGATGTGGCCGGGTCGGATCGTCGACGGATCCGTCAGCGGGCGAGGGTGCTGGCGGCGGTGATGGCGTGCAGGCCGTGGTCGAGGAAGGTGATCATCCAGGTGAAGCTGTCGTCGACGGATGCGTCGAACTGGAACCCGCCGGCTGCTTCCAGGGTCGAGAACCCGTGCAGGGCGCTGCGGAGCATCCGCAGGGCGTGGATCTCCTGGGCGGAGTCCAGGTGGTAGCCGCGCAGCATGGCCGCCCAGGAGGCGACTACCCGTTCGACGGCAGGGATGATCGGGTCGTCGGGCCCGGTCTGGCGGGCAGCAGCAGCATCGCCGGCCGCGTACCGACCAGGGTGTTCCCGCACGTAGGTCCGCATCGCCTGCGCGCCGGCGGCGAGGGCGTCGCTGCCGGCCCGGCCCTGGATGGCGTCGCGAATGGCGTCAGCGAACTCGGCCATGGCCTGGACAGCGATGCGGTGGGCCAGATCGGCTTGGCTGGTGACGTGTTTGTAGAGCGCGGGGGTCTTGACTCCGAGCCGTTCGGCGAGCAATCCCATGCTGAGGTTCTCGAAGCCGATCTCGTCGACCAGGGCCGCGCCGGCCGCGGTGACCGACATCGGGGTGAGCCGGGCCCTAGGCATTCGCCAGCGCCTTGTCGAGGAAAGGCCGGGCCAGCGCGAGGACCTGATCCGGCGTCTGGACGTGCGGATAGTGACCGGCACCCTCGATGACGGCCAGCTCGCCGAGACCTCCTGGCAGGTCGGCGACGATCTTCTCGCCCTCGGCGCGGGGGTCGGCCCAGTCGGGGTCGAGGCTGCCCTCGATGACCAGGACCGGGCAGGTGACATTGGCCAGCTGCGCGCCGGCGTCGCTCGGGCTGGTCTTGCACATGGCCTGAAGAACCTTCATCTGGCCGGGCTCCGTCAGCTTCACCTCGATACGCCTCAGCTCCGCGTCCCAGTCGGCCGGCTTGACCGGATACGCCACATCGAGGTACTTCTTCCAGCTCGCCAGACTTCCCCGGACCATGACCTGCGCCATCTGGAGGTAACCGCTCCGGAAACGCTTCACCCGCATCAGCCCGCCAAGATCGAAGGATTGTACGCGGGTGAACGGCGCCAGCTCGATGACGCCGTTGATCAGATCGGGCGCGGTGGCTGCCGCGATGGTCGCCGCGCCGCCGCTGATCGACTGGCCGATGATCACGGCGGGGCCGCCGAGGTGGCGCACGACGGCGACGAGGTCGCCCGCGATGTCGGTGCGGCTGTAGCCGTCCCAGCCCAGGCTGGAGTCGCCGCAGCCGCGGATGTCGACGTTGGCGACCCGGTACCCGGCGCCGGCCAGGGCCGGAGCGAGGAAACGATAGGAGTGCCGACTGTCGCCGATACCGTGCGCCAGGACGACGAGAGGGCCCCGCCCGGACACCTCATAGGCGAGGTTGTTACCGGCGATGCCCAAGTACTCGATCATGACGACCTCCACAAGATCGGTTAACGGCGTTATCTGAAGGTTAACGGCGTTAACCACGCTCGTCAAACGATCTTCATCGACGGCTCTCCCCCGCGGCATGGCGCTCAGACCCGTCATCGACCACGCCGGTGTTCGGTTGCTGACGCGCCGAGGCCGGCATGGCTGGAAGGGTTTTGGCTGTTCCGGTCGTGGTATCTGCAAGTGGTGAGGACAGCGAAGTGAGTCAAACGTACGAGTTCGTGGTGGTCGCCAACCGGCTGCCGGTCGATGAAGTTGTGGCCGACGACGGCACCCGCACCTGGTCGCGGAGCCCTGGCGGGCTGGTCAGCGCGCTGCAGCCGATCGTGCGCAGCCACGGTGGAGCCTGGGTCGGCTGGACCGGACAGCCCGGCGACGCGCCGGAACCGTTCGACACCGACGGCATGCACCTGCACCCGATGGGGTTGAGCACCGACGACGTCGACCAGTACTACGAAGGCCAGTCCAACGGCACCATCTGGCCGCTGTTCCACGACCTCGTCGAGCAGCCGACCCACCGCCGGCCGTGGCGGCAGGCGTACGAGACGGTGAACCGGCGCTTCGCCGAGTCCGCCGCCGACCTGACCGCGGCGGGCGGCACGGTGTGGGTGCACGACTACCAGCTGCTGCTGGTGCCGGCCATGCTCCGGGAGCTGCGGCCCGACCTGCGGATCGGCTTCTTCCTGCACATCCCGTTCCCGCCGGTCGAGCTGTTCATGCAGCTGCCACGCCGGGCCGAACTGCTGCGCGGCCTGCTCGGCGCCGACCTGGTCGGCTTCCAGCGCCCGCTTGCCGCGCAGAACTTCCTGCAGCTGACCGGCCGGCTGCTCGGCCTCGACCCGCAGGACGACCACGTCGAGTACGACGGACGCAGCGTCACTGCCCGGGCGTTCCCGATCTCGATCGACGTCGCCGAGGTGGAGAAACTGGCCGCCGACCCCGGCGTGCAGGCCGAGGCCCGCCGGATACGCGCCGAGCTCGGCGGCGACCGCCGGCTGTTGCTCGGCGTCGACCGCCTCGACTACACCAAAGGCATCGAGCAACGGCTGGAGGCGTACGGGGAACTGCTCACCGACGGCACGGTGTCCAACGACGACGTGGTCCTGGTGCAGGTGGCCACGCCCAGCCGGATGCGGGTGCAGGAGTACCAGGAGCTGCGCGCGCGGGTCGAACGCGAAGTGGGCCGGATCAACGGCGAGTTCGGCGCGGTCGGCCAGGCGCCCGTGCACTACCTGTTCCAGTCGATGGGCCGCGAGGAGCTCGTCGCGCTCTACCTCGCCGCCGATGTCATGGTGATCACCCCGCTGCGTGACGGCATGAATTTGGTCGCCAAAGAGTACGTGGCCGCCCGCCACGACGACCAGGGCGCGCTGGTGCTCAGCGAGTTCGCCGGCGCCGCCGCCGAACTGGAGACGGCGTTCCTGGTGAACCCGCACGACGTCGAAGACATCAAACGCGCCCTGGCCGACGCCCTGCACGCGGATGCGGCCGAGCAGGCCGAGCGGATGCGGCCGATGCGCGCCCAGGTGCGCGGCCACGACATCGACCGATGGGCCCGCGACTTCCTCGGCGCACTCGGGCAACCCACTTGAGCGGCATGGGTATGCCGATCGGGTCGACGCCGGCTGGTTCCGGCCGGCGATGAGATGACAAGCGACCCTCGCTCCTTCCTCAGGTTTGCCGTGTTCCGGTCGATCAGAGGACCGCGATGGCTGACAAATCTGCCCAGCTGCGCGCTCGGGGCCGGCTCGACGATCCCGTCCGGTTGCAGGCGCTGCGGGCCACCGGACTGCTCGACGCCGACTCCCTGTCGTCGCTGGACCGGCTGACCCGGATGGCCACCCGGCTGGTCAATGCACCGGTGGGTCTGGTGTCGCTGGTCGACGCCGACCGGCAGGTGTTCATCAGCGCGATCGGCCTGGACGAGCCGTGGGCTTCTCGGGGCCAGACCCCGCTGTCCCATTCGTTCTGTCAGTACGTCGTCACCGACCAGGCCCCGCTGGTGATCGCCGATGCCCGGGCCGACGGCCGGCTGTGCGGGAACCTCGCGATCCCGGACCTCAAGGTGATCGCGTATGCGGGTTTCCCGCTGCGCACCCCGGAAGGGCAGGTACTGGGTTCGTTCTGCGCCATCGACGGCCGGCCCCGGCAGTGGACCGACGACGAAGTCGACATCCTGGCGGACCTCGCGGCCGCGGCCGAGTCGGAGATCGCCCTGCACGTGGCGCACGGCGAGCTGCTGCTGTCCTCCGCACGGATGCAGACGGTGCTCGACACCACCCAGGACGCCTTCGTGTCGATGGACCATGCCGGGAGGATGACCACCTGGAACGAAGCCGCGCAGCGGCTGTTCGGCTGGTCGGCCGACGAGGCGATCGGCCGGCCGGCGACCGAGCTGATGATCCCGGAGCGTTTCCACGACGCCCACCGGGCCGGCCTCGACCGGGTCCGGCGCACCGGGAAGTCCGACATCGCCGGGCGGCGGGTGGAACTGACCGCCGTCGACCGCGGGGGCCGGGAATTCCCCATCGAGATGACCATGCAGATGTGCCTGGAGCGCGGCCAGCCGGTATTCCATGCGTTCATGCACGACATCACTGACCGCCGACGGCTTGCTGACCAGCGCGAACACCTGCTTGCCCAGGAACAGCAACAGGTCCGTCAGCTGCGCGAACTCGACCGGATGAAGGACGACCTCGTCGCTGTGGTCAGCCACGAGCTGCGCAACCCCATCGGGGTCATCCGCGGGTACACCGAACTCCTCATCGCCGACCCTGATCTCCCCGACAAACTACGCGGGGAACTGGCCGTCATCGACCGCACCAGTGGGCGGCTCACCAGCCTGGTCGACGACCTGCTCGATCTCGCCCGGCTCGACGCCGGCCACGACCCGATCGACCCCGTGCCGCTGCACCCGGCACAGCTGATCCGGGACGCCGTACAGACCCACCAAGTCGCCGCCGTCGCCCGGCAGCTGACCCTGACCTGCGACATCGACCCCCTGCCGGTCATCCGCACCGAGGCCCGGCGCCTGCACCAGATCTTGGACAACCTGCTGTCCAACGCCATCAAATACACTCTTCCCGGCGGAACCGTCACCGTCGTCGCCACCACTGCAGCCGACCGGGTCGTGCTGACCGTGACCGACACCGGGATCGGCGTCCCCGCCGAGCAGTACCCGCAGCTGTTCGACCGATTCTTCCGAGCCAGCACCGCCACCGGGCTCGGCATCAAAGGCACCGGGCTCGGCCTGGCAGTCACCAAGGCCATCATCGAAGCTCACCACGGCACCATCACCGCCGGGCCAGGCCCCGACGGCGGCACCCGATTCACCGTCACCCTACCGAGCTGACGCCGCCAGTACGCCATGACAACACGGGGTCCAACCTAGCCGTGAACAGCGCCGACACGATGAATGGGTTAACGAGACTGCACCGCGAGTGGCGACGGATCTGACGGCCGACGCCGCCTTCGCCGCATACCCGGACGTCGCGTTGCGGATCGACCCGCAGGCGTTAACCAAGATCCCAATAATCTGGGCAAGTGCACGGAGGTCGTCCTCGTTGCGGCCCCGACGACATCCTGAAGCCAATTAGGTCGCCCAGCACGTCTTCCCCCCTCGCCGAGATCGCTGAATCGCACCGCATCAGCGATGCAGGGCTACGTCCGAGGCAGGCAGGTACTCGTCATTGCGGACTGCCTGACGAGGTGCTGTTCATTGTCCGCACCTACGTGGACGGTTCAGCGATCCACCTGGCAATGGTGGTGACTTCGGCCTGGGCTGGAAAGACCTTCTCGGTGAGGACGCGGTGGACTTCGGGGTCGTTGTCGAGGCAGCCATCGGCGAGAACGCTCAGGCGGAAGTCGCGGTCGGCCGCCTCGCGCAGTGTGGACAGCACGACGCCGCTGGTCGCCACGCCGGTCAGCACGAGGTGGTCGATTTCTCCGGCGCGCAGGACCAGGTCGAGGTCGCTACCCGCGAAGGCGCTGACGCGGCGCTTGGTGACGACGATGTCGCCGTGCTGCGGTGCGACCTCCGCAGGGATCGCGGCGGCCTCGGGCGGGGCCTGCGGCTTGGCGAGGGCAAGCCTGCCGAACATCTTGTTGCGGGTGCTTACCTCGGCGTAGTCGGGGCGGAAGCCGACGACTGCGTAGATGACCGGGTGTCCGGCCGCGCGGGCGGCGCCGATCGCTGCCCCGAGGCGGGGAAGGTATTCCGGGTCTGGGTAGCCGGCCAGCACCATATTCTGGATGTCCAGGACGAGCAGGGCGGATCGCGACATCGGCGGGCTCCGAACTTAGTCATCAACTGATGACTTGGTACGTTAGCAGGCGTGACGCAACAACGGCGACGGGATGCCGCGGCGACCCGGGACGCCCTTCTCAAGGCCGCTCTCACCCGTTTCATGCGGCTGGGCTACGACGGCACGACACTGCGGGACGTGGCGGCAGACGTCGGCGTCAACCTCGCGCTCATCAAGCGCTACTTCGACTCGAAAGAGGGCCTGTTCAAGGCGGCGCTGGCCGCCTCACCGCAGGTGGAGGTTCCGCCCGACCGGGACGCGCTGGCCGCCATGCTCAGCCGGCAACTGTCCGCCGACGCCTGGCCGGACTTCGACGAGCATCCGGTGCTTCTGCTCCTGCGCGCGTCGGAGGACGCGAACGTCGATGCCCTGCGCCGGCAGGCCCTCACAGAGTTCAGCCAACGGATGCTGGCGGCGACCGGGGCGGCCGAAGATGACGACCACATGCTGCGCGCTCAGTTGATGGTCGCGTTCGGCATCGGCGTTGCCGTGGTCCGCAACGCGACCGGCCTGCAACCGCTGGGCGACGCCACGTCCGACGAACTCGTGGGGCCTATCCGAGATGTCCTCGATGCGCTACTCGGCATGCCGAACGCGTGACGCGCCGCCACATCTCGCCGCGACCAGCGGCGAACAGGCCGCTGGTAGCGCTCTGGAGGCGATCCGCCAGGAGTTCGGGTGGGCGTACGGGTCCGCCTCAGGCCAGGTAACGACCGCCGTTGACGCTGAGCGTCTGACCGGTGAGGTAGCCGGCCTCTTCAGAGGCGAGATACGCGACCGCGTACGCGACATCCAGCGGCTGGCCGGCTCGTTTCATGGGCATGTGCTGGGCTACCGCGTCGACGTCGACCGGGCCTTCGCACCTGCTGGCCCGCCGGGTCGCGGTCGAGGACATCGAGATCGGCGGCGAGACCGTCCGAGCCGGCGAGGGGGTCATCGCGTCGCTGCCCGCGGCCAACTGGGACCCGGAGGCCTTTCCCGAGCCGGAACGGCTCGACCTCACCCGCCCCGCCGCGCACCATCACGCGTTCGGCTGGGGACCACACCAGTGCGTCGGGCAGCAACTGGCGCGAGTGGAGCTGCAGGTCGTCTTCGGCACGCTCTTCCGCCGGATCCCGACCCTCGCCCTGGCCGTCGACTTCGACCAGCTGAAATTCAAGGAGGACTCCCAGGCGTACGGGATCTACGAGCTGCCGTCACCTGGTGACGCCGTCACCTGACGCCGGCGAGTCAGGCCGCCGACCTCGGTATCGGGGGGGAACTCAGCTCAAGCTGACGGTCGTCGGACAAGGGCGGCTCAATGTCGCCGTGCTTGTGCACGGCGGCGGAAGTGGGAGGACTCACCCGTGAGCAGATCGGGTCGGTCGGGTGGCGCCGGACCGTCTTTGGGGCCGACGCGTTGGTGCCTACGGCAGTGACGGCCCGACGGCTCCTCGACCGAAAGTTGGCAGCGGAACGCTGCTGTACACCCGGAACCGCTCGGCTGCCACCACGGCCACCCCCCACGGCCTCAGTATCGGCATCGGCCTCGGCTGGACACCGAGCCGGCCGGACCAATGCGTCGCCGTCCGCCGGCGCCGTTCATCGACCGGTCGGCCCTGCCTCCCCGACCGCGCCGCCGAATCGGAAGTTCGACCTGGCGGGGCAGCAGTCAGGCATCGGCTCCGCGACGGGGGCGGTCGCCGGAGTGACCGCGGTGGCAGCGGCGGTCGGCGGTGGCCTGCTGCTGCGCCTGCGCACCCGTCGCCGGGGAGATCACCGATACCCCTCGAGCCCACCCCAGTATCCGTCCGCCGTCCGCGCGATGGCCGGGAGCGGTGAACCCCCGCCGACGTCCTTCGCCTGTCGTGGAGGGATAGACCTCGGCTGGGCGATCACCTCATGAACGGTGGACCTCTCTGGCACAACCACCTCCTATCTCGCCGACCGTCCTGATCGAGACTGGCCCGCCGGCTCGTACATCGGGGGCTTCGCCTACGAGCGTTTCGAAGCGGTCGAACTGGGTGACAACGCCGTCCGGGACGCGGATACCCGGATTGCCTGGCTGGCTCGGATGAAACGGCATGACCCACGCGCCTGGGAGCACCTCGCGGCCGTACTCCGCACGGCCGGCGACCGCGACGGCGCGGACACCGTGCTGGTGGCCCAACGCAGGCAGGCCGGCGCCTGCGGACCGCGCCGCGCCGCTATTTCGACCTCGTGCAGGACGTCACCGTCCGCTACGGCTTTAAGCCGCAACGCGCGCTCTACCTGCTGGTGGCCTTAATTGCCGCCGTCACCCTCGCCTTGAGTCTTCCTGATGTGCAGGAACAGATGCGCACCACCGACCAGAACGCGCTGGTCTTCACCCCCGCGGGCGCCCAGCCTCTACCGACCGAGCAGAACCCACCTGGCGAGTACGGGAACGGCAGAGTCCGCTGCCTCAACCCGTTCTTCTACGCCGTCGACACCGTCATCCCGCTGATCGACCTACACCAGCGGTCAACCTGGTACCCGACGACCGAACGGAACGGCGCGACGCCGTAGGGGTTGACCGTCGCCCAACTGCACACCCCAAGGGTTCAGGGTAGACCGGGCTGCGCAGCCTGCGCCCAAAATCAGCAATCGAGCCCCTGTGAGTGCGCCGAGTATCACCTCGGCAAGATCAGAATCCAGCACCGTCGGGACGACCTGCACCCGGCTGACGGATTGCGGCGCCCGGATCGGTGCTCTGCTCGAGGGCCGTCCACCACTCCTCCAGTTCGTCGACCCGGCTCTGGAGTGCGGCGTTCGCCGCCCGGGCGGTCGCCAGTTCCTCGGTCAGCGCACCGATCGGCCCGGAAGCGGTCAGGGCGTCGAGCCAGCCCCTGACCAGCCGATCCTCGGCGGCGACCCGGCGGAGAGCGGAGGCGACCACCTCCGGTGACAACTCAGCCACGAACTCTCTCGGGAGCGTAAGCAGGCGCGCGACCTCGCTGAGGCTCCGCGCGGCGGTCATCTGGCGCCGGAGGCGCTCAGCGGACGGCACCCCCGGTTCGGCCGTTGTCGCGGCCGCCGCGACCGGCCTGGCGGGCCCAGGAGCGGGCTTCGACGCAGGCGCGGGGGTAGCCCGCGCCGGTTCCGGCTCGGACTCGACGTCCGACGGAAGATCGGGAAGGTCGTCGCCTACCCAGGCGTAGGCCAGGGTGTCGCCCTTCTGCCGTCGGACGACATTTGGCCACTTGGGCAGAACCGCCAGCGCGCGGGGCCAGTGCCGGGCCCACGTCTCGTTCCGGAGCCCGAGCTCACTCAGATGCTCCCGGATCTCTCGTACCTTCAGCGGGACCGGCGACCCGGCCAGCAGGTGGAGAACCACCGCGAGGGGCTCTTGGGCGAAGACGGCATGGAACAGCCGGGCGTCGGACAGGGCCAGGAAACGCAGCGAACCCCTCGTCGCGACGTGAACGTCGGCAGCTCGTGGGACGCGCTCCTCCTCATCGGTGTCATCCCACTTGACGTGATAGATCGTCCCGTCATCGGCGAGGATCGATCCGGTTCGGGCACGGCGTACGCCGAACGCATCGGACACCCGGACAAGACCCTGGTCTGCGCTCACGAAGGCGACTGTAATGGTTGTCGTCGCGGCCGGGGCGCCGTCCTCATCTCGGCTACCTGTTTCATTGCCCTAGGACCGCGGCCCGGCCAGGCTTCGGTCCAGGCGTCCGGGCTGTCGCTCTCATTGCGGCTGCCCACCCCAGTGATGGCCGGCGACGAGACCATCCTGGGCACTGGTCGGTTCGGCACCGACCGAGACGGCTACCGGGCGATGGTCAAGTACGCCAAGCAGTGGACGGACCGGATCTGGGCTGTCGAGGGCTGCCAAGGCATCGGCCGGCACATCGCCAACCGGCACATCGCCAACCGGCTCCTGGCCGACGGCGAGCAGGTCGTCGACGTCCCACCGAAGCTGTCCGCGCGGGCGCGGGTGTTCGCGACCGGACAGGGCCGCAAGACCGACGCCACCGACGCGCACTCCATCGCGCTGGTCGGGACCCGGATGGCAGGGCTGCGGCCCGCTGGTCAACGATGAACAGCTGGCTTGCCCGTTGTTCGAGGACCTACGCCTGCGCCCCTCTCGATGCCGCCAGCAGCGATGGCGAAGTCCACGGCCTGGTTCGGCTCCGGCGCAAGTGCATTCCGCTTGGTGCTGGTCTCCCAGGACCTGGCCGGCGCGTTGGCGGCACGCCACGCCCGTGGCGCGTCCTTACGCCCAGCAACCAGAACCTGCGCCGACGGCAGCCCACGATGAGCAACCGGCCCCCATGCTCGACCCCCACCCAGCTGCCCAGTACGCAGTCCCGGCACTCCGCGCTCGGGCGGCCGGCGCTCCCAACCAGCTCCACCACCAAACCGCACGCCGTCCGTCGAGACAACGACCCACCTCCCGCTGTCGGGTGACAAGAAACCGGTCGCTGACTCAGCGCCGCGCGTTCATCGTGACATCGATGAACGGCACGTCATCGCCGGCGGCGGCGCCTCCTGCCCGTCGTGTGGCAAAGGGCCGGCCCCGCGGCGACCGAGACAGCCAGACCGCACTGACCTCAATCACCATCCGCGACCCACCTGTTCAGAGCCCGATGACTCCGCGCGGCGGCCTGATCGTCACGGCGCCGACCATCAGCGGCTGACCCGGGCTCTCCTTGAAGCGGGCCGGATCGCACCTCGGTCGGCGGTCGAGGGCGCCTCCCTACGGTGAGCGCCAACTCGACGGAAGGATCGCACCGTGACAATTCGGCTTTTCACGTCGGAGTCGGTGACCGAGGGGCATCCCGACAAGATCGCCGACCAGATCTCGGACGGTGTGCTGGACGCGTTGCTCGAGGCCGACCCGGACAGCCGGGTGGCGGTCGAGACGCTGATCACCACCGGCCAGGTGCACGTCGCCGGCGAGGTCTCCACCACCGCGTACGCCGACATCCCGGGCATCGTGCGGGACGTCGTGCTCCAGATCGGCTACGACTCGTCGGCCAAGGGTTTCGACGGGCGATCGTGCGGGGTCAGCGTCTCGATCGGACGGCAGTCCCCCGACATCGCGCGCGGTGTGGACGCCGCCATCGAGTCCCGCGCCGGCGGCAGCGCCGACGAGCGGGATCAGCAGGGGGCGGGCGACCAGGGCATGATGTTCGGGTTCGCCTGTTCGGAGACGCCCGAGCTGATGCCGATGCCGATCGCCCTGGCCCACCGGCTGGCCCGCAGGCTGGCCGAGGTGCGCCGTAACGGCGCGATGCCGTGGCTGCGGCCGGACGGCAAGACACAGGTGACGATTGCCTACGACGGTGTCCGGCCGGTCCGCCTGGACACCGTCGTGGTGTCCAGCCAGCACGCACCCGACGTCTCGCTGACCGACATGCTCGAGCCGGGCGTGCGGGACCTGGTCATCGCCCCCGAGCTGGATTCGCTCGATCTGGCCGCGGACGGTTACCGGCTGCTGGTCAACCCGACCGGGCGGTTCGAGATCGGCGGTCCGATGGGTGACGCCGGCCTGACCGGCCGCAAGATCATTGTTGACACGTACGGCGGGTACGCGCGGCACGGTGGCGGCGCGTTCTCCGGAAAGGATCCCTCCAAGGTGGACCGTTCGGCGGCGTACGCGGCCCGCTGGGTGGCCAAGAACGTGGTGGCGGCCGGCCTGGCTGAGCGGTGCGAGATCCAGGTCGCCTACGCGATCGGGCGCGCCGCGCCGGTCAGCGTCTTCGTCGAGACGTTCGGCACCGGCACGGTGTCGCCGGAGCGGCTCGAGCGAGCGGTCGAGGAGGTATTCGACCTGCGCCCGGCGGCCATCATCGAGGACCTGAGGCTGCGCCGGCCCATCTACCGGCAGACCGCCGCCTACGGTCACTTCGGCCGGGAGCACGCGGACTTCACCTGGGAGCGGACCGACCGGGTGAACGCGCTGAAGGCGGCGACGAGCGGGCCGGTGTGAGCCAGGTCAGGTGCGGCACCGCAGCGGTTCCCACCATGCCCGGTGATCGCGGTACCACGCGAACGTGGCGGCCAGGCCGGCGCCGAACGGCACGCGCGGACGGTATCCGAGCTCACCGGTGATCTTCGAGCAGTCGACCGAGTAGCGGCGGTCGTGTCCGGGGCGGTCGGGGACGAACTCGACCATCTCCCAGCCGGCCCCGCACGCCTCGAGCAGACGCCCGGTGAGCTCGATGTTGCTGATCTCGGTGCCACCGCCGATCACCGCCGCCCTCATCGGGCCGCGCACCGTCGAGCACGTCGACGAGGCGCTCGCCGCGCTCGACAAGCCGCTCGCCGAGGACCAGCTGCGCGCCCTCGACGAGCTGTTCCCCCCGCTCGGCCGGGGCGGCCCGGCGCCGGATGCCTGGCTGACCTGACCACCGCTGACCCGCATCACCCGACCCGATCCCAGGAGGGACGCCCGCATGCCCGACGGCGAGTTCACCAATCCGCGGCACCATCCCGCCCGTCTACCTGATCGACAATCTGCCGGTCTACCTGCGGCGTTACCAGATGGCCGACCTGCTGACGATGGACGCGCTCTACCGGCTGCTGCCGGAGGTGCCGGGGATCATCATGGAGTTCGGCGTCCTGCACGGGCGGCACCTGGCGGTGCTGTCGACCCTGCGCAGCATCTACGAGCCGTTCAACTCGGTCCGGCGCATCATCGGTTTCGACACGTTCACCGGTTTCCCCGACATCGCCGACGTCGACCGGGTCAGCCCCAGCGCCGTGCCGGGCCGGTTCGCCTGCCCGCCGCAGGAGGTGGACCATCTCCGTGAGGTGCTGGCCGCGCACGAGGGCAGCGAGTTGCTCTCGCACGTGCAGCGGACCTTCGTCGTACCGGGTGACGTCCGCGAGACGGTGCCGCAGTATCTCGCCGAGCATCCCGAGACGATCATCGCCATGGCCTACATGGACCTCGATCTGTACGAGCCGTGCCGGGACGTCCTCAAGGCCATCATTCCGCACCTGACCAAGGGCAGCATCATCGCCTTCGACGAGCTGACCCACCCGAAGTGGCCGGGCGAGACCGCCGCGTTGCGCGAGGTGCTCGGCCTGGATCACGCGACGCTGCACCAGTTGCCGCTGCGCGAGCCCCCGGTGATCTACCTGCGCTGGGGCGAGTGACAAACGGTCCGAGCCGCCCACCGGGCGGCTCGGACACCAGCGCTTCGCGACCAGATCAAAGGCTTTCCAGCTCCCGTACGACGTCGGCCGGCGTGGCCAGCGCGGCGATCTCGGCCCGGACCGTACGCGCGTTCTTGCTGAACGTCTCCGACGTCACCACCAGCGTGCAGGTGTCCGCCACCGTGTCGGCCGTCGCCGCCGACCAGGGCACCTCCACCGCCACCCCGGCCGCGCTCATCAGCCTCGTCGACTCCCAGACCTCCGGGATGACCGGGACGATGACCTGGGGCACCCCGAGGGTGAGCTCGGTCATCGTGGTGCCGTAGCCACCGTGGTGGACCACCAGGTCACACTCGGGCAGGACGCTCGACAGGGCGATCTGCCCGGCCGCGACCACGCCGTGGGGCAGCGGCCGCAACTGCTCGGCCAGGGCGTCGGAGACCGCGACGACCACGTCGAAGCCGTGCTGCGGCAGCGTGTCCATCAAGCCCTGCAGCAACCGGAACCCGCCGGGGATGGTGCCCTTGTTGGGCAGCGGCACCCGGGTGCCGAAGGTCAGGCAGACCAGGGGGCGGTCGCGGTTCGTGTAGGCCCATTCCTTGAGCCGCGTGCTGCGCCCGTTGTACGGGACCGCCCGCATCTTTATCACCCGTTCGGATTCAGCCGGACGCATGTTCGGCGGGCAGAGGTCGAGTATCCGGACCGGAGCCGGGAACGTGTCGCGACCCAGCCGGCGCAGCTCGGGTTCGAGCTCCTGGGCGCCGGCCGCGGTGATGTCGGCCGGCGAGACGAGCCGGATGTCATGGCGCACCCAGGGCAGGCCGCGCATGGCGGCCAGCAGCGGACCGGCGAAGCAGTACGTCTCGCTGACGATCAGGTCGGGACGCCAGGTCTCGGCGATCTCGGTGAGGCCGTCGATCATGCGCAGCGCCAGCCGGGCGTATCCGCGGCCGAAGTGCCGCAGCAGCGCCTCCTCGCCCTTGGGCATGGTCACCGGATCACCATGCCGGTCGACCGACAGCACCTCGGGCATCTGCACCGGGCCGGCCACCTCCGCGAACGGCAGGCCGGCGTCGGTCACGACATCGGCCATGTTCGCGGTCGCCGCCAGCAGGACCTCGTGACCTGAAGCGCGCAGTGCCCACGTCAGCGGCACCAGCGGCATCACAAAACCTTCGGAACAACCTGCGATGACGAGGACTCTCATGCTGTCGCAGCTAAGCGGAAGGGCCTTGGCTGCGGCTCGAGGTCCGGTCGACCGGCCGTCAGACGATCTGCTCGGCCCGCTCCAGCAGGTCGAACGCCAGGCTGGCCTCGGCCAGCGCGGTCGGGTAGACCTCGCCGGAGGTGGCGCCGGTCAGCAGCCTCTCGACGTTACGGACGATGAGCACCCGCTGGGTGGTGATGATCTGACCGGCCAGCACGGCGGGGAGAACCGCGCCGGGGCCGTCGCCGATCAGCGGGGCCAGGGCGGCGGTCAACGCAGCCTCGCTGCGCATCCACTGCTCCAGCAGGCGCAGCTTGAGACCGGGGGTGGAGAGCACCATCTGCTGGTAGTCGAGGAACGGCCGGCCGTCGGCCAGGCCGGTGCGTGGGTCGCGCTCGGCCAGGCCGGCAAGAAAGTGCCGGCGCAGGGCGGCCACCGAGGTCTCGTCGTCGCCCTTGGTCGTGACCACGCGCGCGGGCTCATCGACGTGGTCACGGATCTGGTAGAGCGCGATGTCCTCTTTGGCCGGGAAGTAGTTGAACACGGTCGTCTTGGCCACCTCGGCCGCGACCGCCACGTCGGCAATGGCGACGTTGTCGAAACCATGGCGCAGAAATAGCGCGGTACCCAGTTCGGAGATCGTCTCCATGGTCCGCAGTTTTTTGCGCTCGCGCAGGCCCAGTCGCTCTGCCACGACGGCAGCATAACAAAATGATCAACTAGAACCAAACTTGGCTTCGAATCATATTTGTGCTCAGACCAAGTTCAGGGCTACCCTCGCCCCATGAGTGACCCCAACGCCAACGTCAGCTCGCCGGGCAACTGGAAGCCCGTCTACGACGGTGACAAGCTGCTGATGAGCGTCACCAGGGTGAAGCTCGTGTCGGCCGCGAGCATCACCACGCTCCTGCTGTCCATCCTGGACATCAACATCATGTCGGCCATCGCGTGGCGAGTGGTGGCCGATCTCGATGCCGTGCACGGCATCGACCGCCTGCCCTGGCTGACCTCGTGCTACGCGCTGGCCGACTGTGTCGCGGTGCCGCTGATCGGCAAGCTGGCCGACGAGTACGGTCCCCGGCCCCTGCTCGCCTGGTCGCTCGGCATCTTCGCGGCCGGGTCGCTGGGCTGCGGGCTCGCCCACGACATGACGACGCTGATCGTCGCCCGGACGGTCCAGGGTGTCGGCGCCGGCGGCCTGACCGCGATCACGCTGGTGGTCACCGGCATCCTCTTCGTGGAGAAGAGCACCGAGGAAAAACCGATCACGCCGTCGAGCGAGGTCGGGGCGAGCGCCGCAGTCATGTTCGGCATCGGCCTCGCGCTCGGCCCGACGATGGGCGGCCTGATCGCCGACCACCTCGGCTGGCGCTGGGTCTTCTTCCTGAACGTGCCGTTCGCGGTCGTCTCCCTGATCATCGTGGCCACGTCGCTACGGCTGCCGGTGACCAAGATGCGCCGCCGGATCGACTATCTCGGCGCGGCCCTGATGGGTGGCGCGGCCGCGGCCGCGCTGCTGGTCGCCGAGTGGGGCGGCCAGCGCTACGCCTGGTCCTCCCGGATCATCCTGGGCCTCTCGACCGCGGCGGTAGTGCTGGCGATCGGGTTCGTGTGGCGCAGCCTCACCGCTCCCGAGCCACTCGTCTCGCTGAGCCTGTCGCGCAACCCGATCTTCCGGCTGATCCTCCCGATCTCCCTGCTCGCCGGGGTCGGCCTGGCCGGCGGCCTGCTCTACATCACCGGCTACCTGCAGGTCGGTCGCGGCCTGAGCACCAGCAAGTCGGGGCTGATGATCCTCTGCATGGCCGGCGGGATGTTCTTCTCGATCTTCGTGGCACGCGGGATCGTCGCGCTGTTCCGCCGGGCCAAATACCTGCTCGTAGCGGCCGGGGTGATCCAGGCCGCGGTGCTGATCGGCTTCAACTGGCTGACCGCCGACACCAGTTACTGGCTGATCGGCGGGGGCATGTTCATCCTGGGCATCGGCATCGGCCAGTCGCTCGGGCTGAGCTTCCAGTTCCTGCAGAGCTCCGTGTCCAACCTGGACATGGGCGTGGCCACCAGCTCCCTGCGATTCGTCCAGCAGCTCGGCGCCGCGCTCGGCTTCGCGCTGTACAGCACGCTCGTCGCGCGTTACCTGTCCGCGCATCTGCCCAGCACGGCGGGCGCGGCCAACGTGCACGGCGAGCTCGACGTCGGTGTGCTGTCATCACTGCCGGCCGCGCAACGCGACGCCGCCGTCGGCACCTTCATCAACGCCACCAACATCGTCTTCCTGGTGGCCGCGGTGATCTCGCTGCTGCCGAGCGTGCTCGCCCTGTTCGTCCCCGAGCCGACGCTCGACACCCTGGAACGGCAACGGCTCGAGGCGAACGCGACCTCATAACAACGCCCGGGCGGCGGCGAAGAGGTCGTACTGACGCTCCCAGTCGCCGCCGAACGGCACCAGCACCAGGTGGTCGACGCCGGCCCGCAGGTAAGCGTGCAACTGCTCGGCCAGCCGGGGCGGATCACCGGCCATCGCGGTGCGCCGGGCACGGTCGGGGTCCAGACCGAGGCGCCCGGTCAGGAAGCGGGCCACGGAGGCGTGGCCGTCCGGCCCGCCGGCGGCCGACGCGGCCGCGATGACGCAGCACGCGATGGCCGGGTCCGGCCGCCCCCGGGCCGACGACAGCTCGCGCAGCCGCGTCGCGCCGGCGGCGACGCCGTCCGGTGGCGTGACGGTGGCCAGCCACCCGTCGCCGAACTCGGCCGCCCGGCGTAGGGCCCTCGCCGATCCGCCGCCGATCCAGATCGGAGGCGCCGGCACCGCCGGCTCGAGCTTGGCGTCCACCGGTCCGGCCGGGACGCCGCCGAGCAGCGGCCGCAGCGCGGCGAGCCCGCGGTCGGTCCGGGCACCGCGTTCGGCCGGCGGCACCCCGGCCGCCCGCCACTCCCCCGGATCGCCACCGCCGGTGCCGACCCCCACGATCAGGCGGTTACCGCTCAGGAACTGCAGCGACCCGAGTTGCTTGGCCGCCCACGCCAGGGGCCGCATCGCGATCTGGTACACGCCGAACCCGATGCTGATCCGGTCGGTGACCGCGGCGGCCGCGGCCAGGGCGACCGTGCATTCCAGGATGGGCCGGCCGTCGCTGAGATGGTCACCGGCCCACACCGAGGCCAGGCCGAGCCGCTCGGCGTGGCGGGCGGCCCGCACCACGTCGTTGAGCTGGTCGCCGGCGGTCGGCAGTTGTCGACACACGCCCTCCTTCGGCCCGGACCGGGGCGGTTCGCACCGGGCGACCCGTCGCGGAGCACGGTGGCAGCCACCGGTGGAGCACGACTCGAACCGCGGTCTCCATCGGCCCTCCAGCCGCGGTAAAGACGACCGGTGAAGGCTCCCGGCATCGGCACGGATGACAGGAGGCACGCATGAAAACCGACGACTTCGACATCGAGGTGGTGGTAGCCGGGGCCGGCCCGGTCGGGCTCATGGTCGCCGGCGAGTTGGCCGCCCATGGCGTCGAGACAGTGGTGATGGAGCGGCTGGACCAGCCGGCCGAGGACACCCGGGCCCAGGCCTTGCACGGCCGGACCGTACCGACGCTCGACCGCCGCGACCTGCTCGCTCCGTTCCTGGCCGAACACCAGGAACGGATGGCCCGGCTCACCCGGGGCGGACCGGGCCGCCGACCGCCGACCGGCCACTTCGCCGGCATCACCGGTCTGGCCTGGCGGGACACCAACCACGACGTGCCACCGGCGCTGTTCGTCCCGCAGCCGGCCACCACCCGCCTGCTCGAGAACTGGGCGCGCGAGCAGGGCGCCAGCGTGTTCCGCGGGGCCACGATGACCGGGTTCACCCAGGACGAGGACGGCGTGACCACCCACTTCGCACCGGGCGCGCCGATGCGCACGCTCTACTCGGCCTACCTCATCGGCTGCGACGGGGCCCGCAGCGCCGTACGCAAAGCGGCCGGTATCGATTTTCCGGGAACGGCGGCGACCAGCGACACCATCGCGGGCGAGGTGCTGATCGCCGACCCCGAGGACATACCGCAGGGCTGGACCCGTACGCCGCGGGGATGCACGGTGATCTCGGTGCGCCCGGGCGGGCACAGCCGCGTCGTCGCCATCGACTTCACCGGACCGGCCGCGGTCCGCGACGCGCCGGTCACCGTGGCCGAGATGCAGGCGACGGTGAGCCGCATCCTCGGGCAGCCGGTGGAGATGAGCGACCTGCGCGACCCGCAGCGCTACGGCGACGCGGCCCGGCAGGCCGAACGCTATCGCGAGGGCCGGGTCTTCCTGGTCGGCGACGCCGCGCACATCCACTACCCGGTCGGCGGGCAGGGGCTCAACGTCGGACTGCAGGACGCGGTCAACCTGGCGTGGAAGCTGGCCGCCACGATCGACGGATGGGCGCCGGCATCGCTGCTCGACACCTACTCGGCGGAACGGCACCCGGTGGCCGAGGCGGTCCTGGAGCAGACCCGGGCGCAGATGGCGCTGCTGAACCCGGACCCGCGCATCGACTCGCTGCGCTCGCTGTTCGCCGACCTGATCCGCATCCCGGCCGTCGACGAATACCTCACCAGCCGGATCGTCGCCTCGGATGTCCGCTACCCGGCCGGCGACCCGCAGGCGCACCCGCTGACCGGCCGGTTCGCGCCGGACCTGACGCTGCTCGGCGACGACGGCCCGGTGCGACTGGCGGCCACCCTGCACCCGGGGCGGCCGGTGCTGCTGCGGCTGACCGAGGGCGCGGTGCCGGCCGAGGCGGCGGCCGGCTGGAGCGACCGGATCGATGTGCACCGGCTGGACTGCCCCGACCGCCCCGATCTCGGCGCGCTGTTGCTGCGCCCGGACGGGTACGTGGCCTGGGCGTGCTCGGCCGGCGAACCGGCGGGCAGCGGCGAGGGGCTGGTGGCGGCCATGCGGCAGTGGTTCGGCGAGCCCGCGCACGTGAAGGTCGGATGACCGGGGCCGGCCCGGCGTGACTCACAGTTCGAGGGTCACGTCGTGGCCGGCCAGCCACCGGTTCAGCCACAACGCCATCTCGGCGCTGCCCCGCTCGTACGGGAGACTGACGTTCGTCCCGGGTTTTCCGCCCACCGCTGGGCCTTTCGCAGGTCCAGCAACGGGCGGACCGGGGCGTCGGGGTCGGCCAGCACCTCGGCGAGCTCGGCCCGCAGCGCGGCCGCGTAGGCCGGGTTCTGGGTGGCCGGGTACGGCGTCTTCGGCCGGCGCAGGACCGACTCGGGCAGCAGATCGGCCACCGCGGCACGCAGCAGGCTCTTCGGCCGGCCGTCGAAGAACTTCATCGCCCAGGGCACGTTGAACACGTACTCGACGAGTCGGTGGTCGCAGTAGGGCACGCGGACCTCCAGGCCGACCGCCATGCCCATCCGGTCCTTGCGATCCAGCAGGGTCTGCACGAACCGGGTGAGGTTGAGATAGCTGATCCGGCGCATCCGGCGTTGCTCCTCCCCCTCGCCCGGCAGCACCGGCACCTCGGCCAGCGCCTCGTGGTAGCGCTCTTGCCGGTACCCGGTCAGGTCGAGCTTCTCCAGCAGGCCGGCGTCGAGCAGCCCGGTGCCGCCGAAGTAGCGGGCCGAGCCGGGGGTGAGCCACGGGAAGCCCTCGAACCGCACCGCGGCCGGATTGTGGAACCACCGGTAGCCGCCGAACAGCTCGTCGGCCGACTCCCCGGACAGCGCCACCGTCGACTGCCGGCGGACCGCCCGGAACAGCAGGTAGAGCGAGGGCCACATGTCGCCCCAGTAGGCCGGCGGCAGGTCGGTGGCCCGGACCACCGCGGCGCGGACGACCGGATCGGCCAGCTCGTCGCTGTCCAGCAGCACCTCGGTGTGCGCGGAGCCGACGTGGGCGACCAGGTCGTGCACGAACGGCGCGTCGGTGTCGGTGCGCACGGCGTCCGGCGCGAACTGGTCGGCCGATCCGGTGAAGTCGACCGAGAACGAACGCACCGGACCGCCGCCGGCCGCGTTCAGCGCCCGCATCGCCAGCGCGGTGACCGCCGACGAGTCCAGGCCGCCGGAGAGCAGCGTGCACAACGGCACGTCGGAGATGAGTTGCCGGGTGACGGTGTCCTCGAGCAGCTCGCGCACGGTCCGGATGGTGGCCGCCAGGTCGTCGGTGTGCTCCGCCGCCGACAGCCGCCAATAGGCCCGTTTGATGACGCCGCCACGCCCGACGCGGACCAGGTCGCCCGGCCGGACCTCGTACATCCCCCGGAAGACCGCGTGCTCGGGCGTCTTGACCATCTCCAGGACCTCGCACAGCCCCTCGGCGTCCACCCGGCGCGGCACGGCGGGATTGGCCAGGATGGCCTTGGGCTCGGAGCCGAACAGGACGCCGTACGGGGTCGGGAAGTAGTAGAGCGGCTTGACGCCCATCCGGTCGCGGACGAGAAGCAGCTCCCGCCGCCGGCCGTCCCAGATGCCGATGGCGAAGATCCCGTTGAGCCGGTCGACAAAACTCTCACCCCAGCGCAGGTACGCCTGAAGGACGACCTCGGTGTCGCTGTCGGTGGCGAACCGGCTGCTGGCAGCGGCCAACTCGGCCCGGAGCTCACGGAAGTTGTAGATCTCGCCGCTGAAGGTGACGGCCGTGGTCGTCCCCGCACCGGCCGGCGCCGCCATCGGCTGGGCGCCACCGGCCAGATCGACCACCGCCAGGCGGCGGTGCAACAGCGCGACGTCGCGGTCGAACCACGTCCCTTCGGCGTCCGGCCCGCGACAGCTCAAGGTGTCCATCATGGCCTGCGCCGTCGCGCGCCGCGTTGACAGGTCGGTCCGGTAGTCGACCCAGCCGGCGATACCGCACATCCGCTCTCCACCCTTCCGGTGTTCGTTTGCGGGCAGTCGGTCAGGCGACCTGACCGAGTCGCTCGTTGATCTGCTTGAGCAGCATCCGGGGCGTCTGCGCGTCGACCACGATGGTGTCGGGCAGGCGGATGCCGTTGTCGCGTTCGATGCGGCCGACCGTGTTGAGGATGGCCAGCGAGTCGTAGCCGAGGTCCTCGAAGCTGACATCGAGAACGTCGCCGTTGCCCAGGGCGACGTTCTCGTCCTCGCCGGCGCACTCGCGCAGCAGGTGGACCAGCTCGGTAATCTGCAGTTCTGCCATCAGGGGCTCCTTGTCGTGGTTACGAGTCCGCGGGGGCGCGGAGCACCATCGCGGAGTTGAAGCCGCCGTGGCCCCGGGCCACGACGAGCGCAACCGCCAGATCGCCGCGCCTCGGTGTGTCGCGCACGAGATCCAGATCCGGGTACGCCGGTTGATCCACGTGCACGGTCGGCGGGATGATCTGATGGCGCAGGGCGAGGAACGCGGTGGCGAGGTCGAGCGACGCTCCCCCACCCAGCAGGCGGCCGGTCATGCTCTTGGGCGCGGTCACCGGCACGCCGCCCGGCCCGAACACCTGGTTCAGCGTGTCGACCTCGGCCCGGTCCAGTTCGGGCAGGCCGGCGGCGTCGGCGAAGACCACGTCCACCTCGGCCGCGGTGACCGCGGCGTCGGCCAGCGCGCGCTCGATCGCCCGCCGCAGACCGGGCTCGCGACCGGAGCCCGGCCGCGGGTCGAAGGTCGATCCGTATCCGGCGACGGTGCCGTAGGTACGGGTGACGCCGCGTCGGCGGACCGCGTCCGGGTGCTCCATCACCAACAGGGCGCCACCCTCGCCGAACGCTGCCCCGGAGGCGCCGACGTCGTACGGCCGGAAAGCCCGTTCCGGATCGGGGCATTCGCTGAGCCGGCCGGAGCGCGTCATGCACAGCAGCGACCACGGGCACAACGAACCGTCGACACCGCCGCCGATCATCAGCTCGGCGCCGCCCCGGATGCCGCGCCGCGCTTTGGCGACCGCGTCGATCCCGCCGGCTTGCTCACTGACCAGGGCAGCGCCAGGCCCGTGCAGGGCGTGCCGGATCGAGATCTGCCCGGTGTTGACCGGATAGAACCAGGCGAACGACTGGTACGCGCTGGCGAACGCGCTGCCCTTGCTCCACAGGGCTTCCAGCTCGCGCTGACCGAAGTCGAACCCGCCGCCGGAGGCCGCCGTGACGACACCGCCGGCGAAGTACGGCATCGAGCGCGGTTCGGCCGCGGCGTCCGACAGAGCCTCGTCGGCCGCGATCAGGGCGAGCCGCGTCATCAGGTCGGTCTGCGGCAGCAGCCGGCTGGGCAGATGCGTGCCGGGATCGATATCGACCTGGCCGAACACCTTCACCCGGTAACCGGACGGGTCGAAGCGGGTGATCCGGGTGATGCCGCTGCGCCCGGCCAGCGTGGCCGCCCAGTACTCGGCAACGCCGAGCCCGTTCGGCGCGACCACACCGAGGCCGGTCACGACCGGCGCGACGCCCCGGGCCGCGAGGGGCGGAGCTGCGGGCGGGGTCACCATGGTCATCGGACCTCCAGACCGGGCCGGGTCAGGACGACGGCGCTCTGGAAGCCGCCGAATCCACTGGAGACGCTGAGTGCCGTGTCCACTCGCATCTCCCGGGCGGTGAGCGGCACGTAGTCCAGGTCGCATTCCGGATCGCGTTCGTGCAGGTTGGCGGTCGGCGGTATCACGGAGTATTTGATGGCCAGGGCGCACGCCGCGATCTCGAGGGCGCAGATGGCGCCGAGCGAGTGACCGATCATCGACTTGATCGAGCTGATCGGCACCCGGTAGGCGTGCTCGCCGAGACTGGCCTTGTAGGCCGCGGTCTCGTGCCGGTCGTTCTGCTTGGTCGCCGAGCCGTGCGCGTTGACGTAGTCGGTCGCGCTGGGATCCAGGCGCGCCTGGTCGAACGCGCCGCGAATGGCGTCGGCCAGCTCCCGGCCGTCCAGCCGCAGCCCGGTCATGCTGTAGGCGTTGCACCGCGACGCGAACCCGGAGACCTCGGCGTAGATCTCGGCGCCGCGACGGCGTGCGTGCTCGAACTCCTCGAGCACGAACACGGCCGCGCCCTCGCCCAGCGCGAAGCCGTCGCGGGTCCGGTCGAACGGCCGCGACGCCGTCTCCGGGGAGTCGTTGCGCGCGGTCGTCGCCTTGATGGCGTCGAAATCGGGATCGATCAGCCCGTGCCGGAGCCGTTCGCCACAACCGAGCACTTTGATCGTCGGTGTGGTCGCCACCGGGACGGGTTTCGCCGGCATCACCTACCGCCGCATCAACTGAGCCAGGATCAGACCATGCTCACCATCGGGCAACTGGCGCCTACGCCGCGCGATTGATTAAATATCGGGCACTTTGCCAGCACGTCAGAAACCCGACGACGTTACTGATCGCGAGCAATTTCGTCAGTGTGTTGCTGCTGACCGGCTGAGGAAGCAGAAACGCGATGACCAACAGCACCGCGAAATAGACAGCGTTAAGCAGGAGCGCGGTCCGCGCCCGGCCCACCTGTTCCAGGTAGGTCAGCACGGCCAGGGTCCCGCCGAAGACCGCGTACGTCGGCCCCATCCACAGGAAATAGTTGGCGGTCGTCCGCGCCACGTCCTCGTCTGCGGTGAGCAGCCGGCTCAAGGGATCGCGCAACACGAAGGCCAGGATGCCGATCCCCGCGTAGGCCGACAGGGAGATTCGAACGGCGGCACTCAGACCGGCCGCGTCGATCGGCCGCCGCACCTCCCCCTGTCGCAGATTCGCCACGATGGCCGTGCCGGACCCGACCGCGATCGCCACCACCATGAAGAAGGAGCTCGCGCCCTGCCCCAGATTGAATCCGGCGATGTCCGCGCTGGTGGCGTTGCGGAGCACCCGCAGGTAACCGAAGTTCACCGACGACAGGATCAGGAAAGTGACCGCCACCGGCGCTCCGAACATCCACAGTTCCGCCGCCGCGTCCCGCCGGAACCAGGAACTGGCGGCTGTGTGCCCACGCAGCAGCCACCATGACGCGGCGCCGGCGACCACGCCGGCTATCAGCGTGCTGCCCGGCACCGCGAGCATGCCCAGGTCCGTCCAGACTCGCAGCACCACCATGGCCCCGATGGCCACGAAGGTGAATCCGACCGAGAGGACCGACGATGCAACCGTGCGCCCCATGCCTCGCAGCACCGCGCCCCCGGCCAGCGGCACCAGACTCACGACCGTAGCCAGACAGACCGCGACCACGAAGATCAGCACCGCCCTGCGGTCCGCCGGATCGACCTCAAGCGCGCTCAGGATTGGGCCTGCCGCGGCGGCGAACACCCCGGCGGTGAGGATCAGCGCGCCGCCGCCCAGCACCAGGAAGGTCGGCAACGGCCGGCGGGTGTCGCGCCGCCCCGAGCGCGTCGCGATTCCCGCCGATACCTGCGTGGCGACCACGAGCCCTTCGGTGACGGCCAGGACCAGAAATCCGATCGGGGTATATATCGCACGCACGTAGAGCGCGTCCTCGCCGAGCCGGCCCAGGAAAGCCAGGGTGAAAATCTGCAGCACCAGCCCGGCCAGCAGCCCCAGCAGAATGGACGCGGAAAAACGGATCGCCGGGACGACCAACGATGCCTTCCCGGCGACGGCGAGATCGTTTTCATCGGTCAAGAACGCCACGAAAGCCACCCGATGAAGCGCATGGGGCATCCCCCTGATGAGAGGTTAGAAATCTTCGAAAGTGCGCGTCATGCCCATACCTTTCGGCCTGACACGGTGTGAGAGTCAAGCCCTGATTCGCGCGAGGTCTGGACTACGGCGTGAAAGCCGTGACACCCACCCCAGTCGGCGACCAAGCGATGGGTCTCCGCTTGCCGTACCGGATGGTGAATACCGCGTTCGGTATTGCGCGCGTGGCATGCAGCAAGGTCACGACCTCGATCAACCTGACGACGGTGACGAGCCAGTCGACTTCTACTTGCTTCAGTTCTGGCCTGGCCCGCCGAGCGACGACCGCATCTTGCGGGCGCGGTGGAACGCGTCCGGGCTTTCCGAGGTTTTCCGCGTCCTGGCCTTCTGAAACGCAGCGTGCCGCCGCTCGGTGGCCTGTGCTGCTAGACGGGCTTTGAGGTACTCCGGCGGTCGTTACGGCGGCGGAGGAAGAGTGCTCCGCCGGTCGCGGCCAGCAGTCCGGCCGCGATCAGGCCGATCGGGTGGGTCGCGGAGGCAGCGGTCAGCGTCCAGCGGGGCGACGCCGGGCGAGCGGCGGTGCCGGCCACGGTGTGGCCGGCGCTCGAGGCGGCCGGCGAGGAGGCCGCAGCGGCGGCGATCGACGGCAAGGTGGTGGTGGCGGGCGCCGGTGTGACGGCGGCGGTCGTCGACTGCGTGGTCTGCGTCGGTGCGGCGGCGGATGCCGTAGCGGTGGTCGTAGTAGTAGATGTCGGTGCCGGGTCGGTGCCGGGACTCGTACCGGTGAAGTGGCCGCAGTCGGTGTGGCCGTTGAGGCATCTGGTGACCAGGTCCTCGAGGGTCGGCTGGTCCCAGGCGTTGAAGAAGTCGGCGTGCACGGAGTAGACCGACCCGGATGCGAAGGTGACGGTTCCGGTCGTGGTGCCTACCGGGTAGAAGATGTTTGTCCGGATGGTCGGCATGGCGATCGGGAACGCGGCGGGGCACACCCCGCCGGGGGCGAACGACACGTGTGCGGTGTTGGGCGAGGAGAGGGTTTTGCCGTCCCAGCAGTACGGCCACATCAGTCGCAGCTGGATGCCACCGCTGGCGCAGGCCGCCGGTGGTTCCTTTCCGCCGAGCTGGCTGGAGTCGGAGCAACCCCAGGTGATGTGGGCGTCGACCTGGGCGGCGGTGGTGGCCGCCTTGTTGCCGAAGACCATCTGGAAGCCCGCGGGGAAGGCGGTCAGCGTCACGTCGTCCGCAAAGCGGTTCTCGTAGTAGGCGATGAACGAGGACGGATTGACCTTCACCCCGTCGCGGTAGAGCGCCGGCGCCCAGTAGGCGCTGCGGTCGTTCTTGGCGCAGGTGCTGGTGACGCCCTGCATGGTGGCAAGTGTCGAGTAGGCGTTGGTGCCCGCGTTGCCGAAGAAGTCGTGCATGTGGGAGGCACCGGGCAGGGCCGGAAAGACGATCGGGTCGTCCATGCTGGAGTGCGACAGATTGCAGTCGACCTTCCACTGGCCGCTCACGGCCGCCTGCGCCGGCCCGCCGGGTTGGCTGAGAAGGCTCGCCGCGACGAGAACGAGCACGGCCGCACCGCGCAGTAGAGCTCGCATGTCCGGGGATCCTCCGTTGGTGTCGAGACCGGGCGCAAGTTCGCAGCCCAGAGCGCGCACCTTATTCGTCGAGATCGATGAGAGGCCAGCCGGCTAAGCGAGACTTAATGGGACCAGCCTGGCGGGACGATCGATACGCCGAATCGGGCTGGCGGCCGGCACCGTGATGGTGTGTCCGCGCCAGTCCAGCACGCCGAGGCTGGTCTAGCTGTCCGCGCCTGCCGCTTTCACGGCGACGAAGACCTGGTGACTGACGATCTTGTGCAGGATCGCGTCGTAGCCGAGGGTGCAGTCGCCGACCTTGCCGTCCGGTGGGGTCAAGGTCAGGTCGAAGACCAGGTGGTCGGCGTTGTCGACCTTCTCGACCCGGCCCGCCTCACTTTGACAATGCCTGTCATTGGTCAACATCCAACGGACTCAAGACTCGAACCACGTAGCCGGCGGCCTCTCCGGCACCGGAGTACCGGAGAGGCCGTGACATTGCTACTGAATAGGGTCAAACCTTGTCATTGGAATGTGCCGCCCATGTTCTCCCAGCCGGCTTGCCAGATGCTGCCGTTCCAGGAGGTGTGGAACATGCCCTGGTTAGCGCCGACACCGAACAGGTCAAGCCGATTCGGACCCCACGCGGCAACAGCGGGATCACTGGTGAAAGTGCCGCCACGGTTCTCCCACCCCGACTGCCAGGCACTGCCGTTCCAAGACGTATGGAACATGCCCTGATTGGCGCCGATACCGAACAGATCAAGCCGATTCGAACCCCACGCGACAACGGCGGGATTGCCGACGAAGGAACCACCCCGATCTTCCCAGCCGGTCTGCCAGACACTGCCGTTCCAGGATTTGTGGAACATCGCCTTGTCGTCACCGATACCGAAAACATCAAGCCGATTCGGCCCCCACGCGGCAACGGTCGGGTCGCCCAGGAACGAGCCACCCATATTCTCCCAGGAGGCTTCCCAGACGCTGCCATTCCACGCCCGGTGACGCATAGCCTTGTCAGTGCCGACACCGAACACATCCAGCCGATTCGCCCCCCACGCCACAACCGTGGGATCGCCGAGGAACGAACCACCCAAGTTCTCCCAGCCGGCCTGCCGAACACTCCCATTCCACGACCGGTGGAAAACAGCCTTGTTGTCGCCGACGCCGAACACATCAAGCCGATTCGGACCCCACGCGACTGCCGCAGGTTTACCGAGGAACGAACCCCCCATATTCTCCCACGACGCCTCCCAGACACTGCCATTCCACGACCGGTGATACATAGCCTTGTCAGTACCGACCGCGAACAGATCAAGCCGATTCGCGCCCCACGACACCGCGATCGGGTCACTCAGGAACGAACCACCCAAGTTCTCCCACGAGGCCTGCCACACACTGCCATTCCAGCTCTTGTGGAACATGCCCTTGTTACTACCGATCCCGAACACATCCAACCGGTTCGGACCCCACGACACCACCGACGACGCCGACGACGACACCGACGGGACCGGCGGGACCGTGCCGGCCATCGCCTGTGCACAGGTCGCGAGGCTCGACGAGCCAGGCGGGACATTGATTTCGAAATGCATCTCGTCGACGGTGCTGTTGTAGTCGCCACCCCATCGGACAACATTTCCGCAGAGGTCCAGGATGCGTCGGATCGCCGCCACCTTCGCGGCGCTGAAGGTACCGCTCTGGCCTTGCGGGTGGTCGTTCCAGTTCAGGTCGATAGCCGTACCCGAGGCATGGTTACTCAGTGTCGTCGAGCCCTCGATGGGACGGTAATTGGTAACTAATCAGGTCGGCTGTTTCGGGCCGGTTTGATCTTGCCGGGGTTGTTCGGCAGGATGTCCGGGTGCCTGAGATGCCGTCCATCGTGG
>NZ_JBEZYA010000059.1:0-23789 GCF_040638295.1 Actinoplanes sp. NPDC026619
CAACCCCTCTATAGCGGGAGTTCCGCTGTTCCATACGCATCGACACACCCGCTTGACACCCCGCCACCACCGCTAACTACGCGGCATTGGCGTTAACGCTCCCCGCGGCGATCTCTCAGGCGGCGGACGCCAGCCCGGCGACCAGCACCTCGACCAGGTGGCGCGGGTCGTAACGCGGATGGCCCGCGCCGGCGCAGATGCTTCCGACACCGCGCATCAGCTCGTACGCATCCTGACCGGAACGGATCTCTCCCCCATCGGCGGCGGCGGCGAGCAGACCGGCGCAGACCGGCTCGAGGTTGTCGAGGAAGTACTGGTGCAGCGGGTCGTAGCAGGGGTCGTCGGACTGCAGGCGTGCTGCTGGCCACGGCCGGCGAAGGCGGCGCCAACCTGACACCCTTCGCCGCCGAGCACATGCCCCATATGAACCCGACCTTCGCCCACCTGACCACGCCGGCCCTCGTGGTCGTCGGCGACCACGACGAGATCCCGCGCAAATACCAGCTGACCGTGCGCGGCCCGGACTGGATGGCCGAGCCCTACCACCTGAGCCCAGGACCCAAGAGCCTGCTCACCCTGTACGGCGCGGAACACTCACTCGGCGGCATCACCGGTTACGACGTCCAGGAGACGACCGACGCGCACCCCGCACGCGTCGCCCTGATCCAGCACCTGACGTGGGCGTATCTGCGGCACGCACTGGGCATCGAGGACGACAGCTGGGCAACCGCCCGGAACGCCCTGGCCGACGACCCCGCTCCCCTCGGCCGAACCGAGTCCAAGTAACGATGGCTAACAACTGGCTGCGGTGGTGAGCAGGGTGTGCACGCCCGCGGTTTGCAGCACCTTCAGCGGCAGGCCGGTGGGGTTGCTCACCTGATAACCGATGTGGGCCGCGAGAGCGTCGCGGCGACCGGCGAGCAGGGTGGTGATGCCGGCGCAGTCGCAGAAGGTAGTGGCGGCGAGGTCGACCGAAAGGTCGCCCGCATCGGTGCGCAGAGCCTCGGCGATGGCACGATCGAGATGCCCGGTGGTGTACATGTCGATCTCGCCGGTGACGGCGAGCTGAATACCGGTCGTGGTGTGCCGGCTGAGGATGGCGAAGGCGGCGTCCTGCGTGGTCATGATCGTGTCCTGGGGTAATGGTCCGCTGTCGCAATGACTGCCGTGCAGTGGCGGCGAGCCGAGGCGCCGAACCAGCCGGAGCCAAGCCTCTCGGACCAGCGCGCGGCCGAGACGGTACGGCTCACTTCAGTCAGACGGCGCCCGGACCAGCGGCGGAGCCGACCAAAGCGACCCGGCATCCCGCGTGATGGGCGGGCCGTGCCGGTCGGCTCGTGGGAATCTCGAAGATTGTGGTGGCGAGACAGACAGCCACCGGGGTCCCGAGCGACTGGTTCAGGCTACGCGCATTCGAGCCGATAAGTGCCGCGCCGAGTCGCTGATCAGGTCACAACGGCAGCGGGATTTCCGCTGGACGGGAACCCAGGACGAGGCCGGCCGAGCGCTCGGCGGGAGGGAACCGAAGCCGGCAGCGCACCGGGTCAGGTGTCGTTTCTCAGGTCTCCGGGGAGGACGTCGCGGAGCTGGCTGCGCAGGGTGATGCCGAGTTTGGGGAAGCTGCGGTAGAGGTGGGAACTCACGGTTCGCGGTGACAGGTACAGCCGTTCGGCGATCTGCGGGTTGGTCAGGCCCTGGGCGGCGAGTCCCAGCACCTGTCGGGTGCGGGGCGAGAATCCACTGAGGGCGTCGCGTTCGGGGGCTGGGGCGGCGACTCCGGTGGCCCGGAGTTCCTCTCGGCCGCGGTCGGCCCAGACGGTCGCGGCCAGCCGGTCGAAGATCTGCACCGCCAGGATCAGTTCGGTCCGGGCGTCGGCGACCCGGCGCCGGCGGCGAAGCCATTCACCGTATTCGAGGCGGACCATGGCGTGTTCGAACGCCCACCGGTCCGCGTCGGGCTGGCCGAGCGCGGCACGGAAGTGTTCCTCGGCATCGGCCGGTGGCACGAGGTGGGCGTCGGCCCGGTGCAGCAGTTGCCGCAGCCGCGGGGAGGCCCCTTGGCCGGCGATCCGCCTGATCCGCTGGGTGACGGCGCGCCCGGCCTCGCGTCGGTCGGTGCGGGCGGCCGCGACCGCGAAGTCCGCCACGTAGTACGAGCACAGGTGCGGGTGGACGGGCTCGCCGTGGTCGTCGAAGAGCAGCCGCAGCGCCGTGTACGCAGATTCGTGCTCATGCCGGCCGAGCGCCGCCAGGCCGAGCGCCCAGCGGGCGCGGACGGTGAACGCCTGGATCCGGGCGGCCACGCTGTGGTTGAGGATCGGCGGTAGCAGCCGGTCGGCCTCGGCGGTGTCACCCGCTGCGGCGGCCAGCGAACCGAGCACGAGCCGGGCGTTGGTGACCGAGATCTGGGCGGGCGACTGCCGGGAGTCCTCGACGAGGATGGAAGCGGCGATCCGGGCCTCCGGCCATCGTCCGGCGTCGAACAGGGCCCAGGCCCGGTCGGCCGCGGCGGTGCCGGCCATGACCCGGGTCGCGTCGGCGCGGTCGGGGTGGGCGACGGCGTCGAGCAGGTTGACCGCAGTTTCGGTGGCGTCGACACGCATGGCCAGGGTCGCGGTCAGGGTTTGTTCGGCCGGGTCACCGCGCAGCGCGGCGATCGCCGTGGGCAGCAGCTCGCGCGCGGCATCGGCTTGGCCGAAGGGATCCAGGACCCAGCGGATCCACTGCTGGTAGACGGTCAACGGTCCGGGAGCCGGCGGGCAGGCGGCGGCCAGCCGTTCGTGGTGGTCCGGCCGGTTGGTGTAGTAGGTGATGTGGGCCGCGACGGTCAGCAGGTAGAACGCCTGCTCTCCGGTTGGCACGCGGCCGGGTGACGGGGGTAGCAGTTGCTCGAACGCCTGCTCCATGCGCAGCGTCATGGAGGCCGCGGTTCCGGCGAGCTGGTCGAGCCAGGCCTGTCCCACCGGGTCGTCGGTGCGGGTGGCGGCCTGGGCGGCCAGGTCCTGGGCTTGGACGACGTCGCCGGCGACCATCGCGACCACGGCGGCGACGCTGAGCCGGCGGCCTTGCTCGCGGGGATCGGGGCTGAGCTGGGCGGCCCGTTCGAGGCCCGCGATGGCCTCGGCGAGGGCGCCACGGACCCGTCCACGCTCGGATGCTGCCTCGAGGAGGGCGGCGGTCGGTTCGTCCGGGCCGACGGCCGCGGCGGAGAGGTGGGTGGCGCGCCGGTCGCTGTCGGGTTCGACGCGGGCGAGACTCAGGTGGGCGTCGCGGCGTTCCGCGTACGGGGCGGCCCCGTAGACCGCGGAGGCGACGAGCGGATGCCGGAACTCCAGCCGTCCGTCGTGCAGGCGGATCAGGCCGGCCCGTTCGGCGGGCGCCCACACCTCGTACGGCTCGGTGAGCGCGGCCATCATGGTCGCGAGGTCTGCGGTGCCCGCCGCGGCGGCGGTCAGCAGTGCGCGCCGGGTGGGTTCGGGCAGGCCGGCCAGCTGGGCGGCGAAGGCGTCCTCGATCCGGCGGCTGACCGGCGGGCCGTCCCCGGTCATCACACGCGGCAGCTCGACCAGTGCCAGCGGGTTGCCGGCCGACTGTTCCAGCACCCGGGCCCGCAGCGGCTCGGGCAGCGCGACCGGCTGGCGGGACAGCAGCAACGCGCTGTCGGCCGGGTTGAGGGGTTCGATCCGCAGGCTGGGCAGCGCCCGCTGGAGGCCGGCCGGAACCCGGTCGCCGCGGGCAGCAGCGAGCAGCGAGACCGGTTCGCCCTCCAGCCGCCGGGCCAGGAAGGCGAGCACGTCGCGGCTGGCCGGGTCCATCCACTGCAGGTCGTCGGCGAGCAGCAGGAGCGGGCCGTCGTCGGCCAGCCGGGACACCAGGGTGAGGAACCCCAGGCGCAGCATCATCGCATCCGGCGGCTGAGTCACGCCGGCCGCCGGCCCGAACGCTGCCCGCACCGCCGACCGCTGGGCATCGGCCAGGCCGTCGGCGAGGTCGAGCGCCGGCCCGAGGAGCTGGTGCAGGGCAGCGAACGGCAGGCCGATCTCGCCTCGGTCGCCACGGCTGCGGAACACCCTGCGTCCCTGACTTCTGGCCTGCTCGGCGACGACCTGCAGCAGCAGCGTCTTGCCGACCCCGGCGTCGCCCAGCAGGACCAGCGCCTGTCCTTCGGGTGACTCGGGCGCGAGGGCGGCGGTGATCATGGCCAGCTCGCGGCCCCGGCCGACGGGTTCACCGGTCACCGGTACACAGCCCGTTCATGGTTCCCGTCGCTCCCGGTGCCGTGTTGATCATCTCGGCACAGCGTAGCTCCGGAGCTCGGCGCGGGCGTGCATCCGACGGCTGACTGCATCTCGGGCCTCAGACAATGCAGTCAGTCGTCGGGTTTCAAACAGCTGTCGACTTCCTAGCGTGAGTTCATGCAAAACACGTCAGACATCGCCCAGATCGAGCAGGCCAACGCCGCCGGTCTGCAGCCGGTTGTTTTCGTCCACGGACTCTGGCTGCTGCAGAGCAGCTGGGACCGGTGGGCCGAACTGTTCGCCGAGGCCGGTTACGCGCCGGTCGCCCTCTCCTGGCCTGACGACCCGGACACCGTCGCCGAGGCCAACGCCCACCCCGAGATCCTCGCGAACAAGACCATCGGTCAGATCGCCGACCACCTGGCCGGACTGATCGGCAAGCTCGACCGGCGCCCGGCCATCGTCGGCCACTCGTTCGGCGGCCTGCTCACCCAGATCCTGGCCGGTCGTGGCCTCGCCACCGCGGCGGTCGCGATCAGCCCCGCGCCGTTCCGCGGCGTGCTGCCGCTGCCGCTGTCCGCGCTGCGCTCCTCGGCCCCGGTGCTGACCAACCCGGCCAACGTGCACCGGGCGGTGCCGCTGACCTACGAACAGTTCCGCTACGCGTTCGGCAACGCGGTCGGCGAGGAAGAGGCCAAAGAGCTTTATCAGACGTACGCCGTCCCGGCCCCCGGCGCACCGCTGTTCCAGGCCGCCACCGCCAACTTCAACCCGTGGACCGAGGCCAAGGTCGACACCACCAACCCCGACCGCGGACCGCTGCTGGTCGTCGCCGGCGAATTCGACCACACCGTGCCGTGGGCCATCGCCAACGCCTCCTACAAGCAGCAGCTGCACAACCCCGGCCTGACCGAGATCGTCAAGATTCCCGGCCGCGGCCACGCCCTGACCATCGACGCCGGCTGGCGCGAGGTCGCCGGCACCGCCCGGCAATTCATCCAGCGCTTCGTCTGAACGATCGGGCGCTCGCGTCACTCCCGGGCATCCCGTTGCGCGCCGGCGTTGACGGCATTCAGCAGCAGGTGCTCGGACAGGCCGTCGCCTGCCAGTTCGCCCGCGGCCCGTCCCCGCCGGAAGGTCAGGACCCGGTCGCAGACGGCCGCGAGTTCGGCCGGGTCGGTCGAGCACATCAGCACGATCTTCCCGGCCGCGGCCAGGGACCGGATGATCTGGTGCATCTCCGCCTTCACCCCGACGTCGACGCCGCGGGTGGGATCGTCGAGCAGGATCAGCTCGGGGTCGGCCTGCAGCCACTTGGCGAACACGACCTTCTGCTGGTTGCCGCCGGACAGCGAACCGACCAGATCGTCGGGCCCGGCCTTGATCCGAAGGCCGGCGATGTGCCGGCGGGCCATCGCGGCGGCTTCCGTACGCCGGAGCAGAGTTCCGCCGTCGCGACGCGCCAGCCACGCGACGCTGCTGATGTTCTCGGCGACCGTGGCGTCGAGCATCAGGCCGAGGCCCTTGCGGTCGCCGGGCACGAACGCGGTCCGGCGCCGGACCGCCTCGGCGGTGTTCCGCGGCCGGCCCCCGCCGTCGGGCAGGCGCACCCGGCCGCCGACCGGCACCGCGCGGCCCCAGAGGATGTCCAGCACCGTCGCGTGACCGGCGCCCTGCAGCCCGGCGAGGCCGACGACTTCGCCGGCCCGCGCGGTCAGCGACACGTCGTGCAGGCGGTCGGTGACGGTGACATTCGACAGCTCGACCCGCCGCTGCGCCGCGGCGGTGCCGCGCGCCGTCGCGGGCACGCGATCCGGCGTCTCGGGGCTGGCGTCGCCCAGCATCGCCGTGACCATCTCGGCGACGGTGAGCCGAGCCGCCGGCACGGCGCTGCGCACATTCCGGCCGTCGCGCAGGATGGTGACCCGGTCGGCGATCGCCGCCACCTCCTCCAGGAAGTGCGACACGTAGAGCACGGCCACACCACGGGCGGCGATCCGGCGGATCACCGCGTGCAGTCGCGCGACGGCGGTCGCCGGAAGCGCCGACGTGGGCTCGTCGAGGATCACCGTCTGCGGATTGCCCAGCAGCGCCCGGCAGATCTCCAGCAGTTGGCGGCGACCGAGGTCGAGGTCGGCGGCGCGGGTGCCGAGCGGGATGTCGTCCAGGCCCAGTTCGGCCAGGACCGGCCGGGCCCGCCGGGCCATCGCGGCCCGGTCGATCAGGCCGGCCCGGGTGGGCTCGGTGGTCACGAACAGGTTGGCCAGCACGTCCAGGTCGCCGAACAGGCTCAGTTCCTGGAAGACGACGGCGATGCCGTGCCGGCGGGCGTCGGCGGGGCCGGTCAGTCGTACCTCGTTGCCGTCCACGGTGAGCGAACCGGCTTCGGGGGCGACGACGCCGGTCAGAATCTTGACGAGGGTGGACTTGCCGGCGCCGTTCTCGCCCAGCAGGGCGTGCACCTCCCCCGGCGCCAGCCGCAGGCCCGCGCCGGCCAGCGCGGTCACCCCGCCGTACCGCTTGGTGATGTCCGTGGCGAGGAGCATGTCACCGTGCGTCCGCGAGCGGTTTGAGGTAGGCGCCGGGGTTCGCGAACAGCTTGCCCGCGTCCGCGGCGATGCCCTGGCGGCGGGTCGCGTCGGACTGCTGGCGGGTGATGATCGCGTCGATGTTGCCGCTGTCGACCACCAGCCCGGGTGTGTAGAACCAGCCCTGCGGCAGGTCGGCGCCCTTCGTGACGGACTCGGCGAGCAGCCGCATCGCCACGTACCCCTTGAGGTAGTGCTCCGGGGAGATGGTGGCGAAGTTCGTGCCGTCCTTGACCGCTTCCAGCGTCTTGGCGTCCAGGTCGAACCCGCCGGACAGCCAGGTGCCGCGGGTCTCCCGCTTCAGCCGTGCCAGCGAGTAGCTGTCGGCGTCGCCCACCCCTAGGAACGCGAGCGCGCCCGAGTTGGCCCGCACTTGTGACGACCAGGCGTTATAACTCTGGCCCGGGTCGCTGAACGTCTGGAACGGACCTTTGATCACGATGCCGGGGAGCTTCTTGGCAAAGGTGTCCTTGATGCCCTTGACCCGCTGGTCGAGCACCGGCACTCCGGGGTTGGGCACGCCCACCACCACCGTGCCCCTGGCGCCGGCCGGCAGTTTCTTGATCGCCTCCTCGGCGAGCTGGGTGCCCAGCTCGAAATTGTCGTTGCCGACATACAGCTCGACGTCGCTGCCTTTCAGCGGCACGGTGTCCAGGGCGACGACCGGGATGCCGCGCGCCACCGCCTGCGCGTACGGCCGGGTGAACAGGTCCGGAGCGAGGTTCTCGACCACCGCGCCGTCCCGGTTGGTGGTGGTCGCGTTCTGGAACATCTGGACCTCTTGCGGGCCGTCGGTGGTCGCCGGCCCGACCACCTTCAGGTCGATGCCGCCGACCTCCTCCGCGGCGTACTTTCCGCCGTTGGCCATCTCCAGCGCGAAGTTGAGGCTGATGTTGGCGACCACGAACGACATCTTCTTGGTGTCCGCGGTGCCGCCGCCGGAATCGTCTCCGCAGGAGGCGAGGCCAAGCGCGGCGACCAGAGGCAGCACGGCGAGGAGACGGAGCGGGCGGTCCATCGGTTGGTCCTTCCGTCAAGAGGGGAATTCAGCCAAGAGGGGGAATCAGCGGTGGCGGACAGCCCGCAGGCCGCTGTCGAGCGCGACGGCCACCAGGATCACGGCTCCGGTCGCGAACGTCGTCCAGTTGATCGGGACGCTGAAGAAGACCAGCCCGGCGGCGACGACGCTGAGAATCAGGGAGCCGAGTGCGGCACCCGGCACCGAGCCGGTGCCCCCGCGCAACGGCGTGCCGCCGATGATCGCGGCGGCGATGGCCATCAGTTCGTAGCCCTGTCCGACGGTCGGGTCACCGGCGACGAAGAACGACATGGCGAGTACGCCGGAGATGCCGGCGAGCAGGCCGGTCACGGTGAGCGCGACGATGCGGACCCGGTTCACCGGGATCCCGGTGAACGCGGCGGCCTCCGGGTTCGAGCCCACGGCCCGCACCTGGGCGCCGAAGCGGGTACGGGTGAAGACGACGGTCATCACGGCTGCGCACACCAGCAGCGCCCAGACCGCGCCGGGCAGGCCGAGAATCTTGCCGCCGATCACCTGGAACAAGGGATGGTCCTGGTCGAGGCCGCCCACCTGCTGGCCGTGGCTGAGCGCCAGCGCCAGGCCCCGGTAGAGGGAAAGGGTGCCGAGCGTCGCGATGAACGACGGCACCCGCACGTACGTCGTGAAAACCCCGTTGCCGAAACCGAGCACACCGCCCAGCAGCACCGCGAGGAAAGCGGCGAGCCACGGATCGAGCCCTTCCTTGATCAGCAGGGCGCCGGCCACGATGGCGAGCGCGTAGGTGCCGCCGACCGACAGATCGACCTCGCGCATGGCCAGCGCGAACACCATGCCGATCGCCAGGATGCCGATGTAGGAGGACTGCCGGGCGATCTCCAGCAGGTTGCCGGAGTCGAGGAAGTCGTGCCGGAAGCCGCCCACCACCACAACCAGCACGACGAGTACGGCGAGCACGCCGCCCTCTTCCAGCAGCAGCCATCGGCGACGGCGGCGCCGGGTCGCCCGCCGCTCCGGTGTCGCAGGTGGCGCTTCGGTCGACATCATCGCCTCCTGACCCCGGTGCCGCGGGTGCGGTGCCAGCAGAGTCGTCTCGTCCCGCCGGCGTCACAAGGACGGCGTTCCGGTGAGTGAGACGCCGCGCTTGATTCCGGTACCGGACCGAGCGGACGCTGCGGTGATGCCAGCCCAGCGGATCGCCCTTGTCACCGGTGCCGCTCGTGGGCTGGGTCAGGAATTCGCCGTCGCGCTGGCCGGGGCCGGCCATCCGGTGGCCGGCCTGGACATCGCCGACATGTCGCCGACCCGGGAACGGATCGAGGCAGCCGGCGGCAGCTTCCTGGGCCTGCTCGCCGACGTCACCGACGAGGACGCCGTTCAGCGCGCCGTCAACGCGACGGCCGCCCGGTTCGGTGGCCTCCACATCGTCGTGAACAACGCCGGCATCTATCCGCCGATCGAGTTCGAGAAGACCACGCTGGCCGACTGGCAGCGGGTCATGCGGCTGAACCTCGACGGACCTTTCCTGGTCACCCGCGCCGCGCTGCCCCACCTGCGGGCCGCGGGCTGGGGCCGGGTGGTGAACATCGTGTCGGCGGTGGTGTTCCTCGGGCCACCCGAGCTCGTCGCCTACACCACCTCCAAGGCCGGGCTGGTCGGGTTCACCCGGGCGCTCGCGACCGCGGTCGGCTCCGACGGCGTCACCGTGAACGCGATCGCGCCCGGCCTGCTCGCGACGGAAACCGCCGAGGCGACCACCGGAGCCGGCGGCGGCTTCGCCCGGGTCCGGGCGCTGCAGGCCGTACCGCGCACCGGGCGACCGGACGATCTGATCTCCACCCTGCTCTACGTCTGCGCCGAAGGCAGCGGTTTCCTCACCGGCCAGACGATCAACGTCGACGGCGGGTCGGCCCGGCATTAGGAGATCAGCCGATGAAACCGGTGGACGCATTGCTGGCGATTCTCCGCGACGAAGGCGTACGGCACGTGTTCGGCAATCCCGGCACCACCGAGCTGCCGTTTCTCGACGCGCTGGCCGGGGCCCCCGATCTGTCGTACATCCTCGGTCTGCAGGAGGCGTCGGTGGTCGCGATGGCCGACGGGTACGCCCGGGCCACCGCCCGGCCCGCGTTCGTCAGCCTGCATGTGGCGGCTGGACTCGCCAACGGGTTGATCGGTCTGCTCAACGCGTCCCGTTCGCGGACTCCGCTGGTGGTCCTCGCCGGCCAGCAGGACCGGCGGCACCTGATCCAGGACCCGATGCTCTCCGGCGACCTGGTCGGGCTGGCCCGGCCGGTGGTCAAGTCCGCGGTCGACGTCCAGCACTCGTACGACCTGCCGGTGGTGCTGCGCCGGGCATTCGCCGAGGCGGTGCGCGCGCCGTCCGGACCGGTGTTCGTGTCGGTGCCGATGGACCTGCTGGAGGAGGAGCAGCCGATTACCGTGCCGGAGCGGTCGGTCCTGGCCGGACCGGGGCCCGCCGTCGACCTCGATCGGGCGCGGTCCCTGCTCGCCGGCGCCTCGGCCCCGGTGATCGTGGCCGGTGACGGGGTCGGTCGCGACGGCGCCGTGCCGGAGCTGGTCGTCCTCGCCGAACGCCTCGGCGCCCCCGTCTTCCACCAGCCGATGCACGACGGCGTCGACTTCCCCGGCAACCATCCGCTGCACCTGGGCATGCTGCCGCCGCGCAACGCGGCGATCCGCGCCGCCTTGCAGCCGTACGACGTGATCCTGGTCGTCGGTTGCCACGCGTTCATGCCGCACCACTACACGCCCGGCCCGGCGATTCCCGAAGGCGCCGCCGTGGTGCAGATCGACGTGGACCCGGCCGAGCCCGGCCGTAACTTCCCGGTCGCCGCCGGCCTGGTCGGCGCGCTCGGCCCGACGCTGGCCGCGCTGGCCGCACTGTTGCCCGACCACTCCGCCCGGCAGGCGACGGTAGCTGCCCGGACGGCGTCGGAACGCGCCCACCGGGACGCCGAGGCGCTGGACCGCTACGGCCCGGCCCCGCTGGATCCGCTGGCGGCGATGCATGCGGTCGCCGCCGGACTGCCGGCCGGCGCGGTGGTCGTCGAGGAGGCCATCACCGCCGGCATCGCGCTGCGCTCCGTCCTGCGGCTGGACCGGCCCGGGTCCTACGTGCACACCGTCGGCGGCGGCCTCGGCTGGGGCATCGGCGCCGCCGTGGGCACGCGGCTCGGCGACCCCGCCCGGCCGGTCGTGGCGGTGCTCGGCGACGGGTCCGCCCTGTTCGGCCTGCAGGGGCTGTGGAGCGCCGCCCGCTACCGGGTGCCGGTGACCTTCGTGGTCGTCAACAACGGCGAGTACCGCACCCTGAAGGACACCCTGGACGGGATGAAAGGGCGCTCGGCGCGGCTCGGCGAATACGTCGGCCTGGATCTGCCCGGCCTGAACTGGCAGGCCGCGGCGCAGCTCTTCGGCCTCGGGTACACCCGGATCTCCGACGCCGGCACGCTGCGCGACGTGGTCGCCGCCGACCGGCGCGAACCGCTGCTGGTCGAGGTGCCGGTCCGCGGCCACTCCCCCGCGATCCCGATCGATTCCTGACCGCCCTTGCCTGCGGCCCGTTCGAACGTCACGATCTGGGCATGTCCTCGCCCGAGGTGCCCAAATCCGTACTCGCCCGGGGCCTGTGCCTGCTCGACGCCTTCCGCGACGGCGACGCGGACCTGCCGCTCAGCGTGCTCGTCGAGCGCACCGGCCTGCCGAAAGCGACCGCACACCGGCTGCTCGCCGAGCTGGTCGCCTGGGGCGGAGTGGAACGGACCAGCCGTGGTTATCGGCTGGGCATCGGCCTGTTCGTGCTCGGCCAGCGGGTACCGCGTCATCGCGAACTGCGTGAGGCGGCGCTGCCGTACCTGGAGGACCTCTACGAGGCCACCCACGAGAACGTGCACCTGGCGGTGCCGTCCGGCACCGAGACGCTGTTCCTGGAGAAGGTGAACGGGCGCCGGTCGACTCCGATCGTGTCCCGGGTCGGCGGCCGGCTGCCGGCCCACTGCACCGCGACCGGGAAGGTATTCCTGGCCTACGGCTCCGCGGACCGGCTGCACCGGATGTGCGCCGCCGGACTCGCCCGGCTGACTCCGTGGACCATCGTCCTGCCCGGCCTGCTGCGCGAGGACGTCGGCCGGGCGTTCGAGCGGGGGTACGGGATCAACCGGGAGGAGGCGGAGATCGGGATCTCGGCCGTGGCCGCCCCGATCTTCGACCACCGCCATGCGGTGATCGCCGCGATCTCGATCACCGGCTGGACGAAGCACCTGGACCTGGAACGGTGGGCACCGGCGGTCCGGACCGCCACCCGGGCGTTGTCCCGGGAACTGGCGCGCGGCTGACCGCGCGGCTCCACGCCACGAGGCCGGCTACCTCTGCGGCGCGCTCAGGCGGTCCGGCCCGGGCGGAGCAGGACCTTGGTCCAGCCGGCCTCGCGCTTGTCGAAACGGTCGTAACCCTCGACCGCCTCGTCCAGCGACAGCTCGTGCGAGACCAGGAACGACGGCTGCGCCCGGCCGGCGATGATCAGATCCCGCAAGTGGCGGTTGTAACGCATCACCGGGGCCTGGCCGGTGCCCATGTGCTGGCCCTTGGCGAAGAACGTGCCGTAGTCGAAACCGATCCGGCCCCGCTTGGCCGCGTCGCTGCTCGCTCCCGGGTCCTCCGGCACGTACACGCCGACCACGCCGATGCCGCCAGTCGAGCGGACCGACTTGATCAGGTTGTCCAGCACCAGTTCGGGGTGCTCCTCGCCGCTCGGGTCGTGGGCCTGGTAGCCGACCGCCTCGACACCGCAGTCGGCGCCGTGGCCGCCGGTGGCGTCCATCAGCTGCTCGACCGGGTCGCCCTTGCTGAAGTCGACCGGGGTAGCCCCGATTTTGCCGGCCAGGTCGAGGCGGTCCTTCTCCCTGTCCACGACGTACACCTGCGAAGCGCCTTTGATCATTGCGCTGTGCGCGGCCAGCAGGCCGACCGGGCCGGCGCCGTAGACGACCACCCGGTCGCCGGGCTGCATGCGGGCGAGTTCGGTGCCGTGCCA
The DNA here is from genome assembly GCF_040638295.1 of Actinoplanes sp. NPDC026619. Classification (NCBI taxonomy): domain Bacteria; kingdom Bacillati; phylum Actinomycetota; class Actinomycetes; order Micromonosporales; family Micromonosporaceae; genus Actinoplanes; species Actinoplanes sp. NPDC026619. The sequence continues at coordinate 12,901 of NZ_JBEZYA010000059.1, forward strand.
GCCGGTCGGGAAGATGTCCGACAGCATGGTGAAGTCGTTCTCGTGCTCCTGCCCCGCCGGCAGCTCCAGCAGGTTGAAGTCGGCGTACGGCACGCGCAGGAACTCGGCCTGGCCACCGTCGTACGGGCCCATGTTGGCGTAGCCGTAGGCGGCGCCGTCCATCCCCTCGGTCGGATTCGTGCGCAGGCAGAAACTGGTCCAGCCGGAGATGCAGTTGCGGCACGTCCCGCAGGCGATGTTGAACGGCACCGAGACGCGGTCGCCGACCTTGATCCGGGTCAGCGCGCTACCGACGGCCTCGACGATCCCCATGTTCTCGTGGCCGAGGACCTTGCCCTCCTCGACCGAGGTGCGGCCCTCGTACATGTGCAGGTCGGAACCACAGATGTTGGTCGTGGTGATGCGCACGATCGCGTCGCCCGGGTGCTGGATCGTGGGGTCGGGGCGCTCCTCGACAGCAACCTGGCGCGGGCCCCGGTAGACGACGGCCTTCATGAACTGACCTCCGATGATTCGACATTCGTTCGCCAGACCCAGCTACCCCGAATCGGCGGGATCACGCCCCGTTTCACTCTCCGGCCAGGGGAAAACCTTGATCACGAGGACGGCGCCCACCACGTCACCGCCGAGGTGTTCCAGGCGCTCAACGACGTCGGGTTCACCGTGCCCGCGGCCGCCTCGACGTACTGGGTGGGCGAGGCCATGGGCAAACTCGACTACGACCAGTCGGGCCCGAAGCCCCCAGCCACGCCACACCCGCGGTCGTGCCCGGCGACGGTGAACGTGGCCCGAATTGCGGATCACACCGGTGGCATGTTTCGGCTGGCCGGTGGGCATACCGCTGCCGTGAATCGACGTCGACTCGCCGGATGCCTGCTGGCCTCGGCCGTCGCCCTGTCCGGGTGCGCCTCGGTCAGTGACCGCGCCGCGACGGCCGGCTCGACGGCCACGGACTTCCTGCGCAACGTGGGAGCGGGCAACGGTGACGCCGCCTGCGCAGCGCTGGCTCCGGACACCGTGGCCGAGCTGGAGCAGTCCGAGACGAAGCCGTGCCGGGAGGTGATCCTCGACGAGGACCTGCCCGAGCCCGGCGAGATGGGCAAGACCTCGGTCTACGGGCAATGGGCCCAGGTCCACCTGACCAGCGACACCCTGTTTCTCGCCGCCTTCCCGGGCGGGTGGCGGGTCGTCGCGGCCGGCTGCACACCGCGCAGGGTGACCGCCCCTACGACTGCACCTTGCAGGGGAGCTGACATGCGCACGCTGTTCGTATTACTGCTGCTCTGCGTGGGCGTCGGCCTGGCGTTCATCGTCGGCCTGGGGGTGTTGCACCGATGAAACAGTTCCTGCGGCAGAACTCGCTCGGCCTGGTGTTCGGCACCCTGTTCCTGATCGTGCTGGTCGCCGAGGCCGTCGCCGGGCACGCCGACTTCAACCAGCAACAGCTCACCGACGGCCTGCCGGACGTGTCGTTCTGGCGCTACGTGACCTCGGCAAGCTTCGGCGCCGACGTCGCGGAGAACTGGCAGTCCGAGTACCTGCAGTTCTCCCTCTACATCTTCTTCACCGTCTGGCTGCTGCAGAAAGGCTCACCCGAGTCCAAGAGCCTCGACAAACCGGGCCTGGAATCAGACCAAGATCAAAAGGTCGGTGAGTACGCCGATGAGCGCTCACCCCGATGGGCGAAGACGCGGGGCTGGCGACTGACGCTGTTCTCCAACTCGCTAGGGATCGTGATGGGGCTGATCTTCCTCGGCTCCTGGCTGGCGCAGTCGATCGCCGGGGTGGCCGCCTTCGACGAGAAGCAACTCGCCGACCGGCAGGACCCGGTCTCGTGGGGCACCTACCTCACCGAACCCGACTTCTGGAACCGCACCCTGCAGAACTGGCAATCCGAACTGCTCGCCGTCGCGTCCATGGCCGTCCTCGCCATCTACCTCCGGCAACGCGGCTCGTCGCAATCGAAGCCGGTCGGCACCGCCCACGAGGCCACCGGCATCGAGGGCTGACGCCGAGTTCCGCGGCTACGCGATCCCCACCTCAGAAGATTCTGTCGTGGGCCGCCGACCGGTGCGTTTAGGGCATAAACGGGTTGGCTATCTGCCTTTTCAGCCTGGCCGGAACGGTCATTTGTCGTCGGTCAGGCGGGTCGGGCGACGGCGGCGAGGCAGGAGCAGGGCGATGCGGTCGAGGAGTGCCTCGAGGGCTTCCTCGAAGTCCTGGGCGGCGACGTCCAAGGACAGGTGTGGCTCCAGGCGTTGCAGGAGAGGGTATTTGCTGAGGTCCTCGGTCGGGGCCACGTCGGGTTCTTCGACCGGCCCGGTCTCCACGCCGTGCGAGGACACCTCGAGCAACAGGTGGCCGAGCAGGAAGCTGCTGAAGGCGCGGTAGACGGCGGCGGCGTTCTCGTCGGAGAACCCGGCCTCGGTCATCACTTCGAGCATGGATTCGATCCAGCGCAGGCTGCGCAGCGGTGGGCGCACCCAGGGCGCGGCCGGCGGGCGGGTGGCGACCAGCGGGAAGACCTCGGGGTGGGCCAGGGCGATCCGGCGCAGGCCGTGGGCCAGGCGTTGCAGGTAGTCGACCCAGCCGGCATGGGCCTGCAGGTGCACGTCGGGGTCGTTGAAAAGTTCGTCGACGACCGCGTCGACCACCCCGTCCAGCAGCGCTTCGCGACCCGGAACGTACCGGTAGAGAGCCATGCCCTCGACGCCGAGGTAGGCGCCCAGCCGTTGCATGGTCAGCATGCGCAGGCCGTTCTCGTCGATGTACCGCACGGCGGCGCCGATGATGCGCTGCTGATTCAGTCCGCTGCGGCCGGAGCCGGGCGGTGCGGCCGGGATCACGGAGGCCGCGTCGCCGCGCGCCTGCGGAGTGTCCGGATCTGACATCACGCCTCCAAGCCGCCCGAGGGGGCATTCACATACCTCGCAAGCCTCCCATAAATCTGCCGCGCTGATCACCCGGCTTAACGTGAATCGTTCTCGGATAACCATTTAGCACATAAACAACGGCAGTCAGAAGTTCGCCGGAAAGGATTAGGAATTCGTTCCGATGGGGATTCAGCGGACACCCGGTCTATGCAGGAGGCGATACGTGAGTACCGATCATGAACACGGCCGCAGCGAGGCCGTGGCCACCACGAGGACCGGTGACGACAAGCCGTACGACCTGTCCGCGCCGGGCCACGATGCCGGCCCGGACAGCCCGACGGAGCTGAAGGGCAAGGGGCTGTTCGCGGCGCTGAAGCGCACCTTCAAGCAGTACTCGCAGGACAACCTCTCCGACTGGGCGGCCGCGCTGACCTACTACGGCGTGCTGTCCGTCTTCCCGGGCCTGCTGGTCATCGTGTCCCTGCTCGGCATGCTCAGCGGCAACGGGCAGGAGACGGTCAAGGACGCGGTGCACCAGCTCGCCCCCAACCCGGAGATGCAGAAGCTGGTCGACACCGTGCTGAGCCAGGTGCAGGACACGGGCAAGGCCGGATTCGCCGCGATCATCGGGATCGTGGTCGCGTTCTGGTCCGCCTCCGGGTACACCGCGGCGTTCATGCGCGCCTCCAACGCGGTCTACGACGTCCCCGAGGGCCGGCCGATCTGGAAGACGCTGCCCATCCGGGTCGGCGTCACCGCCGTGGTCGGCGTGATGCTGGTCGTCTCGGCCGCGATCGTGATCTTCACCGGCGACCTCGCGAAGATCGTCGGCGACAAGATCGGACTCGGCTCCGCCGCGGTGACTACCTGGGACATCGCCAAATGGCCGGTGCTGCTGATGCTGGTCAGCCTGATGTTCGCGATCCTCTACTGGGCCTCGCCGAACGCCAAGACCGGCGGATTCCGGTGGGTCAGCCCGGGCGGCATCTTCGCCGTCCTGCTCTGGATCGCGGCATCCATCGGCTTCGCGATCTACCTGGCCAACTTCGCCAACTACAACAAGACGTACGGGGCCGTCGGCGGCATCATCGCCTTCCTCGTCTGGCTGTGGATCACCAACATCGCGATCCTGCTCGGCGCCGAACTGGACGCCGAACTGGAACGCGGCCGCGCCATCGCCGCCGGCCACGACCCGACCGACGAGCCGTTCCTCGAACTGCGTGACGACCGCAAGATCAAAAAGGGCAGCGAGCAGGGCCTCAGCACCAACTGACCAAGGGAGTGAGCACGATGACGGAAGGTATTCACCGGGAGGTGCCGGCGTCCACGTCGGATCTGGTCAGCCAGGCCGCCGCGCAGATCTCGACGCTGGTGCGTGACGAACTGGCGCTGGCCAAGCTGGAACTGACCGAGAAGGGCAAACGCGCGGGGCTCGGCGGCGGCCTGTTCGGCGGGGCGGCCGCGCTCGCCCTGTACGGGCTGGGCCTGCTGCTGGTCCTCGCGGTGGTGCTGCTCGATCTGGCGTGGCCGCTGTGGCTGGCCGTGCTGGTCGTGATGGTGGTCGTGTTCGCGGCGGCCGGCGTCGCGGCCCTGCTGGGAAAGCAGAAGCTCGCCGCGGCGGTGCCGCCGGTGCCGAAGGACGCGATCGCGAGCACCCAGGCCGATGTGCAAACCGTCAAGAACGCCGCACGGGAAGGACGCTCGGCATGAGCAACCCCGACACCCCCACCGATCCGCAGCAGCTGCGCGCCGAGATCGACCAGACCCGCGCCGAGCTGGGCGAGACCGTCCAGGAACTCGCCGCCAAAACCGACGTCAAGGCCCGCGCCAAGCAGGCGGCCGGCGACGCCGCCGGGCAGGCGCGGCAGAAACTGACCGAGGTGAAGGACCAGGCAGCTCAGGCGGCCGGTGCGGCAGCCGACCGGGTGTCGGCGGCGAAACAGCAGCTCGCCGACTCTGATCTGCCCGCCCCCGTGCGCCGGCCCCTGCCGCCGGCCGCCATCGGCGCCGCCGCCGCAGCCATCGTCGTGCTGCTCATCGTCGTGGCCCGCCGGAGGCGCTCATGAGCGGCAAGGCAGTGAAGATCGCCTACAAGCCGGTCGGCCTGCTGCTCGGCGCCGGCGCCGGTCTCATCTCCAGTCTGATCTTCAAACAGGTGTGGAAGATCGCCGGGCACGACGACGACGCACCGAACGCGACGGACGAAGACCGCAGCTGGACAGAAATTCTGCTCGCGGCCGCGATCCAGGGCGCGATCTTCGCCGCCGTCAAAGCGGCAGTCGACCGGACCGGCGCCACCGCCGTACGCAAGACCACCGGCCGATGGCCGGGCTGAGCGTGCTCAACGACAACCCCCTCAACTGCGACGACAAGGAGAAACGGTGAAGGTGATCAAGTTCGCGGCCGGGCTGGCAGTGGGATATGTGCTCGGCAGCCGCGCCGGCCGCGAAAAGTACGAACAGATCGTCGCCACGGCCCGCAAAGCACAAAACCATCCCACGGTGACCCAGGCGCAGCAGAAGGCCAAAGCACTGCTCGACACCGCGATCGAGACGGCAGCGCCGAGCACCGACGCGGCACTGCCGGACACGCACGCGACCGTCCCGTCCCCCAGGCCGGTTCCCCGGCCTTCGCGACGGCAGCCCAAGGCAACCCTCCCGGGCACAACCACGACGGTCGACCCGCTGACGTAGTTCGACCCAGCAGGGAAGCCGCCTGAATCCGGGCCGGGCGAGGTCTCGCCCGGCCCGGACACTTGCCACCCGGCAGCGGCTCCTCGCGCTCAGCAGACTGCACTTCGCCCGCTGAGCACCGGGCCGAGACCTTGACCCTGACGTTGCGTCAACCCGCCATGCTCACCGGCATGAGCATTCCACCGACAACCGATCCGGCCGGCCGGGCCGCGATACACGTGCGGGGGCTGGAGAAATCGTTCAAGCAGCTGACGGTGCTGCGCGGGGTGGACATCGACGTGGCCCGGGGCAGCATCTTCGCTCTGCTCGGCTCGAACGGGGCAGGCAAGACCACCCTGGTGAAGATCCTGTCCACTCTGCTCAAGGCCGACGCCGGAAGCGCGGAGGTCAACGGGCTCGACGTCGCGTCGCAGGCCGCCGAGGTCCGGGCGTCGATCAGCCTCACCGGGCAGTTCGCGGCGGTCGACGAGATCCTCACCGGGCGGGAGAACCTCATCCTGGTCGCCCGGCTGCGGCACCTCAAGGGCCCGGGCGCGATCGCGGACGACCTGTTGCGGCGCTTCTCGCTGACCGACGCGGGCGCCCGCCGGGTGGCGACCTACTCCGGTGGCATGCGCCGCCGGCTCGACATCGCGATGAGCCTGATCGGCGATCCGCCGGTCATTTTCCTCGACGAGCCGACCACCGGGCTGGACCCGGAGGCACGTCTCGAGGTGTGGCGAGCGGTCCGGGAACTCGCCCGGGGCGGCACGACCGTGCTGCTCACCACCCAGTACCTCGACGAGGCCGAGCAGCTCGCCGACCGGATAGCGATCCTGCATGACGGCCGGATCCTGGTGAACGGCACCCTCGACGAGCTCAAGCGGCTCCTGCCTCCCGCGAAGGTCGAGTACGTCGAGAAGCAGCCCACCCTCGAGGACGTCTTCCTCACCCTGGTCGGCACGGCCAAGAGCGGAGAGCAGCGATGAACAGGCACTTCCTCGGCGACACCACTGTGCTGCTGGGCCGTTCGCTGCGCCACATAGCCCGCAGCCCCGACACCATCATCACCACGGTGATCACCCCGATCGCGATGCTGCTGCTGTTCGTCTACGTCCTCGGCGGCGCGATCCAGGCCGGGACCGGCGAGTACGTGAACTACCTGCTGCCCGGCATCCTGATCATCACGATCGCCTCGGGCATCTCCTACACTGCCTACCGGCTCTTTCTCGATCTGCAGGGCGGCATCTTCGAACGGTTCCAGTCCATGCCGATCGCCCGGTCCGCCGTACTGTGGGCGCATGTCCTGACCTCGCTGGTCGCCAACCTGATCTCGCTCGTGGTGGTCCTGCTGGTCGCCCTGGCGATGGGATTTCGCTCCGGGGCGGGTGTGCTCGGGTGGCTCGCCGTCGCCGGCATCCTGGTGCTGTTCACCCTGGCGCTGACCTGGCTCGCGGTGATCCCCGGGCTCACCGCGAGCTCCGTGGACGGGGCGAGCGCGTTCGCGTACCCGCTGATCTTCCTGCCGTTCGTCAGCTCGGCCTTCGTGCCCACCGCGTCCATGCCCGGTCCGGTCCGAGCCTTCGCCGAGAACCAGCCGGTGACCTCCATCGTCAACACCCTGCGGGCGCTGTTCACCGAGCAGCCGGTCGGCACCGGCATCTGGACCGCGCTCGCCTGGTGTGTGGGCCTGCTCGTCGTCGCCGTCACCTTCGCCGGGATCACCTATCGCCGCCGCATCGGCTGAGCCAGGATCAGAGCATGCTCACGATCGGGCAACTGGCCGCCTACGCCGGCGTCACGGTGCGGGCGGTCCGGCATTACCACCAGATCGGGCTGCTGCCCGAGCCCGGACGCGACGCCTCCGGCTACCGGCGGTACGGCGCGCCGGCCGTGGTGTCGCTGATCAAGATCCGCACGCTGGCCGAGGCCGGTGTGCCGCTGTCGCAGATCGGCCGGATGCTCGAGGCCGACCCCGCGACCTTCGCCGAGACGGTGGAACGGATCGATACCCACCTGAGCGACGAGATCGACCGGCTGGCGGCCAGCCGTAAGCGGGTCGCGCAGCTCACCGCCGGGGACAGCCTGATCCTCCCGCCGCCGGTGGTCGCCTATCTCGACCGGCTCCGGGAGATCGGGACCTCCGAGCGGATGATGGCGGGCGAGCGGGACGGGTGGATCCTGATCGCGGCCCGCTGGCCCGGCAAGGTGCTCGAGTGGATGCCGGACAAGATGGCTCAGCTCGAGGACCCCCGGGTGGTCCGGCTCTACCGAGCGCTGTCGCAGCTCTTGGAGACCGAGGGGACCGACGACCCGCTCGTGGCGGAGGTTGTCGACATCATGGTCGAGTTCGCGGAGGAGGCGGAGGCCGCCGGCACGCTCGAGTTCGACGAGGCGAGCCGGGACGATACGTCGTTCGCTCTGCTGGACGATCTCGCCGACGTGGCCGACGGGCGGGCCGAGCGGCTGCGCGACCTGATGCGCGAACGCGGCTGGGACGGCTGGACCCGGATGCGGCGGCTCGAGAAGTGAGGGTCGGGCGATCCCTTCCGGGAACGCTCGCGGATGCCGGGCGGGGTGGCGACTCGTTTCGAGTCACCACCCCGCCCGTGGGCTCAGCGCGCCGGGGTCTTGCTCTGGCGTACCTGGCTGAACGGGACGTCGCGGTCGGCGGCGTACTCGCGCGGCATGTTGAGCAGGCGCTCGCTGATCAGGTTGCGGGACATCTCGCTGCTGCCACCGCCGAGGCTGGCGCCCTGCCGGAACAGGAAGTTGACCCCGTAGGAGCCGCCGTCGCGGAAATCGGACGGCGGCCAGGCGGCGGCACGCGGGCCGGCCACCTCCAGGCCGATCTGGGTACGGCGTACGTTGCTGGTCGCCATGAACAGGCGCAACAGGGAGGCCGCCGCGTCGGGCAGCTCCCCCGCGCTGATGCCGTCGGTCACCCGCACCGCGAGTTGGTCGGCGACCCGCTCGAGGACCTGCGACTCGCCGATCAGCTCGCGGACCACCGGATCGGTGAGCCGGTCGCCGGCGCGGGCCAGCTCGAGCAGGTCAGGTTCGGCCTCGCCGCTGCGCTCGACACCGGGCGGCCCGCTCACGTACGGCGAGCCGCCACCGACCGCGGTGCGCTCGTGGAACAGCAGCCGGGAGGCCACTGCCCAGCCGCCGTTCTCCTCGCCGAGCACGTCGCTCGCCGGGACCGGCACGTCGTCGAAGAACTCCTGGCAGAACTCCATGTTGCCGTTGACCTGCTTGATGCGCCGGATCTCGACACCGGGCTGGTGCACCTTGACGATGAGCATGGTCAGGCCGCGGTGCTTCGGGGCGTCCCAGTCGGTGCGGACCAGGCAGAGGCCGTAATCCGCGGCGTACGCGTTGGAGCTCCAGATCTTCGATCCGTTGAGCATGAACACCTCGCCGTCGCGGGTGCCGCGGGTGATGGCGCCGGCCAGGTCGGAGCCGCCGCGGGGCTCGGAGAGGAACTGGACCAGCACCTCGTCGCCGCGGATCACGGCCGGCAGGTGCTGCCGTTTCTGCTCCTCGGTGCCGAAGTCGAGAATGGCCGGGGCACAGATCGAGAAGGTCGGGACGTTGAGCAGCAGCGGCATCTCGTAGCCGACCGCCTCCTCGTTGAACACCCGCTGGTGCGCGGGCGTGAGGCCCTGACCGCCGTACTCCTGGGGGTAGCAGAGGCCGGCGAAGCCGCCGTCGTAGAGGATCCGCTGCAGTTCGCGGGCCCGGACCCAGGCCTCGTCGTCGCGTCCGTCGCCCGGTCCGTCGTCGGCCGACGCCTCGGCCCGGGGCATGGTGGCGGCGAGCCATTCCCGGGCCCGGAGCCGGAACGCCTGCAGGTCCTCGCTCATTTCGCGCTCCCGTCCGCAGCCTCGAGCAGGTCCGCCACTCGCCGGCGGTGGTCGTTGGGGGTGCCGTAGATGACCCGGTTGGTGGTCACCCGGCGCAGGTAGAGGTGGAGGTCGTGCTCCCAGGTGACGCCGATGCCGCCATGCATCTGCACGCAGTCCTGCACGATCTCGGTGGCCCGGTCGCCGATGTACGCCTTGGCCACACTGACCAGCTCGACCGCGTCCGGCGTGCGCTGCTGGACGGCCAGCGCCGCCGCGGTGGTGGTGGCGTGACAGGCCTCGACCCACATCTTCATGTCGGCGAAGCGGTGCTTGAGCGCCTGGTACGAGGCGAGCGGCCGGCCGAAGGAGTAACGGTCGAAGGCCCATCCGATGGTGAAGTCGAGCACCCGCTCGATGGCGCCGGCGGTCTCGGCCGCCTGGAGCACGAGCGCGGTCTGAAGCTGGTGCTCGGCCGCCTCCGCCGCGGCGTCCGGCGAGCCGACCAGATCGGACTGTCCGACCTGGACACCATCGAAGGTGAGGCGGGCGAACCGGCGGACGAGGTCGAGTCCGTCGAGGCGGTCCCGCCGCAGGCCGCCGGCGCCGGCGGGCACCAGGAACTGCGACAGCCCGCCGTCAGTGCGCGCGGTGACCAGCAGGTAGTCGGCCTCACCACCCGCTTCGACCGGCTCGGCCACGCCGTCGAGGCGGTAGCCGTCGCCGTCGGGGCGGGCCGTGACGGCGATCGCGGCGCCCGGCGCGGGGGCGCACCAGGCGGCGACGGCGTCTCCGGTGAGCAACCGCTCGATGGCCTCGCTGTGGGCCTCGACGGTGGTCGCCTCGGCGATGGCGCCGAGCACCACGCTGGTCGGCAGGAGCGGGCCCGGCGACACGAGCCGGCCCATCTCCTCGGCCACGATGGCGAGGTCGCGCAGGCCCTCGCCGGAGAGGTTGCCGCCGCCGTGCTTCTCCGGCACGAGCATCGACGTCCAGCCGAGTTCCGCGCCCTTGCGCCACCAGCCGCGATCGAAGCCGGCCGGGTCGTCAGTGAGCTGCCGTACGGTGGTCAGCGGGGCCTCGCGCTCGAGGAACTGACGGACCGTACGGCGGAACAGCTCCTGATCTTCATTAAGCCTGAGCTGCACGTCCCCTCCTGAATGCCGTGTTTTAGTTCGAGATTTTTAGAATAGTCACACAACCTCGGTGGTGTCCATGGGCGTGATCGACCGAAGCAGGACGGTGGCCACGTCGACGACCTCGACGTTGTCCTGCTGGCCCTTGGCGGTGACGCCGTCCCCGACCATCGTGGAGCAGAACGGGCAGCCGACCGCGATCGTCTTCGCACCGGTGGCCAGGGCCTCCTCGGTCCGCTCGATGTTGATCCGCTTGCCGATCTTCTCCTCCATCCACATGCGTGCGCCGCCGGCGCCGCAGCAGAAGGACCGCTCCCGGCTGCGCGGCATCTCGACGAGGTTGCCCACGGCCTCCCCGAGCAC
>NZ_JBEZYA010000060.1:0-14273 GCF_040638295.1 Actinoplanes sp. NPDC026619
TCGTGGTCACGGCACCCCGCTCACGTCCCGCCCCAAGCCCGCGGCCAGTCCCATTCCATGAGCCCAGGCCAGGGGAATTACGTGAGCGTCAACACCGGATGCAACACATCGGCGAGTACGACATCTTCCACCCCGAACTACGAAAAGACCTCGACAATGTCGCCGCCGGCAGCGCCGAACGGTTACACGCTCCGATCTCGATGGTCTCCGTCGGGGCTTGACCCCCGATCTTGGACACGAGGTTTATGCGGCTGGCGCCAACGTTCGTGTCAATAATAAGCCGGCGAAACGGACGTCCTGCTTTACGTAAGAGTAGGGTTGTGATCTTCGTGCTGAGTTCTGGTTCACACCGCGACCACGGAACATATGCCACCTCGCGGTGAGGCGGCATACGTTGCCGTGTCACCGGTTCTGGTCGATGTGGCCTTGAATCTGCTGGGCGAATCCTTCGGCGGTGGCGAGTTGCTCGCGGAGGGCTTCCACGCGGTTCTGGGCGGCGGCGTGGAACATGGCCAGCCGGTCCAGCAGCGCGTCCCGTTCGTCGCCGTGGGCGGTGGCCAGACTTTCGAGGATCTGCAACAGGTCGCGCATCTCCTCCAGGGTGAAGCCGAGGGGTTTCATGCGCTTGATGACGCGTAGGCGGTCGAGGTCGGGTTCGGTGTAGAGCCGGAACCCGCCGTCGCTGCGCGCCGACGGCACGACCAGGCCGGCTCCCTCGTAGTGGCGGATCGTGCGAATGCTCAGGCCGACCCGCTCGGCGGCCTCCCCGATCTGCATCTGTCGCGCGTTCACCGCATCAGTGTGCCCGGTGACCATCAGTGGCCGACCTTGAGCTTGCCGGCGAGATTCTCGTGGAATGCGGCGCTGGCGGTGTTGAGCCCGACGATGTCCACCCGCTTGCCTCGAGATTGGTACTTGGTGGTGATGGCGTCGAGGGCGGCGACCGAGGAGGCGTCCCAGATGTGTGCGTCGCTCATGTCGATGACCACATGTTCGGGGTCGTCGGCGTAGTTGAACTGGTAGACCAGGTCGTTGCTGGAGGCGAAGAACAACGCACCGTGGACGTGGTAGATCCGGGTGCCTCCGTCGGGGTCCAGGACGCTGGTGACCTCGACGAGGTGTGCCACCCGGCGGGCGAAGATGACCATGGCGGCGAGCACCCCGAGGACGACGCCGATGGCCAGGTTGTGGGTGGCCAGCGTGGCGGCGACGGTGACGAGCATGACGATGATCTCGCCGGCCGGCATCCGCTTGAGCGTGGCCGGGGCGATGCTGTGCCAGTCGAAGGTGCCCACCGACACGATGATCATCACGGCGACCAGGGCGGCCATCGGGATCAGGGCGACCACGTCGCCGAGAACGACGACGAGGATGAGCAGGAACACCCCGGCGAGGAACGTGGACAGCCGGGTACGGGCGCCGGACGCCTTCACGTTGATCATCGTCTGGCCGATCATGGCGCAGCCGCCCATGCCGCCGAAGAAGCCGGTGACGATGTTGGCCACGCCCTGGCCCCAGGACTCGCGGGTCTTGTTGGAGTGGGTGTCGGTGATGTCGTCGACGAGCTTGGCGGTCATCAGTGACTCCATCAGCCCGACCAGCGCGACCGCCAGCGCATAGGGAGCGATCGTGGTCAGTGTGCCGAGGGTGAACGGCACGTCGGGCAAGCCCGGCACGGGCAGGCTGTTGGGCAGGGTGCCTTCGTCGCCGACGTTGGGCACGTTGAGGTGCGCGATGACGACGACCGCGGTCAGCAGGACGATCGCGATCAGTGGCGCCGGCACGACGTTGGTCAGTTTCGGTAGGAGGACCATGACGGCGAGGGCCACGGCGACCAGGGGGTAGACCAGCCACGGGACGCCGATCAGGTGGGGCAGTTGGGCGGTGAAGATGAGGATGGCCAGGGCGTTGACGAAGCCGACCATGACGCTGCGCGGGATGAACCGCATCAGCTTGGCCACCCCGACCAGCGCCAGAACCACCTGCAGCAGCCCGCCGAGGATCACCGCCGCGATGAGATAGCCGAGACCGTGATCGCGCGCCAGCGGGGCGATGACCAGCGCGACGGCTCCGGTCGCGGCGCTGATCATTGCGGGTCGGCCGCCGGTGAAGGCGATGGTGACCGCCATCGTGAACGAGGCGAACAGGCCGATCTTCGGGTCGACGCCGGCCAGGATGGAGAACGAGATCGCCTCAGGGATCAGCGCCAGTGCTACGACCAGACCCGCGAGGACCTCGGTGCGCAGCACCCGCGGAGAGCTCAGCCACTCCGGGCGCGACCACCGCGACGGACTTACTACTGCAGACGACTGCAGGAACATGGTTCTCATTTCATCTTGGAACGCACGCGCTGAGGCGTGCATCGGCGCTACCGATTCCGCGGTGCGCTGCTTGACCTGGGGGGCCGGGCGCGGGAATGGCCGTCGCCGCGGCGGTGAGCGTCCTCGCTCACGAAGCTGTCGGCTACCACGGACGTAAGACGCCGTACCCGAGCAACGCGTCCAACTCTACTCGTCGGTGAGAGGAGAGTTGGCCTGAGGGTGACGTGCCGACAATCACCGCAACCCGCGACCGCGGTGAGGTGGCGAGTCGACCTGGCGGTCCGCGACCAGGCGCGAACGCCACCCCGTGGCCCATGCCGGCCGCGGCCGGCTACAGGTGGATCCTGGTCGAAAATGGGCGAGCGGCAGGCCGAGGACGAGGCACCTAAGGCCAAGGCGGCTCCGGTCGAGCAAGACGCCCTCGAAGTGCCGCGCCTCCCTGAGCCGGCGCACGTCGAATCGCCGGACCTACGCTGCGTCGGCGCCTTCACCGGCGGAAAGATCGCTCCGCTCGACGTCGACACCCGAGCCACGACGGCCACCGTCAGCTGGTACTACCCCGGCGACCCCACCATGCGACCTACCGCATCACCAGCATCTCCCAGGACCTCGTGATCGGTGCACAGAAGCCGCTGACCTGGCAAGAGACCAAGGCTGAATTCAAATGCGCCCAAGTAACTGCAGCGACGTCTGGCCGGAGCCGCTGGTTCCCGACGAGGATTGACGGCGCTGACTCCAATTCGCAGTAGACCGATGAGTCCCCGGCTGTTAACGGGAGCAGGGCCGGTAATGAACCGGGTCTTTGCCTGCTGGCTGCTTCTCAGTGTTGCCGCCGGGGTGCCGATCGGGTGTAGTGCGGGAGGCGGGGGCTGCCCGTGGACGCCGCCGGCGCAGTTGTGCCGGCCGGCGCCTTGAGGCGGTAGGGGAAGAGAACCATGGTTGCTGCGACGACGACACCGGTCGCTTTGGTTTCGGCTCGGGGCCGGCCCAGCTGGGCCGACCTGGGTGTTCGAGTGAAGATCATTGTGGCGGTGTTGGTGGCGGCGCTGGTCGCGCTGCTGGTGGGGGTCCTGGGATTGTCAGCGTTGGGCGACGCCAGCGGGTCGGCTCAGCAGATCTATCACAGCAACGTGGCGAGTGTCAGTGCGATCGGGTCGCTGAACGCCGCGATCCGGCAAAGCCGGTTGGACACGGCCAGCCAGGCCTTGTCCCAAGATGCGCCGACCGTGACGAAGTACGAGAAGGCGTTCGCGGTGGACGAGCAGGACGCGGATGCGGCGTTTCTCGCCTATCGCGACAGCCTTCCGAGCGGCGACCCGGCCGTGATCGAGGATCTCGAGGCGACCTGGCGCGCCTACGTCGAGATCGCTCAGAACAAGCTGCTGCCGGCTGGGCGGGCCAACGACTTCGCCGGTTGGCAGAGGATTCGCGACACCGACGTGGTCCCGCTGATCAACAAGATGAACGCGGATCTCGGCACGCTCGTCGGCGCCGAGAAGAACGATGCGGCCAGGACGGCGGGCGGCGCGAAATCCGGGTACGAATCGAACCGGATCGTGTCGATCGCGGTGCTGGTCGGCGGGTTGCTGATCGCTCTGGCGCTCGGCATGGTCATCGCCCGGGGCATCGTCCGGTCGCTGACCAAGGTCACCGACGTGTGCGAAGGGCTGGCCGGGGGTGACCTGACCCGAACCGCGGGCATCGTGTCGCGTGACGAGCCCGGTGTGATGGCCCGGGCCCTCGACCGCGCGGTATACCGGCTGCGGGACACCGTCACCACCATCGGCGGGTCCGCGGTCACCCTGGCCAGTGCGTCCGAGGAGCTGTCCGCGGTCAGCACCCAGCTGCAGGCGGGTGCGACCGATGCCGCGAACCGGGCCCGCGCGGCGACCTCCGCGACCGAGGAGGTCAACACCGGGGTGCAGTCGATCGCCGCCGGCGCGGAAGAGATGAGCGCCTCGATCAGCGAGATCGCCACGAACGCCGCCCAGGCGGCACAGGTCGCCCAGCAGGCGCAGTCGGTGGCGCAGCGTACCAATGACCAGGTCGCCGAACTGGGCACGGCCAGCGCGGAGATCGGCGACGTGGTGCGGCTGATCACCAGTATCGCCGAGCAGACCAATCTGCTCGCGCTCAACGCCACCATCGAGGCCGCCCGGGCGGGTGAGCTCGGTAAGGGCTTCGCGGTGGTCGCCGGCGAGGTCAAGGAACTCGCGCAGCAGACCGCCAAGGCGACCGAGGAGATCACCGCCCGGATCGGTGCGATCCAGGCATCCAGCGGCTCGGCGGCCGCGGCGATCGGGGAGATCACCCAGGTCATCCAGCAGATCGGTGACTACACCACGACCATCGCCTCGGCGGTGGAGGAACAGACCGCCACCACCGGCGAGATGAGCCGCGCCGTGGCCGATGCGGCGACCAACAGCGGCGATGTCGCCCGGACAGTTTCCGGTGTCGCCGAGGTGGCTGCCGCGACCGCGGACGGCGCCAAAGCCACCCAGGAGGCCGCCGGGGATCTGACCCGTCTGGCGAGCGACCTCACCGCTCTGGTGGGCACCTTCCGTCATTGATTCCCGGCCACCGGGACCCGGTGGCCTCCATTACCACCAGGGTGGCGTGCCGCCCCGGACCAAGTACGCGGAGGCTCGGATGCCACCATCTCAGGACCAGGCCCGCCCGTACGGCCTGAGCCGTCCCACCATGAGCGATGCCCGCGAAGCGGTGCACCGGGTGCACGGCGACAGCGGCCCCCGGGCGTGGGCCGAGGCGCTGCAGGCCGCCGGGCTCAGCGGCGAGGAGACCGCGCCGGAAGCCCTCGACCGGCTGCTGGCCGTGCTGGCGGCCGGGGACGAGGTCAGCCAGCTCTGTGGACACGCCCTGCAAATCCGTGCGGCCATGCACACCCACCTCTCCGCCGCACACGCCCTCACCAGGAGCTGACATGAACAGCACAGCCGACAGCGACCTGTTCGACCGCCTCGGCCGGCCTGCCCGGATGCGGCAGATCGCCAGTTACGACCTGTTCGCACCGGGGCTGCGTCCGCGGCTGGACGCCTTGGCCACCCGCACCGCCGCCCGGCTGCACGCCCCGGTCTCGCTGATCTCGGTCGTCCTCGACAGCGCCCAGTTCGTCCTCGGCCGTCACGGCGTCGGCGGCTGGATGGCCGAAATCGACGGCATACCCGCCGAATGGTCACTGTGCGCCCACACCGTTCTGGCCGGCCGGCCGTACTGCGTCACCGACGGCGCGACCGACCCCGCGCACGCGGACAACCCGCTGCTGAACATGACCGACATGCACAGCTACGCCGGTGTTCCGCTGATCGACCACAGCGGCCAGGCGATCGGCGCCCACTGCGTCATCGACGTCGACCCGCGCACCTTCACCGACGACGACCTCGCCCTGCTGGCCGACAGCGCCGCCGAAACGATGCGCATCCTCGACGAGCACCGGAGGTCGTAATCAACCGTGCCCGGCGGCCCACAGAGTCAGTCGGCTCGTGTCTGTTGTACACGGATCATGATTGATTGCGCCTCTCGTACGGCGGCTTCGAGTTGATCTGTCATCGCCTCCACCGGCAGCGAGTGGCCGGGCGGCGCATTGCCGACCTTGAGTTGTGCGGCGAGCTCGCGGAGAAGGGCCACCTGCAGGTCACCGAAAGCTGTCGAGAGGGCGAACCTGATCTGCATCAGCGCCGCACTTTGCTGCCCCTGGTCGACCGCCATGGCTCTACGCTAGCCATCATCGGCGACCACACGGAGGATTCCGGACGGATTGTCGGCGGCCTCCGCCACTCGGTTGTCGCGCTGAAAGAGTCTCTCCAACGCTCGGCCGAGGCGTCATGAGACGGCTATTGCCCTGCTCGTGGCGCTGCCAAGACCGGTGCGGCGGACCGCGACCGACTTGAGGCCCTCAGTGCCGGCCTCCGTGGGCTTGTCGCCCATCTCGACGCGGCTGCCGGGAGCGGCGCCGGCCGAACGAACCTCGATCTGATCGCCGGCGAAGTGCCCCAACCAGCCGGCGGCTATCGGGGGGGCCGGCCAGCGTTGTGCACGCAGGCAAACAGGACGCTGAGCTCGTTCCTCATGGCCTAACCCATTCCAGGCAGAGGTGAGAGGAACTGCGCGGCAGGTACGGCCGTCAGGGCCGGTCCTGGTTCTGGGCACTGAGCAGCTGCACGGAGGCCGGTGCCGGAGTGCCGCCCGGCTGTCCGTTCGTCGTTCCGGACACTTCGGCCTGGGCGGCCCGAACCTCGGCGTTGATCTTCTGGGCCTCGGCGGCTGCGGCCTGCGCGGCTTCAGTTGCCTCGCGCTCCACGGCTTGGGCGACCACCGCGGATGCGGGAGCATCGCCGGCCGTGCCGGCCAGGCCACCCAGCGCTCCACCGCGCCCTTCCAAGGCCTTGGCCAGCTCAGCGGGGATGACCCAGACCTTGTTGGCCGACCCTTCGGCGATTTGCGGCACGGCCTGCAGATACTGGTAGGCAAGCGGTGTCGCCCCGTCAGTTGGGCTTCGATGCTGGTCGCCGGCCATGGCGCAGTGCCCGTCAGGCACTCGTAGAGCAGCAGACCAAGTGCGTACACATCGCCGGGCGGCACAGCGTGGCCGTGCTTCATGCCCTCGCGGCCCACGATGTATTCGAGTCGATAGCGTTCTCCCAGGACCCGCATCGGCACCTCCCCGGCGGGCTGATCGGCCACTCCTGGACCCGGGATGCCTACCCGCCCGGGAAAAGGGGAACGAGGACGCTCGGCAATCGGTCATCTTGTCAAGAAGTCGTCATGGCCCCGACCTCGGATGCGGTCTCGGTATTGCGGCGAAGCTCAGTAGCGTCGTGGAAGATCAACGGCACGCGCAGCGCCAACTCAGCCCCGACAAGACGGTGATGGTGGTGGCTGCGATCTTGTGCGGTGCACGCACACCACTTCATCGTCACGGGATCGTCACGAGGTAGCGGACGCGTCTCCATATCGGTGGGCCAGGTTGGGTGGCGACCGATTGGCAAGCAGAACAGCTGAGGAGAATCGCTGTGTTCACTGTCTCGGACAACGCCACCATGGCGATCCGCACCATCATCGGGAGGTCCGGAGTCTCTCAGGGCGGCGGCCTCCGTATCGCCGCCGCCGGCGACCGTAGCGTTCTGTCGATCGCGGTGTCCCCGGCCCCGGAGCCCGGTGACACCGTCTACGACGCCGGCAAGGACGCTCAGCTCTTCATCGCCCAGGAGGCCGGTGGCCTCCTCGAAGACAAGACGATCGACGTCCAGGAGGACGACGCGGGACGGGTCGAGTTCACCGTCGAATAGGTCGTCATCGCTGTCACTGGATCGACACAGAACCGTGCGGTGACGGTCGTCGTCCGGGCATAGCTTGCAGCTATGGTCCGGATGACGGCGGGACCGGCGCGGGTTGTGCTGCTTCTCCTGGTGATGGCGGTGACAGCGGCATGTGCCGTGGCCGCGCGCGACGAACAGGACGAGACGGCGGCCGGGCCGGAATGGCGAATCGGGCCGCGGAGCGGAGTAGGGGCAGCCACCCAGACCGACCCGGCCCGGCTGACCGGGATCCATGTCGAGAAGCACGGCGAATTCGACCGGATCACGATCGGATTCGACGGGCGACTGCCGGGCTACCGGGTCAGCTATGGCTCGGCCTCACCGGATGTCCTGGTCATCGTGCTCCGGCACGTGGACGGGGCCAAAGCGCAGACGTTGGACGTCGACCTCCCGGCGGTTGGGCAGGTCCGCCGGGAGGATCCGGACGCCGAGGCGGTCCGTACCACGGTGACTATGAGCTCGGCTGGGCGTCTGCCCTTTCGGATCGGCTTCTCGCTGGACTCCTTCTACGTTGACGTGGCTCATCCCGGCGAGGCATCCGGGCTCGGTTGAGCGGGTCCGCAGGCAGGCATTGCATCTGATTCGCCGGGCCGGCGGGCCCCGAGTAGCGCGACGTCACCTGGCCGGCTCTCACCAGTCGCACCGATGCACGCTCGAGAGTGCTGTCGTTTCCGGCCCGTGGGCTGGACGCTGCGCTTCCTCAACCATTTACCCACCGGCGCTCGATCGTGCCGCGTCATCCGGGTGAGGAGGAACCCGTGAATTTCCAGCTTGCCGTTCCCGACCATGCTGGGGTGGACCAGACCGAACGCCATAGCTTGCGGTTGTTCACCCGCTTGCATCATCCCGCCACCGGTGAGTCCGAGCGGCGGCGCCTACGAGACGAGATCATCGAGTGCAACCTGCCCTTCGTGACCCGGCTGGCGCACCGCTATCGGCATCGCGGGCAGGACGGCGACGACTTGGCCCAGGCAGCGGCGTACGCCCTGGTGAAGGCGGTCGACAGCTTCGACCCGGCCCGGGGGAAACCGTTCTTCGGCTATCTCACGCCCTGCGTGATGGGCGAGCTCAAACGACACTTCCGCGACAAAGCATGGGCCATGCACGTCAGTCGACGGTTGCAGGAGCTGCACCTCGACCTGAGACGGCACCAGGCCGCGCTCACCCAGCGCTGGGGGCGCTCGCCCACGGTCACCGAGCTCGCCGACGCCATGGACGTGACCGATGATGAGGTTGTCGAGGCGCTGGCGGTCGGCCAGGCGTACCGGCCGGAGTCGCTCAACGCGCACGCGACCGCCGAGCACGATTCGGCGGAGCGCCAGGACTTCCTCGGCGCGCAGGATCCCCGCCTTACCTCGCTCTGTGACCATCTCGCCCTGCGCGATCTTCTGCACCGGCTGCCGGAACGCGAACGTTCCCTGATCAACCGGTACTTCTACGAGGAGGCCACCCAGGAACAGATCGCCGGCGAGCTGGGAATGTCGCAGATGAACGTGTCGCGCTTGCTCCGGCGCATCCTCCGGGACCTGCGGCGACAGCTCGAGGGTGCGGACGAACGGCCGCCCCGACCGGCTCGTTCGGGCGTGCGCATCATTACGTACCCGGCTGCGAGGCGCGACCAGGTCGTTGTGGTCGCCGGCGACCTTGACAACGCCGCCGTGGGTGAACTGAGCGACCTGCTCGTCGACATTGCGGTCCAAGACCGGCCCCGGCGTATCGTCGTGGACTTGCGTAGGCTCGGCTCCGCCGGCGGCTCCGCCGTGCGCGCATTCGTCGACGGCTACCGGGCCGGTGGTCACAGCGGTGCCGGACTCGTCTTGATCAACACTCCGCGTCCTTTCCTCGAACTGCTCGTTCGGCTCGGCGCCCACCGCCTGTTTCCGTGCGTGCCGGCCGGTCGTCCGGCCGCCGTGCCGGACCGGATTCCCGCCCACCCCGGGGCCGGGACGATCCGGGCCACGCCCCGGGACGGGCTGCGGGCGCGGCCGTCCCAGCGTGCGTTCCGGCCGCCCGCACGCCGGTGGCACCGGCCGGTGCCGCCACTTCGACGGCTGGCGGCCGTGTCGCGAGCCGAACAACGCCCGGGGCGGATGCTATGGCAGAAACCGGTCCGGATGCGCGGTCCGGCGCTGTCCGAGCCACAGTCCACCCGGATACGGGCAGGGACGGCCGGCCGCCACAGTCCGGCCGGGTGCCGCAGACGGACCCGACGGCAACCACGGGCGCCGTGTCACCGGCGGCGCGGCTACCTCGGGCCGACGGTTCACTCATCGGCTTCGCATCGGAGCATCACGAGTCCGTGGGGCCCGCCACACTGGTCGGCGACGCCGGTGAGAGCGAGGTACCCGGCCGCGAACTCGCCCCGTGCCGATCGGCGCCGACACCCAGGACGCGTACCGGCCGCCAATCCGGTCGCTGCGCGGATTCGCACCTATATCGGTATTGACGGCCGAGCCGGGGGGTAGGCCCAGATTGTCACCACTTCACAAACCAAGGAGGTGTCGGTGATGACTGAAACAACACGATTCGCCATGGCGGATCATCCTGACCTGATCGAGATGCACGCACGCTACGAGCGCGCCTCGGCCAGCGGGCCGGCCGTGATTACCGATGGCCTGGTGCTGCTCGCCGGCCTTTGGTTGGCGATCTCGCCGTGGGTCATCCACTTCAACGCGACTGCGCCGGCCGTTACCGTGAACAACCTGATCCTGGGGATCGCGGTGGCGGTCGTGGCGCTCGGGC
Organism: Actinoplanes sp. NPDC026619; assembly: GCF_040638295.1. Classification (NCBI taxonomy): domain Bacteria; kingdom Bacillati; phylum Actinomycetota; class Actinomycetes; order Micromonosporales; family Micromonosporaceae; genus Actinoplanes; species Actinoplanes sp. NPDC026619. The sequence goes on from NZ_JBEZYA010000060.1 coordinate 10,400, forward strand.
TCACGCTTCTGCCGCAGCGCATGGTCCGGCTCAGCTGGGCGACGGCGGCAATCGGCGCCTGGGTCGTGGTCTCGCAGTGGGTGATCCAGCAGTCTTCCAGCAGCGCCGGGATCGTGTGGAACAACGTGATCACCGGTGGTGTCACGGCCCTACTGGGTATCGCGGCCGCGGCCATCCTGATGTCCGGGGCCCGGTCGGACTCGCGGATGACCCGGGGGAACGGCTGAGAAGGCGAGCGGGTGGCCGGCGTTGACCCGCCGGCCACCCGCGGAAGTTTCGGCCGCCGCCGACACGAGCGGGTCCACCGCAATGGTGATGCCGAATCCGCACGGCGGCGACCGCGACGCCAACCGCGACATGGTGCTGGAGAACGACGTCGTGGTGGGTTCGGTCAACGTCATCCCCGACCGCTCCGCCTCCGCCGGCGGCGAAGTCGGACGCCGACAGGCTCCTTGGAGAACACCGGCGCCCGTCGATGCGGCAGAGCAACGCCCAGCCTCGTCGTGCAGCAGCGGGCGAGTGCAGAACGCGTTCGCGTCGTGCCGGTCACATCCGACCGTCGGGTCGGTGGGAAGCCCGCGCGGGCGCATGGTCGCGGACCGAGGGAGTACGTTTCGCGCGCGCCCGCCGAGGAAGGCTCGACGGCCAGAAAGGAAGTCGATGATGGACGCTCTCGGTTCGACCACCTGGGTCATTCCCGAGGGATACATTCCCGGTGACTCCACCGGCCCGCAGCCGCAGATGCTCAGCCACGAGACGGTATGTCTGCTCAATACTGGTGACCAGGACGCCCACGTGGAGATAACGGTGTTTCTCGCCGATGCCGAGCCGCTAGCCTCCGTCTTTCATTAAGCGCCGTCGCTTGGTCGGGGTTGCGGTCGCGGCGGTCGTGGTTGCTGATGGTGGCGGCTGGGCAGGCGGTGTCGCCCGGCCGGAGGCCGGGTTTCTCCGTGGTCCTGGTCGTTGAGGCGGCGGATTTGTTGTCAGGTAACGGGTTCGGGTAGCACGGCGAGGCGTTCGAAGGCTCGGATGAGGTCATCGGTCCAGGGCCAGCCTGCGGCGATGCGCATCGTGGTGGTACGGGCGGTGCGGCTCAGTTTCGCCGCGACGTACAGCAGCCGGTAACGCAGCTTCTTCGGCTCGGCGGCTGCCAGTGGCCCGTCGAGCAGTAGGTGTTGGGTCCAGCTGAGCAGGTCGATGCCGGTGAGGGCGAGTTCCAGCCAGGCGGCGTTGATCGCGAAGACGCGGGACGGGAACCGGCCGAGGCCGGTGCTTTTGCCGGTGCGGATGCGGTCCTCGACCCGGGCATGGCAGCGGTGCCGGACTTCGAGGAACTGGATCGAGGCGCCGCCGTGGGGTGTGTCGGTGGCGAAGACCTGGTGACGCATGCCGTTGACCTGGTCGAACAGTGACAGTTGCGCGCCGGGGTGGGGGCGTTCCCGGCGGCAGATCAGCCGGGTGCCGGCCGGGAACGAGACCAGCAGCGTCGGGTCGAGATAGTCGGTGAGCTCGACGAGTTCCGCGCCGTCGCGCAGGCTGCCGTCGCCGTCGAGCGCCGCCACCCAATCGGCGGCGGCGGTGATCGCGGTCCGGATCGGCGTGGTGATCGCGACCCCGACCGAGAACTGTGTGTCCACGCCACGCTCGCGCAGGCTGCGGATGTGAGCGAGGAACTCGTAGCTGCTGCCTGCCGAATCGGATCGGATCGGATCAGGATCGGGCTGCCATAACGGTGCTGTTCGGGAATCTGTTGAAGGGCCTGATTCAGGACGGTGACGTGATCGGCGGCGGTATTCGATCCGGCGTTACCCGGGCGCAGAAGTCCTGCCAGGGCCTCGCCGGTGGCGTCGAGGAAACACAACAACGGGTGGAACCCGAACGTGTGTTTCCAGGTCGGCGCTGCCGCTTCCTTCTCCGAGTGCGCCAGCACGATCGTGGCGTCGATGTCCAGCACGAACCCGGGCAGCGCCCGCCCGAGGACCGTGGTCACGGGCAACGACCGGCGCGTCTCGAGCAACTGGAGCCAGGCCAGTTCCCGCGCGGCAGCGCGAGCCGCCCGCAAGCGGGCCAGGGCCGCGGTGTCGATCGCGTCGAGGACCCGCCACGCGGTCGGATCCGAGGCCACGCGCCCGAACAAGCCGGGCTGCTGCCGCAGCACCGACAGATCCGCGATGGCCTCGCCGCCGTCGGCCAGTAACACCGCCAGATCGACCGCGACGCGGCCCGGCTCATGCGCCGGGCGACGAACCCGGTCCAGCCCGAGCGCTTGAACGAAACCGCTGGTCAACCTGGTCTTGTCAGCGAGATCGGTCAGCAGACGGGTGCCGGCATGACCGACGACACCGCGAGCGCCGCCAGCAACGATGATCTTCGGACGCGTTCGAGTACCCTGCACTCTGAAAGTGCCTTCCGTGCGGGACGATCTTGACTCTAGACAAGCCAGATCATCCCAGATCAGAAGGCACTTTCGCATTCCCGGCCTCGCCACCGGCCGCCCTTACTGAAGGCGCGAGGCTAGGGCCTTACCACGTAACGGTGCCGGGCCGTCGCACTCTCCATCAGCGGTTCAACGATCTCAGCGACCCGCCCGTGCCTCGTGACACCGATTACGCGAGCGTCATCCGCAGCGACCGCCCGGTGGTAGCGCAGCACACCCGCCTGGACTCTCGGCAGGCCGAGAATGCCCTGATGAGCACCGTCGCCTACCCCGTATGAGCGGCTCCCGCCAGGTGGGGTATCGGGTGGTGTACCGGGCGCGACGAAAGCCACCCAGTAGCGCGGTGCCGCCGACGATGAATGACCTGACCTTTTGTCAATCCGTCCGCATGACGGCCGCGGCTGCGTCCGGCAGTCGTATTCGGACCGGCCGCCGGCGACCGTCGCACCTCATTGTCGTCATGTACTGCTCGAAGAAAATCAAACAGTACTGGTTGGGGACGGTCGTGGACGGCAATTCCGGCCACGGCATCGGCCGCGAATTCGCACGGGAGCTAAACGCGGGGTCGTCACGAGCGCCATTACGCTGCCGGCATGACTCGCTGACTCACCGCATTCCTCGACTCCCCTTCGCGGGATTCCGAGACGTTCTGGCAGGAGATCACGGGCTCGACGTTATCGCCTGTGAATCGCGCGGTGCGGCCGCCGGCCGCTGTTTCGGTTGACCGCGGCGGCCGCACTCGCCGGTCAGGCGTCCTCTTGTGGCCGGTCGGATCGGTCCACCAACTCTGCGAAGCCGTTGCGGCGCAACTGGTCCCGCACCTGCGGAGCGGCGTGGACGAGCACCATGCTCGCGTCGTCCGCGGCGGCGGTGTCCTGCCCGGAACGGAGAGCGTCGAGCCCGTCCTCCGAGATCGCGGGGACGGCGCTCATGTCCACGACGATGCAATCCGGGTGCGTGGCCGCGACTACCATGCGGAACCGGCTTCGGAGCAGGTCGGCTGCCTCCGCCGAGCCGATCTCTCCCTGTGGCTCGATCGCGATCACCATGGCGGGTTCGGGGAGCCGACGCGTGCTGATCAGGTATGTCATCGCAAGTCCCTTCTCGCTCGACGGGCCGCTATTCGCCACGACCTTTACCCCTTCGACAATCCTCGGCGTTTGTGACGATCACGGTTCAGCATCTCCCCGTTCCAATGACAAAGTTCGACGTCCGGGCGGCCACTACCTTTGATCCTGCTCAATCATGGAAAGGTCAGGACCGTGGCGAGATGCCTCACGATGGCACTGTGACACCGTGAGGCCGATGAGCTGATCAGACATCCGGATCCTGGATCGTCCGGCTAAGCACCTAGTCAGAGGTTCGGTACGTAACTGATTGGGTCACGGGCTGTACGCGAACACGCTCAGCAAGAGGGACATAGCAACGCAAAGACCT
>NZ_JBEZYA010000061.1:0-13000 GCF_040638295.1 Actinoplanes sp. NPDC026619
GCAACCAAACACGGCCTCAACCTCTACGACGCCCTCGTCCAACTCACGTCCGGCCGACCATGGATCCCCGCAATCAGCTGACCTGATTAGTTACGGTAATTGTATCCACCGATGTCCGTGCCGAGCCGCTCGACGGTGCTGTCGAAACGGGCGGCGACGCCAATCAGGATTGTTTTGACATCCCCGCCCCGGACCGTGAGTGATCGTGCCGGGCTGGTGCCGGGAACGGAAAAGCTTGCGACGTCGATGGCTGCGGGATCGGAGTTGGCCGGCCATCCGTTCTGAGAGGTCCCGGCTGCAAGGACGGTCACTCCTACCTCGCCGTCAGCACCAGGAGGCTGAGGGTCGGAGGACTGCGCCGCATTTGCCGCTGCAGGCGCCCCCAGCCCCAGAAGTGCCGTGACGATTCCGGCGGTAAGCGACAGGAGCAGCGTTCGACGATCTCTGGATGTTCGCCATGTATTCATGGTTTTTGAGTTACTCCCCGTTTGGATGTCTCAATACGCGTGGCTCTTCATCTCGCACAAGAAGCTGGACCGCTCGCAAGTTGCTGAATCGGAACTTACGACCACTGTGGACCCAGTGCGAGCCATACGGAATTCGCCCGGGCCTCAATGACCCGCGCCGTCGCCACCCTTGTTGACGCCGATCGCATTTCTGGCGTCTAAGCAGCGTTGATTCGACATTCGCGACCCGTTCTTCTGGCCGTCAGAGGCACCGCCGTCGAGATCGGACATGGAAGAAGATGCTGTCGCCGTCGCCGCCGTATTGCGACTGTCGCGAGTTTTCCTGATTGGTACGCCGGCGGGCATCGGGCCGAATGGTGGCAGGTCGCTCACGATGGCTGTCGACGCGCCGGCATAAATGCCGAAGTCGCTGGTGCAGTAGAAGCCACCGGGCATGCCGTATTCCGCCCTGGTTCAGTAGGGCGAGTGGTCGGTGCCTGGCGATTCGGCCGTCGGCGTGACGACGCCGGCCGACGTCATCAACGCCTTGCGGGAGAACTTCGCCGGCTGGAGCGTGAGCGTGACGCCGCCCCGTACGGCGTGCTCAGCCTCTCCATTCCGATGAGCCGGGCGGGTTTGCCGTCGCCTTTGTCGCCCGGCGACGCGAACGCTTGACCCGGCACACGGACCATGACCATAGTCGCGATCGTGAGCGTCCGCCGTCCTCATCCGGGCAATCCGGTGGTCATGCTGTGCTCCTTTCACCTGAATTCATCCGCTCCGTGCAACCGGGACACGTGGAATGGTGTGTCCGTGTGCGCGCGATCTCCACAGGCGGACACGAGTGCGTGCCCGTCTGCGGGTTCTCCTGCGATGACGAATGAAAGGCGAAAGGTCTAGGCCTGGAGCGCCGAATAGGCGCGTGGCCGCATGGATCCCTCCATCGTTCCTCCCCCGTGTCGGCAGTCGGGTCGGGCGCTCTCACCCATCCGACTGTGCCGATCCGCGTCTGTCTAAATAATGACCTGGCGGATCGGCTGGATCACCATACTGGCACGGCCAGTTAACGCCGGTCTTTGACTGGTGTCAATGGTTTGTTGAATAGCGTGAGGCCTAAAAGGACGGTGCTCTGTGAGTGATCGAGCCGACGCGCCTGCCGACCAGGCACCCCGCACCCTCGTCGAGAAGCGACTACCTGTTCAGGCAGGTCCATCCGCGCGGTCGCCGGCTGTTCACGCACCCGGAGGTCGCCCGCGCAACAGGGCTGTCCGCCGAATGCTCTCAGCACGGCGTTCGGGCAAGAACCCCACCCGAGTGTCGTCGCCGGCGAGCACGGCACGGTGGCGCGCCTCTGCCCAGTCAATTCCTTCCGAAGGAACCCGTCGACCGGCCGGTCGATCGCGACCGGCACCGCCCACGCCATCAGTATCCGGTCGAGCCAGAGCACGGTGAATATGCGGAGACGAACGGCGACCGTTTGGTCCGACCTCCAGTACGCATGCTGCGATCGCGGTGTGGTCACTGTCGTGTTGGGCTCCGGACACGGATTTTCCGCATTGATGCGCGGTATCCGGTGTGCGTGTTCAGAGAAATCCGGACACGCACTTTCGTTTTTCTGCCCCTGGTCGCCCCATACCGGGCGGCGGAGGTGGTCGGCATGACCGCCTCCCATCTTCCTTTCCCCCGCCCCGCGCAGTCCCCCGACGCCGTGCTGATCCCGGCGGTGATCCCGGCGGTGATCCCGGCCCGGCCGGCCACCCGGCCCGCGACCGGGCACGCCGCCGGTCCGCTGCGGCGCCGTCCGCTGCCGCTGCCCGAGCCCGGCCCATCCGGACCACGCACGGCTGACCTGATCTACGCGCTGACGGCGGTGGACAAGAGCGGTGAGCGATGAACACGCGGCACACGACGGCGGACACCACGCTCGGACATGTCGGCGTCGTTCGAGGTCAGGGTTTCCGGCGGATGGTGTAGTGCAGCACCATGAACGGCAGTCCGTAGAGCGCGAACGCGTGCTCGGCCCGCAGTTCGCCGTTCTCGGTGAAAACGTCGAGGCGTTCCGCGAAGCCGGGCACCGCGAGCGTGGTCAGTTCACGGGTCGCCGCGTCGATGTAGGTCAGGTAGTGGCCGGGGTGATCGAGTTCGCTGCGGCTGGTCAGCACCAGCCCGCCGTCCCCGCGGGGCAGCGGCAGCAGGGTCGCGGTGAAGCTGCCGTGCGGCACCGGGAAGCCGACGCTCACATAGCCACGGCCGTCGTGCCGATAGGTCGTGTAGATGCCCACGTAGATCGGCTCGTCGGTGTCGGCGAACGACCGGATCCATCCCCGTACGCCGATCGGGCCGTTGCCTTCCGGGGTGATCGTGTCGATCCGGCTGCGGACGCCGCGCAGGGTCTCCCGCTGGTTCATCGGCACGTTGGCCTGGCCGACCGGGCGGGCCACCAACGACCGGTAGAGCAGGTAGCCGGGCCGCACCCAGAGCCGCCACTCGGGCACGATGTCGAGCCGAAACCGGGTGGTGTGCTCATAGAACTCGCGCACCAGCGAATCCACCCCGGCCGGGTCGAACTGCGGGCCGGCCAGGTCGTCGAGCGAGCCGACGATTCCCACGTCCTCGGCGTTCGCCTGGTAGCGGCCGCCGAGCACCTCGGCGAGCGTACGCACGTAATCGACGCCGACGTAGCGGCCGCGCGCTTCCAGCGGAACCACGAACGGCAGGTCCTCGGCCCGCACCCGCTCGGCCAGCAGATTCACCTGCGCATCGCGGAACAGCAGCGCCGACAGCGCCCGGAATCCGACCACCGCGCTGGCGGCCACGGCCGCCGGCGGCACCTCCCGGCCACCGGCCAGACGCCAGCCCATCCCCACGGCGGCGCCGACGACCGGCCCGAGCGCGACCTTCTGCGGCCGCAGACCGAGCGCCCCGGCCACCGCCCCACCGGTCAGCCCCACCGTCACCGGCCCCGCCTTGCCCAGCCGGCCACCGAGCCACCCGGCGGGCGCCGCGATCGCACCGCTCATCACCACCCGCGACCACCACGCCGGAATCTCCCCGGGCCGCTGCCGGGCCCGCGCCACCGCCTCGGTCGCCACCAGCCCTGCCGCACCTAGAAGCCCACCGGCCAGCGCCGCCCGCGAGCCCCGGCGCCCGGCGATCGCGGCTCCGGCCAAAGCCCCGACGATCCCGGCGAACACCAGCCCGCTCGCCCGCTGGGCCGCCACCCTCTCCGCCATGGCCGCACGCTAACAGGCCCGGGATGTCCCCGGCGTCCAGCAGTCGCTCGGGCGGATCCGCGTGGGAAGCGGCCATGACGTGGTTCAGCTCGGCCGGCCAGGCCGGAACCCGTCGGCTAAGAGTTGGATGGTGACGCTCAGCCACCCCTGTAGAGCGGTCGGGTCGCCGAGCTCGGCGCGCAGCACCCGGCGACGATCGGCACTTCCTTCACCACGTGCACCGCACCGGCCGCGCTTCGCCGCCCGCTCGACTCACCGACGCTGCTCTCGGTGTTCGCGAAGGACATCAAGCCCGAGCCGCGCAGCTACGCCGAGGCGTTCCTCAACGTCCGCCCTTACGTCACCACGAAACCCGGCGGCCACTTCGCGGCCGGGGAACGACCCGGACGTACGCCGAGGACGTACGCCGCGCGGTCAAGCTGAACGGCTGACGCCTCGAAGCCGCCTCATCGATGGCCGGCGAGCGCCCCGACGTGCGCCAGCAGGTCCCGGACGGCCCCGGCCGGCGGCATCCGGCTCCCGGTCCACACCGCCCGCAGCTGCCGGCGGAGATCGAGATTCGCCACCGCTATCCGCCGCAGCCGACCCGAGCGCAGGTCGTCGCCGACCGCGAGCCCGCTGATCACGACCGGGCCGGCGCCGTCCAGCACCGCCGCCCGGACCGCCGCCGTGGTCGACAACTCCAGCGCCGCCGGCGACCGCGCCGGACTCGCACCGGCGCGGGCCGCTGCGCGAACTCGACCGCCGCCGGGACGTGCTGGCCAACATCACCCGAACTGGTACGCGTCGGTCATGGGCACCGGCATCTGGCCGGTAGCCACTGACCAGGTCAATGATGCGACCGAACGAAATCGGGTACGGGGCATTAGCGCGCGAGGACGTTGCCTCGCAAAGCCACGCCCTCCTCTGCGTCGGCGAGAACGGAACAGAGGGCCGCTTCGTTGAGGCAAGCTCAGTGTCCCGCCCCTTCTCGGCGGGGAACGGTCGAGGCGGGCGGCCCGTGGAATGAGCTCGCGGCACGAAGTCGTCGCGGGTCAGGTAGCGTCCGAAGGCCGGCGACCGCTCGACGATGCGCCGGGCGAAGGTGCTGATTACCCGGCTGTCCCACTGCGCGCCGAACAGCCGGCGGGCCGTCACCGCACATGCGATGGGGGTCACCTGGAACGGCGGTCCGCCGGGTAGTTCCTCGCGAGCGATCCGCCGGCGCTCCCGGCCATCTCCGGTCAGGGGAGCGCGGATCCAGCGAGCCTCCGCCGAACGTGAGACCACGTCACCGCCCTCAGGCGAACCCATCCGCTGTTTCCCTCCCGGAGACGGACGCCGCTGATGCGGGTGCGTCGAAGAGACGACTCCGGCCGTGGCCGGGGCCGTCTCTTCGACGTGACTGCGGTTAGAGCTGCTGCTGTTCCGGGCGCTCGCGGTCGGCCGCCATCTGCTCGAAGATCTCGTTGACCTTGGCGCGCTCCGCCTCCGCGGCCGCCTGCAGGGCGACCCGGTCCGCCTCGGTGGTGCGGGCGAGGTACATCAGAGCGGCGGTCACCACGAGCACCGGCAGGCTCCAGGCCAGTGCGGCATGTGAATCGGAGTCGGTCAGCCCGCCCAGCACCATCAACGCGGCCGGGATGGCGATGAACCAGCAGAGCCGCTTCACGCCGAGGCGTCCCGCCGAGTTGCCGTAGTACCACATCACGGCGGCCTTCAGCAGGCCGAAGCCGAGGAGCGCCGGAACACCAGCGAAGACCAGGACGAAGAGCATGACGATGACCCGCGCACCCGTGCTGTCCGGGCCGTGCGTCCAGGCGGCGAACAGCAGGGCGCCGGCCCCGGCGAACGGCAGCAGGCTATAGACGCCGGCCAGCTTGCCGCCCAGCTGGTCCTGAGGGGTCGGCACCTGCCCCGGTAGCGGGCTCGTCTGCCAGTCGGTGAACACCTCGCCCCGGTTGCGGAAGAAGACGGTCACCATCCCGGCCGTCACCGCGGCCGCCGGGATCGCGACGGCCAGGCCCTTGACGACATCGCCGTCGAAGAGCAGGCCCAAGCCGAAGCACATGAGCATGAAGGCAAACGCGAACAGCAGGCGTATCGGGCGGTACATCAACATTGCGGCTCTCCCCGTGGTCGATGGTTGTGGATGTCTCGCAGGGGAGACTACGGGCCTGCCAAGCCGCGAAAGAAACACACGCGGGCCGGGAAGGCAGAGCGGCCCAGGGCGGCCCGGAATTGACCTGCTCGATGTTTACGATCTACGGGATAGACCATGCCCGGGCACTCCAGGAGGCGAGCTTCGTCGGTAGTCCGCAGAACCGGAAATTCGCGGCGGCGGGCTCGCTCCGTCCGAAGTGGAAAGCCCGGCCACGCGACTGTCGGCGCGTCCGACGCCGGCAGTCGCGGCGCGTGCGGGTCAGCAGGGATAGGGAGCGACGATGTAATTGCGGGAGTCCGGCAGCGACACCTTCTGGTTGCCCTGCATGATCTTGATTATGTGGTACCCGGCCGAGTCGTTGTACCCGAGCTCGGCGCATCGGTTGGCGGGGGTGTAAACGGCCGCGACCTGACTCCAGTGCAGATCGTGATAGGTGTCGTCACTCGAGTGCAAGGTGGTGTAGCTGGAGCAGTTCTGCAGGTGGTAGACCCGAACGTCCAAGATGTATCCCAGGCGCGTGCTGTTACTGACGGAGTTGTTCGGTCCGACCGTGCAGGAGGCAGCCTCAGCGGCACTGCCCGAGACCACCACGCTGGACAGAGCGACGGCACCGGCCGCCGCCAAGGACAGCAATCTCAACCTTCGCATCGCAACACTTCCCTCGTTCGTCGAGCACCGCGGCACATTCCACGGCATGCGAGCCAAGGTAGGCGGATCTGCTTACCGCACACTTACCCACGCCCGTCTCAGTACCCATTGATCAGGTGCATCGCCAGGCCCGCCGAGTAGATGCCGGTCGAAATGGTCGCGCCGAGCCTCACGTCAGTCGCCAGGCCGGCACCAGGCCCAGCGCCGAGCTGGACAGGCCCGGGAAGACGGACGCCGCGTTGGAGAGGCCGCACCGGACCCGAAGCACCTCGGCGATCACCGCGCGGCAGTCGGTGGTCAGGGCCAGGTCGCCGTCGATCAGCTGGGACGCTGCGAGGCCGGGCCAGCGGCCGTACACCTTGACGTTGCCGCCAGCAGGAGCATCGCGTTGCCGTCGCCGTGGTCGAGGCCGCCCGAGCAATCAAGTGTGATCATCGGATTCCTTCCGCGGCGAGAGGGCCAGGAGTGCGGACCGGCGGGAGACCGGACCGCGCTCCGTTCGGCGCTGGGAGATCCACTACGACCCTTACGACCTATCCCAGGTAGACCCGACCGGGGCTGACCCTCGTCGAGCAACGCGATCACGTCCAGCGGTGAGGTGTCGACCTGCACCAGCTCACCCGGCCGGTGTCGCCGGACAGGCGCACCCGGGTGCCGTCGAGCCCGGCGACGCTCCACCTGGACAACGCCGGCGCGCAGCACTTCGCCGCCGCGATCGTCATCATCACCGCGGGCCTGTGGCCGTATGCACGGCCCACGACCGCGGTCGCCCAGGTGATCAGCGAGATGCAGGTGCCGCCCGCCTGGGACCTGTTGGCCGCAGGCCTGACCGACGGCCTCATCAACCACCTCATCGGCGTCGTCGCCCGCTCCCCCGCCCGTCGCCTTCAACACGGGCCACGCCTCGTAACTTCTCCTCGCGGGATCGCAGGGAGGCGCCGCGCAGGAGATCGCCAAGGCCGCCCCGACGGGCGCGCACGTCGTGCGCCCTCGGCGTCAGCGATCTCGGCTGAGCGCACCCGCCGGCTCGGCAGGACCGGATGAAGCGCGTACCGCTCGACGTCGTAACCGGCGTACGGAAGCGCGGACAACATCACCTCGCCCGGCGGATCGAACCCGCTGTCCCCCGCACCCAGGATCTCGAGCAGCTCCGGCCCGGACAGCGTGCCCTGGCCGAGCGCCTCGGTCGGCTCGAGCTCGTGTGCCCAGCACTCGGCGAACTCGTGCGCCGACCCGAGATGGTCGAGATGGGCGTGGGCGACCACCGCGAACGGCTCCTCGATCCGGGTGATCGAGTCGTCCACGCGGGTCACCCGGAACCAGGGCCGGGCCACCGGAAGACTCGCCATCAGATCTCGTGCACCTGGATCACACGCCGGGCCACCGTCTCGGCGATGCGGCTGATGGTCTCCAGCTCAGGCGGCCGGTTGCCGACCCGCCGGGCGATGTAGAACCCGTCGGTCAGAGCCAGCAACGCCAGCCCGGTCTCCTCCGCCGTCAGGTCGCTGGACATCCGGCCGCTGGCCATGCCCGCGAGCAGTTCGGCGCCGTCACGTTCCTGGCGGAAATGGCGCTACGCACCGGGCGACAGGATCACGCGCGCGACGTCGACGGCGAGGCGGCCGCCGTGGGACGTTCCTTCTACTTGGCCTTCATGTCGGCGCCCGGCTCGGGGCCGAGCCGGTGCAACACCACAACCGGGATCCGGCGGGTCGTCCGGGCCTGGTAGTCACCGTAGCCGGGTGCCTGCTCCACCACCTCGGCCCACAGCTTCTCGTACTCGTCGCCGTCCGGGATGGCTGCCATCGCGCGGTACGTGTCGGTGCCCAACTCCACGGTCACCGCCGGATCTTGCCGGATGTTGTGGTACCAGCCCGGATTTCTCGGGGCGCCCATGGCCGAGGCCACGACGACCGATTTTCCATGGACCTCCAGATAGCCGAGCGGCACTGTGCGCTGCTCGCCCGTCCGCGCGCCGGTGGTAGTCAGCAACGCCAGCGTGGCGTCCTGGAACATCCCGCCGACCTTGCCGCCGTTCTCGCGAAACTCCTGGATGATTCGACGCTGGAATTCGTTGACGTCGAAGTTGGCGTACGTTTCGCTCATGCAATCCCCATCCTCATGTGTGATCGGATGGAGGACGATTCCCAGCCCGGGCCAGGCACAAAGAAACCCCGCAAGCCGTACGCGGTGGCAATGCACCCTCGGCCTGATACCGCCCTCGCTCCATATCGCCTTCAGACTGCCCGCGTACTGCAGGTCATCGACGAACGCGCGTGCGACACCTGGAGACACGGGGCGGTAGATGCCGTCCAATTTGCCGCCACCATGCCCACCCCGCGGATGGAACGGGTGTCCCCCGGCCACCTGGTCGCGATCGCCACTGCACCGGCGCCCTGCGCCCGAACTGGTCCCGACAGCGCCGGAGGGTGCCGCGGCGGTACGGTACGGTCCGAGGGTGGGTGATCACGTCAAGAGCAGACCGCACCCGCCGAAGGCCAACGGGCACCGGTTCCACGGAGACCCGGATCGTTTCCACTTGATGGCAGAGTTCATCGGCGAGCGCTTCGGCAACTCGGTCGAGAACATTGCCGACGTGGCCGGCGGCCAGGGAATGCTGGCGCGGGAGCTCCGCAAGCGCCTCAACTACCGGGTCGAGGTCGTTGATCCGCGAGGATGGACGCTGAAGGGTGTCGAGTCACGCGCCGTTCCCTACCTGGCGGAAGACGCCGCCTACTACGATCTGATCGTCGGTCTTCATCCCGACCAAGCGTTACGCGAGGTCGTTCACTCAGCGCTGGGCAGAGCAACCGTCCTTGTCCCCTGCTGTAACTTCTGGCGAGACGACCAACGACTCGGGCGCGATGCCCTGGCCGAGTCAATCGGGGAATGGTTCAAGCGGAACCACGTCCGCTACGAGAGAGTCAAGTTCCCGTTCCGAGGGCCGCAGAATCTCGGCTTCGTCACAGCGCCGCCAGAAACCTATTGACAGGTCAGGCGCCGACGCTGCCATCGCGTGCGCACGGCGAGGGCAGGAGGGAGGTCCGGCATGGAGATCAGCACGACGGCGACGAGCGACGGGGTGTTTCGTCTCCTCGTGGCCGGCGAGATCGACATGGCGACTGCCGACGACCTGGAGGCTGCGCTCACCCAGGCCATCACCGCCGCCGGGACCACCACCGTGATCGCCGACCTCGCGCAGCTGACATTCTGTGACTCGTCCGGCATCGCCGCGTTCGACAAGGCGTACCGCCAAGCCACTGATCGCGGTGTCACCTTCCAGGTGCGCAACCTGCAAACGGGGGTCCGGCGCGTGCTGGAGATCACCGGCGTCCTGGACCGCCTCCTCGGAAACTGACGGCGCTCGGCGAACGGCGGCCTGCTGGTCGGCGGGCCGCCGTTCGGCTTCCGGCAGGGGAGCTGTTACCAGGCGTACGCCTCGGGGGCGGGCTTGGTGCCGTTCGGGCCCGGCGCCGGGAACAGCTCGTCGAGGCGGGCCAGCGTGGGCTCGTCCAGCTTGATCTCCAGGGCGCGCAGGGCCCCGTCGAGCTGGGCGGCGGTGCGCGGGCCGATGATCGGGCCGGTCACCCCGGGCTGGGCGAGCAGCCAAGCCAGGCCGACGTTCGCCGGGTCCTCGCCGAGGTCGGCGCAGAGCTTCTCGTAGGCCTCGACGGCGGCGTGGTGCTTGGCCAGCTCGCCGGCCGAGCGTTCCGAGGTGCTGCGGGAGGAGGCGCCGCCCTCGCGCTGCTTGCGCAGGACACCACCGAGCACGCCGCCGTTCAGCGGCGACCAGGGGATCACGCCGAGCCCGTATTCGCGGGCGGCGGGCAGCACCTCGAGCTCGACCCAGCGGTTCAGCAGGTTGTAGATGGACTGCTCGCTGACCAGGCCGAGGAAGTGCCGCGTGCGGGCGGCCTCCTGCGCCTGGGCGAGGTGCCAGCCGGCGAAGTTGGACGAGCCGAAATAGAGAACCTTGCCCTGCTGACGCAGGACGCTGAACGCCTCCCAGATCTCGTCCCACGGCGTTGCCCGGTCGACGTGGTGCATCTGGTACAGATCGATGTAGTCGGTCTGCAGCCGTTTGAGCGACGCGTCGCACGCCCGGCGGATGTTCAGCGCCGACGACAGGTTGTCGTTGGGCCAGTCGCCCATGCTGCCGTAGAACTTGGTGGCCAGGACAGTCTTCTCCCGGCGGGCGGCACCGCCGGCGAACCAGCGCCCGATGATCTGCTCGGTGACGCCTTCGCCCTGTTTACGACCGTACACATTGGCGGTGTCGAAGAAGTTGATCCCTTGATCGTGGGCTTGGTCCATGATCGCGTGGCTGTCGCCCTCGGACGTCTCCGGCCCGAAATTCATGGTGCCGAGCACTAGCCGGGACACGGAGAGGCCACTACGGCCCAGGCGGGTGTATTCCATGATTCCGAACCTACGCCGGATCAGGCGGATGCCGCCCGCCGAGACGTCGAGCGCAAGGCTAAAGCTTGAAGGTTGCGACCAGCTCGCGCAATTCCTGCGACACGTGGGACAGCTCCCGGGCGGCCTGCTCGGACTGGCTGACCAACTCGCTGCTGGTACGGGCCAGGGCCGCCACCTCGCCGATGTTCGCGGCGATCTGACCCGAGCCGTCGGCGGCTTCGGCCACACTGCGGTTCATCTCGTTGGTCGTCGCGGTCTGCTCCTCGACCGCCGACGCGATCGTAGTCTGGTAGTCGTTGATCTTGCCGATGATTCGGGAGACCTCCTGGATCGCCGAAACCGCGCCGGCCGTGTCGGCCTGGATCGCCTGCACCCGCCGGGAGATGTCCTCGGTGGCCCGGGCCGTCTCCTGCGCCAGGTCCTTGACTTCGCCGGCGACCACCGCGAAGCCCTTGCCGGCCTCGCCGGCCCTGGCTGATTCGATGGTGGCGTTCAACGCCAGCAGATTGGTCTGCTCGGCGATGCTGGTGATCACCTTGATCACATCGCCGATCTCCTGGCTGGAGGTGCCGAGCCGGGATACGGTCTCGGTCGTGGTGCGGGTCACCGTGACGGCCTGCCCGGCGACGTTGGCCGCCTGACTGGCATTCTGCGCGATCTCGCGGATCGAAGTGCCCATCTCCTCCGAGCCGGCCGCGACGGTCTGCACGCTGCGGGACACCTCGTCTGCCGCGGAGGCGACCGTCTCGGCCTGGGCCGACGAACGCTGCGCGCCGCCCGCCAGCTCGGTCGAGAGGGTACTGATGCGGTCGCTGGCCGCGCCGAGCGTGGCGGAGCTCTGAGCCAACCGGGTCAGTACCGCGCCGACCGAATCCAGCGCGGCGTTCATCGAGGCGCTCATCCGTCCCACCTCGTCCTGCGACCGCACGTCCAGGCGCCGGGTCATGTCGCCGCCGGCCACCGCGGCCATGACCTCGCCGGCCTCGGCCAACGGCCGGGTGATGCTGCGCGTGCTGCGCCAGGCGACCAACACGGCGATCGCGATCGCGATCAGCAGCAACGTGGTCATCAGCACGATGAACGTACCGGCGGTGTGCCGGGCCGCGGCACTTTCCTTCTGGTTCATCGCCTCCTCGAGATCGATGAACACATTGATCACGCGGAGCCACTCGACGAAGGCCGGCTTCGCCTGGTCGACCAGCATCTTCAGCGCCTGCGCGTCCTTACCGGCACGCTGCAGCGCGACCACCTGCTCGATCAGCGGAAGCGTCTGCTCCTGCACCTTGTTGATGCCGGCGAGCGCCGCCTTCTCCGCATCACTGGTGTTTGCCGGATCCGAGAAGATCGCGTTCATCTTGTCCTCGGACGCCTTGTACTTGTCAGCGAGCTTCGCGATGAGGTCGACCTCGGATTGGATCTGCGCGTCGTCGGTGGCCAGGACCACATCGCGGACGGCAATGGCCCGGTCGTGCACGCTGCCCCGGAAGTTGATCGCGAAGCGCTGTTTGACGGCGTTCTGGTCGTTGATCACGGTCAGCTTGTCGTCGATACTGCGGACCTGCACGACACCGGCCACGACCAGCGCCACCATGGTCAACACCACCACGAAGAAGCCGGCGCCCAGACGCCTGCCGATGCTCCAATTCCTCACTGCGCGAACTCCGATCAGCCGTGGGAGACCGTGCGAACTGACCACGCAGCGGACCTCTACTCCACTGATCGGTACGCCGACACCAGAACTAAGAGCCAAGCTGGGCCGGCGAGCCGCGACAGCAACCTGGGTCATTGATCTCGGGCGCTCGCGTCACTCCAGCAGGCCGAGGTCTTCACCGCGTTCCACCGCGCACACGCCGACCAGCCGTACGCGGGAACCGGCCTGGGCCTGGCCATCTGCGAACGCGTCGTCACCCGCCACCACGGCACCATCACCGCCGGGACCAACCCCCGGCAGGTGCCCACCGAAGCCGACACGTCACCGTTCGCCCCATCAGCCTTCGCCACGGCCGCGCGTTAACGCCAATGCCGCGTAGTTAGGGTGCTGGGCTTGCTGTCAAACCCAGCGTGATCGTGATGGTGGCGTTGTGGTTGGTGCGGTCGATGGCGCCTTTGGC
>NZ_JBEZYA010000062.1:0-12947 GCF_040638295.1 Actinoplanes sp. NPDC026619
TCCAGCCGTTGCCAGTCCTCATCAGTCAAATCACCAGCCACGACGAGACAACGATCGATCATCGCAACCAGTGATGATCCGTCAGATGCGCCCTAAGCTCTCCACGATGGACGCGAAGATCGACACCACGCAGGCGCATCCGGCCCGGCGCTACAACTACTGGCTCGGCGGCTCGCACTATTTCGAGGCCGACCGGGTTTCGGGGGATGCGATCGAGGCGGCCATGCCGACGATCCGGCTGATGGCCGTGGAAAATCGGCGGTTCCTCGGCCGGGCGGCGGAGTTCGTCGCCGCGCAGGGGGTGCGGCAGTTCCTCGACATCGGCACCGGGCTTCCGGCGCCGGGCGGTGTCGGCGACGTGGTCCGGGCCGTCGCGTCGTCGGCGACGATTGTGTTTGTCGACAACGACCCGCTCGTGACGGCGCAGGCCGCCGCCCTGCCGGGCTCCTACTTCGAGGCCGACATCCGGTCGCCGCGGGAGATCCTCGATCATCCGGCGCTGGCAGTTCTGGACCTGGCCGAGCCGGTGGGGTTGATGCTGGCGGCGGTCCTGCACTTCGTGCGCGACGACGAAGATCCGGCCGGCATCGTGCGCACCTTCCTCGACGCGCTGGCGCCCGGAAGCTACGTCGTCGCCAGCCATGCGACCTGGGAATACGTTTCGCCGGCCGCAATCGGGCAGCTGCAGGCGCAGAACCCGGGCGGGCGGTTCGCGCCGCGCGACGGCGACGTCTTCGCGGCCTGGTTCGACGGCCATTCGCCGGTGCCGCCGGGCCTGGTCTCGGTCGCGCACTGGCACGCCGAGGGGGAGCCGCAGCCGCGACCGGCGGTGGAGGACGTGGGCTGCAACGGGTTGGTCGCCCGGGTGTAGTGATCTTCTGAGCTTCGCCGGGCATACTCGTTACCCGTTGGTAAGCCCGGCGGAAGGATCATCATGCGGGTCTACGTGCGGCCGCAGTTCTGGTGGCGTGCGGCCATCGTGGCCTGCGGGGTGGCCGGGTTGCTCATGGGCGAGCAGCGGATCGTCTATTACACGTGCCAGAGCAACCTCATCACGCTCGGGTTCTTCGCCGGCACGCTCTACTGGATGATCAAGCGGCGGACGGTGGCGGCCCCGGCGCCCCGGCTGCGCGGCGCGGTCACGCTGTGGATCATGATCACCTGCCTGATCTCGCACTTCCTGCTCACCCACGGCAAGAACCCGTTGCCCGGCCTGGCCGCCGCCGACCCGGCGACCGCGACGCTCAACCGGTCGCTGTTCCTGCTGCACTACGTGGTGCCGCTGATGGTCCTGGCGGACTGGGTGTTCTTCGGCCCGCACCGCCTGGTCCGCCGGCGGGACATTCCGTTGTGGATCCTCTACCCGCTCGGCTACGGCCTGGCGATCGAGTTCCGGGCGGCGCTGGTGCCCACGGCGCCGATCCAGTACCCGTACTTCTTCCTCGACCCCACCGACCGGGGGTACGACTGGGTGGCCGGCCAGTTCGTCGAGCTCGCGGTGATCTTCGCGGTGCTGGGCGCGGCCGTGGTGGGCCTCGACCGGCTGGCGTCGCTCGGCCGTCGACGCGGCGAGGGGCCGCCCGCACAGCCGGTGGGGGCCGACCCGGTCGAGGCAGATCGCGAGCCGGCCGACCGCTGAGCGGGGTTGGTCGCATTCGGTACCTTGACGGTCACATTCGGTGGCGACGTTGAGGATGTGCCCGTGAAGGTCTCCGACTGGATCCAGTTCGCCTCACTGCTCGGCCTCGTGCTGGCGCTCTTCTTCAACTACCTGCAGTCCCGGCACATCTCGCGGCAGACCGAGCATCAGGCGGCCACCACCAAACAGGCGACCCTGCAGGGACTCCTGGCGTTCCAGAACGGGATGGCCGAGGCGATCTTCCACGATCCGGAGCTCGCCGCCTGGCACCTCGGGGCGAAAGGGATCGTCGTCTCGTCGGATCTCGAGGCCCGGAAGATCGCCTTCATCTTTCTCCGGCTGAACGCGCACGAGGGTTTCTTCCTCAGCCACCGACGCGGCGAACTGGACGAGCAGTTCTGGATCGGCTGGAAACAGACCATCGCGGCGGATTTCACGGTCGAGGAGTACCGCCGGACCTGGACCGTTGCGCGGAACTACTACGCGCCGGCGTTCGCGCGCTTCATCGAGGAATTGGTCCGGCCGGACCTGAAGGCGGCGCCCGCCGAGGCGTGAACGGCCCCGGCGGGCGTGGCACTCAGCCGGCTATCCGGCCGAAGTGGACTTCCCGCCAGGACCAGATGCGGGCCAGGCGGACGTGGTCGCCGGTCTTTGGTGCGTGCCAGACCTGGCCGGCGCCGGCGTAGACCCCCACGTGGTAGGCGTGCCCGCCCTGGACCCAGAACACCAGGTCGCCGGGGCGGGCCGCGGCCCGGCTGATCGGTTGGGCGGCGTGGAACTGGGCGTTTGCGGTGCGGGGAAGGGTCACCCGCACGCTGCGGTAGGCGTAGGTGGTCAGGCCGGAACAGTCGAACGCCCGCGGCCCCACGGCGCCGTGCCGATAGGGCCTGCCTTGCTGGGCTCGAGCCGCGGCCACCACTCGCTCGCCACGCAGGACCACGGGGTCGACGACAGCCGCGTGGGTGGCGGCAGCCGCGTGGTTGGCGGGGGCCGCGTGGGTGGCGGGGGCCGCGTGGGCTGGCGGGGCCGTCAGCAGCAGCGCCGCGGAGGACAGGAAAGCGGCGGCCAGGAAAACGGACAGGAAGCGGGAAAGCGATCGGCGGAGCGGATTGCCGGGCAGGGTGGGACGGACGGCAGAGAACACGAGGTTCCTTGTCCTTCAATCGCCTGCGAGGTTAGCTGTCGGATTAGGCCTGAAGGCGGCCCGTCGCGTAAGCGACTTCACCCCGAGCCGGCATCGCCGGCGACCTGGGTCCCCCGTTCCCGCCCACTGAAGCTTCCGATCGGAGACAGGTCATGCACCGCGCCCGGTGGGCGGGACTCGGCGTCCGGAGGCGGTGTGGCGGCCTCCCGTCGTCGGGTGGCGGCACCGGACACGATCGGCGGGGGGTCGGCCGATGGGCATGACAAGTGGGGTTTGTTACCCGATCGCTACCCGTGAATTGGGGCATCGAGCCCGGTCAGGGGCAGACCGGACCCGCCCCAGGCCCTCGCTATGATCTCCGCCGCAATCGCTACCGCGGTCTCCTCCGGGGTTCTGGCGCCCAGGTCCAGGCCGATCGGAGCGGACAGGCGGGACAACTGGAGCTCGGACACCCCGGCCTCGCGCAGGCGGCGCATCCGGTCGGTGTGGGTGCGCCGGCTGCCCATCACGCCGATGTAGCGCGCGGGCGTGCGCAACGCGACCTCCAGGAGCGGGATGTCGAACTTCGGGTCATGGGTGAGGACGCAGAGGACGGTCCTCTCGTCGACCGTGGTGGATTCCAGATATTGGTGCGGCCACCGGACAATCAGGTCGTCGGCCGACGGAAAGCGCTTGCGGGTGGCGAAGACGGGACGGGCGTCGCAGACCGTGACGTGGTAGCCGAGGAAGCCGCCGATCCGGGCCACCGCGCCGGCGAAGTCGATGGCGCCGAAGACGATCATGCGGGGCGGTGCGAGGAAGGTCTGCACGAAGACCTCGGTCTCCTCCTGGCGCTGCTCACCGTGGTGGCCGAGGCGGACGGTGCCGGTCGTGCCGGCGGCGAGCATGCCGGCCGCCTGCTGTTCGGCCGCGTGGTCCAGACCCTGGTCGCCGAGCGTGCCGGCGGTGCGGTCGGGCCAGATCACCAGCTGGTTGCCGGCGATCGACGCGGTCGCCACCGGCCGGCCGTCACGGATGGCGGCCAGCACGTCGTCCAGGTCGATCAGGGCCACTTCCGGCTGGATCAGCAGTTCGATGGTGCCGCCGCAGGTGAGGCCGACCTCGAACGCGTCGCCGTCGCTCACCCCGTACGTCAGCTGCTGGGCCTTCTTGCTCTTGATGGTCTCTTCGGCGGCGGCGTAGACGGCGCCCTCGACGCAGCCGCCGGAGACGCTGCCGAGCACCTCGCCGTGCTCGTTGACGGCCATCGCCGCGCCGGGTTGCCGTGGCGCCGAGTTCCACGTGCGCACGACCGTGGCGACCGCGAACCGCACGCCGTCGGCGCGCCACGCGGCCAGGCCGTCCACGATGTCCCGCATGATCTGCACCCTCGCCGGATCATGGCGGCCTCGTCAACGGCTGATCAATAGAACGCTTAGGTAGCTGTTGACTTTGCCTTTTCCGCGGACGAATCTCTGCCGTGATCACGGGAGGTGCAGCGTGCAGGTGCCGGCTCCGTTCGAGTACGAACGTGCGCACAGCGTGGACCAAGCCATCGGACTTCTGGAACGTCTGGGCAGCTCAGCACGGCTCGTCGCGGGTGGGCACAGCCTCCTGCCGATGATGAAGCTACGGCTGGCCAACTTCGAATATCTGATCGACATCAACCCGCTCCACGACGAGTTGGGTTACCTCAAGATCCAGGCTGATGAGGTACGCATCGGAGCCCTCACCCGCCATCGTGAACTGCTCGAGTCGGACGAGCTGGCGGCCGCGTTCCCGATCTTCCGGGATGCGGAGCGGGTGATCGCCGACCCGGTGGTGCGCAATCGTGGCACTCTCGGCGGGTCGCTCTGCCAGGCCGACCCGTCGGAGGATCTGTCCGCGGTGTGCACGACACTCGACGCGGCGTGCGTGATCCGCGGTCCCGGCGGGGCGGAGCGGGTCGTGTCCATGGAGGAGTTCCACGTCGGGCCGTACGAGACGGCGGTCGGCGACGGCGAGATCCTCACCGAGATCCGCATCCCGCGCCGCGCCGGGCACGGCAGCGCCTACGAGAAAGTCGAGCGCCGCGCGGGGGACTGGGCCGTGGTCAGCGCGGGTTCCGCGGTCTGGCTGGCCGACGGCAAGATCTTGGACGCCCGGGTCGGGTTGGCGGCCGTGGGGCCTAATACCACCGGAATTCCCGAAATATCGGACACGATCCGCGGTCAGGTGCCGGGTGAGGACGTCTATGCGGCCGCGGGCGCCATCGCCGCGCGCAGCTGTGACCCGGCCACCGATCAACGCGGCAGCGCCGACTACAAGCGGCATCTCGCCGACGAACTGACCCGGAGGACCCTGCGCAAGGCCGTCGAGCGGGCGAGGAGCTGAATCCATGCAGGTCACGATGATCGTCAACGACGTCGAGGTCACCCGGGAGATCGAGGGGCGCCTGCTGCTCGTGCACTTCCTGCGTGACCACCTAGCGCTGACCGGCACCCACTGGGGCTGCGACACCAGCAACTGCGGCACCTGCGTCGTCTGGATGGACGGTGAGCCGGTCAAGTCGTGCACGGTGCTGGCCGCGATGGCCGACGGCCACGAGGTGCGCACCGTCGAGGGGCTGGCCCGGGACGGGGAACTGGACCCGATCCAGGAGGGTTTCATGCAGTGCCACGGGCTGCAGTGCGGTTTCTGCACGCCGGGCATGTTGATGACCTGCCGGGCCCTGCTCGACAAGAACCCGGACCCCACCGACGGGGAGATCCGCGAAGCCATTTCCGGGCAGATCTGCCGCTGCACCGGCTACGCCACCATTGTCCGCAGTGTGCGGTGGGCCGCGGTGCACGAGGGGGTCAAGCAATGACAACCGTCGAGGAACCGAAGATCACCACCTTCGAGGACAACGATCAAAAGCCGGTTGGGTACGGGCGGATGCTGCGCAAGGAGGACCCGCGGTTCATCCGTGGGCGCGGGCGCTATACCGACGACGTACAGCTGCCGGGGATGTTGCATCTTGCGATTTTGCGGTCGCCTTTCGCGCATGCGCGGATCGTCAGCGTCGACACCAGCGCCGCCGAGGCCTCGCCCGGCGTGAAACTCGTCGTGACCGGCGCGATGCTCGCCGAGAAGGGCCTGGCCTGGATGCCGACCCTCTCCAACGACGTGCAGGCGGTCCTGGCCACCGACAAGGTCCGTTTCCAGGGGCAGGAGGTCGCGTTCGTCGTCGCCGACGATCGGTATGCGGCCCGCGACGCCCTCGAGCTGATCGACGTCGAGTACGACGTGCTCGAGCCGGTCATCGACGTGCGCAAGGCACTGGCGCCGGATGCGCCCCTGATCCGCGACGACCTGACCGACAAGACGAACAACCACTGCTTCGACTGGGAGACCGGGGACGAGGCCGCGACCGAGGCGGTCTTCGCCGCCGCCGACGTCGTGGTGAAAGAGGACATCGTCTACCCGCGTGTGCATCCGGCGCCGATGGAGACGTGCGGCGCGGTCGCCGACTTCGACCCGATCGACGGCAAGCTGCGGCTCTGGTCGACCACCCAGGCGCCGCACGCGCACCGCACCCTCTACGCGATCGTCGCCGGCATTCCCGAGCACAAGATCCAGGTGATCGCGCCCGACATCGGCGGCGGCTTCGGCAACAAGGTCCCGATCTACCCCGGCTACGTCTGCGCGATCGTCGGCTCGCTGCTGTCCGGCAAGCCGGTGAAGTGGATGGAGGATCGGTCGGAAAACCTGATCAGCACCGGTTTCGCCCGCGACTACATCATGCGTGGGGAGATCGCAGCGACGCGCGACGGCAAGATCCTGGCCATCCGTACGAACGTGCTCGCCGACCACGGCGCCTTCAACGGGACGGCCGCACCGGTGAAATACCCGGCCGGCTTCTTCGGGGTGTTCACCGGCAGCTACGACATCCAGGCGGCGTACTGCAAGATGACCGCCGTCTACACCAACAAGGCGCCCGGCGGGGTGGCGTACGCCTGCTCGTTCCGCATCACCGAGGCCGTCTACCTGGTCGAACGCATCGTCGACTGCCTCGCCGACGAGCTCGGCATGGACCCGGCCGAGCTGCGCCTGAAGAACTTCATCCAGCCCGAGCAGTTCCCCTACGAGACCAAGACCGGCTGGGTGTACGACTCGGGGAACTACGAGCCCACGATGCGCCTCGCCATGGAGATGGCCGGGTACGCCGAACTGCGCGCGGAGCAGGCCTCGAAGCGGGCGCGCGGCGAGCTGATGGGCATCGGCATCTCGTTCTTCACCGAGGCGGTCGGGGCCGGCCCGCGCAAGGACATGGACATCCTCGGCCTCGGTATGGCCGACGGCTGCGAGCTGCGGATCCACCCGACCGGCAAGGCCGTCGTGCGGCTGTCCGTGCAGACCCAGGGCCAGGGGCACGAGACGACGTTCGCGCAGATCGTGGCGGAGGAGATCGGTATCCCGCCGGCCGACATCGAGGTCGTGCACGGCGATACCGACCAGACACCGTTCGGCCTCGGCACCTACGGCAGCCGGTCCACCCCGGTCTCCGGCGCCGCGGCCGCGCTGGTCGCCCGGAAGGTGCGCGACAAGGCACAACTGATCGCGTCGGCGATGCTCGAGGTCTCGGTCGCCGACCTGGCCTGGGACAAGGGCCGCTTCCACGTCAAGGGCGACCCGTCGGCCTCGGTGACGATCCAGGACATCGCGATGCGCGCGCACGGCGCCGGCGATCTGCCCGACGGCATGGAGGGCGGCCTGGAAGCGCAGATCTGCTACAACCCGTCGAACCTGACCTACCCGCACGGCGCCTACATCTGCGTCGTCGACATCGACCCCGGCACCGCGCAGGTCAAGGTGCGCCGGTTCATCGCGGTCGACGACTGCGGCACCCGGATCAACCCGATGATCATCGAGGGCCAGGTGCACGGCGGGCTCACCGACGGCGTCGGCATGGCGCTGATGGAGATGATCGCCTTCGACGAGGACGGCAACTGCCTCGGCGCGTCCCTGA
The DNA here is from genome assembly GCF_040638295.1 of Actinoplanes sp. NPDC026619. Taxonomy (NCBI): domain Bacteria; kingdom Bacillati; phylum Actinomycetota; class Actinomycetes; order Micromonosporales; family Micromonosporaceae; genus Actinoplanes; species Actinoplanes sp. NPDC026619. Next base: position 7,753 of record NZ_JBEZYA010000062.1, read on the forward strand.
TGGACTACCTGATCCCGACCTCCCTCGAAGTGCCCGACTGGGAGACCGGCTTCACCGTCACGCCGTCGCCGCACCACCCGATCGGCGCCAAGGGCGTGGGGGAGTCGGCGACCGTCGGCTCGCCCCCGGCCATCGTCAACGCCGTCGTCGACGCCCTCAAGCCGTTCGGGGTGCGCCACGCCGACATGCCGCTCACCCCGTCCCGGGTCTGGGACGCGATGCGCGGCCAGGCCACCCCGCCGATCTGATGGCCACCCTGATCGCCACCCGCGTGCACGAACTGACCCTGGCCAGACGGCCGTTCGTGCACGCCACGGTGGTGCGTGCGCAGCAACCGACGTCCGCGGTGCCCGGCGACGACGCGGTCATCCTCGACGACGGCTCGATCGAGGGCTTCGTCGGCGGGGTCTGCGCCGAGACGTCGGTGCGGGCGGCCGCCCTCGACACCCTGCGCGACGGCAACACCCTGCTGCTCCGGGTGCTGCCGGACGACTCGGCGCCGTTCCCGCCGGCGCCCGGCTCGCTGGTCGTCGTCAACCCCTGCCTCTCCGGCGGCGCCATCGAGATCTTCCTGCGGCCGGTGCTGCCGCGCACCCTGCTGGGCGTGGCCGGCACGGCCACCCCGATCGGCGCGGCGGTGGCTCAGCTCGCTGCCTTCCTCGACCTCGAGACAACCCCACCGATGGAGTACGCCGGAGCCAGCGCCGTCGTCGTCGCGGGTCTGGGCCGCGACGACGAGCAGGCGATCCGCGCCGCCCTGGATGCCGGGGTGCCACTGATCGCCCTGGTGGCGAGCCGGAAGCGCAGCGCCGCCGTGCTCGACTCGCTGGAGCTGACCGAGGCGGAGCGGGCCCGCGTGCGCCCGCACGCCGGCCTGGACATCGGCGCACGCACCCACCACGAGATCGCCCTCTCCGTCCTGGCCGAGATCATCAAGGAGATCCGAACCGGCTCCCTCACCGCTGTTTCGGAGACGGCCGGGGCAACGCGGACGGTGATCGATCCGGTCTGCGGGATGAGCGTCGTGGTCGGGGACGACACGCCGCACGCGGAGGTGGACGGGGTGGAGCACTGGTTCTGCTGTGCCGGGTGCCGGGACAGCTTCGTGGCGGCGCGATGAGCGTGACCGGGCTGGTGCTGGCCGCCGGCGGGTCGCTGCGGCTCGGCGAGGCCAAGCAACTGCTGCCCTACCGGGGGCGGACCCTGCTCGATGCCACGCTCGCGATGGCCCGGGACTGCGGGTTCGACCAGCTGCTGGTCACGCTGGGCGGGGCGGCGGGGCGGGTGCGCTCGTCGGTCGACCTGGCCGGGTTCGAGGTCGTCGACAACCCGGACTTCTCCACCGGATGCGGGTCGTCGATCCGGGCCGGCGTCACCCGCGTCGAATCGGACGCGCTCGTGCTGCTGCTCGGCGATCAGCCCGGGGTCGCGCCCGGCGACGTGCGGCGGCTGACGGCCGCGCCCACGCCGGTGGGGGTCTGCTCCTACGCCGACGGGCTCGGGCATCCGTTCCTGTTCCGGCGCGAGGTCTTCGCCGACCTGGCCACGCTGCACGGTGACAAGGCGGTCTGGAAACTGCTGCACTCCGGTGCCTATCCGGTCACGTCGCTGCCCTGCGCCGGGCCGATTCCGATCGATGTGGACACCCGCGACGACTATGCGCGGCTGCTCGCCGGGGAGCGGTCGTGAACTCTCCGGAAGAGGTCGCGCGGCGGCTCGACGCGGCCGATTATCTCGTCGACGACGGACTCGGTATGGCCATGTTCCTGTCGCTGCGCCTCGGCAAACCACTCCTGCTCGAAGGGGAGCCCGGGGTCGGCAAGACGGCGGCCGGCAAAGCGCTCGCCCGGGCCATGGACACGCCGCTGATCCGGCTCCAGTGCTATGACGGGCTGACCGCCGGTGAAGCCCTTTACGAGTGGAACTACCAGCGGCAACTCCTCGCGATCCGGCTCGCCGAGGCGCGCCACGAACGCCTCGCCGACGACGATCTGTTCACCGCCGAATTCCTCCAGGAACGGCCGATCCTGCGGGCGGTGCGGCACGCCGGGCCCATCCCGCCGGTGCTTCTCATCGACGAGATCGACCGGGCCGACGACGAATTCGAGGCGCTGCTCTTCGAATTCCTCGGGGAGGCCTCGGTCACGGTTCCGGAATTGGGAACCTTCACCGCCGTACGGCCGCCGGTTGTGGTTCTGACCTCGAATCGCAGCCGTGACCTGCACGATGCGCTGCGCCGCCGATGCCTTTACCACTGGATCGAGTTCCCGGCGCCGGAACGGGCGGCGGAAATCGTCCGCCGGGCCGTGCCCGGCGCCACCCACCCGCTGATCGCGAGCGCCACCGCATTCATCGGCCGGGTCCGCCGCCTCGACCTCGACAAGGCGCCCGGGCTCGCCGAAACCATCGACTGGGTGTCCGCGCTGGCCGCGCTCGGCGTCACCGAGCTCGCCCCGGCCGACGCGCTGCGCACCCTCGGCACGATCGCGAAAACCCCCGACGACTGCCTCGTCGTCGCCGGCGCCGTCCATCAGGAGATCGCATGAAGATCACGAACGAGTTCACCGTGCACACCCCGATCGACCGCGCCTGGCAGGTGCTCACCGACCTCGAGGGCATCGCGCCCTGCATGCCGGGCGCGCAGCTGACCGGTGTCGACGGCGATGTCTACCAGGGCAAGGTGAAGGTGAAGGTCGGCCCGGTGATCTCGGACTTCGCCGGAACGGCCCGCTTCACCGAGAAGGACGACGGGGCCTACCGCGCGGTCATCGACGCCAAGGGCCGGGACGCCCGGTCGGCGGGCAATGCTTCGGCCCTGGTCACGGCCGTTCTTTCACCGTCCGGCGAGAGTACGACGGTGAGCGTCGACACCGATCTGAAGATCAGCGGGAAGCTGGCCCAGTTCGGCAGCGGCATGATCAAGGAGGTGTCGGGCAAGCTGCTGGCCCAGTTCGTCACGAACCTGGAGGCGATGCTCGCGACCGACGCCGGCACGCCCGAACCGGCCCCCACCCCGGGCGCGGCTGATTCTCCGGTCCCCGCCGGCACGCCCGAACCGGCCGCCGCCCCGGGCGCGGCTGATGCGCCGGTCCCGGCCGGCTCATCCGCGGCCGGTGCCGTCGGCGGCCTGTCGGCGGCCGCTGCCGTCGGGGGCCTGTCGGCGGCCGCTGCCGTCGGGGGCCTGTCGGCGGCCGCTGCCGTCGGCGGGCCGTCTGAGGCCGGTGCCGTCGGCGGGCCGTCTGAGGCCGGTGCCGTTGGCGGGGCGGTGCCGGTCGCGCCGTCGGCGGCTGCCGTTGCCACGGCCCCGGAGATCGCGACCTCCCCGGCGCCGGTTTCCGCCGTGCCGTCCTCGCCGGCCACGCCCGCGGCGGATGCGCCGGTCTCGGCGACCGCCGCGAGCGCGCTTCCGCACCCGGCCGGTGGCGCCGAGCCGGTGGTGTCGACTGCCGATCCCGAGGCTTCACCGGCCGCCGGATTCCTCGCCGACGCTGCCGATCCGGGCCCCTGGGCGCCCGTTCGTTCCGCGGTTGACGAGCCGGAGCCGCTGGATCTGCTCAGCATCGCCGGTGGGTCGATATACAAGCGGGTGGTTCCGGTGGCGGTGGGTGTGGTCGTGGTCGGCGCGGTGATCGCCTGGCTCGTTGCCCGCCGCTGAGCCCGCCCCGGTGCTGCTGCGCGGCGCCGACCGCGCCTCTTTCGCCGTGGCTTTCGCCAACCGGCTGCGCGGCGCGGGTGTGGCCGCGGGTCTGACCGAGACCGACGACCTGGTGCGGGCGCTCGGCGTGTCGCCGCCGGACTCCCGTGCGGCTCTCTACTGGACGGCCCGGATCGCGCTCGTGCGGCGGCAGTCCGACCTGGCCGCCTTCGACCGGGTCTTCGAGGCGGTGTTCAGCGACGCCGCGCCGTTGCCGCTGAACCGGTCGGCGGCCGCCCGCCGCGACGACGTCCATGTGCCGGTCGACGCCGACGCCGACGCCGACTCCGCGGAGGTCGTGGACGGAGGCGGGCTGCCGTGGGCGACGCTTCCGGCTGCGGTGGCCGAGACCTCGCCGGGGGAGGAGTCGGGGCTGTTCGTGCCGCAGCCACGGCCGAGCGACGTGCAGGCCCTGGCCGCGCGGCCGTTCGAGGATCTGGACGAGCGAGAGACCGCGCTGCTGGGCGAGGTCCTGCGGCGGGAGTTGAGCGGCTGGCCGACCCGGCGGGTCCGCCGCCATGCGCCGCACCGGTCCGGCCGTCGTGTCGCGCTGCGCTCGACGATGGCCCGTGCCCGCCGCACCGCGTGGGAACCGGTGACCGTCGTGCGGGAACGCCCGCAACGCCGCCCGCGCCGCGTGGTGCTGCTCTGCGACGTCAGCGAGTCGATGCGGGCGCAGGCCGCCGCGTACATGCACCTGATGCGGGCCTTCGCGACGGTGACGCCGGCCGAGGTCTTCGCGTTCGCCACGTCGCTGACCCGGCTGACGCCGGCCCTGACGCGCCGGTCGTCACGCGACGCGATCGACCAGGCCACGGCCGCGGTGGCCGACCGGTTCGGCGGCACCCGGATCGCCGCCAGCATCGGCGCGCTGCTGCGTTCGCACCACGGCAACGCCCTGCGCGGCGCCGTCGTGGTGATCGCCTCCGACGGCTGGGACAGCGGCCCACCGGCCGAGCTGGCCGCCGCGATGTCCCGGCTGTCGCGCCGGGCCCACGCGGTGCTGTGGCTGAACCCGCGGGCCGGCGCCCCCGGCTTCACCCCGACGGTGGCGGCGATGGCCGCCGCGCTGCCCTATTGCTCCGGCCTGCTGCCGGCCGCCACGTTCGCGGACCTGTTTGCGGTGGCCCACGCCATGCCGAGCTGACCCCCTCCCCGTCGGGAGCGACCTGCCAGCCGAGCCCGGTGGCGCGGTGGCGCGGTGGCCCGGTCCGCATCGTGGACGTGATCTCCACGAAGTGGGCACCTTTCTCAGATGCTGGAGAGCCGTCTCGGAAGGTGGACAGCAGTTCCATCTGGTGGAGTGGCCATCCGATAAATGCTGATTAATTCGGTCGCGTGATCGCGAGCCTCACAGATCTAGGGAGTTTTCTGCGGGCTGGGCGCAGGAAGTTGCCAAGATCGGCGCGGGGCGCGGGGCGCGGGGCGCGGGGCGCGGGGCGCGGGGCGCGGGGCGCGGGGCGCGGGGCGCGGGGCGCGGGGCGCGGGGCGCGGGGCGGGG
>NZ_JBEZYA010000063.1:0-11641 GCF_040638295.1 Actinoplanes sp. NPDC026619
CCGCCGGCCACCGGCCCACCTGGCCCACCACCGCCCACCTGATCGACCTGCCCACCTACCCCTTCCAGCACCAGCGCTACTGGCTCACCCCCACCACCACGGCCGCCCCGAACGGGACCAGCAACCACCCCCTGCTGGACCACGCCATCGACCTCCCCACCGGCGCCGCCTTCACCGGCACGCTCGCCGCCGCCACGCACGCCTGGCTGGCGGACCACGCGGTCAACGGCACCGTCCTGCTGCCCGGCACCGCCCTGCTCGACATGGCCCTGTTCGCCGGGCGGCACGTGGGCAGCCCGCGGCTCGCCGAGCTCACCCTCGAAGCCCCGCTCGTGCTTGCCGGAGACGGCAGCGCCGAGGTCCGGGTGACCGTAACCGCGGCGGATGACGAGGGCCGGCGGCCGGTCGAGATCCACTCCCGTCCGCAGCCCGATTCACCGTGGACCAGGCACGCGGCCGGATCGGTCGACGGCAACGCGACGACCGGCCCGAGCCCGGAGACCGCATGGCCCCCGGCCGGCGCCGTCCCGATTCCCGTCGACTACGACGGCCTCGCGCTCATCGGCCTGGAGTACGGCCCGGTCTTCCAGGGCCTGCGGGCCGCGTGGCGGCGGGGTGACGAGGTCTTCGCCGAGGTGTCGCTGCCCGACGGCGAGGAACGCGCCGCCGCCGACTTCGTGCTGCACCCGGCGCTGCTCGACGCCGCGCTCCACCCGCTCGCCGCCGGGCAGGACGACATCCGGCTCCCGTTCGCCTGGACCGGGGTGACGGCGCATGCCACCGGCGCCACCGAGCTGCGGGTACGCCTGCGGCAGACCGGCGAGGAGCTGACCATCGAGGCCACCGACCCGGCGAACGCCCCGGTGCTCTCGGTCGCCGCGCTGGCCACCCGCCCGCTCGATCCTCGTCAGCTGGCGTCTGCGCCCGCCCAGGACTCCCTCTTCCAGCTCGACTGGCCGGCGCTGCCGCTCGGCCGGGCGGTCGACGCCACCTGGACGCTGTGGGCGCCGGCGGGAGTCGACGAACACCTCGCCGCACTGGCCGCCGAGGTGCGGACGGACCTTCCCGAACCCGCCGCCGACGTGCTGCTGGCCTGCCCGGACGGCGCCGGCGCGACCCCGGAAGAGGCGCACGAGCGGCTGAACGACCTGCTGGCCCTGCTCCAGCAATGGCTGGCCGCGGGCGGCGGCCGCCTCGTGCTCGTCACCCGGGGCGCGGTCGCTGTCGCCGACGGCGAGCACATCCGCGACCTCACCCAGAGCGCGGCGTGGGGCCTGCTGCGTTCGGCGCAGTCGGAGAACCCGGATCGGTTCGTCCTGCTGGACGTCGACGGCCGGCCGGAGTCCTACGCCGCCGTTCCGGCCGCGATCGCCTCCGGTGAGCCGCAGGTCGCGATCCGGGCCGGCGAGGCGCATGCGGCCCGCCTGTCCCGGGCCGGCGACGACGGACTTCTGCAGGCCCCGGCCGACGCGCCGAACTGGACGCTGACCCTGGCCGGCAAGGGCGCCCTGGACGGGCTCTCGCTGGATCCGTCGCCGCTGGACGGGCAGCCGCTCGAGCCGGGTCAGGTGCGTCTCGCGGTCCGAGCCGGCGGGCTCAACTTCCGTGACGTGATGCTCGCGCTGGACCTGGTGCCGGAGGATGCCCGGCCGGCCGGCGGCGAGGCAGCCGGGGTGATCCTGGAGGTGGCGCCGGACGTGACCGCGCTACGGCCGGGCGACCGGGTGATGGGGTTGCTCTCCGGCGGCCTCGGCCCGGTGACCGTCACCGACGCCCGGCTGCTCACCACGATGCCGGTGGGTTACAGCTTCGCCGAGGCGGCCGCCGTTCCGGTGGTCTTCATGACCGCCTATTACGGCCTGGTCGATCTGGCCCGGATCCAGCCGGGCGAGACGCTGCTGGTGCACGCGGCGACCGGCGGGGTCGGCATGGCCGCGCTGCAGATCGCCGAGCATCTCGGCGCCGAGGTCTACGGCACCGCCGGCCCGCACAAATGGCCGGTCCTGCGGGAGCGCGGGCTGGACGACGACCACATCGCCTCGTCCCGCAACCTCGAGTTCGAGGAGAAGTTCCGCGCCCACCGGGGCGGCAAGCCGATCGACGTGGTGCTCAATTCCCTGGCCCGGGAGTACGTCGACGGATCGCTGCGGCTCCAGGGGCCGGGTGGGCGCTTCCTGGAGATGGGCAAGACCGACATCCGGCACGCCGGGGACGTGGCGGCCGCGCACACCGGAGTGGAATATCGGGCGTACGACGTCATGGACGCCGGGCCGGACCGCGTACAGGAAATGCTCGTCGCCCTGCGGGAGCTCTGCGACCAGCGGGTGCTGCGTCCGCTACCGATCACCGCATGGGACATCCGCCGGGTCCGCGGAGCGATCCGGCACCTCAGTCAGGCACGGCACGTCGGGAAGGTCGTGCTGACGCTGCCGGCCGCACCGGATCCGGCGGGCACCGTCCTGGTCACCGGCGCGTCCGGCATGCTCGGCGGTCTGCTCGCCCGGCACTTGGCGGCCCGGCACGGCGTACGGCATCTGCTGCTGGCCAGCCGCCGCGGCCCGGCGGCGGAGGGCGCCGAGGACCTGCGTGCCGATCTCGAGAGGCTGGGCGCACGAGCCACCTTCGCGGCGTGCGACCTGGCCGACCGGGAAGCCGTGCTGAAGCTGATCGAGGGCATTCCGGCCGAGCACCCGCTGACCGGTGTGGTGCACAACGCCGGGGTGCTGGACGACGCCGTCCTCACCGAGCTGACACCGGCCAAGATGGATACCGCGCTGCGTCCGAAGGTGGACGCCGCCCGGCACCTGCACGAGCTCACCCTCGACCACGATCTGGCCTGGTTCGTGCTGGCCTCGTCGGCGGCCGGCACGTTCGGCCCGCCCGGCCAGGGCAATTACGCCGCCGCCAACGCGTTCCTCGACGCGCTGGCTCAGCAGCGCCGTTCGCAGGGCCGGCCGGCGATCGCGCTCGGCTGGGGACTGTTCGACTCGGCCAGCGGCATGACCGGACATCTCGATCGGGCCGACCGGCAGCGGCTGCGCCGGAGCGGCACCCGCGCCATCACCGACGAGCAGGCCGTCGACCTGTTCGACGCGGCCGTCGCGCTGGACCGGGCGGCTCTGCTGCCGATCGGCCTGGAGCTGCGCGGCATCCCCGCGGACGCCGTGCCGCCGCTCCTGCGCGGCCTGGTCCGCGCACCGGCCGGGCGGCCGGCGGCCGGCGGCTCGGCGCCGGGCGCCTCGTGGGCCGGGCAGCTCGCCGGCCTCGGCGACCACGAGCGACGGGAAAAACTGCTGGAGCTCGTACGGACACAGGCCGCCATTGTCCTGGGCCACACCGGCACCGGCGCGATCGGACCGGACCGGGCGTTCAAGGAGCTGGGCGTGGACTCGCTCACCGCGGTGGAGCTGCGCAATCGTCTGCGCACCGCGACCGGGCTGGCGCTGCCCGCCACGCTGGTGTTCGACCACCCGACGCCGGAGGCGCTGGCCGACCGGTTGCACCTGGACCTCACACCGGGGCTGCCCGACCCGGCGTCGGACGTGCTCTCCGAGCTCGCCCGGCTGGACACCACGCTGGCCGGCCTGGCCTGGGACGACGAGACCCGCGCCAAGCTCGCGCCGCAGCTGCGCACCCTCTTCTGGAAGTGGGGCGAGATGGAGCCGGGCGACGGCCCGGGCGCCGGCGACCTGGACGTGGTCAGCGACGAGGACCTCTTCGCGGCGCTGGACGACGAGCTCGGGGCCGGGTGAGGCGGCGACATGACTGAGGCGCATTCGACCGGCACGGCGGGCAACGGATCCGGAATCGGCAACGGGGGCAGCATGAGCGAGCAGGGCACGTCGGGCGAGACCACGGAGAAGCTCCGCGACTACCTCAAACGAGCGACGAACGACCTGCGCCGTACGCGGGGGATATTGCGCGAGATGGAGACGCGCGAGCACGAGCCGCTCGCGGTGATCGGGATGGGCTGCCGGTTCCCCGGCGGGGTCCAGGCGCCCGGCCAGCTGTGGGAGCTGCTGGTCGAAGGCCGCGACGTGATCTCCTCGTTCCCGGAGCGGCCCGGCTGGGACGCCGAGGCGCTCTATCACCCCGACCCGGACCATCCCGGCACCACCTACGTGACCGAGGGCGGCTTCCTGCACGACGCCGGCGACTTCGACGCGGAGTTCTTCGGCATAAGCCCGCGGGAGGCGATGGCGACCGATCCGCAGCAGCGGCTGCTGCTCGAGACCGGATGGGAGGCCCTGGAGGACGCCGGCCTCGACCCGGCCTCGCTGCGCGGCAGCGACACCGGCGTCTTCGTGGGTGTCATCTCCACCGGTTACGCGCCCCCGCCGGCCGCCGTGCCGGAGGAGCTGGAGGGTTACCTGCTCACCGGCAACACCACGAGTGTCGCCTCCGGACGGCTCTCCTACACCCTCGGCCTGGAGGGACCGGCCGTCACCATCGACACCGCCTGCTCCTCCTCGCTGGTGGCGATCCACCTCGCCGGGCAGGCGCTGCGCCGCGGCGAATGCGCGCTGGCGCTGGCCGGCGGCGCCACGGTGATGGGCAATCCCGCGCTGTTCGTCGAGTTCAGCCGCCAGCGCGGGCTCGCGCCGGACGGCCGGTGCAAGTCCTTCTCGGCCGACGCCGACGGCACCGGCTTCGCCGAGGGTTCCGGCCTCGTCGTGCTGGAACGCCTCTCCGACGCCCTGCGCAACGGGCACCGGGTGCTCGCCGTGATCCGGGGCAGCGCCGTCAACCAGGACGGCGCCAGCAACGGGCTGTCCGCTCCCAACGGCGCAGCCCAGGAGCGGGTGATCGCCCAGGCTCTCGCCGACAGCCGGCTCACCACCAACGACATCGCCGCGGTGGAGGCGCACGGCACCGGCACCACGCTCGGCGACCCGATCGAGGCGCAGTCGCTGATGGCCACCTACGGACGGGACCGGCCGGCGGACCGGCCGCTCTGGTTGGGGTCGATCAAGTCGAACATCGGGCACACCCAGGCGGCGGCCGGTGTCGCCGGCATCATCAAGATGATCCTCGCCATCCGCAACGGGATCCTCCCGCCCACCCTGCACGCCGACCGGCCCAGCGCGCACGTGGACTGGTCCGGCGGCACGGTCTCGCTGCTCGGCACGGCCCTGCCCTGGCCGGACGCGGGTCAGCCGCGGCGGGCCGCCGTCTCCTCGTTCGGGATCAGCGGCACCAACGCCCACGTCGTGCTGGAGCAGGCGCCGGCCGCGGAGGAGGCCGGCCCGGCCGCCGACCCGGCGGTGCTGCCGACGACGCCGTGGTTGCTCTCCGCCCGCACCGGGCCGGCGCTACGCGCGCAGGCCCGGCGGCTGCTCGACCACCTCGCCGCCGACCCCGGGGCCGACCCGGCCTCGATCGCCCTGTCGCTGGTCACCTCCCGGGCCGGTTTGGAACACCGGGCGGCGGTGATCGGCACGACCCGGGACGAGCTGCTGGCCGGTCTCGCGGAGCTGGCCGAGGGTCACGCGGCGGCGGGCGTGGTGTCCGGCACGGTGTCCGCCGGCAAGACCGCCTTCCAGTTCTCCGGCCAGGGCAGTCAGCGTCCCGGCATGGGCCGGGAGCTCTACCGCGAGTTCCCGCGCTTCCGCGCCGCCCTGGACGAGATCCGCGCCTGCCTCGACCCGCTGCTGGACCGCCCGCTGCTCGAGGTGATGTTCGCCGCGCCGGACTCGCCGGAGCACACCCTGCTGGACCGCACCCGCTTCACCCAGCCGGCGCTGTTCGCCTTCGAGGTGGCGCTCTTCCGCCAGCTGGAGCACTGGGGCCTGCGCCCCGACTTCCTGATCGGGCACTCCATCGGCGAGCTGGCCGCGGCGCATGTGGCCGGCGTGCTGTCGCTCACCGACGCGTGCACGCTCGTGGCCGCCCGCGGGCGGCTGATGGACGCGCTGCCGGCCGGCGGTGCGATGGCCGCCATCCAGGCCCCCGAGGCAGAGGTCGCCGCCGCGCTCGGCGACCTCGGCGGCCGCGCCGGGATCGCCGCGGTGAACGCGCCGAACTCCACCGTCGTGTCGGGCGACGAGGAGACCGTCCGCGAGGTCGCGAACCGGTGGCGGGAACGCGGTCGCAAGACGAGTCTGCTCAAGGTCAGCCACGCGTTCCATTCGCATCACATGGACGCGATGCTCGACGAGTTCCGCCGCGTCGCCGAGGGCCTGACGTTCGCCGCACCGGCCATCCCGATCGTCTCCAACCTGACCGCGGAGCTGGTGTCCGCCGACGAGATCGGCTCGGCCGGTTACTGGGTCCGGCACGTCCGCGAGGCCGTCCGCTACGCCGCCGGCGTCCGCGCGCTGGCCGACCTCGGTGTCACCCGCTTCGTCGAGCTCGGCCCGGACGCGACACTCACCCCGATGGCCGCCGGGTGCCTGGCCGGGACGGTGCCGGAGGTGGCCCTGCTGCCGGCCGCCCGCCGCAACCGGCCGGAGGCGCCGGCGCTGGTCTCCGCGCTCGCCGCCGCCTACGTGCACGGCGCCGGGGTGGACTGGCCGGCGGTGTTCGCCGGCACCGGCGCCGGCCGGGTGGCCCTGCCGACCTACGCCTTCCAGCGGGAGACCTACTGGCTGCGGCCTGGCTCCGGCGCCGACGTCGGCGCCGCCGGTCTGGAGCGGGCCGACCACCCGATGCTCGGCGCCATGGTCGCGCTGGCCGGCAGCGACGGGCTGGTGCTCACCGGCACTCTGTCGCTGCGCACCCATCCCTGGCTGGCGGATCACGCGGTCGGCGCCGGTGTGCTCCTGCCCGGCGCGGCGTTCGTCGAGCTGGCGCTGCTCGCCGGCCGTCGCCTCGACTGCGACCGGCTGGACGAGCTGACTCTCCAGGCGCCCCTGCTGCTGACCGGCGGTGACACGGTCGCGCTCCAGATCACCGTCGCCGAGCCGGACGAGGCCGGCCTGCGGCCGGTCAGCGTGCACTCCCGGCCGGCCGCCGGTGGACCCTGGACCGGCCACGCCGCCGGGCTGCTGACCACCGGGGACGCCGCGACGCCGGACGAGCTGCTGGCCGGCGCGTGGCCGCCGCCCGGCGCGACGCCGATCGCCATCGACGACGGCTACGAGCGTCTCGCCGAGCGCGGCTATCGATACGGGCCCGCCTTCCGCGGTCTCCAGGCTGCCTGGCTGCACGAGACCGGCGTGCTGGCCGAGGTTCGCCTCCCCGACGCCCTGCACGGCGACGCCGCCCGGTTCGGCATCCACCCGGCGCTGCTGGACGCCACCCTGCATGCTCTCGTGACCGGCGACGACTCCCCCACCACCACTCCGCGCCTGGCGTTCAGCTGGTCCGGCGTGTCCCTGGCGGCGGCCGGCGCGGCGTCGCTGCGGGTGCGGCTGGTGCGCCACGACGACGACACGATCGCGTTGACGGCGGCCGACGAGACCGGCGCGCCGGTTGCCGCGGTGGAGTCCCTGGTGTTCCGCAACCTGCCCGCCCAGCAGCCGGGCGGCCGGCCGACCGACACCGCGGACTCCCTCTTCACGGTGCAGTGGCAGGAGATGCCGGCCGCGGCGTCCGATGGGGACGCGGCTAGGTGGGCCGTGCTGGACCGGGACGACCGCGGCCTCGCGGCGGTGCCGGCCGGCGCCGACCTGCTGCTGCTCCGGGCCGAAGACGACGCGAACCCGGTCCGGTACGTGCTGGAGCGGGTGCAGGCCTGGCTCGCCGCGGAGACCCTGGGCGCGACCCGCCTCATCGTGGCGACCAGGTCCGCGGTGAATGCGCGCCCCGGCACGGACCGGGTCGACCCCGGCGCGTCCGCGGTGTGGGGGCTGGTCCGATCGGTCCAGTCCGAGCATCCCGGGCGACTGCTGCTCGCGGACCTAGACGACGCGCCGGCCTCGCTCGACACGCTCGCTCGGGTCGCTCGTGGTGACGAGCCGCAGATCGCCGTCCGGGACGGCGCGATGTTCGTACCGCGGCTGGAACACGCCGCCGGCGGCGCCCTCACCGTGCCCACCGACGGGACGCCGTGGCGCCTGGAGGTGAGCGAGAAGGGCAGCCTCGAGAACCTCGCCGTGATCGAAGGCGCCGAGTTGCCGCCCGGCCCGGGTGAGGTTCGCGTCGCCGTCCGCGCCACCGGCCTGAACTTCCGGGACGTGCTGATCACGCTCGGCATGTATCCGGGCGAGGCACAGCTCGGCAGCGAGGCGGCCGGGATCGTCGAGGCGGTCGGCGCCGATGTCACCGGCTTCACGCCAGGTGACCGCGTGATGGGTCTGGTGAGCGGCGGGCTCGGCACGGTCGCGGTCAGCGATCACCGGCTGCTGACCGGCATCCCGGACGGATGGTCGTTCGCCCAGGCCGCGGCCACCCCGATCGTGTTCCTGACCGCCTACTACGCGCTGCACGACCTGGCCCGGCTGCGACCGGGCGAGAAGGTGCTGATCCACTCGGCCGCGGGCGGGGTCGGAATGGCCGCGGTCCAGCTCGCCCAGCACCTCGGCGCCGAGGTCTTCGGCACCGCGAGCCCCGGGAAGTGGCCGGTCGCGCGTGCTCTGGGCCTCGACGAGGCGCACCTGCACAACTCGCGGACCCTCGAGTTCGCCGACCGGATCCGGGCCACGACCGGCGGTCTCGGAGTGGACGTGGTGCTCGACTCGCTCGCCCGGGAATTTGTGGACGCCTCGCTGGACCTGCTGCCGCGCGGCGGCCGGTTCCTGGAGATGGGCAAGACCGACATCCGGCGGCCCGAGGACGTGGCGGCCGGCCACCCCGGCGTCGCCTACCAGGCGTTCGACCTGATGGACGCGGGACCGGACCGGATCCAGCAGATGCTGCGCGAGATCCTCGGCCTCTTCGAGCGCGGCGTGCTGCGGCCGCTGCCGATCACCACCTGGGACGTCCGCCAGGCGCGGGACGCGTTCCGCTTCCTCGGCCAGGCCCGGCACACCGGCAAGGTCGTGCTGACCATCCCGGCGCCGCTGCGGGCGGACGGCACCGTCCTGGTCACCGGCGGGACCGGCGTACTGGGCCGGCTGCTCGCCCGCCATCTCGCCGGCCGGCACGGCGCCCGGCGCCTGCTGCTGGTGAGCAGGCGCGGACTCGCGGCCGAGGGCACGGCCGAACTCGCCGCGGAACTGGCGGCTCTCGGCGCCGAGGTCCGGTTCGCCGACTGCGACGTCACCGATCGCGACGCCGTACGGCGGCTGCTCGACAGCGTTCCGGCCGAGCACCCCCTGACCGGCGTCGTCCACGCGGCCGGCGTCACCGACGACGGGCTCGTCACCGCGCTGTCGGCGGAACGCCTGGCCGCGGTCTGGGGTCCGAAGGCCGAGGCCGCCCGGCACCTGCATGATCTGACCGCCGGCCAGGACCTCGCGCTGTTCGCGATGTTCTCCTCGCTCTCGGGCGTGCTGGGCAATCCGGGCCAGGCCGGCTACGCGGCGGCCAACAGCTATCTGGACGGGCTGGCCGAGCAGCGCCGCTCGGCCGGTCTCGCCGGCGCCTCGATGGCCTGGGGCGTGTGGGCCGGCGACAGCGCGATGACCGCGCGGCTCGACGCCGCGGCCCGCGCCCGGATGGCCCGGTCCGGTCTGCTGGCGCTCTCCCCGGAGCAGGGCCTGACGCTTTTCGACGCCGTGCTCGCCGACGGCCGGCCGGTCACCGTGCCCGCCCGGCTGGACCTGGCCGCGATCCGAGGCCTCGCCGCCTCCGGCACGCTGCCGCCGATGCTGGCCAAGCTGGTGCGCCGCGAGCCTCGCCGCGCCGCCGCAGCCGGCGCCGGTGGCGCCGCCTCCTCGCTGGCGCAACGACTGGCCGGAAGCCCGGCGGCCCGCCGGCGCGAGATCCTGGTCGATCTCGTCCGCGCCCAGGTGGCCATCGTGCTCGGCCACGCCGCACCCGAACGGATCGACCCCGGCCAGGCGTTCAGCGACCTCGGCTTCGACTCGCTCACCGGCGTGGAGCTGCGGAACCGGCTCAATGCCGCGACCGGGCTCCGGCTGCCGGCCACGCTGGTGTTCGACTACCCCAGCACGGCGGCGATGGCCGGCTACCTCGACGGTCAGATCGCGCCGGCCGGCGTGGCCCCGGCGTCGGCCGCGCGGCCCGCGATCGGTGGGCAGACGCTCGACGAACCGATCGCGGTGGTCGCCGCGAGCTGCCGTTACCCCGGCGGCGTGCGGTCGCCCGAGGATTTGTGGCAGCTGGTGGCGAGCGGCACCGACGGCATCGGCCCGTTCCCGGCCAACCGCGGGTGGGACATGGACACGCTGTTCGACCCGGACCCGGACCATGCCGGCACGAGTTACGTCTCGCAGGGCGGATTCGTCCACGACGCGGACGAGTTCGACGCGGCGTTCTTCGGCATCAACCCGCGCGAGGCGCTCGCCATCGATCCGCAGCAGCGCCTGCTGCTCGAGCTGGCCTGGGAGACGTTCGAGCGGGCCGGCGTGGACCCGGCGGCTATGCGGGGCAGCGCGACCGGGGTCTACGCGGGCGTCATCGCCTCCGACTACGGCAGCACGCCGGGTGAGATCCCGGAGGACCTCGAGGGCTACCTCTCCACCGGCAACACGACCAGTGTCGCGTCCGGCCGGATCGCGTACACGTTCGGTTTCGAGGGTCCGGCCGTGACGGTCGACACCGCCTGCTCGTCCTCGCTGGTGGCGATGCACCTGGCGAGTTCCGCGCTGCGGCAGGGCGAGTGCGACTTCGCGCTGGCCGGCGGCGTGACGATCCTGGCGAGCCCGCGATCGTTCGTCGAGTTCAGCCGGCAGCGGGCGCTGTCACCGGACGGCCGGTGCAAGGCCTTCGCCTCGTCGGCCGACGGCACCGGCTGGGGCGAGGGCGCCGGGCTGGTCCTGCTGGAGCGGCTGTCGGACGCCCAGCGCCTCGGCCACCCGGTGCTCGCCGTGATCCGTGGCAGCGCCGTCAACCAGGACGGCGCCAGCAACGGCTTGACCGCACCGAACGGTCCGTCCCAGGAACGGGTCATCCGCCAGGCCCTGGCCAACGCCGGCCTGGGCCCCGCCGACGTCGACGCGGTCGAGGCCCACGGCACCGGCACCGCGCTCGGCGACCCCATCGAAGCCCAAGCGCTGCTCGCCACCTACGGCCAGAACCGGCCCACCGACCGGCCACTACGACTCGGCTCGATCAAGTCGAACATCGGCCATTCGCTCGCGGCGGCCGGCGTCGCGGGTGTGCTCAAGATGGTCATGGCGATGCAGCACGAGCTGCTGCCGAAGACCCTGCACGCCGACACGCCCACGCCCCATGTGGACTGGACGACGGGCGCGGTCACCCTGCTGACCGAGTCCACGCCCTGGCCCACGGCGGATGACCGGCCGCGCCGGGCCGCCGTGTCCTCGTTCGGGATCAGCGGCACCAACGCCCACGTCATCCTCGAACAGGCGCCCGCCGCCCAGCACGAAACCGGCGCCGACGACGGCCCGCACACCCTGCTGCTGTCCGCACAGACCGAGCAGGCTGTCGCTGACCAGGCCCGTAACCTGCGCGCCTACATCACCGAACACCCCGGCACCCCGCTGACCCAGATCAGCGCCACGATCAACCGGCGAACCCCCCAGCCGCACCGCGCCGCCACCACCGCGCACACCCGCGACGAACTGCTGGCCGGCCTGCGCAGCCTCGAACACCACCACCCCAACCCCGGCAA
>NZ_JBEZYA010000064.1:0-11610 GCF_040638295.1 Actinoplanes sp. NPDC026619
CTGGACCGGGCGATGTTGAGGATCTGGCACAACCGCTTCACGCCGTAGCGTGCCTGGTGGTCGGCGACGAACTGGAAGCGGTTCACCAGTGCATCGCCCCGGCGAAATACCGGGCCGCCTTACGCAGGATGTCGCGTTCTTCCTCCAACTCGTGGACCCGCCGGCGCAGGACTGCGTTCTCGTCCTCGACCGAGGCCGGCGCCTGCCCCGCCCCGGCGACAGCCGCCGGACGGCGGGGACCACGCCGCTGGTCGTCGTTACGGACCCAGCTGCGCAGCGTCTCCCGGTTCACGCCCAGATCATCGGCGATCGACGCGATCGTCGCGCCCGGCCGAGACCGGTACAACGCCACCGCGTCGGCCTTGAACTGCTGTGGGTAGTGCTTGTTCGCCATCTGTTCCAGACTCCTGATCCACCAGGACCATCAAGATCCATGGTTCAAGTGTCCAAGATCAAGGGGCAAGGCCCCTTCGCGGTCTCTGCTACGTTTCTGACTCTGGCCGGTGCAATCACCCGGCAGGGGATCTTCTTGGTGTACGCCGGCATGGCCGTGGTGGCCGTGGTGTTCTTCGTCGCGAAAGTGCCGGAGACCAAGGGACGCTCGCTGGAAGACATCCAGAGCGACGCCGGCGCCGCAGCGGGCCGGTCATGAACCTGAGAACTCGCTGATGCAGCGCCAGCACTAGCCGTTGTCCGACGGTCCGTGCGCGGACGTCGTCACGTGCGGTCAGCTGCCGCCGGCTCCCGCAGTCGGCGCGTCCGCTCCCCTGGGGGACGCATCCGGGCTGAGCTTGCGGCCGCTGGCGAACCGTACCTTCTCGAAACGCGCGGTGACCGGCTCGGCGTACCGCTTGCCGTTGACCGGATCGTGCCGCATGAAATGCGGGGCACCGATGCGGACCGTGACGTCGTACGGTCCTTCGCCGGGCAGTTGGGCGTTGCTCCCGTAGTGATACAGGAACGGATGCCACAGGAACGGCAGTTCAGTCGAAACCAGCGGCCGTCCGTCTGCCGTCACCTCGACGTGCACCTCGAGGCCCGGCACGAACCGCCCGTCGGCGGCGTCGGCGACGGCCACCTCGAGATGCGCGGTCGCCCGCGGCGCGGCTTCCCGCCAAATCAGCCGGTCGCCGTCGAGTTCGTACATGCCCTCGGCCTTCTCGTTGATGAAGGCCACCAGGTAGTCTCCGGCGCGGCATGTCACCGCGCCGTCCTCCTCGGCCATCGCCTGCAGCGCGTTGCCGTAGGCATCGCCCTGCCGCTCAGCGACCTTGAGTTGGTCGTCGTCGGCCTCGTTGCTGTTTCGCATCGGCGGGGTCGTGGCATGGGTGGTCATGACGTGCTCTCCTCCCTCGGTGAAACGACGGAACAGGCGTGGTGCCCGTTCAGGCACCGCCTACCCCGGCGCCGCCGCCTCAAGCGCTCGCGTGCCGCTGTCCTGCAAGACACCGCTGTGACTCAGTGAATGACGCAGGTCAGCGACGGCACGCCGGGCGGCACAGACGACCGGATCCCCCGACTCGAACGGCTTACGGCCAACTGTCAAGGAACCGTTGTGCGCCCGCAGGCTGCCGGTCACGTCGCCCGGCGACTCTTTCCCCAGGTGGCACCAACGGTGGAGGTCGCCAGATGCACGAGGTCGTGTCCGGAAGGGCGTGGAGATGTTCTGGAACTATCCCGAGGAATGGTTCGGTTCCGGATGGTCGCCTGGCAGCGATGCGGGTACCTCGAACCTCGGTACCGACGAGTGGATCGCGGATCGCACGGTCATGGCGCTGTGCCGAGATCCCGCTGTGCGGGGCCGTCGGTTCGAAGTCTTGGTGCAGAACAGGGTCATCATCCTGAACGGCGACGTGGGCTCCACCCAGGCCCGGACGGCGGCCGGACGGCGTGCGTGGAGCGTTCCGGGCGTCTTCGACGTCGCCAACTGTCTGACCGTACGTGGCGGCATGGCGGGCCTGGAGGATGGTCCACGCTGACCGGCGCACCGCGCCGGTGATCCGGGATGCGGCGTACATGATGCTTCTCGCAAATGCCGGCGGCATCCGTCGCGACGGTCCGGCGGCCTCGCGGCTGGTGGCAGAGGCGGCAGTGACACACCGGTGCCGCAGGCGGATGTGCCGGTCGGCGGAAACCGGCCTCCTGCCGCGTGCCGCCGACCGATGGCGCCCCGTCAGCGAGGGGTCTGCTGATGGAAGGCCAGCTTCCAGCCGTCCCGCCGCCGCACGTAGAAACTACTGATCAACGCCGAGTACGGGTCATTCGCGGCACGCCGGGCGTCCGCGCGGTAGGTGATCACAGCGGTGTCCTGCGTCGGGTGCATCACGCGCCAGTCGGACAGCTCGAAGGATGTCCATGGTGCCCCGGCCATCGACTGGAGGATCGCCTCCCGCTCGTCCAGCACCATGCCACCGGGCAGAACCATGACGACGGCGTCGTCGAGCACCTGCCGATAGAACGCTTCCGCGGTAGCAGGATCGGAAGCCAGCGCCCGCCAACCTCGCTGCTCGAGCACCGTCAACTCCTCTTCTCGCATGCCGCTGTCCTTCCCCGTCCCTCAGTGCACCAATCGTTCGCCGGTCACCGAATGCGCCGAGTGTGCGTCGGCGAGCGGTCCCGCTGTGACCACGGACGGACTGGTGCTGCATGCCAGTCGACGGCTGGGATCTCGCCGTGGGTCGGTCACTTCAACACCGCTGGGCGGAGGTGCACGTTCTGGAATCTCATTGAGGCCAGGGAAGTGTTCGGGTGCCGTCTTCGATGCGATGGCGGCACGAAAGAGTCGCCCGGGATCGTCTGCCTGACCGCGAGATTCAGGTGCGCGTCCGGGCGTGAGTCGCTGAGTCATCGTCATGGAATTGTCACGAGGCGGCGGGTATCCCTCCACACCGGGCGGCGAGACTGGGCGGCGATCGAACGGCAAGTGCAACGGCTGAGGAGTGTCGCTGTGTTCACTGTCTCGAACAACGCCACGACGGCGATCCGCACCATCATCGGGAGGTCCGGAGTGCCGCAGGACGGTGGTTTGCGGATTACGGCCGACGGCCACCGGAGCTTCCTGTCCAGTGCGGTGTCCCCGGCCAGTCACGGCTCGGTATGGCTGTACCTGGGTGATGATCGGAATGAGGAGCTGAGATGACGGCCGTTCCTACCGCGTACGGCATCGGAGTGCAACTGATCTGCGACAACTGCGGCGTTGCCACGGTCACTGACGGCGGTGGCCTGCATGACGCGGAGCTGGTATACGTCGCCGTGACCGATGTCGGGTGGACCGGTTCGCCATTCGCTCGTGGACTGCATCGTTGTCCCGGCTGCTCCGCGGAGATGCGCGTGACGCGGCCGGTCCCGGAGCGTTCGCCGGGCTCTGCGGCGGTACTGGACCGCATCCGGGTGGCGCACCTGACCGCCGCCTCGCTGGTTCAGATCGACATCGACATCGACATGGACCTCGCGGCTGAACTTCGGGCCGCTCTGGAGATCGCCGTGACCGCGCACCGGAACGTCATCGTGGATCTCAGCGGGGCCGGTGTCATCGACTCGGTCGGGCTCGGCGTGCTGGTCCGAGCTCGCAACATCGCGCGGCAGCGCCCCGGCGAGGTGGTTCTTGCAGCGCCGTCGCGTTTCATCCAGACGGTGCTACGCACCATGCGGCTGCATACCGCATTCCGCACCTTCGACACCGTCGAAGGTGCGATCATGGCGACCAACGGCTGCGGATGACGGCGCTGCCTGCTGTCGGGGCCACTGATCTGGCGACGTTCTGCCTGATCGGACCGCCGCAAGCCGGGGATTGAGCCCGCCGGCCGTCAGGACCAGGTTTGGACGGCGTCCGCGCGGAGGAACTTACGTCCGTCGAATCGGCGGCAGCACTCGGGTTGGTCGTGGCCGTACTCGTCGGCGAATCGCCCGAAATTGAACTGATCCACTGTTCCGGACACGGTGACCAGCCAGCGGTGCCGCGGTGCAGGTGGGTGACGCACCGCAACCACTTCCCTCGGAAATGTGGCGAAGCTGGTTGAATCCACCGGGGATTCCGCCGCTGAGCGATCCACGCGTCAACACCGCTCCTGAACCAGCTCCTACCGGCGCCGGCCGTGTGCCACCTTCTCGTCTTCCGGCTTTTTGAACTGGACCTTCCGCTTGCCCTTCATGTAGTCGGCGAGTGTCCGGTATACCGCCGGGTTGACCTGGTGGTGCCGCAAGCGGTCAGGGTGGTTCTGGTAGTCGGGGTTGACCAGGTAGCCGGCGACGACCAGCGATGTGGTGCCGGCGATCAGAGCGGCGGTCTTGTCGTTGTCGGTGGTGCCGGTTTTACCGAACACCGGATGCCCGACGACGCGCCTGGTGTCCGCCGCGGTGCTGCCGTGGCACCGGCCGAGCTGAGCGGAATCGCCGACCGGGCAGCGGGCCGCGTCAAGCGCTGCGCGGGCCACGTCCGTGGTGGTCGCCCGGGTGCAGTGTGTCTTGCCGACGTCAAGCTTTTCGCCGTCCTGGGTGGTGATCCGCTCGATCGGGGTCGGCTCGCAGTACTTGCCGTCGGCGGCCAGCGTGGCGTATGCGTTCGCCATGTCCAGTGGCGTCGTGGCCGATACGCCGAGGGTGAAGGCACCCCACTGGTGTGCCCGCTTCGGTGACGCGTACTTGGCGTCACTTGCGGCCCGGAACTTCACACCGAACCTTTTCGCGACCGCGACCGCGTTCTCTGCGCCGACCCGTTCCTCCAGCGGAACGAAGTAGGTATTGATCGACTTACCGAAGCCGGTCCACATGTTGTAGCTGCCTTCGCCGCCGCCGCCGGCGTTGCCGGGACACCAGAAGTGCGTGCCGGGGCAGGCGGAGTCATTGCCGCGATCGATAATGTAGTGGGTCTTGGCGCGCTTCTTGGCGTTGATCTTGTAGGACAGCGGGTAGCCCTTTTCCAGCGCGGCCACCATCGTGAAGATCTTCATGACCGAGCCGGCCTGGTAGCCGGTGATGTCGCCGCCACCGGTGAGCAGGGGGTTCGTCGTGTTCGGGTATGAGCCACGGATGCCTTTGGCCGCCTTCTTCGGGTCGGCGTTGAGCCGGTTCTGCGGGTCTGAAGCACTATCCAGCTGGTATCGCCGGTTGGCGGCGAGCAGCCGTACCTTGCCGTTACCGGGCTCGACCGCGGCGAGCAGCAGGGCATTCTTGTTCTTTTCCGAGATCAGCTGGTCGATCCGGTGCCTGGCGTGCTGCTGGGCGTTGACGTCCAGAGTCGTGGTGATCCGGTAACCGCCGCTCTTCAGGCGACGCTCCCGGTCGTACGCTGTCGCCCCGAATTCCGCGCGGCCCATCCACCAGCGGTAGAAGTAGTCACAGAAGAAACCCCAGATGTTCTTGGCCACCGACACGCAGCCGTTGCCGATCGACTTGACCGTGCGCGGTATGGCCGCTTTTTTCGCCTCGGCCGCCTCGGCTTGGGTGACGGCGCCAATCTCGACCATGCCGGGGATGACGTAGTTGTTGCGGCGCTGGCGGATCTGCTCGTAGCCGCCCGGACTGGTGGGGTTGAAGCTCGTGGGCGCCTTCACGATGCCGGCGAGCATGGCGGCCTGTCCGATGGTGAGGTCCATGGGCCTTTTGCCGAAATAGATTCGGCTCGCGGCGAAAACGCCGTACGCCCGGTTGCCGAAAGGCACGATGTTCAGGTAACGCTCCAGGATCTGGTTCTTGGACAGCTGTTTCTCCACTTGCAGCGCGTACTTCATCTCGGTGATCTTGCGCTGGGTCGTGTCCTCGGTTGCGTCGACCACTTCCTGCGGCGTCGTCGCCGAGTATGCCAGCGACATCCGCACCAACTGCATCGTGATCGTCGAAGCGCCCTGCCTGGCCTTGCCCGTGTTGTTGTTCACGAAAGCCCGCGCGACGCCTTTGAGGTCGACGCCGTTGTGTTGGTAAAACTGCCGGTCCTCGGCCGCGACGATCGCGTCACGCATGTGCTTCGAGATGTCCTTCAGTGGCACGTCGCTGCGAAATTCGTCGTAGAACTGCGAGATCTGCGTCTTGTTGTCCGACGCATAGATCCGGGTGATCTGCGGCGATCTGAAATCCCGAAGTTCGCTCGGCAGGTTCGTGAAGGTCCGGCCGCCGGCCTCGGCCATCAGACCCGACATGGCGGCGGCGGGAAAAGCGGCCGCGGCCAGGATGACTCCGCCGAGCGAACCACAGAGCAACAGCGAGAAGGCGCTGAAGTAGATGCTGTGACCGGGCCGGCGTTTCCGGGACCTCATTGCACCGCCTTTCCGGACTCGGTCGTGACCGACCACTTCACTTGCCCCGCCGCCGTCGAGCCCGCCACGGACCGGCATTCTCGTCCTGCGGCTCGATCGCCGTCATCGGCTCCGGCGGCCGATGGGTATTGATCCTGAAACTCATGTCACATCCTCAAGCTAGGTCGCGGTGTACCGCGGCACGGCCTGGATGCGACCAACACTTCACCGACTTTGTGACGATCAACGATCAATACACCTGCACTCCGATGACACCTGCCCAGATTGCCCGCGCTTCCGCAGAGCCGTGCGCCAGGTGCGCTGGGAACCGGCGCAGTCGGAAGTGCCGCCATGGTGGACGTGGAGACCTTCGGTGGACGGGGATCTTCCTGTCGTCCAGCACGCTGATGTGGTCGATGAGAGCTTGATCATCGGCGTCGTCGGCCAATTCCTGTCGCGAGAACGCCACGCGTTCGCATGACAATCGTCACAGCCGGTGGGCACTACAAAACGAAAGCTGTAAATCGGAGGGGACGTGTGCGATGAAGGGAAAAACGAGTGTACTTCTGACGGGTGTCCTCATTGCCGCGACGATGGCCGGTTGTGGTGACGATCCCGATTCCGGCGCGGCCGCCCCCGCGGCGCCGGCACCGGCGCCGGCGCCGACAACGCCGGCCGGTAGCCCGGCGTCCGGCTCCGCGGCTCCGTCCGGTGCCACACCGCCGCCCTGTGTAGCCGGCAACTGGCGGGCCACCGGCGTGACCGGTCAGTTCGGCGGTGCCAGCGGACACGTCGCCGGTGGAACCGGAGCGACCATGACCGTCGGTGCCGACGGTGGCACGGAGCTCGGCTTCGCCGGTTCCGAGCCGCTCAGTTTCTCCGCCGAGGCGGCGGGCGCCGTCGTCCGGGGACAGGTCTTGTACTCCGGCTCGATGCACGCGACCGTGCTTTTCCAGCCCCGTGGGGAAGGCGCCGGCCAGTGGGCGCCGCGGGATTCCACGCAGAATCATCTGCGGGTCACGCTGAAACTGAGCGAGCCGTTCTCGATCACGTTGCTGGACAACGCCGCTATCGGCCAGCTGGCCGGCGAGGAGCTTCCCAGCGCCGGGGAGGCGCTGGACGCCATGCCTGTGCTGCGCGGTGGCACGTACACCTGTGCGGGCAACACGCTCAAGGTGAATACCGAACAGAACGGGCCGGACCTCGCCTGGACCTTTGCTCGAGTCTCGTGAGCCGGGATGGCTGACTGGGGGTGAGGGCGATGTCGTACCAGAGGGTCGCGTCGACTCGGCCGGACCCGCAGGGCGGCTGGGCTGACGCGTACGCCGGGGCGATGGTCCGGATGCGCTGGGTCGTCCTGTTCGGCTGGCTGACGCTGGCGCTCTTCTCGGCCATGTTCAGCCCGCCGGCCACCGAAGGCGGACTGTCGGGTCTCGTGTCGGCCGACAGTCCGCCGGTGCAGACGGAAATCCGGTCCTTCGAACTCTTCGGGTTTCCGCTGCTGAGCCGGGTTGTCGTCGTCCAGCGGGATCCGGATGGCCTGTCCCCGCTGGCCCAGGCCGAGGCGGTTGCCCGGGCCGCCGCCGTAACCCAGCAGCAGTACGACGACGTCGGGCCCATTCTCGGCGCCATCCCGATCCCCAACACCGGGGGGCTGTTTCCCGGCACGCGGGAAAGCGGCACGACCGTCATCACCCTGCTGTTCATCCCGCCCAACGTGGGCCTGAACACCCAGTACGCCGCTGCGCAGCGCTTCGTCGAACGGCACTTCGGCCCGGGCGATGCCGTGGTCGGGGTGACGGGCACACTGCCGGCGCAGGTGGCCCAGGGGCAGGTGGTGCAAGGCTCCATCCAGACCGTGGAACTGGCCACCCTGGCTGCCGTCGCGCTTGTGGTCGCCCTCGCGTTCCGCTCGATGGTTGCGCCGCTCGTGGCGCTGGCCACCGCGGGGATCGCCGCCCTCGTGATGCTCGACCTGGTCGGATTTCTCGGTCACCTACTGCACGTGGCCGTCCCCAGTGAGGTCGGTCCGCTGCTCGTCGCACTGCTGCTCGGCGTGGTCACCGACTACGTCGTGTTCTATCTGTTCGCACTGCAACGGGAACTGACGGCGGGGCACGACCGGTTGACGGCAGCGCGGCGTGCGACCCGCGACACCACCGGGATCGTCGCCGTGGCCGGCCTGACCGTCGCCGCGGGCACGGGGGTCCTCATCGTGGCCAAGTCACAGCTGTTCCATACCTTTGGGCCGGGAATGGCGTTGGCTGTCCTCGTCGGGCTCACCGTGGCCGTGACCCTCGTGCCCGCCCTACTGGCCATTCTGGGCTCGTATGCGTTCTGGCCCAGCCGGCACGATCGGCCGCTCCCTCCGGCCGCCCGCTCGGCGTCGGTGCGCCGGGACCGGCGTACCCGGTGGCTGGTACGGCGCAAGCCGGCGGCCGCGGTCCTCGCCGTAGGCGTTCTCGCGCTCACTCTGGCTGCCTTGCCGGCTCGGCACCTGAGTCTCGGAATGTCGTTCATCGGGGCCTTGCCCGCCGACGACCAGGTACGTCAGGCAGCCGCCGCCGCACGTTCGGGATTCGCTGACGGCATCGTCTCACCCGCGGTGCTGCTACTGGAGAAGCCCGGTGTCACGGCCGAGCGGGCGGCGCTCGACAAGCTTCAGCACATGCTGGCGGAGCGCCCCGGCGTCGCGGGGGTCGTGGGCCCGGCCGATCAGCGGTTGCCCGACGAACTCGGGCTGGT
Organism: Actinoplanes sp. NPDC026619; assembly: GCF_040638295.1. Taxonomy (NCBI): domain Bacteria; kingdom Bacillati; phylum Actinomycetota; class Actinomycetes; order Micromonosporales; family Micromonosporaceae; genus Actinoplanes; species Actinoplanes sp. NPDC026619. The sequence continues at coordinate 8,976 of NZ_JBEZYA010000064.1, forward strand.
ACTTTCGCGTGACGGCGGCGCCGCCCGCTATCTGCTGGTGCTGGACACCCAACCACTGGGCGCCTCCGGCATCGAGGTGGTGACCTCGCTGCGGGACGACCTGCCAGCGCTGCTGTCCGCTGCCGGCCTGCGGGGGGTCGCCGCCGGTGTCGCGGGAGACACCGCGGTCGCCGCCGACATCGTGGCGCAGACCACAGCGGATCTGGAACGGATAGTCCTGGCGACGCTGGTGGTCAACCTCCTCATGCTGATCGTGTTCCTGCGAGCCGTGCCGGCTCCGGTGTTTCTGCTGCTGCTCAACCTGCTTGCGCTGGCGGCCACGCTCGGGGCCGCGACCTTCCTGTTCAGCTCACTGCTCGGGCATGACGGGCTTACCTTCTACGTGCCGTTCGCAGTCGCCGTGCTCCTGGTTGCGCTTGGCTCCGACTACAACATCTTCACCGTCGGGCGGGTATGGCAGGAGGCGCGCCTGCGCCCGATGCGCGACGCCGTGATCAGTGTGCTGCCGGCCTCGGCACATGCGGTCAGTACGGCAGCCGTGATTCTGGCAACCAGCTTCGGGCTGTTGGCTCTGGTGCCGTTGCGACCATTCGCGGAGATCGCGTTCACGATGTCCCTCGGCGTACTCCTGGATGCCCTCTTCGTCCGGTCACTGCTCGTGCCGGCGCTGCTCGCGCTGCTCGGCGATGCGAGCCGATGGCCCAGCCGGCGACCGCGTCCGGCATCGGTTCCGCCGGTCAGACCGCCCGTCCCGGACAAGCGGGGCGCATCGGGGTGAGGTCACTTTCCACCGGATGGGCTGGTAGGTCCTGCGGGCAAAGTGCGGGTCTGCGCCCGACACTCGTCGGCGAGAGCGTCGACTTTGGTCTGTGTCTGTTGCAGGCGATCCAGCAGTTCCTGCAGGCGCGCCGTTTCCAGGCGGCGCAACGCCTGCATCGCCTCCCTGGCAGTGGTGGAGGCCTCCTGCACCCGCTCCACCGCTTCCCGGCAACTCGCCGGAAGGACGAGATCTCCGCTGCCTGGAGCCGCCTCGCTCGGCTCCGCGGATGGTGAAGTGGCATGGCCCGCGTCTGGTGAGCCTCCGGTGAAGGCGATGGTGAGTCCGGCACCCAGGAGCGCTCCGAGCAGAAATGCCATGGCACTGAGTACCACCGGCCATCGGCCGGTGGAGGGCATCTGGCGCGCGGCGCCGGCGCGCTCGGTGGTTGGATGAGGACTGGCCGGTTCGGACATCGACGCCCCTCCTGATCGGTTCGCAACCGTTCGCGACCCTCAGTTTTTCACCACGTCCGCTGCCCGGCCACCGACCATCCGTCAATGGGCACGTCAGTCGGCGACGGCCGGGCGAGGAAGGACGAGCCGATGAAGATCGTCAAAAGGTCCACCCCACCCACCGGATTCAGTCGCATGCTGTGGCGGCTACCTATTCTGCTGTATCGCCGCGGCCTGGGTGGTTTGCTGGGCCGGCGAATTATGCTGCTCACCCACACCGGCCGGAAAACAGGTCGGCCTCGCCAGGCCGTCATCGAGGTCGTCGAGCATGACGGGACCGGCTATCTGGTCGCGTCCGGTTTCGGGCCCCGCGCCGACTGGTACCGCAACGTCATGACGGAGCCGTACGCCACGATCCAGATCGGCGGACGGAAGCTGCGGGTAACCGCAATTCCCGTTCCCGCCGAGGAAGGCGGCGAACTCATGGCGCGATATGCCGTGCGGCATCCGGCTGCCGCGCGCCGGCTGTGCAAACTCATGGGCTTCGTCGTCGACGGGAGCGCGGAAGACTACCGCGAGGTCGGCCGGCGCGTTCCCTTCGTTCAATTCCTGCCGTGCGCCGATTCCTGAGGCTTCGGCCGACGGGACTCCTCCGGTGTCATCGAAACGTCGCGAATCCGCGTGCCCTCCGCGACATGCCGCGACAATTCTGTTCGCAAAGGCCCAACTGAGTGGGGCTCGACCCGGGCCGGGCTCCGGCGGGTTGGTCGCCCGTCGTCTCCGCCGGTAGTCGTCGGCTCGACAGTGAGGATGGTCTTTTCCATGTTGTTCTCCGCGTTGCTGCACCGGCGGATCTTGGCGGCCGGGTGTCCGTCCGCTCTGGGCCGGGTGGACAACCTGGTCATCGACCCGCAGACCACCCGGATCGTGGCCCTGTGCGTGGCGGACGGCCCGTCCGGTGGCGTCGTGCACTGGGCGGACGTCGCAGCTTTCAGTCCGTACGCGGTCATGGTCCGGAATCGATGGTCCGTCGGGCCGCCCGACGGCCGCGCGGCCGAGCTGATCGAGAGCGACCAGCAGTTGCTCGGCAAACGATTGCTAACCGACGCCGGCGAGCAGATCGGCCGGCTCACCGATGTGGATTTCGATCCGCTTACCGGCGAGGTGACCCGCTTGATCGCGTCGGACGGCCCCGTCCGCGGCCAGTTCCTCCTGGCCGAGCATGGGTGAGGATGCCGAACAGGCCACCGAAAATCGCGCTGTAGAGGGCGAGCAGATGGCCATGGCTTCAATGAGTCCTGCGGTCAGTTCCTGACCACCGGGGCGGTGGGGCCTTGCCCCTTGATCTTGGACACTTGAACCATGGATCTTGATGGTCCTGGTGGATCAGGAGTCTGGAACAGATGGCGAACAAGCACTACCC
>NZ_JBEZYA010000065.1:0-10619 GCF_040638295.1 Actinoplanes sp. NPDC026619
ACTTCCTTTATAAAAATATGTAGGGTTTATCGAATGTTATATTTGCAATTATTAGTCTAATAATTGGTATCCAGGGATAGTCAGAAACTCAATGAGCTCGTCTTGCGTTGTAATGCGCCTCATTAAATCTGCCGCCTCTCTGAAACGCCCACTTTGAAAGCGCTTATCTCCCAGCTCTTTTTGGATAACCTGAAGCTCTTCATCTAACATCTCTTCGAAAAGAACCTTGGTTACCTTTTCACCATTTGACAAGGATTTACCATGCCTTATCCATTGCCAAATAGAGGTTCTTGAAATTTCAGCTGTTGCCGCATCCTCCATTAGTCCATAAATAGGGACACAGCCATTACCCGATATCCAAGCTTCGATATACTGCACTGCAACGCGGATATTCGCTCTCATTCCAGCATCAGTTCTTTCACCAGAACAAGGTGTTAAAAGCTGCTCAGCGGTGATTTCTGGGTCAGAATCACGAGACACATCAAGTTGGTTAGCCCGCTCACCAAGTGTCTTATCAAAAACCGCCATGACAACATCAGCTAAACCTGGATGCGCTACCCAGGAGCCATCATGGCCATTTATTGCTTCTAATTCTTTATCAGCTCTTACCTTGGCTAGAATCGTCTGGTTTTCTTCTTCATCTTTACTCGGAATAAATGCAGACATCCCCCCCATAGCAAACGCCCCGCGACGATGGCACGTCTTAATTAACAAACGAGAATATGCACTTAAAAAGTCTTGGGTCATTGTGACGACTTGCCGGTCGGGCAACACCCTATCAGAGTGCTCTTTTAATGTTTTGATATAACTGAAAATATAATCCCAGCGTCCACAATTTAATCCAACAATATGGTGGCGCATGTGATAAAGGATCTCATCCATTTGAAATACGGCAGGTAATGTTTCAATCAAAACCGTTGCTTTAATTGTTCCTCGAGGTAATCCTGCAAAGTCTTCGGCAGCACTAAAAACATCACTCCACCATTTCGCTTCCTGCCAAGATTCTAGCTTTGGAATGTAAAAATAAGGACCACTGCCTTTTTTTAACAATGCTTGATAGTTATTGAAAAAATACAGTGCAAAATCAAATAACCCGCCAGGAATTGGCGTGTCACCAAATAACACATGCTTTTCATCGAGGTGCAAACCCCTGACGCGGGCAATTAATACAGCGGGATCTGATTTAAGCTGATAAACCTTACCATTCTCATTGGTATAGGAAATATCACCGTTAATAGCATCACTTAAGTTGATCTGCCCATCAATTAACTTTTCCCAAGAAGGCGAAAGAGAATCTTCAAAATCTGCCATAAAAACTTTAACGTTAGCGTTCAAGGCATTAATAACCATTTTGCGTTCCACAGGGCCTGTAATTTCAACACGACGATCACGTAAGTCTTCTGGAATATTTTGTATTTTCCAATTTTCATTTTTTATGGAATTCGATTCCGAAATAAAACCTGGCAATTCACCTGCATCAATTTTTGCCTGTCTTTCCAGCCTTTCTTTCAGTAATTGATTTCTGCGAGGTAAAAAAACCTCAACTAAATGAACAAGAAATTCAATAGAATCATTATGTAATACTCGATTATCTCGATCAGCTATTCCTTTAGTAAATATTAAATCTGATGCTAATAATTGGTGTTCCATTGAGCAACCCTCATTCATATTTGTTTATGAATTAAGCTTAATCTCAAAAACAAAATAAATCAAAAACGATTTCCATTTTAATGAAAAACACTAATAACTAAATGATAAATATGAGTTTTTTTATAAATTTTTTTAGGTTTTTATTTTCGTTATTAAAATAAAATATGTTAACTATCTGTTAAATAAAGTAATTATCAAACGATTTATAATTAGAATAGTTTGTCCGAAAAACAAAAAAGCAGCTACAAAGTAGCTGCTTTTATACTGTAAATGATCTTTTAACTGGAATTTAACCCCATAAAAATTAATAAAGTCCCACATTCCTAATGATTATTAAAAAACCAGCAAAATAATGATTCTTTTTTAGTCTAAAGTCGGCTCCATGTGACTAAGATCGAAAGGTGTGATCTGGTACACATAATAATTCAACCAATTAGAAAAAAGTAAGTGCCCATGACTCCGCCAACTGATCAATGGCGGGTTGTTTGGATCATTATTTTTAAAATAATTACATGGGATCTCTGGAGATATCCCCGCATCAAAGTCACGCCAATACTCCTGAGCAAGCGTATCTTTATCGTATTCAGGGTGCCCTGTAACAAAAGCAAGGCGTTTATCTTTAGACGCAAATAAGTAAGCTCCAGCTTCTTCAGAACTCGCTAGTATTTCCAAGTCCGTATACTCTCGAATAAGCTCCTCCGGAAAATCAGCATACCGTGAGTGAGGCGCATAAAATGAGGCGTCAAATCCCCGAGTTAGTAATGCATGTGGCTCTAATGTATCATGTTGATAAACACCCGAAAGTTTTTCTGTACGTGTCCATTTTGGCAAATCATAAAGCACTTTTAATGCTGCTTGTACCGCCCAGCAAACAAAAAGTGTTGAAGTCACATGATCTTTAGCCCATGTAATCACTTTTTCAATTTGGCTCCAATAACACACATCATCAAATTCCACTAAACCTAAAGGAGCTCCAGTGACAATTAAACCATCAAAATTTTGTCCTTTAATATCCTCAAAATCACAATAAAAATTATTCAAATGCTCTATCGGTGTATTTTTTGACTCTCTTTGGTCAATTCTCAATAGTTGAATATCAACCTGTAAAGGTGTATTCGACAATAGCCTTAGGAACTGGTTTTCAGTTTCTATTTTTTTGGGCATTAAGTTTAATATTAATACTTTCAAGGGACGGATCTCCTGAAGGCTAGCCCTTGTCGTTGTCATGACAAAAACATTTTCTTCGCGCAAGAAATTCACAGCAGGTAACTCGTCTGGTAAACGAATCGGCATCGTTCATCCCCTTTTTACACTTTTATACGTTTAGACTTCTAGAATGCTAAATAATCTAACCAATGTTAAGCACCTTGTCGAGTATTTCAAGGGTGATTGAAATAATTTCATGCCAAGTGACTTGTCTTGATTTCTTTTCAAATATAGCAGAGACGCAACTAGCTGATTTTATATATTTTTTATCTACTCATGATAATTTATAGATACTGATTTAACTTATACACTTTTGATATTAATTAGAGCTAATCTAATCTTCTTCTTCCCTTAACCAAAAGGGTCTACCAATTCAAATTAATTAATAAAAAATAATAAAATCAATTCATTAACTAGAAAAATCAAAATATTGTCATCTACTTCACCATAATCTAATAAGAAGTAAAAAACACAGTAATGTTAGTTACTGAGAAGGATTATTGATAAGCTTGCAAAGATTTCTCCGCTTTAATCACAAGTCATAACGACGTGAGCACAGAAATACAGAACACGGATAACACAACGATTGGTTGCTGAGGGGATTATTGATAAGCTTGCAAAGATTTCTCCGCTTTAATCACAAGTCATAACGACGTGAACACAGAACACGGATCACACAACGATGAGTTGCTAAGTAGATTATTGATAAGCTTACAAGAATTTCTACGTTTTAATCACAAGTCATAACGACGTGAACACAGAACACGGGTAACACAACGATTGGTTGCTGAGGGGATTATTGATTAACTTATGGCTTTTGAGTCTCTTCCTCTTTCAACCATAAAAATAGCGGGCAGAGTGTAAACAAAGCGAAGCATACCGAACGGCTCAACCACCGTAAACAGCATCATTTTTATTTCCCCAAACGCAAAAAAGCCACCCATTGGGTGGCTTTCTCACTAATTTAATGTCTGGCAGTTCCCTACTCTCACATGGGGAGACCCCACACTACCATCGGCGCTACGGCGTTTCACTGCTGAGTTCGGCATGGGGTCAGGTGGGACCACCGCGCTATTGCCGCCAGACAAATTCGGTTTCGTTCCCGTTCAGCGCACCTTTCTTTCTTGCTAAACCAGAACATCAATCTTGAACAAGCTGTTGTGTCCTTCACCTTTCGGCTTCTCACCCACATTCGAAAACTATCTCGTCTCTCTAAAACACCTTCGGTGTTGTCAGGTTAAGCCTCACGGTTCATTAGTATTGGTTAGCTCAACGTATCGCTACGCTTACACACCCAACCTATCAACGTCTTAGTCTTAAACGTTCCTTTAGGACCCTTAAAGGGTCAGGGAAGACTCATCTCAAGGCAAGTTTCCCGCTTAGATGCTTTCAGCGGTTATCTTTTCCGCACTTAGCTACCGGGCAATGCCATTGGCATGACAACCCGAACACCAGTGGTGCGTCCACTCCGGTCCTCTCGTACTAGGAGCAGCCCCTTTCAATCTTCCAACGCCCACGGCAGATAGGGACCGAACTGTCTCACGACGTTCTAAACCCAGCTCGCGTACCACTTTAAACGGCGAACAGCCGTACCCTTGGGACCTACTTCAGCCCCAGGATGTGATGAGCCGACATCGAGGTGCCAAACACCGCCGTCGATATGAACTCTTGGGCGGTATCAGCCTGTTATCCCCGGAGTACCTTTTATCCGTTGAGCGATGGCCCTTCCATTCAGAACCACCGGATCACTAAGACCTACTTTCGTACCTGCTCGAGCCGTCACTCTCGCAGTCAAGCTGGCTTATGCCTTTGCACTAACCGCATGATGTCCGACCATGCTTAGCCAACCTTCGTGCTCCTCCGTTACTCTTTGGGAGGAGACCGCCCCAGTCAAACTACCCACCAGACACTGTCCGCACCCCGGATAACGGGGCAACGTTAGAACATCAAACATTAAAGGGTGGTATTTCAAGGTTGGCTCCACGCAGACTGGCGTCCACGCTTCAAAGCCTCCCACCTATCCTACACATCAAGGCTCAATGTTCAGTGTCAAGCTATAGTAAAGGTTCACGGGGTCTTTCCGTCTTGCCGCGGGTACACTGCATCTTCACAGCGAGTTCAATTTCACTGAGTCTCGGGTGGAGACAGCCTGGCCATCATTACGCCATTCGTGCAGGTCGGAACTTACCCGACAAGGAATTTCGCTACCTTAGGACCGTTATAGTTACGGCCGCCGTTTACTGGGGCTTCGATCAAGAGCTTCTCCTTACGGATAACCCCATCAATTAACCTTCCAGCACCGGGCAGGCGTCACACCGTATACGTCCACTTTCGTGTTTGCACAGTGCTGTGTTTTTAATAAACAGTTGCAGCCAGCTGGTATCTGCGACTGGCTTCAGCTCCATGGGTAAACCACTTCACCTAATGCCAGCGTGCCTTCTCCCGAAGTTACGGCACCATTTTGCCTAGTTCCTTCACCCGAGTTCTCTCAAGCGCCTGAGTATTCTCTACCTGACCACCTGTGTCGGTTTGGGGTACGATTAATGATAATCTAGAGCTTAGAGGCTTTTCCTGGAAGCGGGGTATGAGCTACTTCGCCACCGTAGTGACTCGTCATCAGACCTCAGCATATAGTGAACCGGATTTGCCTAATTCACCTGCCTACATCCTTAAACCGGGACAACCGTCGCCCGGCCAGCCTAACCTTCTCCGTCCCCCCATCGCAATTATCACCAGTACGGGAATATTAACCCGTTTCCCATCGACTACGCATTTCTGCCTCGCCTTAGGGGTCGACTCACCCTGCCCCGATTAACGTTGGACAGGAACCCTTGGTCTTCCGGCGTGCGGGTTTTTCACCCGCATTATCGTTACTTATGTCAGCATTCGCACTTCTGATACCTCCAGCATACCTCACAGTACACCTTCACAGGCTTACAGAACGCTCCCCTACCCAACAATATTTACATATCGCTGCCGCAGCTTCGGTGCATAGTTTAGCCCCGTTACATCTTCCGCGCAGGCCGACTCGACCAGTGAGCTATTACGCTTTCTTTAAATGATGGCTGCTTCTAAGCCAACATCCTGGCTGTCTGAGCCTTCCCACTTCGTTTCCCACTTAACTATGACTTTGGGACCTTAGCTGGCGGTCTGGGTTGTTTCCCTCTTCACGACGAACGTTAGCACCCGCCGTGTGTCTCCCGTGATAACATTCTTCGGTATTCGTAGTTTGCATCGAGTTGGTAAGTCGGGATGACCCCCTAGTCGAAACAGTGCTCTACCCCCGAAGATGAGTTCACGAGGCGCTACCTAAATAGCTTTCGGGGAGAACCAGCTATCTCCCGGTTTGATTGGCCTTTCACCCCCAGCCACAAGTCATCCGCTAATTTTTCAACATTAGTCGGTTCGGTCCTCCAGTTAGTGTTACCCAACCTTCAACCTGCCCATGGCTAGATCACCGGGTTTCGGGTCTATACCCTGCAACTCATTCGCCCAGTTAAGACTCGGTTTCCCTACGGCTCCCCTATACGGTTAACCTTGCTACAGAATATAAGTCGCTGACCCATTATACAAAAGGTACGCAGTCACACCCTAAAGGGTGCTCCCACTGCTTGTACGTACACGGTTTCAGGTTCTATTTCACTCCCCTCGCCGGGGTTCTTTTCGCCTTTCCCTCACGGTACTGGTTCACTATCGGTCAATCAGGAGTATTTAGCCTTGGAGGATGGTCCCCCCATATTCAGACAGGATAACACGTGTCCCGCCCTACTCGTCGAGTTCACAACACTAACACCTTCGGATACGGGGCTATCACCCTTTACTGCCAGCCTTTCCAGACTGTTCTCCTGATGCTAATGCTGATTAAGACTCTGGGCTGCTCCCCGTTCGCTCGCCGCTACTAGGGGAATCTCGGTTGATTTCTTTTCCTCGAGGTACTGAGATGTTTCAGTTCCCTCGGTTCGCCTCGTTTGACTATGTATTCATCAAACGATAGTGCAACGAATTGCACTGGGTTTCCCCATTCGGATATCGTCGGTTATAACGGTTCATATCACCTTACCGACGCTTTTCGCAGATTAGCACGTCCTTCATCGCCTCTGATTGCCTAGGCATCCACCGTGTACGCTTAGTCGCTTAACCTCACAACCCGAAGGTGTCTTCTTACAACGAGTGACTGTGCTTCATGATTTCGGCGTTAGTCCGTGCTCGCAATGCTCACGTACTTTAAGTACGCTGCGCTTGCTGTGCGCGGGCTGCCTTGAACTCATGTCGCTCGTCGACTCGATGCTTCAGAGAAGCACATTCAAGTTGAGATTTTTGAGAGACTCTCACATTGTTTAAGCGATAAACAATGTGCGTTGTTTTCAATTTTCAGCTTGTTCCAGATTGTTAAAGAGCATAATTGTTAAACCAACTATCTACATAATTGGCTTAATCATTATTGGGGACATCGTCTTTCACTCGATATCGGCGCAATTGGCGTCCCCTAGGGGATTCGAACCCCTGTTACCGCCGTGAAAGGGCGGTGTCCTAGGCCTCTAGACGAAGGGGACACGAAAATCACAAAAACTTTTTGCGCTTTTCATGTAAGCCCTATTCTTGCGAATAAGTCTCCCACGTATAGCCTATTGCTCTACTTTCTATCAGACAATCTGTGTGAGCACTTCACAAAAACACTTCAATGGTAAGGAGGTGATCCAACCGCAGGTTCCCCTACGGTTACCTTGTTACGACTTCACCCCAGTCATGAATCACAAAGTGGTAAGCGCCCTCCCGAAGGTTAAGCTACCTACTTCTTTTGCAACCCACTCCCATGGTGTGACGGGCGGTGTGTACAAGGCCCGGGAACGTATTCACCGTAGCATTCTGATCTACGATTACTAGCGATTCCGACTTCATGGAGTCGAGTTGCAGACTCCAATCCGGACTACGACGTACTTTATGAGTTCCGCTTGCTCTCGCGAGGTCGCTTCTCTTTGTATACGCCATTGTAGCACGTGTGTAGCCCTACTCGTAAGGGCCATGATGACTTGACGTCATCCCCACCTTCCTCCGGTTTATCACCGGCAGTCTCCTTTGAGTTCCCGACCGAATCGCTGGCAACAAAGGATAAGGGTTGCGCTCGTTGCGGGACTTAACCCAACATTTCACAACACGAGCTGACGACAGCCATGCAGCACCTGTCTCAGAGTTCCCGAAGGCACCAAAGCATCTCTGCTAAGTTCTCTGGATGTCAAGAGTAGGTAAGGTTCTTCGCGTTGCATCGAATTAAACCACATGCTCCACCGCTTGTGCGGGCCCCCGTCAATTCATTTGAGTTTTAACCTTGCGGCCGTACTCCCCAGGCGGTCGATTTAACGCGTTAGCTCCGAAAGCCACTCCTCAAGGGAACAACCTTCAAATCGACATCGTTTACAGCGTGGACTACCAGGGTATCTAATCCTGTTTGCTCCCCACGCTTTCGCACCTGAGCGTCAGTCTTTGTCCAGGGGGCCGCCTTCGCCACCGGTATTCCTCCACATCTCTACGCATTTCACCGCTACACATGGAATTCTACCCCCCTCTACAAGACTCTAGCTGACCAGTCTTAGATGCCATTCCCAGGTTAAGCCCGGGGATTTCACATCTAACTTAATCAACCGCCTGCGTGCGCTTTACGCCCAGTAATTCCGATTAACGCTTGCACCCTCCGTATTACCGCGGCTGCTGGCACGGAGTTAGCCGGTGCTTCTTCTGTCGGTAACGTCAATCGTTGATGATATTAGCATCAACGCCTTCCTCCCGACTGAAAGTACTTTACAACCCTAGGGCCTTCTTCATACACGCGGCATGGCTGCATCAGGCTTGCGCCCATTGTGCAATATTCCCCACTGCTGCCTCCCGTAGGAGTCTGGGCCGTGTCTCAGTCCCAGTGTGGCTGATCATCCTCTCAGACCAGCTAGGGATCGTCGCCTAGGTGAGCCATTACCTCACCTACTAGCTAATCCCATATGGGTTCATCCGATAGCGCAAGGACCGAAGTTCCCCTGCTTTGCTCCTTAGAGATTATGCGGTATTAGCTACCGTTTCCAGTAGTTATCCCCCTCTATCGGGCAGATCCCCATACATTACTCACCCGTCCGCCGCTCGTCAGCGAGAAGCAAGCTTCCCCTGTTACCGCTCGACTTGCATGTGTTAGGCCTGCCGCCAGCGTTCAATCTGAGCCATGATCAAACTCTTCAATTAAAAGTAGCTTGATGCTCAAAGAATGTCTTACTGACCGTAACGTTCTTTTGTTCGGCTAACTTTGTCGGCTTCGCATCGCTTCCCCTCGCCGTACCTAAGTACTGTCTCGGGTTATCTCTGCTTGCCTTCGCGTTATCCTTCCAAAATAAGCGTTACTACCTTATTTCATATATATGAATTAACGTGTTAGTCACTCTTCAAGACTTAAAATCAAATATTTTTTTGATAGTGTCCTGTGAGTGCCCACACAGATTGTCTGATAAATTGTTAAAGAGCGTTGCAGCATTTCGTCGTGAAATTTGACCTTCTGGGTCGTTGCTGCGAGGAGGCGTATATTACGCTTTTCTTTTAGAAAGTCAAGTGTTTATTTTCAACTTTTTCTTTCTTCACCTCTGTTATCACTGGGTTTCCCCTTTTCGCCGAAGCGGTTTGCCGTGACAACGGATGCGCATTATAGGGAGTCAGAAAAATCTGGCAACCCCTTTTTTGCATTTTTTTTTCGTTCGCTCAGCTTTTCAGCAAATTTAAGTTAAAGCGCTAGTTTTTCCAGCGAAATAAACCCTTCAGTTTCAAGTACAGGCCTTAAATCTTGCACAGCATCATTCATTAAGAGGCAATAAGCGAAGTCTTCTTCGTTAGAATCATGAATTTCTGCCTGATTGTTTATCAGCCAAACGGCTCTTCTAGCGATAGCAGAACCTGAATCTATAAACCTTGTTCCATCTGGTAAGACTTTTTCGAGTTCTTCTATTAATAGAGGGAAATGGGTACAGCCTAAAATAACCGTGTCTGGCGGTTCAGGCATTCTGATCCACGACCTTACCGTTTGAGCTACTTCATCTAACGGTAAAGTTTCCCCATGTAACTTTCTTTCTGCCAATTGGACTAATTCAGCAGAGCCCAGCGAAACCACTTTGCAGTCCGTAGCGAAACGGTCAATTAATTCTTTCGTGTACTCGCGATTCACAGTGCCTTTCGTGGCTAATAAACCGACCACGCCATTACGCGTGAGTTTAGTAGCAGGCTTGATTGCAGGAACCACACCGACTACAGGGAAAGTAAAGTGTGCTCTTAGGTTAGGCAAACTGACGGTACTTGCAGTATTACATGCAATGATCGCAATTGTTAAAGGATGCTTTGCTGCTATTGCATTAACAATTTGATAGACCCTATCAATAATAAACTCTTCACTTTTTTCACCATACGGAAAAGCTTCGTTATCGAATGCATATATATAGTGCGCATTCGGAATCAGTTTTTTAACTTCGCGATAGACAGATAACCCGCCCACTCCTGAGTCAAACACAAGAATGGTCGGGCGAACAGATAAGGTGTTATCAGAAGTTGTAGCTTCCGGTAAGGAAATATTCTCTTCCAGCGGTGCGATAACCATACGCGGTCTCATAGTCTTTATCGAACATATTAGCTATTTTACCACGAATTGTGAGATGTGAAGTGATTGGATATGCAGCTGTGAGATCCCAAAGGCTAACGCCGCCGAGTTTTAGCTCCTGTGAAGAACCGTTGTCATAGAATGC
>NZ_JBEZYA010000066.1:0-10146 GCF_040638295.1 Actinoplanes sp. NPDC026619
AAGGCGAAATCACCGCCGCCCACATCGCCGGCGCACTCACCCTCGACCAAGCCGCCCACATCACCACCCAACGCACCCAGGCCTTGGCCACGCTGACCGGCACCGGCACCATGCTCAACCTCGCCACCGACCCCGACACCACCCAGGAACTCCTCGCGCCATATGCCGGCCGACTCACCATCGCCGCCACCAACAGCCCCCACAACACCGTCATCGCCGGACCCGACGACGACATCGACCACCTCCTCCAACACTGCCCGGACATCCGCGCCCGCAAAATCAAAGTCGACTACGCCTCACACAGCCCCGCCATCGAAGCCATCAAAGACACCCTGCTGACCACCTTGGCCGGCACCACACCCAGCGCCGCGAACATCCCCTTCTACAGCACCGTCACCACCCAACCCCACAACACCACAACCCTCGACAACCATTACTGGTACGAAAATTTGCGCCGCCCCGTCCAACTCGCCGAAACACTGCGCACCCTGCACGAACACGGCCACACCACATACATCGAATGCAGCCCGCACCCGATCCTCACCACACCCATCCAGGAAACCCTCGACAACCCCACCACCATCGGCTCCCTGACCCGAGACCACGGCGACCAACACACCTTCAACACCGCACTCGCCAACGCCCACACCGCCGGCCACCGGCCCACCTGGCCCACCACCGCCCACCTGATCGACCTGCCCACCTACCCCTTCCAGCACCAGCGCTACTGGCTCACGGCCCCCGCCGCCGGCAACGCCCAGACGGACGACGGCCACCCGCTGTTGCACACCACCATCGACCTCCCCGATGATCGCGGCGCCCTGTTCACCGGCACGTTCTCGATCACGACCCATGCCTGGATCGAGGACCACACCGTCAACGGGCTCCCGCTGCTGCCGGGCACCGCGTTCCTCGACATGGCCCTGCACGCCGCCCGCCACCTGGGCTGCGACCGGGTCGAGGAACTCACCCTGGAAGCGCCGCTGGCCCTGCCCGAGCGAGGCGCGATCGACCTTCAGCTCGCGACCCGGCCGGGACCGGAGGGCGGGCACACCTTCACCGTCCACTCCCGGGTTTCCGGCATCGACGAGCCGTGGACCCGCCACGCCACCGGCAGCGTCAGCCGCAATGCCACGACGATCCCGACCGGACAGGCGACCTGGCCCCCGGCCGGCGCGACCCCGGTCGACGTCGACGGCCTCTACGAGCGACTGAACACCATCGGCCTCGGCTACGGACCCACCTTCCGCGGACTCACCGTGGCCTGGCGCACCGGCGACGACACCTACGCCGAGATCGAACTACCCGGCGAACCCGGCCGATTCGGCATCCACCCCGCCCTGCTCGACGCCGCCCTGCACCCGATCGCCGACCACGACCCGGTCCACCTGCCCTTCAGCTGGAGCGGAATCACCCTGCACCAGACCGGCGCCACCCGGCTACGCGTCCACCTGCGCGGCACCGGCACCGAGTTCGCCATCCACGCCACCGACACCAGCGGCAACCCGGTCGTCACCATCGAGTCGCTGGCGATCCGCCCGCTCGCGACCGACCGGCTGACGCGGCCCGGCGGCGGCCAGGGCAGCCTTTACCAACTCGACTGGCAGCACACCAGCGCGGCGGCCGCCCCCGCCATCGACCGGCGCTGGGCCCTCCTCGGCCCAGCCATCACGGGACTCGACCTCACCCCGGCAAGCGACACCGACCACCTGCCACCGGACATCACCGGCGTCCTGATCACCGTACCGACCAGCACCGACGACAACCCCATCGCCGAAGCCCACACCAACCTGGAAACCATCCTCGGTCAAATCCAAGCCCTGCTCACCACCACCGAACTCCCGATCATCGTGCACACCCGGCACGCCGTCGCCGTCCACGACACCGACACCATCGACCTCGCCGCCGCACCCATCTGGGGACTCATCCGCACCGCCCAGACCGAGAACCCCGACCGGATCACCCTGGTCGACACCGACGACACCGGCCACCACCTGATCACCACCGGCGAACCCCAGATCGCCATCCGCAACGGCGCCGTTCACGTCCCCCGGCTCAACCGGGCCGCCCCCACCACCACCACCGACCGCAACGCGTTCGACCCCGACGGCACGATCCTCATCACCGGCGGCACCGGCACCCTCGGCGCACTCCTCGCCCGCCACCTCATCACCCACCACCACGCCCGCCACCTACTACTGGTCAGCCGGCGCGGACCCGACACACCCGGCACCACCGAACTCCACCACGAACTCACCGACCTCGGCGCCGACGTGACCATCACCGCCTGCGACACCAGCAACCGCGACGCCCTCGCCCGGCTGATCGGCGGCATCGACAACCTCACCGCCGTCGTCCACACCGCCGCCACCCTCGACGACGCCACCATCACCACCCTCACCCCCACCCAACTCCACCAGGTCCTGACCGCGAAGGCCGACACCGCCTGGCACCTGCACGAGCTCACCCGCGAGCACGACCTCGCCGCGTTCATCACCTACAGCTCGCTCGCCGGCACCCTCGGCACCCCGGGGCAGGCCAACTACGCCGCCGCCAACGCGTTCCTGGACGCCCTGGCCCACCATCGCGACCGACCGACCACCAATGTCGTGTGGGGCCTCTGGGAACAGGCCACCGGCATGACCGCCCACCTCGACGCCACCAACCGCAACCGGCTGACCACCAACGGCATCGCCCCGATGACCTCCGAGCACGCGCTCGCGCTCCTCGATGCCGCCCTCGCCGGCGACCGGCCCACCCTGATCGCCGCCCACCTGCACCAGCCCACCCTCAACAACCACGCCAGGAACGGCACCCTCCACCCGGTTCTGCGCAACCTCACCCGGGCCACGCCGCCGCCCGCCCGCAACGGCGCCGGTCCGGCCTGGGCCGGCCGGCTGACCGGATTGAGCGAGCCCGAGCAGCAGGAGGCCCTGCTGGACCTGGTGCGCGGCCAGGTGGCCGAGGTGCTCGGGCACACCGGGGCGGCGACCGTCGACCCGGACCGGGGCTTCTTCGACGCCGGCTTCGACTCGCTGACCGCGGTCGAGCTGCGCAACCGCCTGAGCGCCGCGGTCGGGCTGCGACTGCCGGCGGTGCTCCTCTTCGACCAGCCGAATCCCCGTGCGGTGGCCGCCTACCTGCGAGCGGAACTCGCGCCGGCGGCCGCGCATGCGGTCCTCGCGGACATCGATCGGCTGGCCGCCGGGTTCGACGCCCTGGCCGCCGACGACGACACCCGCCACGAACTGTCGCTGCGGCTGCGTGACCTGCTGGCCCGGCTGGACGCCAGGCCCGGGGCCGGCCCGGACGAGGAATCGGGCGGCAGCGTCGCCGACAAGCTGACGTCGGCGTCGGACGACGAGATCTTCGACTTCATCGACAGCGAACTCGGCAGCCACTGATGACCAGCAACGACGGACCCGGCCGGATGGAGAGGGAACGATCTCGCATGGCGAACGAAGACAAGCTTCGCGAATACCTCAAGCGGGTCACCGCGGACCTGCACGAGACGCGCCGCCGCCTTCAGGAGGTCGAGTCGGGAAGCCGGGAACCGATTGCGGTGGTCTCGATGGCCTGCCGTTTCCCCGGCGACGCCGACTCCCCCGAAGCCCTGTGGAAACTGGTGGCGGACGGTGCGGACGCGATCACCGAGTTCCCCACGAATCGCGGCTGGGACACCGACGCCCTCTACGATCCCGACCCGGATGCGACGGGCCGGACCTACACCCGCCACGGCGGATTCCTGCACCACGCCGACGAGTTCGACCCGGACTTCTTCGGGATCAGCCCCCGCGAGGCCCTCGCCATCGACCCACAACAGCGCCTGCTCCTCGAAACCGCCTGGGAGACGCTGGAACGCGCCGGAATCAACCCCGACGACCTTCGCGGTACGCCGGTCGGCGTATTCGCCGGGGTGATGTACAACGACTACGCCTCCCGGCTGCCGTCGTCGCCGGAGGGCTTCGAGGGATACCTGTTGAGCGGGAGCGCGCCGAGCATCGCCTCGGGCCGGCTGGCCTACACGTTCGGTTTCGAGGGCCCCGCGGTCACGGTCGACACCGCCTGCTCCTCCTCGCTGGTCTCGATGCACTTGGCCTGCCAGGCCCTCCGCCAGGGCGAGAGCGACCTGGCGCTGGCCGGCGGCGTGTCGGTGATGGCGTCGCCGAACAGCTTCGTGGAGTTCAGCAGGCAGCGCGGGCTCTCGCCGGACGGTCGCTGCCGCTCCTTCTCGGCCGACGCCGACGGGGCCGCCTGGTCGGAGGGCGCCGGGCTGGTGCTGCTGGAGCGTCTGTCGGACGCTCAGCGCAACGGTCACCCGATCCTCGCCGTCATCCGCGGCAGCGCGGTCAACCAGGACGGCGCGTCCAGCCAGCTGACCGCGCCCAACGGGCCGTCGCAGCAGCGGGTCATCCGCGCGGCCCTGACCGCCGCCGGCCTGACCCCGGCCGACATCGACGCCGTCGAGGCGCACGGCACCGGCACCACCCTCGGCGACCCGATCGAAGCGCAGGCGTTGCTCGCCGTCTACGGCAAGCGCCGGGACCCGCAGATGCCGCTGTGGCTCGGCTCGATCAAGTCGAACATCGGCCACACCCAGGCCGCCGCGGGCGTGGCCGGCGTCATCAAGATGGTCATGGCCCTGCGTCACGGCGTGCTGCCCCGCACCCTGCACGCCGCCACCCCGACCCCGCACCTGGACTGGGCATCGGCCCCGATGCGCCTGCTGAACGAGGAGCAGCCGTGGACCGCCGGAGAACGGCCGCGCCGTGCCGCGATCTCGTCGTTCGGCATCAGCGGCACCAACTCACACCTGATCCTCGAGCAGGCGCCGCCGGTCACCCCGTCCGCGGAGCCCGCGCCGGAAGTGGGCGGACGCATTCCGTGGCTGCTCTCGGGTCACACCGAGGCGGCGTTGCGCGGCCGGGCCGGGCGGCTGCGCGACTGGGCCGGCGACTCCCTCACCACGGATCCGACCGAAGTCGGCGGCGCCCTCGCCGCGGGCCGCGCATTCGCGTACCGGGCAGCCGTCCTCCCGTCCGGCGGTCTGGCACCCACGGCCGCCCTGGAAGCGCTCGCCGCCGGGGCCGACCACCCGGGGGTGGTGCGCGGCACCGTTCAGGAGCCGGGCGCCTGGGCTTTCCTCTTCAGTGGACAGGGCTCGCAGCGGCCCGGAATGGGCCGCGACCTCTACCACCGGGTTCCGACCTTCGCGGCCGCCGTCGACGAGTTGTGCGCGGCGTTCGACCCGCACCTCGACCGGCCGCTGCGTGCGGTCATGTTCGGCGACGATCCGGAACCGCTGCGGCAGACGGAGTACACGCAGCCGGCGCTGTTCACCCTGGAGGTCGCCCTCTACCGCCTGCTGGAGCGGTGCGGCTGGCGTCCCGCGTACCTCGTGGGTCACTCCATCGGTGAGCTCGCGGCGGCGTACGCGGCCGGTGTCTTCTCGATTTCCGACGCCGCCGCCCTGGTGGCCGCACGCGGCCGTCTCATGCAGGAGATCCGGACGCCGGGTGCGATGCTGGCCGTTCAGGCCGGCGAGGACGAGGTCCGCGCGGTGCTCGACGGCCATCGCGGCGTGGGGATCGCCGCGGTGAACGGCCCCACCGCGACCGTGCTCTCCGGTGACGCCGAGATCGTCACCGAGCTGGCCGGCAGCTTCGCGAAGCTGGGCCACAAGACGCGCCGTCTGAACGTCAGCCATGCCTTCCACTCGCACCACCTGGACGCCATGCTCGACGAGTTCCGCCGGGTCGCGGCGGGGTTGACGTTCGAGGCGCCGCGGTTGCCGGTCATCTCGGACGTCACCGGCCGGCCGGCCACCGAGGAGCAGCTGCGCTCCCCCGATTACTGGGTCGAGCAGGTCCGGGCGACGGTTCGGTTCTCCGACGCGATCACCTACCTGCACGAGCAGGGCGTAACCCGGTTCGTGGAGCTCGGGCCGACGCCGGTGCTGACGGCGATGGTCCACGAGACGCTGGACGCCTCGGCGGGGCCGGACACGGCTCGACGGGTGCTTCCCACCCTGCGCCGGGACCAGCCGGAGGACGAGAGCGTGCTCGCCGCCGTCGCGGGCGCCTGGACCACGGGCCTGGCGGTGGACTGGTCGCCGTTCGCCTCCTGGAGCGGCCGCCGGGTGGAGCTGCCCACCTACGCGTTCCAGCGCCGCCGCTACTGGCTGGACGCCCCCGTGAATGCCGGTGATCCCGGTGGCCTGGGGCAGCGTTCCACCGGTCATCCGCTGCTCGGCGCGACCGTCGAGCTGGCCGACGGCCGGGGACTGCTGCTCACCGGCCGGCTTTCGCTCCGCACGCAGCCATGGCTGGCCGACCATGCCGTCCACGGCGCGGTCACGGTCTCCGGAACGACGTTCCTCGATCTCGCCCTGCACGCGGCTGACCGCATGGGCGTCCGGTCCGTGGCGGAGCTGACGCTGGAGACGCCCCTGACGCTGCGGGCGGACGAGAACGTGGACATCCAGCTCACCGTCACCCGGCAGGACGACGGGCACCAGCTGACCATCCACAGCCGCTCGGTGAACGAACAGGACGATCCCTGGCGCCGGCACGCTACCGGCATCCTGGGCGGCGACACCGAGGCGGAGGCGGCGGCAATTGTCTGGCCGCCGATCGGCGCGGAGCCCATCGACCTCGACGCGCTCTACGCGCGGCTCGCCGATCTGGGACTGAACTACGGCGCTGCCTTCCAGGGCCTGCGTGCCGCCTGGCGGCAGGGCGACGACGTCTACGCGGAGGTCGCTCTCCCCGCCGGGCTCCGCGACGAGGCCGGCCGGCACACCGTGCACCCGGCGCTGCTCGACGCGGCGCTGCACCCGCTCGCCCTCGGTGACGAGCTCCGGCTGCCGTTCTCGTTCGGCGGTGTCACGCTGCACTCGCCCGGCGCCGCCGCGCTGCGGCTGCGCCTGGCGCCCGACGGAAGCCTTTCCGCCACCGACGGCTCGGGCGGGCCGGTGCTCTCGGTGCGGTCCCTGGCGGTCCGCACGGCCCCCGCCGGAGGCCTGCGGGCGGCCGACTCGCTGTTCCGGCTGGACTGGGTTCCGGTGCCCCCGCCGAGCCCGGCGACACCGGCCGGGCGCTGGGCGATCGCCGGCGACGCCGACCTGGCCGTACGCCTGACGGCGGCGGGCTTCGACGCGACCGTCCTCGACGGGCCGGCCTCCCGGCCGGCCGACGTGCTGCGTCTGGTGCAGGACTGGCTGGCCGACGAGAGCACCGCCGGCTCGCGGCTGGTGCTCTGCACCCACGGCGCGGTGGCCGTCGCCCCGGGAGACCGCATCGATCTGGCGGCCGCGCCGCTATGGGGGCTGCTGCGGTCGGCGCAGACCGAGCATCCGGGCCGCTTCGTGCTGCTCGACCTGGACACGAACTCCGCCGACGCGGCCCCGGCCGCCCTGCTCACCGGCGAGCCCCAGATCGCCCTCCGGGACGGCGTCGGCCACACCCCCCGGGTCGCCCGCGCCACACCGGCCGGTGAGATCGTTCTCGATCCCGAGGGGACGATCCTCATCACCGGCGGCACCGGCGCCCTCGGCGCGGTGCTCGCCCGCCACCTCGTCACCCGGCACGGCGCCCGCCACCTCCTGCTGACCAGCCGCCGCGGACCCGACGCGCCCGGCGCCACCGAACTACGGCGGGACCTCACCGACCTCGGCGCCGAGGTGGTCGTCACCGCCTGCGACACCAGCGATCACGACGCCCTGGCCGGCCTGCTCGCCGGCATCGACGAGCGGCACCCGCTGACCGCGGTCATCCACGCCGCCGCCGTCACCGACGACGCCCCGATCACCGCGCTTACCGCCGACCGGCTCCAGAGTGTTCTCGACGCCAAGGCCACCGCGGCGGGGCATCTGCACGAGCTCACCCGCGATCACGACCTGGCCGCGTTCGTCCTCTTCTCGTCGATGGCCGGCATTCTGGGCACGGCGGCGCAGGGCAACTACGCGGCCGCCAATGCCTATCTGGACGCGCTGGCGCACGCTCGCCGTCGCGACGGGCATCGGGCGACGAGTCTGGCCTGGGGCCTGTGGGCGGAGGCGAGCGGCCTCACCGCCAAGCTCGGCGAGGCGGACCGGGCCCGGATCGCACGGGCCGGCATCGCTCCGATGAGCACCGAGGAGGCGCTCGCGCACTTCGACGCCGCGCTGGGCCAGGAGGAGCCGGTGCTGCTCCCGGTGCGGTTCGACCGGCCGGCGCTGCGCGCACAGGCCGGCGCGGGCACGCTGCCCGGCGTTCTTCGCGATCTGGTACGGGTTCCGCAGCGGCCGGGCGCCCCGGCGACGACCGGCATGAGCCACCGCACCGAGGAGGCCCTCCTCGAGCTGGTGTCCGCGCAGGTGGCGGTCGTCCTCGGGCACACCGGCCCGGACACGGTCGACGCCGAGCGGGCCTTCAAGGACCTCGGCTTCGACTCGCTGACCGCGGTCGAACTACGCAACCGGCTCACCGCCGCCACCGGGCTGCGCCTGCCCGCCACCCTGATCTTCGATCACCCCACACCGCACCGCCTGGCCGCCTACCTGCATCAGACCGTGGCCGGCGCCGCCGGCGCGACCGCCCCGAGAGCGGCCACCACCGGCAGCACCGACGAGCCGATCGCGATCGTCGCGATGGCCTGCCGCTACCCCGGCGACGCGAACACCCCCGAGGCGCTGTGGGACCTGGTGGCGAACGGCACCGACGCGATCACCGAGTTCCCCGCCAACCGCGGCTGGGACACCGACGCCCTCTACGACCCCGACCCCGAAGCCGCCGGCAAGACCTACACCCGCCACGGCGGATTCCTGCACCACGCCGACCAGTTCGACCCGGACTTCTTCGGCATCAGCCCCCGCGAGGCCCTGACCATCGACCCACAACAGCGCCTGCTCCTCGAAACCACCTGGGAGACGCTGGAACGCGCCGGAATCAACCCCGACGACCTTCGCGGTACGCCGGTCGGCGTCTTCGCCGGGGTGATGTACAACGACTACGGCAGCCGGTTGCACTTCCGCCCGGAGAACTTCGACGGCCACATCGGCAACGGCAGCGCGGGGAGCATCGCCACCGGCCGGGTCGCGTACACGTTCGGCTTCGAGGGTCCGGCCGTCACCGTGGACACGGCTTGCTCCTCCTCGCTCGTCGCCATGCACCTCGCCGGCTCCGCACTGCGGAACGGCGAATGCGACTACGCGCTGGCCGGCGGCGTCACCATCATGTCCACCCCCGGCCTCTTCATCGACTTCAGCCGACAACGCGCCCTCTCCCCCGACGGACGCTGCCGAGCCTTCTCCACCGACACCGGCGGCACCGGCTGGGGCGAAGGCGCCGGCCTCCTCCTACTCGAACGACTCTCCGACGCCCAGCGCCTCGGCCACCCCATCCTCGCGGTCATCCGCGGCAGCGCCGTCAACCAGGACGGCGCCAGCAACGGCCTCACCGCACCCAACGGACCCTCCCAGGAACGCGTCATCCGCCAAGCCCTCGCCAACGCCGGCCTGAACCCCGCCGACATCGACGCGGTCGAGGCCCACGGCACCGGCACCACCCTCGGCGACCCCATCGAAGCCCAAGCGCTGCTCGCCACCTACGGCCAGAACCGGCCCACCGACCGGCCACTACGACTCGGCTCGATCAAATCCAACATCGGCCACACCCAAGCCGCCGCCGGCATCGCCGGGGTGATCAAAATGGTGATGGCGATGCGGCACGAAACACTGCCGAAGACCCTGCACGCCGACACGCCGACCACCCACGTGGACTGGACCACCGGGGCGGTGAGCCTCCTCACCGAGCCGGCGCCCTGGCCCGAAGGCGACGACGACCAGCCGCGCCGGGCCGCCGTGTCCTCGTTCGGGATCAGCGGCACCAACGCCCACGTCATCCTCGAACAAGCGCCCGCCGCGCCGGAGGACACCGCGACCGGCGAAGGCCCTTACACGCTGCTGCTCTCGGCCCGTACCGAGCAGGCTCTCGCCGAGCAGGCGGACAACCTGCACGCCTATATCAGCGAGCACGCCGACACCCCGATCGCCCGGATCAGCGCCACGATGAACCGGCGAACCCCCCAGCCGCACCGCGCCGCCACCACCGCGCACACCCGCGACGAACTGCTGGCCGGCCTGCGCAGCCTCGAACACCACCACCC
>NZ_JBEZYA010000067.1:0-9169 GCF_040638295.1 Actinoplanes sp. NPDC026619
AGGTCTTTGCGTTGCTATGTCCCTCTTGCTGAGCGTGTTCGCGTACAGCCCGTGACCCAATCAGTTACGTACCGAACCTCTGACTAGGTGCTTAGATGAGCTTCGCAGAAGGGGTTGCCGTCGTCCCTTGCTCCGAGCAGGCGGCTAGCCCGGTCAGCCGACGCGCAGAACTTCAGGATCACCTGGTCGGGATGGCGTGCCTTTCTCCGTACGACTCGGGCCACCAGGCTTCCGCTGCGCCCTGAGTCGAACCAGTCCCCGAACTCCAGATCGTAGGGCTGAGCCGCGATTGCGCGCTCCAGCGCGTCGACACAGCGCCGGCCCTGTTCGTTCAGGCCTTCTTTCCACAATTCCGGATCGACGAGTTGTCCTGGCATGCGCTCGTCTCCCCCCGCATCATCGACACACTGTCGTCAATGTATGTGCCGAGCGTGATCAAGTGAATAGGCTGAAGCCCCGCGAGCCCACCCGCCGGAGGAGCGACATGGCCGACGAGTTGTCCGACATCGCGAAGGCGAGAAAAGACCTCCTGTGGGGGATGTACGCGGATCTGCGGCTGCACTCCCGGCACGCGGAGATGTTGCGATCCACCGTGGTCAACTTCATGATCGTCATCGCGTCCCTGCTGATCGCGGCGATCACGGGTGACGGGCATGTCGGCTACTCGGATCTCGTGCCGTGCGTCGGCGTCATGTGTGTCGGGCTGCTGGGCCTCGGCTTCGCCGCTTCCTACACCGAGCTGCACGAACGCAACCGGCGCCGGGCGATGCGGCTGCGCGACGCCGTCGATGCGGAGTTCCTCGGCGGCCCGGGATTCACCCTCGCCCAACTGCTTGAGGAATCCGACCAGGTGCACGAGAACAGCCGGCTGTACCGGTGGAGCCGTCGCGTCACCGGCAGTACGCAGCGATTCTGGTTCTTCCTGCCCGCACTCGTTCTCTTGGCCGGTGTCGTGTTGACAGCGGTAGCGGTTTGAGTCAGGTCTCGACAGACTGTCGGCCCATGTGGTCGGCCTCCCTCGACTGGCGGCAACCCGCGAGTCGTCCAACCCGGGCGTCAGAGATCGCCTTTGCTCTCACTCGTGCCCGTTACCTACGGTGTTCTCGGAACTCGGCTACGCATTGAAACTGATACCTTGGCGTTCCGTCATCTTCGGTAGGTGGTCATGGCCAGCCGCAGTGCCCTACTCATCGGTGTTCCCCGTTGCGATAACGACCTTTTCCCTCCGATAAATGACGTAGTAACCATGGACATCTGGCGCATGGCAGAGGTTTTGCGTCAGTCCAGCTATGACGTGCGCTACTGCGGGACGGGTGACCCCTCGGGCGTCCAGCCGACCGGCAACCGCATCCGGGGTGCGGTTCAGGGTGCACTGCGCGAGGCTCCGGCCGGCGGTGTGCTGCTCATCTACTTCTCGGGTCATGGCGTCGTGCTGAACGGCCGCAGCTGGTTGGTACCCGAGGACGTGTACGAGTACGACAATGGGCCCGCGGTCGAGTGTCTTGTCCCGCTCGTCCCCGCGGACCTTTCCGCTTGCCGGGCACGCCTGGTGCTCTTCGTGTTCGACGCGTGCCGCAACGACCTGGCCGACTCTCTTACTGCGGTAACGGCGGGCGAGGCATTGCCGTACCCGTCAGACGGTGCCCTGGTTCTGATCAACAGCTGCCGTGCCGGCGAGCGCAGCCAGTACAGCGAAGACGGCAGTTACTTCACGCAGGCGCTTGCCGAAGTCCTTGATCGGCGGCATCCCGCTCGGACGCTGGACGAGGTGCTCGATGCCGTCACCCACTATCTGGCCCGCAAGGCCGGCCGCACAGACGGCCTGACGCAGCAGCCGGATCTGGTGCATGCCCAGCACGGCGCGAAGCGCGCGGATGTCCTGTCGGAAGTCGTGTGTGATGGCGACCAGGTCAGGGAGGCGTGGCGCCGCGCCGTGGAGTCCAGCGCGATCTGGGAACGCGCCGGCAACTCACCGAGCGACGTGGACCGGCTGCGCCACGCTGTGCTGGAAGTCGTGGACGACTGCTCGCAGGAGTGGCTTGCCGCCCGTGCAGCGTTGGAGAGTGGGGCGGCCCTTGTCGACATGTGGTCCTCGCAGGACTTTCCGGCTCGGGTCCTGAATGCCCTCGATCAGTGCTTGCCTCCGAAGGCTCGGCTCAGCGCCGCTGAGCTCGTCTTCCTGGTCGCGGTGCCGTTTCTGCGCGAGGTGGCGCTCGGTGCCGGTCTGCGCTTGGCGGCCGGCGTACGACCGCGGGACTTCTCACGCACCTATGGTGACGGGCCACGTAGTGACCTTGAGATCACCCATGCCATGCACGAGCACGTCTGCCGGCGGGCCGAGGGGCTGAGCCGCCGTGGCCGGAGCGAGGCCCGTGACGCCCTGGCCATGTGGCTCGTCCACCGGTGGCTTGCCGAACGGCCATCCCTCTGGAGTGACGCGGCCGTCACCGGGCTCACCGCGCGGATTGCCAACGTACTGGCGCCGCTGGACACGGAGCTGACATCGAGGGAAATAACTACGGCACTTGGAGTGCTGCTGCACTGCGTCGATGCCGACGCCGGTGACAGCCACCTGCTGGAGATGCTTGGCATTAGGATCTTTGACACCCGCATACGTACCCTCGGTGCCGCACTGTGGCTGGCCGGCATCATGGCCGCGGATCCCCGGCGAATGCCCAGCGTGATAGTCGACCACATCGGCATCGGCGCCGAGCTGTCGATCGCTGCGCTACACGGCGCAACGGTGAAGGCGAGCTGGCGCCGGGTGGACAACGGGCTGTCGCTGCACGCGGTGTGCGACCATCCGGCGCTGCATGCCGCCTTCGACGGTCTGGTCCGTCGGGCGGCCGATGCTGGGAACGCGCTGTCAACCGTCGAGCTGGACCCTGATCTGTCTACGGCGTTGCCGCGGGCATTCAAGGCCGACGGAGTCCGCCCCGAAAACGCCGATGGCATACCCGCCTTCGAGACACCGCTACTTAGCTTTCGCCTCTCGGACGAAAAGGTCCGCGAGTTGCTCATGGGTCGGCAGCTCTACGGCGAGCCAGACCTGGCGATTCGGGAGCTGTACCAGAACGCGCTCGACGCGTGCCGATACCGGCAGACACGGCGCCGGTACCAGCAGGCGGTCAGGCATGAGGTGACGGACTGGAACGGCCGCATCGAACTACGGCAGGGCGTTGACGCTGACGGCCGGGAGTACATCGAGTGCATCGACAATGGCGTTGGGATGAGCCGCGACATCCTGATGAGCACGTTCGCGAACGCTGGCGAACGATTCGTCTACCGGCCCACCTTTCGTGCCGAGCAGGCACGGTGGCAGGAACTGGATCCGCCGCTGCGGCTCGTCCCGAACAGCCAGTTCGGTGTCGGCGTGTTCAGCTACTTCATGATCGCCGAGGAGATCTTGATCGCCACCCGGCCGGTCGGCGAGAACGACGTCGTGGCGGGTGCGGCGCACAGCGTACGGATCGCCAGCAGCGGCAGCCTTTTCCAAATCGTTCCATCGACCGAAATGCCCGGCGGGGGCACCCGCGTCCGGCTCTATCTCACCGGGGAGGACCGCATCTCGGTGCTGAGCACCATGCGGCGGCTGCTCTGGGTGGCCGAGTTCGAGGTTCATGTCAAGGATGCCGACGGCAGTGGGGAGGTGTGGAAGCCGGAGAAGTTGCGCTACGCCGGGGCGACCGTCGAGCCGATGCAGTTCGGCGACGACCTGTGGTGGGTTCCCGGTGAGGGTGCTCTCGTAGCTGACGGGGTGCGCACGAATGAGGAGCGGCACGGCCTCGTCATCAATCTCCGCGGCCAGCGCCGCCCGCAGTTCACCGTCGATCGCAACAAGCTGCGCTCCTGGGACAAAGATTGGATCAGTCAGGAGGTACGGGCGTCGCTGCCCCGGTTGCAGGAGTGGCCGGGACTGACGCTGAGCTGGCTGTGGCGGGTGGCCGACAACGCGCCTGCAGTAGCCGAGGCAATCTTTAGCTGGCTGGTAGACAACGACCGCCCGATGCCGATCGACAGTACCTACCTGCACGGCAGTCCGCCGTCCGCTGCGCGTGTCGGTTGCCTTCCTGCTGATCATGCTCTTTTCAACGGCGACCTGTACTGGTCGGCCTTCGACGGCACGAACCTGTGGCTAGCTTCTTGGCGGGTCGGGGTGTGGAAGGGAACCCTCACGTTCATCGGTGTGGACAACATTCCGGAACCGACGAGGCTCGATGGATTCCCGGTGGTTGGCCCGCTCGACGCGTCGGTCGTGGATCAGCTCTACGACTTGAGCAGCAGCGGTCCGAGCCGGTTCGGACACCCCTCCGTTGATGATCTGCTGGAGGCGTCCGTCGACGACGAGGAGCCGCCCGTGTTACGGCTGCGGCGGCTACGGCGCTATGCGATCACCGGGCTGAACCTCGCCTGCGCCCGAGAGGTACCGCCGGTCAGCTATGTCTTCAAAGAAGAGGACGGACCGTTGACTGCGGGCGTCGAGAAACCCGCGCTGATCGGGGCCGTCGCCGCCTGGTCTCCCCCCGGCTGCCATCGCCGACGGGCAGTCGGCGGCTGGCTCGCCAACGCCTCGGCGCAGCTGCAGATCCCCCTCGGCGAGGTACTGCGCCGGGCTGGGACGCTGGTCCCGGCCGATTGGGTCGGTCCGCGTATCGAGGACCTAGGCGACCTCCGCGACCAGGTCTTCACCTGGAACGACGTATCAGCCTTCTCCCGCCAGTTGTACGGCTCCGCACCTTGGATATCACCGGTGGTCCCACCTACCCATATCGTCCGGCTCAGCGGCAAACTCGGCGGCGCGATCGGAGACGTCCTAGCCCTCTTCGACCGGTTCGCGCCGCTCGGCTACGAGGTCGCCGGACGGGAACGCTACCCATCCGACCTCACTGATGTGGAGCGTGAGACTCTACGTTACGTCTCGCAGCTCGACTTCCCGCTCACCCCGCTGCACCTGATGCTCATCGCCGGCCGGTTGGAGAAATCCGTCCGCGAGGTGCGCGCTGGCATCGAGCGCCTGACCGCCTCAGGTTTCGTCCGCCTGCCACCAGAAGACGACTTTCTGGATGTCACGCCGACCAGCGAAGAACGCACCGTCCTCAACGAAACGCTGCTGCTCTACGACCGTCACCTCGACGTGCCGGTTCCGGCCTCTGGCTGGGCCGCGACCATCCGGCTCATCCGAGAGATCGGTTCCCAAGAATTGGCGGGTTTCGACGAACGGCTCAGCAGAAACAGCCGACTCCTCGCAATCGCTGACATTCGTCGTCCAGTGACGATGCCGGAGATCATCGACATCGCGTACTTTTTGGACTACACGGTCGCACAAGCGATCGACCATTTTACGAAGCTCTATCCGGAAACCATCGATCTGAGCTCGTTGCCCGCGTGCGCCACTTCCTCGCCGGTTGCGTGTCATCGCTACGAGGAACGAGACGCACTCATCACTGGGACACATGCGGTGCACGACGGGCGGCATGACGTCACGTGGGAGCTTGCAGCCGGCGACATCGTGCGCGGCGCCGCGACGTCACGACAGTCGGTAACCGCCTACCTCGAGATGCTCGAACCGTTCCGAGCGCTCGGGGCGCCCCTGCCCGAACTCACGGACGCTGACCGGGAGTCGCTATCGGCACGCGTTGCCGACCGCTTCGATGTGGCGATGCTGCAGCAGTTCGACGAGTACGGTTCAGCGACGACGCTGGGCACAGTGCGATCGTTCCAGCTGGTGCAGATCGCCGGCCGGTACGGTTGGACGCTCGCGGAGGCTTACCAGCGGATGGTGCGGCTGCGGCCGCTCGGCCTCGAGGTCGACTGCCAGGCCGTGGACTGCCCGGAAGAAATCGTGCGCTGGCAGGATCTGCTTGCCGTCACGGTTCACCTGGATGGTCAGGAACCAGTGATCGCTGAGATCAGTGCCGAGCACCTCGCCGCCGCCGCCGTGGACCTGGCCGAACCGGTCGATGTCGTCCGGGAGCGCATCGACCGGTACGCGTCCCTCCTCGGGATCAGCGTGGGCGAAAGGACCGGCGTTGTTTAGGCGGGTCGAGAATCACCGGTCGGTGCCGTATCAGCCCAAGGAGTACCGCCCGAGTGAATCGGACTTCGTCATCACCTCGGGGGACGAAGGTCGGCGGTTCGAGGTGACTGGCATCTGCCCTGGCTGCGGGGCGCAGGTCACCACATCGTGGACCTTCGGGGTCGGCGGGTCGAAGGGCCGGTTCAGCAGAAAGTCGGCCGCCCCGCCAGTTCCTGGCCCCCGGACGGTGTGCTGTGACTGCGGGCACGCACATACCAACCGCCCGGGGGATGCGGTCTTCCTCGGCTGTGGCGCCTTCTGGCAGGTGGAGTTCCACCCGTGAGCCTTGACCGGATGCGCTGGGCGGAGAAGGCGCACCAGTTGCGGTTCGCTCAGCTAGACGTTGTGCGGCGGCAGGCCGAGTCATGGCGTACTGGCCTGACCGGGATCACCGCGTTGCTCGGCGCTGTACTGATCGTTAAGGGTCGCGGTGACCTAGTCGGCTTGGTGGTGTCCTACCAGGTCGCCATGCTATGTCTGTTCGGGCTCGCCTTGAGTGTCCTGGTGGCGGCGACCATGCTGGCCGTCCGGGCGTCGTCCGGGCTTCCCGGCGACGAAGTACTGCTCGCCCCGGAGGACCTGGAACGCTGGACCGATGGGGAGATCCGGGCCGCACAGCGCTGCATCCGTCGAGCTCAACTGCTCACCGTCGTGGGGGTCGTCGCGGTAGCGGTCGCGGCGGGTTTGCTGTGGACGGCGCCGACCCGTCCGGCGAAGGCCGAGTTGGTGACCGTGCACACCGGCAGCGGTGATTACTGCGGGTGGCTCAGCCAGTTTGCCCCGGGCACCCTGAAAATCAGTAGCGTCGACGGCTTCTACTTGTTACCCGTCAGCGCCGCGGTTCGGGTCGAGCCGGTGCCGGCCTGCAGATAGCGGAACTTCCAGCGCATGACTCCGAGGCTCTGCACCCCTCAGTGCCTGTCTGGCAACCGGATCAGATGGAGTGGTGGGCGAGTCGGCGGGTCATGATGATGATCATCGACCATTGGATGATGGTGGCGTGGTGTTCGGGTAGGCGTTCGTAGTCGCGGACGGTGCGCCGGCAGCGGCTGATCCAGGACAGGTGTTGGGCCGGGCCCGGACGCGGTGCCTGTATTGCTCCAGGTCCGTTTCCCGGACCCGCCCGCCGAACCCGGCGTGCGACTTTCACCGCACGGGGCTCTCCACGAGGTCATGCCGTTGGGACGAGGCTTATCGCCCGGGGCTGCCAGGGGTTCGGGATCTTGCTGCCGCGATAGCGGTATCGGGTGACGGAGACCTTCGCGATCTTGAACAGTTCGACCCCGTCGAGCGCAATGGGTCGCCACCCTTGCGGGGTGCGTAGCCATCGCTGGATGGCTCTCCAGGTCATGCGGTTGCGGCGATCACCCAGTTGATCACTCGCCACCAGATGAAGTTCTGCAGGTGGGAGAAGGTGTGCTTCGCGACCGCGTGCTTGAAATAGTTGGCCCATCCCCGCTGGATGTAGTTGATCTTTACCAGCGTTTCCCGGTAGCTCATGTGCGACAACCGGCGGGTCAGTGACTTGATCTTCCGTTTCAACGCCTGGACCGGTTTGTCGGCGATGAACGTGTAGACATGCCACTTGCTCGTTCCTCGTTTCCGCTGCCAGACGATGCGGAAGCCGAGGAAGTCGACCCCTTCGGCAAGGTGGGCGACCCTGGTCTTGGCCGGTGACAGGCGCAAACCCATCGTCGCCAGGACCGTACTCACCTGCTCGCGCAGTTCTTCGACGTGTTGCTCGGTGCCGTGGACCAGGACGAGGAAGTCGTCGGCGTAACCACCAACTGCCACGTCGCGAGCCCACGGTCTCGTCGTTGTCTGCGTTGGTTGCCGGTGCCCATCGCGGCCCACTGCTCGGCGAAGAACTCGTCGAGCACCGACAACGCGATGTTGGCCAGCAGCGGTGAGAGGATCCCGCCTTGCGGTGTGCCGGAGGTGGTCTCGTTCCGTTCGCCGAGCTCGGTCATGATCCCGGCTTTGAGGAACGCCTTCACCAGCGTGAGCACCCGCTTGTCCTTCACCCGCGCTCGGACCCGGTCCATCAGGGCCGGGTGGTCGATGCGGTCGAAGCACGCCTCGATATCCGCGTCCAGCACCCACCGGTAACCGGCGGTGGCCAGATGATGGATCGGCGATGGCGTCGTGCGCGCGCCGGTTGGGCCGGAACCCATAAGAACAAGGCCGGAAATCGGCCTCGAAGATGGGCTCCAGGACCAGTTTCAGTGCCGCCTGGACCACACGGTCCGTGATGGTGTATTCCCAGCCGGCGCAGTTTCCCGCCGGTCTTGGGGGTCATCTTCTCCCGTACTGGTAGCGGCCGGAACGTGCCGGTCTTCAGCAGGGAACGGACGTGGGTCAGGAACACCTCGGGTCCCGCGATGCTCACGTGGACAGCGGTGACGCCGTCCACTCCGGCGGTGCGGGCTCCGGCATTCCCAGCGACCCGTTGCAAGGCCACGACCAGCGTGACCGGGTCGCTGACGAAGTTGTAGACATCATCAAACCGGCGACCGTGGTCGGCCGCCGCCCAACGGTGCAGTTTGATCTGCATCTCCCGTACCCGTAACCCAGCCTCTTCCGGGCTCGGCCACATGACGGCGGTATCCACCACCGTGTCTTCAGGCATTGCAGTACCTCCCTTGCGATCTCGCTGCCGCCCTTCCCCATGTGACCGGCTTTCCCGGCCTCGGAGTACTACGGCGGCTCCGCCCTCTCCCGACCCGATCGGTCGACGGTGGACCCAGCCCGATGCGACCGCCTCCGGACGAGACGGCCCCGGGCGGAGCCGGGAGAGTTCCCGTGTTCACTGACTGATCGCTCGACGAAGGAGCCACCCGGCTATACCCCCGCGGCATCGCCACGGCTACCCCGCAGCACTTCACCGTGGCCTTCCTGACCGCTGAACAAAGGCGCCCAGGAAGTTCCGGTCCCGAACGAAGGACCAGGACGCACCGCACCCAGCCCATATCCGCCAGGTCGGAGCTGGTAGGGATCGTTAGGGCGCATCTGACGGATCATCACTGGTTGCGATGATCGATCGTTGTCTCGTCGTGGCTGGTGATTTGACTGATGAGGACTGGCAACGGCTGG
>NZ_JBEZYA010000068.1:0-9036 GCF_040638295.1 Actinoplanes sp. NPDC026619
GCTTGGCCAGGGATAAAACTTTTGGCACTGGCTTATCTAGCACCCTGTTGAGTTCTCAAAGAACAACCGCACCCGTGTTAAACCGCCCTCGGGGCAACCGCTCAAACTTACCTGGTCGGCTTCGCAGGCACAAGATCTTAGATCTTGCCGGCACCACCCAAGTTTTTCCCCACAAAACGCACCCGCTTTGAGGCGGGAAGTTCATAGAGGTGGCCCAGTAGGACCGGCCGACGATCGCAGCTTGGCGATCAGTCCGCCCGGCTCCCTGCGGGCTTCGTTACTCTACCCGGTCAATCTCGCTGGCGCAAATCCCGATTTCGCGGAACCTCGAACCAGCCTCGCCCGGTGCTTCGGCAAGCTTAGCGCGTGCCTCCGCTCCCGCCGAATCCAGGTCGGTCCGTCACTTTCGTGTCGTTCCGTCCGGGTTTCCCGCGGGCAAAGAGAAAGTTACGGGATCACCTGCCGCCCATGCAAATCGACCCCCGTGCCTGCCGGTCTCCGGAGGCCCCCGCAACGCCTTGCTGACCATGACAGAGTGGGCTTATGGGTGACTCCCCGACCTTGGCCGCCGACGCGCTCCTCGATCTCGTCTTCCCACTGTGGCAGTTCGTAATCGGCGCGCTTGTGCTGGTCACACTGGTTGTCTCGGTGAGCCGCCTGGTCCGCCGCGGTCCATCCCGGATGGGCGGCGCCATGCTCCTGGCCGGCAGCGCAGTGATCGGCGTAGCTCTGATCGGCTACCTAGTTCAGCTCCTGTGACCCCGCTCTCAGACCCCATGCAGCAGTACGAGGCCTGACTCCCCAAACGCAACACCACCTGCCCTCCACTCCCCGCGACCACCGAGTCCCCCAGGCCATAACGCGCCTTCGCGCGAGGACCAGCCAAGCCCCCGCCCGCAGCGAGCCCCGCAAAACAGCAGCTCGCACGGCAGAGCTCACGCGGTCAAGACCGAAGAGACGCAGCCCGCCTAGAAGCGAGCCCTCCCCTCGGCCAGCATTGAGCCAAACGTCGCGTCCCTACCTTGATGAAACTTGCCGAATCTCCGCAGAGGACGAACGGCAGCTCCACAAGATCAGCCGCAAGTGCGGGTGCTGAAGCCCAGCTCCGGCGTAGAGAACGCCACGCAGCGTGGCCCGCCGAGGCAAAGCCGCGCACAAATGAATCCATGCAGAACTGGGCCTGCCCCGTTTTGACGGACATCCAAGATCTGGGGACCTGGGGTCTCCGGGAGGATGTCCATCATCATGGAGAACATGGCGAAGAAGCGCGCACGGCCTCGTCGGTCGTTCACGCCTGAGTTCAAGGCCGAGATCGTCGAGTTGTGTCAGCGTGGGGATCGCACGGTCCGGCAGATCAGCCAGGATTTCGACCTGACCGAGACCGCGGTCCGGGAGTGGGTCAAGCAGGCCGACCTCGACACCGGCGCCCGTAACGACGGGTTGACCAGCAGCGAACGAGACGAACTCGCCAGTTGCGGCGCGAGAACCGGCGGCTGCGCGAAGACGTCGATATTTTGAAGCGGGCAACGGCTTTCTTCGCCAAGGAGACCCGATGAACAGGTACCCGTTCATCGAGGCGGAAAAGACCGGCAAGCACAACGTCAAACGTGCGTGCGAGCTACTCGAGGTCTCCCGATCCGCCTACTACCACCATGTTCGTGGTCAGCAGAGTCCGCGCCAGCGCGTCGACGCCGAACTCACCGAGCGCATCACCGCGGTGCATGCGGTGTCTAAAGGCACCTACGGAGCGCCGCGCGTGCACGGCGACCTGGCCGACGCGGGGCTGCGACACGGTCGTAAACGCGTCGCCCGGCTCATGCGCGTCGCCGGGCTGGCCGGCAAGAGCCCGCGACGGTGGCGGACCACGTGTATCCGGGGGCCGCGGGTCCGCAAGGGGCGACCGGCGCGCCTAGAGGACGGCAGTCGGCCCGCGGCGGGGGCTTGGTGGGGGTGGAGCACCCCCGGTGGGGCCGTGGCACGGCGGTTCGGCCTGAGGGCGTGGGAGGGGGTGCCTGCTGGCTGCGGGGCCTTGCTGTGTGTCACGAGGGCTGGGGCTAGAGGCGGCGGTTGGCCAGGCTGGGGAGTTCGGCGCGGATTTTTTCCAGGCGGGTCAGGTCCAGGTCGGCTGTGGCGATGGTGATGTCGTCTGGGGCCTGGGCCAGGACGGTGCCCCACGGGTCGATAACCATGCTGCGGCCGAAGCAGGTTCGGGAGGGGTTGTGGTCGCCGGTTTGGCCGGCGGCGATCACATAGCACTGGTTCTCGATTGCGCGGGCCCGCAGGAGGATCTCCCAGTGGTCGCGGCCGGTGTGCATCATGAACGCTGCGGGCACCACCAGGACGCGGGCGCCGGCTATCGCGAGGCGGCGGTACAGCTCGGGGAAGCGCAGGTCGTAGCAGATGGACAGGCCGGTGGGGACGCCGGCTATCTCGGTCACGACCGTTTCGGCGCCGGGGGCGACCGAGCTGGACTCCTGGTAGGAGACTCGGCCGGCTATCTCCACGTCGTAAAGGTGGATCTTGCGGTAGGTGGCGGTCAGCTCACCCTCGGGGGAGAACACCAGGGACGTGTTGTACGTGTGGGCGTCGTCGGGGCCGGTCTCGTGGAACGAGCCGGTGTGCACCCAGATGCCGAGCTCGCGGGCGGCTCGGGCGAAGAACTGGGCGAACTCGCCATCCGTCGATTCGGGCTCGGGGGCGGCCTTGCCGGGGCCGAGATAGTCGACGTACTCAGGGAGGACGGCCAGGTCGGCGCCGGCTGAGGCGGCCCGCTCCAGCAGGTCTCGAGCCACTCGCAGGTTGTCGGCCCGATCTTCCCGGGAGTTCAGCTGGCAGACCGCTACGCGCATGAGCCGAGCCTACGCATCTCCAGCGACCCGCGGAAAGCACAAACACCGCGCCGGCCGGAGCCGGACGCGGTGTCTGCGGACGAAACTCAGGCCGACTTTTCCTCGCGGTCGGGACGGCGGCGCCGCCCGACGAACTCCCGGGGAACGATGGTCGGGTTGACGTTTTCCAGCACGACCTCGCCGGTGATGACCACCCGGGCGGCGTCGGGGTTGCTGGGCACCTCATACATCACGGAGAGGAGGACCTCTTCCATGATCGCCCGCAGGCCTCGGGCGCCGGTGCCGCGCAGCATCGCCTGGTCGGCGATCGCTTCGAGCGCGTCGAAGTCGAACTCCAGCTCGACGCCGTCCAGCTCGAAGAGGCGCTGGTACTGCTTCACATACGCATTTCGGGGCTCGGTCAAGATCTTGATGAGCGCCTCGCGGTCGAGGTTGCGCACCGTGGTGATCACCGGGAGACGGCCGATGAACTCGGGGATGAGCCCGAACTTCAGCATGTCTTCCGGCATGACCTTGCTGAAGATGTCGTCGGTGTTCCGCTCCGAGATCGAGCGCAGGTGCGCGCCGAACCCGACGCCGCCGTGGCCGACCCGGGACTCGATGATGCGGTCCAGACCGGCGAAGGCGCCGCCCACGATGAACAGCACGTTCGTCGTGTCGATCTGGATGAACTCCTGGTGCGGGTGCTTGCGACCGCCCTGCGGCGGAACGTTTGCCACCGTGCCCTCGAGGATCTTCAGCAGTGCTTGCTGAACGCCCTCACCGGAAACGTCGCGGGTGATCGACGGGTTTTCGCTCTTGCGGGCGATCTTGTCGACCTCGTCGATGTAGATGATGCCCTGCTCGGCGCGCTTGACGTCGTAGTCGGCCGCCTGGATCAGCTTGAGCAGGATGTTTTCGACGTCCTCGCCGACATAGCCGGCCTCGGTCAGCGCCGTGGCATCGGCTATCGCGAACGGAACGTTGAGCATGCGGGCCAGGGTCTGCGCCAAGTGAGTCTTGCCGCAGCCGGTGGGGCCGATGAGCATGATGTTGGACTTGGCCACCTCGACGTCGCTACCGCCTCCGGGAGCGCCGCTCGACTCTGCCTGAATCCGCTTGTAGTGGTTGTAGACCGCTACTGAAAGTGCCTTCTTGGCCTGTTCCTGTCCGACAACGTAGGTGTCGAGGAAGGCGCAGATCTCCATCGGCTTGGGAAGCTCTTCCCACTTCACCTCGCCGGTCTCGGCCAGCTCTTCTTCGATGATCTCGTTGCAGAGGTCAATGCACTCGTCGCAGATGTAGACACCAGGGCCCGCGATGAGCTTTTTGACCTGCTTCTGGGACTTCCCACAGAAGGAGCACTTCAGTAGGTCGCCGCCGTCGCCGATCCGTGCCACCTACGTTCTCCTTGAGCTCATCGACCGGCTCACGCCGGTCCCTGGTCCGAGGACTGAATGCCTCGTTGCCATCTCATCGTCTGCCGAACGGCGTAACTGAGGCTGCATGCTCGACGTTACCCGCAAAGGGGCGGTTCTCCGACCCCCCAAAACGGGCGTGTCAGGGGTCGGCCAGTTTAACGAGCACCGGCCGACCCCTGACATCGTGCTCTCAGCTACCCGCGCCGACGGCCTGCAGCGTCTTCTTCCGGCTGGCCAGGACGGTGTCGACGATGCCGTACTCCTTGGCTTCGGCGGCCGTCATGATCTTGTCGCGGTCGATGTCCTTGCGGACCTTCTCGACTGCCTGGCCGGAGTGGTGAGCGATCAGCTCCTCCAGCTGCGAGCGCATGCGGAGGATCTCACGCGCCTGGATCTCGATGTCCGACCCCTGACCGTAACCACCCTCGGTGGCCGGCTGGTGGATCAGCACCCGGGAGTGCGGCAGCGCGAGGCGCTTGCCGGGGGTGCCGCCGGCCAGCAGCACCGCGGCGGCGCTGGCGGCCTGGCCCAGGCAGACGGTGGAGATGTCCGGGCGAACGTACTGCATGGTGTCGTAGATGGCCGTCATGGCCGTGAAGGAACCACCGGGCGAGTTGATGTACATCGTGATGTCGCGGTCCGGGTCGGAGCTCTCCAGCGTCAGCAGCTGGGCCATCACGTCGTTGGCCGACGCGTCGTCCACCTGCACGCCGAGGAAGATGATCCGGTCCTCGAACATCTTGTTGTACGGGTTTGTCTCCTTCATCATCCCGTTCGAGGAACGCTCGACGAAAGACGGGAGAACGTAGCGGTTGTGCACCGGAGCGAACCCGGGAGGCATGGTCAGGTCAGTCATATTTCAGCTCCTCAGTTCAGCGTTCCGGCACCCTCGGCGACCTGCTCGGCGCCGCTGATCACCTTGTCGATAAAGCCGTAGTCCTTGGCCTCGTCGGCCGTGAACCAGCGGTCCCGGTCGAAGTCGGCGGCGATCTGCTCCTGGGACTGACCGGTGTGGTGCGAGATCCGCTCCTGGAACATGCGCTTGGTGTAAAGCATCTGCTCGGCCTGGATCGCGATGTCGGCCGCGGTGCCACCCATGCCGCCGGACGGCTGGTGCATCATGATCCGCGCGTGCGGCAGCGCGTAGCGCTTACCGGCGGTGCCGGCGCAAAGCAGGAACTGCCCCATCGAGGCGGCCATGCCCATCGCGACGGTCTGCACGTCGTTCTCGATGAACTGCATGGTGTCGTAGATCGCCATGCCGGAGTAGACCGAGCCACCCGGCGAGTTGATCCACAGGTTGATGTCCCGGTGGGGGTCCTCGGCGGAAAGCAGCAGCAGCTGCGCGCAGATCCGGTTGGCAACCGAGTCGGTCACCTCGCTGCCGAGGAAAATGATCCGTTCACGCAGCAGGCGATTGAAGACCGAGTCGTCGAGGTTGCCACTGAGGGTGTCGCCCCCACGCAGCACAGGGCTCGCGGGGATGTGGAGATCGGTCATGGCAGCCCTTCACAGCTGACTGTGCCGGCCGAAGGATCCAGCCGGCAGGTTGTCCGTCGTACGACCAACCTAACCGGTCGAATGCGCATCAGCTTCCCGCTCGGGCAGGTGTTCGCTGACAGCGCACGCCCTGCGAAAAGCCGACCGGCCGCCACCCGAGGGCGGCGGCCGGTCGCATCTGGCTCAGTGGTTGTGCCCCGCGTGCTCATCCTCGCTGGCGGCCCGCAGGTCGTCGAGGGTGAGCTCGGTGCCTTCCGAGTCCTTCATCGTGACCTGCTCCATCACCGAGGCGAGCGCCTTGCCGCGGCGCACGTCGCCGAACACGGCCGCGGCCGCGCCCGACTGGACGAGCTGGTCGTAGTACTGCTGGGGCTGCATCTGCGCACGCTGCGCGCGGTGCACGATCTCGTGGCCGAACTCGTCGTCGGAGACCTGCACGTCCTCCGCGTCGGCGATCGTGTCGAGCAGCAGCTGGATCCGGACGCCCTCCTCGGCGGCCTCGGTCAACTCCTGGTCGATCTGCTCCTCGGTCTTGTCCTCGGAGCTCAGGTAATCCGCCAGGGTGGCGCCGATGCGCTCGAGCTGGTCGGTCATGGCCTGCTTGCGACCCTCGACCTCGTCCTTGACGATGCCCTCGGGCGCGGGGATCTCGGCCGCCTCGACCAGCTGCTTGAGCGCTTCGTCACGGGCCGCGTAGATCTGCTCGACCTTCTTGACCTTGGTCAGCCGCTCGCGCAGGTCACCGCGCAACTCCTCGAGGGTGTCGAACTCGCTCGCCAGCTGGGCGAACTCGTCGTCGATCTCGGGCAGCTGCTTGTCCTTGACGCTGCGCACGTTGACCTTGACCTCGGCCTCGCGGCCGGCGAAGTCGCCGCCCACCAGCTCGGTCGTGAAGGCCGCGTCGGCGCCGGCCACCAGGCCCACCAGAACCTCGTCGAGGCCCGGGAGCAGCTGCTTGCTGCCGACCTCGTGGGAGATGTTGTTGGCCGAGCCGCCCGGCACCTCCTCGCCGTCGACGGTGGCGTTGAGGTCGAGCTGGACGTAGTCGCCCTCGGCGGCCGGGCGGTCGACGGTCTTCAGGGTGGCGAAGCGCTCGCGCAGGCCCTTGATCTGCTCGTCGATCTCCTCGTCACCGATCTCGACGGCCGGGACGGTCACCGAGATGGTGGAGAGGTCCGGGATCGTGATCTCGGGACGGACGTCCACCTCGGCGGTGAACTTCAGCGGCTCGTTGTCGCCGAACTCGGTGATCTCCACCTCGGGGCGGCCGAGCGTCTTGACGTCGTGCTCACGCACGGCCGCCAGGATCTGCTGCGGGATCGCCTCCTGCACGGCCTCGTTGAGGACCGCGCCGCGGCCCACTCGCTGATCGATGACCGCAGCCGGGATCTTGCCGCGACGGAAGCCGGGCACCTGAACCTGCGCGCCGATCTCCCGGTACGCCTTCTGCAGGCTCGGCTTGAGCTCGTCGAACGGCACCTCGATGGCGAGCTTCACCCTGGTCGGGCTCAGAGTCTCGACGGTGCTCTTCACAGGCGTACTCCTTGTTGCTGCGGATAAGTTGATGTCAGTCGGGGTGGCGGGATTTGAACCCACGGCCCCTCGCTCCCAAAGCGAGTGCGCTACCAAACTGCGCCACACCCCGTGGCGCTGGCCAGTGTATGCGGTCCGCTTTCGTGCGCGTGCGCTGGAGTCCACCTGGTGGCTATACCGGCTCGCGCGGGCGGGAAGTCGTTCAGTAAGCTAGGCGAGCGTCCCCGGTCTCGGCCGGGGCTCGCGGGCGTAGCTCAATGGTAGAGCCTCAGTCTTCCAAACTGATTACGCGAGTTCGATTCTCGTCGCCCGCTCCACGTTTTCCCAGCTCAACAGCATGATCAACCAAGAAGTTGATCGATACCCGAACAGCATTTGTTGGGGAAATTGTTGGGAAACGAACATCGACACACGAGCCGAACCGGGCCCCAGACAGCACCAGCGACCCATGGGACTCAGCGGTCCATTTTGTTAAACACCAGCTCACAGAGCTCCTGCCGCACCGGCATGAACGCCGGCAACACTGGACCCAGCCCAGCCCAAACCGGCATCGTCAGAGCGACAGACTGATTATGCAGGTTCGCAATTTGCCAGGACGGCGCACCGCGCAGACGCCTGTGACCTTGGACTTTGAAGATCGGGGCAAGTCACCCGCGGAACTCGCTGTCACACCACGAGGCGTCGCCGACGGCCTACGGCAGCGTCCATCGCGACGAGAGGCGGGTCGTGTTACCACGGAAAGGCCAACGCCCCCGGTCCGATCCGCGACTAGTAAAGACGTCGCATCCCGGCCGATCACGGACCCGCCGGGTCGTTCGCAGCAGATCAGCGCCCGGCCTTCCGCTTGCTGGCCGATCTGCGGTCTCGGCACGACTTCGCGAGCGCCGACGCCCTCCGCAACTCCTTGGCCGCGGGCGACGTCGAAGTATGCGACGGCCCAGAAGGCACCCGATGGTCCCTGCGGCGGTAACTGCCAGCGAGCCTCATCTAGCCCGGCCCGGCTCTTCGCCCGAGCGGGCAGATGGCCCACCGGTCGAGCGCGAGGTACGGGACTTCTCCATGAGCCCGCCGAGGATGCAGGGCGCCACCTTCTGCAGTTTCTCGTCCCCGCCCGCCTGACGAAGCAGCCGGGCGCAAAATGCCAGCCAGCTCAGCTGCCAGATCAGCCGCGCCACGGCGGGGACCGCGGAGGCGATGGCACCCACAAGCAGAACCGCCATCACCGTAATCACCACCCATCCCGTCGGAGTTCCTTGCTACTACGGACAGGATGGCCAACGCGAACCTCCAGAAATCGTCAAGATCACGGGTAGGTGGAACTATCGAGGCATGGCGGCATCGCGTAAGGACAGCCAGGCGAACCTGGCGCTCATCGCCGAACTGGAGTCAGCAGGCGTCCTTGGTGTCACCTCCCGCAAGCTCGAACGCTGGCGCCAGGCCGGTGCTGCTCCGGACATAGAGCAGGAGTCACATGGACGTGCCGGCTCGGCCACCCGCTGGCCCCCGCATACCGGACGGCAGATCGCAGCGCTGGTCGGCCTCCTCAAACAGCAGTTACCCTTGAGACATTGCCCGTTGGTGCTGTACCACCTCGGGTACCCGATCGATTTCGGAGTGCTCCGCGCTGGCTATCTGGAGATGTACGAAGACTTCGCCATGAGAGGGCGGTTTGTGAGGTTTCCGTAGTTCGTCATCGCTCGATGTCGTGACCTTCGGGCTGCGCCGATGTCTGATCGGCGGGTGTGCTGGTTGAG
>NZ_JBEZYA010000070.1:0-5391 GCF_040638295.1 Actinoplanes sp. NPDC026619
CGCCGGCAGCGACACATCGATCGGCAGGTACGCCGCACCGGCCTTCCACACACCCAGAATCGCCGTGATCATCTGCGCGCCCCGCGGCAACGCCAGGCCGACCACCGACTCCGCGCCTACCCCTTGGCGGCGCAACCACCAGGCGATGCGGTTCGCTTCAGCGTTTAACGAGCCGTAGGTCAGCTCGACACCATCGGCGACCACCGCCACCACATCCACCGGCTGCCGCTCGAACGACGCCAGCACCGACGACGATGGCAACGGCGCAGCCGTGTCATTCCAGAGGTGCAACACCCGCTCACGCTCGTCGTCGGCCAGCAGGTCCACCTCGCCGAGCCGGAGATCCGGTTCGGCGACGAGGGTCTCGAGCACCCGGGTGAACGAGCCGGCGATCCGCTCGGCCCACGGAGCGTCGAACAGGTCGGCGGCCACGGTCGCCACACCGTGCAGCCCGGCCGGGCGGCCCTTGTCGTCGTAGCTCTCGGCGACCCCGACGAACAGGTCGAATTTCGCCGCCGCCTCGGTCCCACCGCCGCCGCCCGATCCGGTTCGCACCCCGGGCAGTTCGAGCACGGCGTCGCCGGCGTTCTGCATGGTCAGCACGACCTGCACCAACGGATGCCGGGCCAACGACCGCGCCGGCGCCAACTCCTCCACCAAACGCTCGAACGGCACATCCTGATGCGCGAACGCACCAAGACTGGCCTCACGCACCCGCGCCAACACCAGGCGGAACTCCGGATCACCCGACAGATCCGTACGAATGACCAAGGTGTTCAGGAAAACACCGACCAGATCGTCCAGCGCCTCGTCATTACGACCGGCCACCGGCGAACCAATTGCCACATCGGTGCCCGCACCCAACCGCGACAGCAAAACCGCCAAAGCGGCCTGCAGCACCATGTACGGCGTCACACCCTCCGCCCGGGCCACCGCCACCAGACGCGCATGCACCTCCGCCGGCACCCGCCACGACGCGGTGAAACCCCGATGACTCGCCGCCGCCGGCCGCACCCGATCGAACGGCAACGCCACCTCTTCCGGCAGGCCCGCCAACGCTCCACGCCAGTAGTCCACCTGACCCGACATCTCGTCGCCCAGCACCTCGCGCTGCCAGAGCGCATAGTCGGCGTACTGCACCGGCAACGGCGTCCACTGCGGCGCCTCACCCCGCAGCCGCGCCGCATACGCCACCGACACATCCCGGGCCAGCGGCCGCATCGACCAACCGTCCCCGGCAATGTGATGGACGACCAGCACCAGCACCCGGCTCCCGTCCGACGACTCGAACAACCACGCCCGGATCGGCACCTCGGTAGCCAGATCGAACGCGTACCGGGTCGCCTCGGTCACGGCCCCGGGCAGCGCCTCCGCGGTCACCTCGACGACCTGCAGGCCCCAGTCCAGCCCGGCCGGATCAAGGATCCGCTGGTACGGCTCCCCGTCGGCGACCGCGAACACCGTCCGCAGCGATTCGTGCCGGGCGACCACGTCGCGCAGCGCAGCATCGAGGGCGGTCGCGTCCAGGTCACCGGCGAGCCGCAGCACCGTCGGGATGTTGTAGGTCGCGCTGGGCCCCTCGATCTGCGAGATGAGCCAGAGCCGGCCCTGCGCGAACGACACCGGCACCCGCTCCGGGCGGTCGCCGGCACGCAGCGCCGGGCGGGCCCGGCCGGTGTCACCCGCGGCGATCCACGCGGCGAGACCGGCCACCGTCGGCGCCTCGAACAGCGCCCGCAACGGCACCTCCGCGCCGAGGACGGTGCGGATCCGCGAGGTCAGCCGTACGGCGAGCAGCGAGTGCCCGCCCAGGTCGAAGAAGCTGTCGTCCACGCCGACCGCGTCGACCTCCAGCACGTGCGCGAAGGCGGCGCAGAGCAGTTCCTCCGGCACCGTCACCGGACCGCGCCCGGCACCCGCCCCGAACTCCGGCGCCGGCAGGGCTTTCCGGTCAACCTTGCCGTTAACCGTCAACGGCAACTCATCAAGCTCCACGAACACCGCCGGAACCATGTACTCCGGCAAACGCTGACCCGCGAACGCCTTCAGATCGACCCCGTCATGCACCACATACGCGGCCAGCCGGCCCGCACGCACCACCACCGCCGCCTGACGCACCTGCGGATGACCCGCCAGCACCGCCTCAACCTCACCCGGCTCAATCCGGAACCCACGAATCTTCACCTGCTCATCGGCCCGGCCCAGGAACACCAACGTCCCGTCCTCGGCCCACCTCACCCGGTCACCCGTGCGATACATCCGGCCACCCTGCGGACACGCCACGAACCGCTCGGCGGTCAACCCCGGACGACCCACATAACCACGAGCCACCCCAGCGCCGGCCACATACAGCTCGCCAGGCACACCGACCGGAACCGGGCGCAACCCGCCATCCAGGACATAGGCCCGACCGTTGGCGATCGGCTCACCGATCGTCGGCGCCACACCCACCGCGAGAGGCACCGACATCGACGCACACACCGTCGTCTCGGTCGGACCATACGCGTTGATCAACCGCCGACCCACCGACCAGCGATCCACCTGAGCGCGGTCCAGCGCTTCACCGGCCGACACCAGTGTCGTCACCGACGCCAGGTCACCGGTGTCGAGAACGGCTAGCACCGCCGGGGGCAGCGTCACGTGTGACACCGCATGCCGGGCGATCACCTCCACCAGACCAGCCCCGGGCGCCAGCTCGGCAGCCGGCGCAGTAACCAACGTGGCACCGGAGCACAGGGCCATCACGACCTCGGACACGGCCGCGTCGAACCCGATCGAGGCGAACTGCAACACCCGCGCCTTCGCGTCGACCGCGAACCGGTCGATCTGGGCGACCGCCAGGTTCACCATCCCGGCGTGCGACACCGCGACGCCCTTGGGCACACCCGTCGACCCCGACGTGTAGATCACATACGCCAGGCCCGACGGATCGATCACCGGCAGCTCGCCCTCCGGCGCGCGGGTGTCGTCCAGCCACATGACCGGCACGTCGCCGGCACCTATTGGCAGCCCACTTTCCTGGCGGGCGAGGACCAGGCGGGCGCCGGAATCGGCCAGCAGGAACGCGATCCGCTCGGCCGGCAGTGCCGCGTCGACCGGC
Organism: Actinoplanes sp. NPDC026619; assembly: GCF_040638295.1. Taxonomy (NCBI): domain Bacteria; kingdom Bacillati; phylum Actinomycetota; class Actinomycetes; order Micromonosporales; family Micromonosporaceae; genus Actinoplanes; species Actinoplanes sp. NPDC026619. Next base: position 3,101 of record NZ_JBEZYA010000070.1, read on the forward strand.
AGGTACGCCGCCCCGGCCCGCCAGACACCCAGCACCGCCACCACGAAGTCGGCGCCGCGCGGCAAGCCGAGTCCCACGACCGACTCCGGGCGGACGCCGCGCTCGCGCAGAGCATGCGCGACCTGGCGGGCGCGGGCGTCGAGCTCGGCGTACGTCAGCGTGACCCCGTCGGCGAGCACCGCCACCGCCTCCGGAGCGGACGCCACCCGCTGGTCGAACAGCTCGACCACGGTTGTTGCCGGGATCGGCGCGGCGGTGTCGTTCCACCCCCGCAGGACCCGGTCGCGCTCGGCGTCGTCCAGCACGTCGATCGCGTGCAGCCGGACCTCCGGCGCCGCGGTCACCGCGTCGAGGACCCGCATCAGCCAGGTAGCGATCCGGTCCGCGGTGGCGGGATCGAAGAGATCGGCCGCGGCGGTCACCGACCCGTACAGGCCGGCCGGGTTTCCCTGGTCGTCGAAGAGCTCACCGGCCGCCACGTCCAGGTCGAACTTGGCGGTGGTCAGCGCGGCGTCCTCGCTCCGCGGGTCGTCCTCGCTGTCCGGGAGCCCGGACAGATCGACCCCGCCGCGCTCGGCGGTCTGCAGGGTCAGCGACACCTGGAACAACGGATGGCGGGCCAGCGACCGGGCCGGGGCGAGCTCCTCGACGAGGCGCTCGAACGGCACGTCCTGGTGCGCCAGCGCCCCGAAGCTCGCTTCCCGGACCCGGGCGAGGATCTGCCGGAAATCCGGGTCGCCGGCCAGGTCCGTACGGATGACCAGGGTGTTGACGAAGAAGCCGACCAGGTCGTCGAGCGCTTCGTCGGTGCGACCGGCGACCGGCGATCCGATCGGCACATCGGTGCCCGCGCCGAGCCGGGACAGCAACACCGCCAGGGCGGCCTGCAGCACCATGTACGGCGTGACGCCCTCCGCCCGGGCCAGCCTGACCAGGCGAGCATGCGACTCGGCCGGGACCCGCCACGGGGCGAGGTGCCCGAGGTGGCCGGCCACCGCGGGGCGGGGCCGGTCGTACGGCAGGGACAACTCCTCGGGTACGCCGTCGAGCGCCCGCCGCCAGTAGCCGACCTGCGCCGCCAGCAGACTGTCCGGGTCGGACTCGCTGCCGAGCAGCTCGCGCTGCCACACCGCGTAGTCGGCGTACTGCACCGGCAACGGCTCCCACGCCGGCTCAGCTCCGCGTAGCCGGGCCGCGTAGGCCCGGGACAGATCGCGGCTCAGCGGCGCACGGGACAGGCCGTCGCTGGCGATGTGGTGCAGCACCAGAACCAGCGCCTGCGCGTCGGCCCCGGTGCGGAACACGGACGCCCGGATCGGCACCTCCCGCGCCAGGTCGAACGAGTGCCGGGTGGCCGCCGCGATCGCGTCCGGCAGACCGTCCGGCCCGACGTCGGCGACCTGCAGACTCCAGTCGAGTTCGGCCGGAGCGAGGATCCGCTGGTACGGCTCGCCCTCCACCGCCGGGAACACGGTCCGCAGCGACTCGTGCCGGCCGATCACATCGCGCAGCGCGGCGTCCAGCGCCACGACGTCCAGGTGCCCGGCCAGCCGGATCACCATCGGGATGTTGTACTCCGGGCTCGGCCCCTCCAACTGTCCGAGGAACCACAGCCGGCGCTGCGCGAACGACAGCGGTGGCCGGTCGGGCCGCTCGGCGGCGTGCAGCGGGATGCGGGCCCGGCCGGTGTCCGGGCCGGCCAGCCGCTCGGCGAGTTCGGCGACGGTCGGCGCCTCGAACACGGTCCGGATCTCGACCTCGGCGCCGAGCGTGGCCCGGATCCGGGAAACGAGCCGCACCGCGAGCAGCGAGTGGCCGCCGAGATCGAAGAAGTTGTCGTCCACCCCGGCCTTCTCCAAGCCCAGGACCTCGGCGAACGCCACGCAGAGCAGTTCCTCGTGGAGCGTGGCCGGGCGCCGCCCGCCGGTCACCGCGGAGCCGTGGACAGGCGCCGGGAGCGCCTTGCGGTCGAGCTTGCCGTTGCCGGTCAGCGGCAGCTCGGCCAGCGCAACGAACGCCGACGGCACCATGTACTCCGGCAGCCGCCGCGCCACGAACTCGCGCAGATCCACGTCCTCGTCGGCGACGACGTAGGCCACCAGCCGCTCGTCGCGCACGACAACCGCCACGTGCTCGACCTCCGGATGGGTCAGCAGCACCGCCTCGACCTCACCCGGCTCCACCCGGAAACCACGAATCTTCACCTGCTGATCCGCCCGGCCGAGGAACACCAGATTGCCCTCCTCGGCCCAGGCCACGAGGTCGCCGGTGCGATACATCCGGCCACCGTG
>NZ_JBEZYA010000071.1:1698-4884 GCF_040638295.1 Actinoplanes sp. NPDC026619
CTTATCGGGTTGTGGGTTGGTCGTTGGTTGAGAATTGCACAGTGGACGCGAGCATCTTGTTTTCTGTGGTTAAGTTGTCAAGGGCGAACGGTGGATGCCTTGGCACCAGGAGCCGATGAAGGACGTGGGAGGCCGCGATAGGCCTGGGGGAGCTGTCAACCTAGCTGTGATCCCAGGGTGTCCGAATGGGGAAACCTGGCACGAGTCATGTCGTGTCATCCGCACCTGAATTCATAGGGTGTGTGAGGGGAACGCCGGGAAGTGAAACATCTCAGTACCGGTAGGAAGAGAAAACAACAGTGATTCCGTGAGTAGTGGCGAGCGAAAGCGGATCTAGCCTAAACCTTGTGCGTGTGATACTTGTCAGGGGTTACGCATGGGGGGTTGTGGGACTGCTTGTAGAAGGTCTGACAGTCTTCTGAAGAGTTATAAAGCCAGTTGTTAGTTGAACGGTGTGGGAAAGCCGGCCGTAGAGGGTGAGAGCCCCGTAAGCGAAAATTTCTGGCCTCTTTTGAGCAGCACCCGAGTAGCAGCGGACTCCTAGAATCTGCTGTGAATCTGCCAGGACCACCTGGTAAGGCTGAATACTTCCTGGTGACCGATAGCGGACGAGTACCGTGAGGGAATGGTGAAAAGTACCCCGGGAGGGGAGTGAAATAGTACCTGAAACCGTTCGCCTACAATCCGTCAGAGCCTTATGCCCGTGAGGGTGGGGGTGATGGCGTGCCTTTTGAAGAATGAGCCTGCGAGTTAGTGGCACGTGGCGAGGTTAACCCGTGTGGGGTAGCCGTAGCGAAAGCGAGTCTTAATAGGGCGTGTAGTCGCGTGTTCTAGACCCGAAGCGGGGTGATCTAGCCATGGGCAGGTTGAAGCGTGGGTAAGACTGCGTGGAGGACCGAACCCACCAACGTTGAAAAGTTGGGGGATGACCTGTGGTTAGGGGTGAAAGGCCAATCAAACTCCGTGATAGCTGGTTCTCCCCGAAATGCATTTAGGTGCAGCGTCGTGTGTTTCTTGCCGGAGGTAGAGCACTGGATGGTCTAGGGGGCCTACAAGCTTACCGAAATCAGCCAAACTCCGAATGCCGGTAAGTGAGAGCGCGGCAGTGAGACTGCGGGGGATAAGCTTCGTAGTCGAGAGGGAAACAGCCCAGATCACCAGCTAAGGCCCCTAAGCGTGTGCTAAGTGGAAAAGGATGTGGGATCGCATTGACAACCAGGAGGTTGGCTTAGAAGCAGCCATCCTTTAAAGAGTGCGTAATAGCTCACTGGTCAAGTGGTTCTGCGCCGACAATGTAGCGGGGCTCAAGCACACCGCCGAAGCTGTGGCATTCACATTTTAATTCGCGTCCGGGCTTGACTCGGGTGTGCAGTTGTGTGGATGGGTAGGGGAGCGTCGTGCAGCCAGGGAAGCGGCGGAGTGATCCAGCCGTGGAGGCTGCACGAGTGAGAATGCAGGCATGAGTAGCGAATGAAGAGTGAGAAACTCTTCCGCCGAATGACCAAGGGTTCCAGGGCCAGGCTATTCCGCCCTGGGTGAGTCGGGGCCTAAGGCGAGGCCGAGAGGCGTAGTCGATGGATAACGGGTTGATATTCCCGTACCCGCAAAGGAACGCCCAAGACGAACCTAATTATGCTAACCACCTCAAGTGCCGGCGGTCTTCGGATCAAGGGTAGGCGAGCTGGGATCCTGGTTGGTAGTAGTTTAGCGATGGGGTGACGCAGGAAGGTAGCTGGTCCCAGGCGGTGGTTGTCCTGGGGTAAGCGTGTAGGCCGTACCATAGGCAAATCCGTGGTGCAATAGGCTGAGACGTGATGCCGAGCCGTATCAGGTGAAGTCAGTGATCCTATGCTGCCGAGAAAAGCCTCTAGCGATGTTCCGAGCGGCCCGTACCCGAAACCGACACAGGTGGTCAGGTAGAGAATACCGAGGCGACGGGCGAACTGTGGTTAAGGAACTCGGCAAATTGCCCCCGTAACTTAGGGAGAAGGGGGGCCGGACACGTGAAGGAACTTGCTTCTGGAGCGTGGTATGGCCGCAGAGAGCAGGGGGAAGCGACTGTTTACTAAAAACACAGGTCCATGCCAAGTCGTAAGACGATGTATATGGACTGACGCCTGCCCGGTGCTGGAACGTTAAGGGGACCTGTTAGCGAGCAATCGCGAGGCGGAGAACTTAAGCGCCAGTAAACGGCGGTGGTAACTATAACCATCCTAAGGTAGCGAAATTCCTTGTCGGGTAAGTTCCGACCTGCACGAATGGCGTAACGACTTCCCCACTGTCTCAACCACAGGCCCGGCGAAATTGCAGTACGAGTAAAGATGCTCGTTACGCGCGGCAGGACGGAAAGACCCCGGGACCTTTACTATAGCTTGACATTGGTATCCGAATTTAATTGTGTAGGATAGGTGGGAGCCGGTGAAGCTGTGACGCCAGTCATGGTGGAGGCAATGTTGAAATACCACTCTGTTGGGTTTGGGTATCTAACTTGCGGCCCTGATCGGGTCGAGGGACAGTGTCTGGTGGGTAGTTTAACTGGGGCGGTTGCCTCCTAAAGGGTAACGGAGGCGCCCAAAGGTTCCCTCAGCCTGGTTGGCAATCAGGTGTTGAGTGTAAGTGCACAAGGGAGCTTGACTGTGAGACTGACGGGTCGAGCAGGGACGAAAGTCGGGACTAGTGATCCGGCACTTGCGTGTGGAAGCGGTGTCGCTCAACGGATAAAAGGTACCCCGGGGATAACAGGCTGATCTTCCCCAAGAGTCCATATCGACGGGATGGTTTGGCACCTCGATGTCGGCTCGTCGCATCCTGGGGCTGTAGCAGGTCCCAAGGGTTGGGCTGTTCGCCCATTAAAGCGGTACGCGAGCTGGGTTTAGAACGTCGTGAGACAGTTCGGTCCCTATCCGCCGTGCGCGTTGGATACTTGAGAAGGGCTGTCCCTAGTACGAGAGGACCGGGACGGACGAACCTCTGGTGTGCCAGTTGTCCCGCCAGGGGCACGGCTGGTTGGCTACGTTCGGAAGGGATAACCGCTGAAAGCATCTAAGCGGGAAGCCTGCTTCGAGATGAGGTATCCCACCACCTTGAGTGGGTAAGGCTCCCAGCCAGACGACTGGGTTGATAGGCCGGAGATGTAAGCCAGGTAACTGGTTCAGTCGACCGGTACTAATAGGCCGAGGGCTTAAC
>NZ_JBEZYA010000072.1:0-4680 GCF_040638295.1 Actinoplanes sp. NPDC026619
GGGTAGTGCTTGTTCGCCATCTGTTCCAGACTCCTGATCCACCAGGACCATCAAGATCCATGGTTCAAGTGTCCAAGATCAAGGGGCAAGGCCCCGGCACTCTGGGTGGGTGGTTTGGCGGTGGCGTGCCCAGAGGCCGGCTTCGCGCTCGTGGCCGCGTGGCGGCTAATTGCAGTCGACGCAGCATTTGGAGCTTGGTGGGCAGCGCCGCGCATGATTACCAGTGCACGGCACTGGCGGAGATCGTCTGGGCCGTCGGGACGGAACAGGGTTTCGCCTGGGCGGCTGGGACGCAGGATGTGCTGCCCGTCCGGATGTAGGTGATCGAGGAACCACTCGATGAAAGCGGTCCGTACGCGCCCGTGGACGGGGTCGTGGTGATCGACTGCCTGAGCGTGATGCACGAGGTTGGCGAGACCGGCGGATTCGACCGCGATGAACGCGTCTGGGTCGCGCAGCCACTGCCATCGAAAACCTGGCACTCACGCGGCAAACGCGGCCGTTCGCGGCTGGTCAGATCGCGAAGAACAACATTGCCGTCAACGGGCTCTCACCCGGCCTCTCGTACCCTTAACCAGCTGGCGGGTGCCGTACCCGCAATCGCCCGCCGGCTCCCCGCCCGACGACCACAGCTCAACGGACACCACGTCACGCCTGACCTGAACATTGCGCCGCCCTGCACGCCAGAGCAGTTGGTCGTGCCCGCGCGCCCGGGGGATGCACATTATCGGCGGCCAAAACAGTGCACGTGATCTTGCCTTAGATTGCGGTTCAGTGCGGCGGAAGTCACGAGGCTGCAGCCGCTGCTCCCAGGCCGACTGTCGCGCTCGCTACAGCTGAACGGCTCAAGGCCTTGAAACGAGCGGCGCTGCGTGCGGGCGTGACCATGTGAAGGAGGGTCTCCGCCAGTTACGCGGACGGTCTCGTCGTGGGTATGTTGCACCTCGCCCCATTGCCCGCACCAGCTCACGAGGTGATCACCATCGAGAGATCGACATCTTCCGTCAGGACCTCTCGTGCCGGCCGCCTCATGCGGTCCCTCGCCGGCATCGACGAGGCGGTGCTCAAGCGCGCACCCCAGGACCGCCAAAGATTCACATCCCTCGGCGTCATCCTCGCAATGGGAACGCTGGTCAACCTGATCGCCATCGTCGTGGCAATTCAAACGGTGTTCAAAGAAGTTCCCACGGGACTTCCCATCGTGCTGGCAGTGACGGTCGCCGGTTTCTTGCTCGCGGTCGACCGGTGGGCGTTGCGGGCGATACCGCTGACGGGACGCCGGGTGTGGCGCCTTACCACGCTGTTACCAATTCTCCTTGTCGATCTCGTGATCAGTCTGATCCTCGGCAACTCGATTGCGATCCGCGTCTTCGACGGGCCTATCCTGGACGAGATCTACAACAGCCGCATAGAAGACATGATCAAGTACGAGTCGGATTTGCGAGGATGTAATCAACCGCCGGAAGCCGCAGCACCCATTAGCTCATCGCCGGTTTGTGCTGACCGTCTTCTGGCGGTGCCGAACAAAATTCCTCAGATCACTGCCGATCTGCGTGCACACGAGCAGACGCTAGAACAGGACCGCAATACTCCGCAAGCGGCCGCTGACGCGGCCAAAGTGACATCCCTTAAGAAGTCGCTGGCCGATGCAAAACAGGCGTACTCAGAGGCCGCGGAAATCGAAATTACGGCCCGAGTCCAAGAGTACCGCGCGAGCCAGCGGACAATCGGGCCCCTTGATATCAATGAAGCTTTCGCAAATCTTCGTGCGCGGAACATTTACGTCAACACGATCGCCTGGGCGCTTGTCGTGCTCCTGATTGGCTTCCGCACCGCCCCCATGCTGTCACGGCTCGCGGCAGGACCAACCGCCTACGACAAGCTCGCAAGCAGGGAATACCAACAAATCGAGGTCATGCGACAGATACGCGCGCGGGTCGTCGAACGCGTCGCGCGCTGGGACGAGCCATGAACGCGTCAGCCAGGTGGCGCGCAGCCGCCGTCGCAGTGGGTGCCCTGATAGTCCTCCCGCTGGCGACCAACAGCGCCTCTGCCGTACTTCCCCCGTGGCTGGCGCCGATCTCATGGGGCATGCTCGCCGTAGCCGCGATCTCAATCGTGGTTGACAACGTTTTAGGTAAGGAAGCATCCGGTGGCGTTGCCCGCCCCGCGGACGCTGCGGCCAGCCGGCACGTACCGACCCTAGACAGGCGGTATGTGTCGCGAGAAGCGTTCGAGAGCAAGGCGATCAAACTACTCGACGACGATCATGAAGCCGTGGCGCTGGTCGGCCTTCCCGGGGTAGGCAAATCGCAGCTCGCGATCCGGCTGGCCGAGCACTACCGGCCTACCACCGAACTGATCCGATGGATACCAGCCATCGATCGGCTGTCGGTGGTCGCGGCGCTGGCCGAGCTCGCCGAGAGCCTCGGCATCCAACGCAGCGATCAAGAGGTCGCGGCCAAAGATGTCATCGCTAAGTTGTCGAACGACGGCGATTGGGTCCTCATCTACGACAACGCCGGCAGCCCGCAGGCGGTTGACGGACTGCTGCCGCACAATCCGACCGGCCGCGTCATCCTGACCTCACGAGATCCGAACTTCGAACGTCTTGCCGTCCCGCTGTTCGTCGAACCGTTCTCGGTGGACAGTGCCGCCGACTATCTGCAAACCCAGGTGGAGCCAGGCGCCGCCGAGGAGGCCCAGGACTTGGCCGCCGCCGTCGGAGGTCTGCCACTCGCGCTCGGCCACATTGCCACCTACTGCAAGATGACCGGTACGACGCTGGCCGCGTACCGGGCAAAATATCTGCATCGACGAGCCGCGCTCATACGCGGCATCGAACGCGACAAGCGGCTCGCCATGTCCGAGCGCGGCAGCGCGGTGGTGACCACCTTCTCGCTGGCTCTGCATGCCGTGGGACGGATCGACCTCGCGGCCGTTCAGCTCATCCGGCTGCTTTCCTTCCTTTCGCCCGCACCCATCCCTCGCGAGCTTCTCGAATACGGACACCCATGGCTGCCGTATCGCCTCGGTCGAGCACTCGCCGACGACGACACCCGGAACGCGAGCATCGCCGTGGCGCTGCGCGGCTCGTTACTCAGTGGCTCGAGCGCCGGCGGCCTGCGGCTGCATCAACTCGTCGCCGACATAGTCCGCGGCGACATCGAGTCCCGCAGTCCCTGGCCAAACCTTGGCCACTATGTGGCGTCAGCCCTGCGCGGGCGGTGGCGTGACCTCAGCGCGTCCTGGACGGCCGGCAGGTGGGCTGAAGCAGCCTTGGGCCTCCTGGATGCGGCAACCAGCTCGGGTGTACGCGATCGCTCGGAACGCGACTGGCTGGCTCAGTTGATGCCGCACATGATCGAGGTTTTGCGGCATGCGCGAGGATTAGGCATCAGGTCGGGCCCCGCGATTCGTTTACGAGCCCGGCTAGGCTCCTACCTATTGAAACGCGGCGACTACAGCGAAGCCTTGATCTACCTCCTCGACGCCGAAGAAGACGCTCGCCGGGTGCTAGGCGACCACAGCGCCACCGCGGTGTCGGTGGCCGACGACCTGGCCCGAGCACTCTATGAATGCGACGAAGTCGACGCCGCGCAGTCACTGCGCGAAACGAACATCGGCATCCTGCAAGCGATGTTCGGGCCAACTCATCCGCATGTCATGGACGGCTTGCTGGAACTGGCCGCGATCTTGCGGGCGAAGGGCGACAGAAATGCCGCTTTGGGGATCTACCTCGAGTGTCGGTTGTACAGGCCAACTCGCGACAACATCGAATCCTCGAGGATCCGAACCGCTGCGCGCTTGAACATCGCCGACATGCTCGCAGAGGACGGCCGGTATGACGATGCGCTCGGCCTTTACACAGAAGTGGTCGCCGACGTTCCGCCCGAATGGCACGACACCGACGAGGCACTGACCGCTCTGTCGAACCGCTCCCTGCTGTTACTGCGAGTTGGTCAACAGGATGAAGCGGTCGACGCCCTTCGAACGATCCTGGCAACCAGGGTTGGCCGATTCGGCGAGACACATCCCGCGACGGCGGTGACCCGCAACAATCTCGCCGTCGCGTTGACGTGGTCGGGGAGCCCGGTCGAGGCACGCGCCACCCATGCGGCCGCAGTCGCCGACTACCGGCGGGCACTCGGGACGCGAAACAGCACATGGGCAATCATGGATGCTAACAGCCAAGCAACGCCGGTCAAGGAATGACGATAACGGCATTCGGCGCGGTCGGAATCTCGGTCGGGCTGGTCACCGGCTGACGCCCAGCCAGCCTATGGTTGGCCGCTTTACTTTATGAATTTAAAATATGCCGAATGGCCGGGCACCGTGGAAAAAATGAGGGTGTAAGTGCCGTGGTGTGAAAGTATCTGATGCACTCTTCTCGGCAGATCCGGACGCCAACCGACGCAGCGCCCGTCAACGACACCGACGGCTGATACGTCGGGCCTCAACGTTTCGATCTCGTATTCGTACTGTGGCCGCCACGCTAGCCTCGCGCCTTCAGTAAGGGCTGCCGGTGATGGAGTCCGGGAACGCGAAAGTGCCTTCTGATCTGGGATGATCTGGCTTGTCTAGAGTCAAGATCGTCCGTCACGGAAGGCACTCTCAAGGTGCAGAGTACCGGCACGCGTCCGAAGGTTGTCGTCACCGGTGGTGCTCGGGGTGTGGTCG
>NZ_JBEZYA010000073.1:0-4206 GCF_040638295.1 Actinoplanes sp. NPDC026619
CTCCGGCGGGAACGCTTTCGGCATGGGATACATCCTCCCAGCGAGGACTCACGTCCTCACAGGTCAGGAGTCAACCGAACCGGGGGCAGTCCCGATCGATGCGGTTGGTTCGGTGGCGCGTCCGTGGTGGTCGCGGACGAGTCCGGTGAGTTGATAGTTGAGTTCTGTGAAGATCCCTTCCTTGCTCCATAACGCGAAGTAGCCGTAGACCGTCGCGTGTGGAGGGAAGTCATGGGGCAGGTAACGCCAGGCGATGCCGGTGCGGTTGACGTAGAGGATCGCGTTGAAGATCTCGCGTAGGTCGTGGGTGGGGGTGCGGCCCTTGACGCCGATGTTGGTGCGGGCGTCGGTGCGGGTTTGGCGCCAGGCGGTCAGCCGGGGTGCGATCAAGGCCCAGCGGGCGTCGGACAGGTCGGACGGGTACGCGCGGCGGTCGGTCATTCTCCTGGCATATGGTGAGGTCAGGCTGTCATGAGGACGCTGAGTCCGTCGATTCCGTGCTGAAAGTCAATCAAACACGATCGAGTTACTAAAAGGCGCGATTCATCGCAGATGGAAAGCGGTTGATAGGGCGATTCGGTCGGATCGGCCAGGCGGCGCCACATTCGCCCGTCTCCGAGCCAGTCATAACGCCATCAAGGCTAATGAAACGTCCAGTCAGAGGTTGGTCCGGGAGGTTATGTCCGTTCCGGGGTGAGGGCGAATAGGCCGGGTTGGGTCTCGGTCAGGATGCGCCGGTTGACCAGGCGTTTCAGCTTGGCGCGGATGCCTTCGGTGTCCTTGGGTTCGGTGCCGATGCCCAGGGCGCAGCAGACGTCTTTCGCGCGCAGGGTGCCGCGGTCGGCGGTGAACACGGCGAGGATCTGCTGGTAGGGCTCGCTGATGATGGCCGGCTCGGATGCGGTCACCTCGTGTTCGAGGATCTTGGTCAGGGTCTGGCGGGTGGTCGCCAGGTCAGCCAGCTCGGACTCGATGGCGGCCACCTCGGCGGCGAGCTTGGCCTGCTGCTCGTGCAGTTTATCGAGCGCGGCGGACGCGGCGGTTTCACGGGCGGCGATCAGGTCGAGGACGGTGATCGTGTTCATGCCGGGTCCCGCCAGCACGGTGTGCTGGTGCCGGTCAGCCGGCGCACGAGGTTGGCCGCCGAGGCCCACAACGTGCGTGACACCGACGATTCCGGGCGGCTCTCGTACTCACGGACCAGGCGCCGGTGCAGCATCAACGTGCCGTTGACCTGCTCGACCACCCACCGCTTCGCGACCGGCACGAACCCCGGCCGGGTGTCGGATCGCTTGACCACCTCAACATCGACACCGAGCAGGGCGCCGTGGATGCCCAGGTCGTGCTTGAACCCGGCGTCCACCCAGGCCCGGGTAACGGTCGGGGTGTGCTCGACGACCTTGTCCAACAGCCGCACACCGATCACGGTGTCGGTGACCGACGCCGCGGTCACCACCACCGCGATGATCAACCCGAGCGCGTCCACCGCCAGCCCCCGTTTGCGTCCCGGCACCTTCTTACCGGCGTCCTTGCCCGTGGTCGCGGCCGGAACATGATTCGCAGCCCTAATCGACTGAGTGTCCAGAATGATCGCGGACGGATCCTCCCGGCGGCCGGCCTTCTCCCTGGCCTGGCAGCGCAGCAGATCATGGATCGCCTGGTCGGTGCCGTCGTCACGCCACAACGCGAAGTAGTAGTACGTCGCGGACTTCGGCGGCAGGTCATGCGGCAGATACGCCCACTGACAACCGGTCCGGTTCTGATAGAAGATCGAGTTCAGGACCTCCCGCAACGAGTAGCGGCCCTGATGCCCCGACACCGACGGATGCCTCGCTTTCCACGCATCCAAGAACGGACCCACCACCGCCCACTGCTCATCGGTGAGGTCACTGGGATACGCCTTCCGCTCGCCCATGCCCAGCTCAACCGGCACACCCGCCAGCCGGACACCGGCCCGGCTCGAACGTCACGACATCGAGCGATGACGAACTACGGAAACCTAACAAACCGTCCTCTCAGGCTTCGACCGGACCGCTGCGACGGCCCGGCGGGAAGTTCTCTCACCCTCCTCGATCAATCAGCGCCCCGTGGCGCACAGCTCCGCCGCGAAGAAACTCGCCGCGGACTTCAGGATCTGGTTCGCCCGGCGCAGCTCACGATTCTCACGTTCCAACGCGGCGAGACGTTCCGCATCGCTGCTGGTGGTGCCCGGCCGGTCACCGGCGTCGGTCTCGGCCTTCTTCACCCAGGTCCGCAACGCTCCGGATGAACCCCGAGCGACCCCGCGATCCGCCGGATCGCGCCGACCGCGGACGCCGGATCCCGCCGGGCCTCGACCGCCAACCGGGTCGCACGCTCACGCAGCTCATCGTTGTACTTCTTCGGTGCAGGCATCGCCGGTGTTCTCCAGGTTTCGATGTCTCCATCTAACCCGGGGCGAAACACCTCCGTCTGCCCCCGAGCCGACGGACCAAGCTACGAACTCCACCGAGCCGCATCACCGGCGAGCCGACCAATCGTCCTCTCCGGACGGCGCTGAACGGACAAGGCTACTTGTCATCTGAGCGCGGAAGTTCTGGTCCTTGATCGTCACAAAGCCGGTGCAGTGTCGAAGGTATGACGCCGGTCGCGACGAGACGACCGCCGAGTTGGAGGGACCTACGATGACGTATCGGATCAACACCCACCGGATCCCCGAGCCCGCGATGGTGATCGCCATCGAGCCACAGGGCGAGATCGGTTCCGACGAAGCCGTCGATCTCCTCGAAGCCCGGTTCCGCATGGTCCTGGCGGCCACGCGACCGGAACGCATCGTCGTGGACCTCCAGGCCGTCCCGTCGATCTCCCATGCCGGACTCGACGCCCTGCGATACGGATCCGACCGTGCTGCCGCCAACGACGCCAGTGTCGTGGTCGTGCACCCCGCACCCGAGGTGCGGGAGCAACTCCGCCGCCACGGGCTCACGGATCTCGTGGACGGATCCGTCCAGCGGTAGCCGCACGCGACCACAGCCCGATGTAATGCTTTCTAGACACTGGGTCAAAGATTCGCCGCCTTCGTCATGTCGAAGATTTCTGACACCCGAAGGGCCGGTCATGACTCACGACGAGAAACGCGCGTGGATCAGGTTGATCGTCGCCGTGCTCGGCTACTCGGCTTACCTCGCCGTCCTCGCGAGCCGCGCCGGCGGCCATCCGCTGTCCGCGGTGCCCTACGCGGGCGTCCTGCTCTGGACGGTCGGCGCGGCCATCGTCGCATCGATCCTGGCCGAGATCGGCATGGCGGTCGTGGTGCCGGGAGCATCTCGCGCCATCGACGAACACGACCGGGAAATCGGCCGGCTCGGCGACCACGTCGGCCAGTCGTTCGTCGTGATAGGTGCGGTCGCCGCGATGCTCATGGCGATGGCCGGCTGGGACCGGTTCTGGATCGCCAACGTGATCTACCTCTGCTTCGTCCTGTCGGCCGTCCTGGGCGGTGTCACCAAGGTGGTCGTCTACCGCCGGAGCCTGCCGCAGTGGTGAAGCCGACGCGGGTCACCAACCACATCCGCGCACTGCGCTTCGCGCACGGCGAGATGACCCAGGCCGCGCTGGCCGAGCGCATCGGCGTGACCCGGCAGACCCTGATCGCCATCGAGCAGGGCCGCTACTCACCCACCCTGGAGACGGCCTTCCGGATCGCCAGAGTGTTCCGGGTCCCGCTCGACGACGTGTTCGGCTACCCCGACATTCACGAGGAGACGCCGTGAAGGCGATTACCCGTAGCCGGTACGGTCCGGCCGACGTGCTCGAGCTCCGTGACATCGACCCGCCGCAGGTCGGCGAGGGCGAGGTCCTCGTGCGGGTACACGCCGCGGCCGTCGACCCGGGCGTGTGGATCTTCATGACCGGCCGTCCCCTGGCCGTGCGTCTCGCGACCGGGCTTCGCCGGACAAGGGTGCCGGTCCTCGGCCGGGCCGTGGCCGGCGTGGTGGCCGCGGTCGGCACCGGCGTGACACGCCTGCACCCGGGCGACGAGGTCTTCGGCACGTGCCAGACCGGCTCGCTCGCCGAGTTTGCCACGGCGCGCCAGGACCGGTTGGCGGCCAAGCCTGCCAACCTCGCCTTTAGGGCCCGACGATGAATTAGCTGGTTGGTTCGAGGTTGATTGTCTGGTTTCGTAAGGTTTCGGGGATCAGTCCAGGGTGGATGACGTAGTTCCAC
>NZ_JBEZYA010000074.1:0-4198 GCF_040638295.1 Actinoplanes sp. NPDC026619
CGCGCGGGGGGCCTTGTGGGCGGGGGGTGCCCCCCCGCCTCCCCCCCGACACCACTACTCCGTCAACTCCCTGGCTCACCCCGGGGGGGGGGGGGGGGGGCCCCCCCCCCCCCCCCCCGCCGAGTTGCCCGGTGGCGGCCGGACCCGGCTATCGCGCCGTCAGCAGCTGTGCAGAGACCCCGCGCAGCCCCCAGCGAGGTTCCTCGCCGTCGGCCGCCAGGATGCTGTACTGCAGGTCACGCAGCGCCCGGCACGGCTCCAGGCCGAGCTCACGCTGCAGGGTCTCGCGGGCGGACTGATAGACCTTCAACGCGTCCGCCCGGCGCCCGCAACGGTGCAGCGCGAGCATCAGCTGCCAGTAGAACTCCTCGTGCAGCGGATAGGTCACGATCACCGTGGAGAGGAGGCCGACGAGCTCCCGGTTGCGCCCCAGGGCCAGGTGCGAGGTGACCATCAGCTCGATCGTCTCGAGCCGCACCTCCTCCACCCACTTCGCGAAACTGCTGAGGATGACGCCATCCCCCACGTCGCTGAGCACCGGATCACGCACCAGCGCCAGGGCCGCCTCGAAGGCGACGATGGCCTCTTCGTGCTGCCCGGCCGCGGTGCGCGCCTTGCCCTGGGCCACCTTCTGCTCGAACTCACACACATCGAGTTCGTCGGAGCCCACGAGCAACGAATAGCCCGACGAGCGGGTCACGATCCGGCTGTCCGGCCCGCCCCTGGCCTGCAAGAGCTTGCGCAACTTCGAGATGTAGACGTGCAGCGAGGCGCGCACCCGATTAGGCGGATGCTCGCCCCAGACCTCACCGACGATCTGATCCGTCGAGACCGTCTCGTTGCGTTTGATCAACAGGGTGGCCAGCAGAATCTCTATCTTTCGCGCACTGATGTGCAGCGCCGATTCTCCATCCACGACGCGAACCGAGCCCAAAATCTCGTATCGCACAGATCCCCCAGCTGCCACATAGAAATTTGGCCGACCCTCGTCGGCCGTCTCGAGCCCGGCCTGAGGATCCATAAGCCTGATGCGCCGGCCGGCTCAGCCCCGTCGCTCGCCGCCGGTCATAAATCTCAGCTATCAGGTGACTCTCTGAGCGTAACTGTCGTTGGTGGTACGGTCAACCACAGCTTACGTAAGGTACAGTCTCAGCAATCATCAGTTGATATAGGAGCGCCATGGAAGACAGCTCCGCCGAGCCGTTCTCGGTCGCCGAAAAGCTGGATCGGTTGTTCACCCGCATCCGGGAGAACGGCCGGAACGAGTTCACCTACAGTGCGGTGGCCAAGGCCATCCAGGAACAGCAGGGGGTGTCGATCTCGCACACCTACATCTGGCAGCTGCGCACCGGTCGCCGGGAGAACCCGACGATCCAGCACCTTTCCGCGATAGCCAAGTTCTTCGGCGTGCCGGTCGCGTACTTCCTCAACGACCGGGAGACGTCGAAGGTCGAGTCCGAGTTGGAGCTGCTCTCCGCGATCCGGGAGGCCGGCGTCACGGAGATCGCCCTGCGCGCCGCGGCTCTCACGGCGGACAGCCGCGAGACCATCTCGCACATGGTGCGCAAGGTGTGGGAGTTGGAAAATGGCCCCCGGCCCGAGGAGAAGTGACCACGCCGGGCGTCACGACTTGTGGTGCGCATCGTCCGGCAGCCGCTCGGCCGGCTCCGCCCCGTGCTCGGACGCGGTGCCGCACTGCTCCTCCCACCACCAGGCGAAGGCCCCCGGCCAGGACGAATATCGCCACGCCTCGGTGAGCTGCGCCAGCCAGTTGGCCTCTTCCTGGACATTGGCGCCGCCTTCCACCCCGGGCGAGCCCTTCGTCTTGACGACGACGTGGCTCGCCTGGCGCCGGAGCGCGACCTCCATCCAGCACGCCTCCACCAGCGCCGGCACTCGGCTCTCGACGGCGCCATGGTCAAGCAGATAGCGTCGCGCGTCGTCGGCGATGTGGGCCGGAACGTACTCCCGGAGCTTGAGCATGCCATCGCGGATCTCGATGACCCGGCGGTTGAGCCGGAAGTGAAGCAGGGCCGCGGGGCTCGACACCGGCATCGGTGACCAGGTGTGCGCAAGCACGATCTCGGGGAACCGGTCGCGCATGACGCGCCACAACGGCGCGAGACCGCGCAACAGCCGGGCGATGCGCAGGGAGGTCGCCAGCATGGCCGCCGTCGGGAGCGCCACTCCGATCGCCATCAGCGCCAGCGCGATCTTGAAGATGCCGTCCGCGACGGTGAGCACCGTTTCCTGGTCGAGGCGGAGCCCGGAGATCTCGGCGATGAGGTACCCGGCCTTGTAAAGGCCGTAGGTCAGAACGAGCCCGGTGCCCAGCCCTACCATTCGCAACCCGGACTGCAACAGCCCGGGCGCGGACTTTTTGCTGACCCGCCAGGCCAACCTGGTCGCAGAGGTCAGCACATAGGCCATATAGATTTCGAGAGTGAGCCAGTAGGAAACGACGACCGGGGAAAAGGTGCCGGCCTGCAGGACATCGGCGGGCGATGCCCGGACACCGTCACCCGAGATCAGATTGAGCGTGATCAGGGTGGCCGCGACGAGCGCGCCGACCACCTGCTGAGATAACCGCAGGCGGGGCACGCGCAGGTATGAACCGGTGATGAGAGAGACCAGTCGCAACAAGGAAACGGCACAGAGCACACCGAACATGTGACGGGCGACGACAGCCCAATCCCGGTTTCCGGTCGCTCGGTCGACCCACGCGTCGATCGGCGTGTTCGCCATCGTGGTGGCCGCCGCGACGCAAAGGAAGATGAGGAACATCGCTCGCTGTTTCGGCCCCATCCGAAGCGTGGGGATGCGCAGCAGAACGGTGCCCCAGAGCAGGATGAAGAGAGTTACCTTGAACGCCGCTGCCATGGTCACGCGTCGAAGGCCGTATAGTTCAGCACTTCGGAGATCTGATCGAGGTCGCTCTTGTGTGGCCCGCCCGCCCAGTCGCCCGAATAGCCCGGGAGGCTGCGGATCATCGAGGCCATGGTCTCGGCCTCCTTCTCCTGGTCGGTGGTGTAGCTGACCCGGCCGAGCACCCGTTTGATGGTGCTCGGGTCGAGACTCGGCAGCAGGCCGGAGAGTGCCTCGCCGCCGTCCCGGATGCCCATCTGGTGGCCGCTCAGCAGGTGACCGAGCTCGTGCAGAATGATGTGATCGGCGTGAAACCGAGACGTCTCGGACTCGAAAAAGATGTAGTCGGAACTGCGCGTGGAAAGCCACATCCCGCATGGAGCGCCGGATGTCAGCCAGGGCGCCGGCTGGATTAATAGGCGACGGCCACGACTACGTTCGATTTGAGCACAGAATTTGTCGAGATCAAATGGATATGGAACGCCCACTTTTCGTAAGCGCCGTTCACAGGATTTCCATAGATCGCGCATCGACTCCCCCGAATCGTTAGCCTGCGCCGAAGTCTGCGACGAGTCGAGACTTCAACCCTCGCCGTGGGCGATCGTACTACGACAACCCCGGGAGTCAACAGGGCGATCGAGGCTTGTTGATCTATGATGAGGATCTCATAGGCCCTCTAACCAGCAATAATCAAACCTACAACAATATTGTTCGTCAATATCTAATGATCGACTTTCGGGTACTTCGACGTATCCGAATCCATCATGCGGACGACAGAGATTCCTGGGCTCGCGATCCAAATCGTTAAAATCGCCGTAACATTTCTGAAACTTGACAGAGGATTGTCCGTAAATTGCCAGGTCCTCAGAGGACAGTCCAGGTGTCGCGCGCATTGAGCAAGTCGTTCAACAGTTCGGCGGGCGTCCCGGTGGTCTGTGCCTGCGCGTCGGCAACCTGCTTGCGGACGACCTCGTCGTAGGTCGGGCGGCGCACGTCGCGGAGGACGCCGATCGGGGTGGTGCTCAGGTCGGAGCCGGAGAGGCGGCTCAGGGCGAAGGCATAGGCCGGGTCGGCCACGGTCGCGTCGTGGACGAGCGCCTCGCCGCCCTCCTGCACCTGCAGGCCGAAGCCGCCCGGCACCACCGACCATTGACCCTGCCGGCCGAAGGTGACCGGCCGGCCGTGCTCGAGCCGGATCAGGTGATCCTCCTGGCCGGCCGGATCTTTGAGCAGGTCGTAGGCGCCGTCGTTGAAGATGTTGCAGTTCTGGTAGATCTCGACGAACGCGCTGCCCTCGTGCTGGGCGGCGGCCCGGAGCACCGACTGCAGGTGC
>NZ_JBEZYA010000075.1:0-3636 GCF_040638295.1 Actinoplanes sp. NPDC026619
TCTACGTTTTCCAGAGGCCCCGATTCACGGAACTACCCGCGATTGCCCCGTTGATGAGCAGGCAGCCGATTTCCCGACGCCGCGGGGTGTGCGGCGTTGGGAAATCGGCTGCCTGCTCATCAACTCCCCAGGGGCAATCGCCCGCTGAGCGCAGCGAAGCCATCAAGCTCAGCAGCCGCATGCACCCACCCCAGCCCCGCGCCCAGTGAGTGCGCCACCCACCCCAGCCCCGCACCCCGCAAGCAACCCGCAAAGCCCAAAAACTTAGGGGCGGGGGGCCCGGGACAGAGCCCCCCGCAGGGGAAGGGACTGGCCGCGTAATCAGCCAGGAGAACCGACCGGCGCCCGGGACAAGGCAGCCATCGGTGGGCGAACCCCCCAGCACCGCAACCAACCGTTTCGCTGTAAAAAACGACCCCCATAACCCACGGTTACGGAAACAAACATGCAATTTGCCGCATGCTTACCCCAACCGCACGATCATGTCCCGGTTCCGCCGAAGCAACGCGACAATCGGCAGAGGCGCCGCACCCGGCGACCCAGCCGAAAACGGCGGCCGCGGGTCATATTCGATACCCAGCTGAATCGACTGAGCCACCTCCGGACCAGCCACCCGACCCACCAGTTCCAAAGCCATATCGATACCGGCAGAAACCCCAGCGCCAGTGGCGTACTTGCCGTCAATGACGACCCGCTCAGCAACCGGAACAGCACCATAGAAAGGCAGCCTGTCCAGCGTCAGCCAGTGCGAGGTGGCCCGGCGCCCACGAAGCAGCCCAGCCGCCCCCAGAACCAGCGACCCGACACAGACCGAAGCCGTCCAGGTGGACACGGCATCAGCACCCCGCAGCCACTCATGCAGCACCCCAGGCACCAGCGGCGGCGTACGCCCCCCAGGCACGACCACCAGATCAGCCGCCAGCGCCTCGTCCAGAGCAGCATCGGCCACCAGCGACAACACCCCGGTATCGGCGCGCACCGGCCCAACCTTCTCCGCCACGAACAACACCTCAGCGCCAGGCAGCCGACTCAGCACCTCATAGGGACCGACGATGTCGAGAGCCGTCATCCCGCCGTACAAAAGCAGATTGATCTTCATGAAGTTGCCTCTCAGAAACGACGGCGGTATTCCGCCGGGTTGACGCCGACGGCCTGCAGAAAGGCCCGGCGCATGGTTTCCGGGGGGCCGTAGCCCACCTGACGAGCAATCTCGGCGACACCGAGGGCGGTGTCCTCAAGGAGGCGACGAGCGGTCTCCAGACGAACCCGATCCACATAACGCCCCGGCGACATGCCGATCTCCGCGGTGAACGCCCGGCTGAACTGGCGCGGCGAGAGATTGGCCCGAGCGGCCAGGGCAGGCACCGAGAGATCGGCCGAAGGATGGTCGGCGATAAGCCGCTGCACCTCGCGCAACGGCTCACGCTGAGCGACCTGCCCCGACATCTGAGCGCTGAACTGGCTCTGCCCACCCGGCCGCCGCAGGAACATCACCAACCCGCGCGCGATGGCCAGCGCAACATCGCGCCCAAGATCCTCTTCAACCAGCGCGAGAGCGAGATCGATGCCGGTGGTGACACCGGCGGAAGTAGCGATCCGGCCGTCCCGCACGAAGATCGGCGACGGATCGACCTCGACCCGCGGATGCCGCTCGGCCAGCGAGTCGCAGTACTGCCAGTGCGTGGTGGCCCGGCGGCCATCCAGGAGACCGGCCTCGGCCAGCAGGAACGCGCCGGTGCACACCGACATGACCCGGGCCGGCCGGTGCCCCTGCGCACGCAGCCAGGCGACCACCTCGGGTTGCGGCCGGCGGGTGCCGTCACCGCCGGGCACGACGAGGGTTCCGCTGGTTGCCGCGCCCAGCGCGCCGTCGGGAGTCAAGACCAAGCCGCTTGATGTACGGATCGGAGCACCGCCGGCACCAGCGGTCGTGACCTGGTATCCCCCGGCGTTCGCGAACACCTCGAGCGGCCCGGTCACGTCGAGGCTCTGCACCCCGTCGAAGAGGACGATCTGCACGTGATGAGCCATGGACTGATCGTCACGGCGTACCCCTCATGACCGCAACGACGAAGAACCCACCTTTCGTGCCACGGGTGAAATGCAGAGCGGCCGCCGGCAAAGCCGGCGGCCGCTGCAACAAGTGCGAGATCAGGCGAGCTTGCGGGCCAGGTTCTCGTCCAGCGCGTTCATGAACTCGTCGGTGGTCAGCCACGGGGCGTCGCGCGAGATCAGCAGCGCGAGGTCCTTGGTCATCTGACCGGCCTCGACGGTGTCGACGCAGACCTGCTCGAGCGTCTTGGCGAACTCGGTCACCTCGGGGGTGCCGTCGAGCACGCCGCGGTGCTTGAGGCCGCCGGTCCAGGCGAAGATCGAGGCGATCGGGTTGGTCGAGGTCTTCTCGCCCTTCTGCCACTGCCGGTAGTGCCGGGTGACCGTGCCGTGCGCGGCCTCCGCCTCGACGGTCTTGCCGTCCGGCGTCATCAGCACCGAGGTCATCAGGCCGAGCGAGCCGAAGCCCTGCGCCACGGTGTCGGACTGCACGTCACCGTCGTAGTTCTTGCAGGCCCAGACGTACCCGCCCGCCCACTTCATCGCGGCCGCGACCATGTCGTCGATGAGCCGGTGCTCGTAGGTGAGGCCGGCCTCCTTGAACTGGTCGGCGAACTCGGTCTCGAAGATCTCGGCGAACAGGTCCTTGAAGCGACCGTCGTACGCCTTGAGGATGGTGTTCTTCGTCGACAGGTAGACCGGGTAGTTGCGGGCCAGGCCGTACCGGAACGAGGCGCGCGCGAAGTCGCGGATCGACTCGTCGTAGTTGTACATACCCATGCCGACGCCGCCCGCCGGGAAGTCGGCGACCAGGAACTCGATCGGCGCCGAACCGTCCTCGGGCGTGAACGTCATGGTGAACTTGCCGGCCGACGGGGCGACGAAGTCGGTCGCCTTGTACTGGTCGCCGTGGGCGTGCCGGCCGATGATGATCGGCTTGGTCCAGCCCGGCACCAGCCGCGGAACGTTTTCCATGATGATCGGCTCGCGGAAGACCACACCGCCGAGGATGTTGCGGATCGTGCCGTTCGGCGACCGCCACATCTTCTTGAGCCCGAACTCCTCCACCCGCGCCTCGTCCGGCGTGATGGTGGCGCACTTGACGCCGACGCCGTGCCGCTTGATGGCGTTGGCCGCGTCGATCGTCACCTGGTCGTCGGTCTCGTCACGGTACTGGATCGACAGGTCGTAGTACTCGAGGGGGACATCGAGATAGGGCAGGATCAGCTGCTCCCGGATCTGCTTCCAGATGATCCGGGTCATCTCGTCGCCGTCGAGCTCCACGACCGGGTTTGTGACCTTGATTTTCGCCATCGGCCGGCGCTCCTCTCCCGAAACACATGCTTAGCAGTACGAGCGTACTGCCCGTCGGGTGAAGATCCTTCATCGCCCCCGACCTGGAGTTATCCATATCGCTATTACCCGTTTTACCTTAGGTCGGGGCGCCCGCGGGCGCTCAGCGGATGCCCTGCCCACGGCGTTATCCACAGCCTAGCGGGAGTTTCGCGGCTAGTTTGATCTTGGTTGTGTTTTCGCTGGTGGTGGGTGGGTTCGGACGCTGGTGGTGTATTACCCACCGGGGGT
>NZ_JBEZYA010000076.1:0-3456 GCF_040638295.1 Actinoplanes sp. NPDC026619
AACTCCGGCGGGAACGCTTTCGGCATGGGATACATCCTCCCAGCGAGGACTCACGTCCTCACAGGTCAGGAGTCAACCGAACCGGGGGCAGTCCCCAGGCATCCATGGGTTGCCGAGGAGTGCGTTGCGCGGTTCGGTGGCCGCGCGGAGGCCGTTCTTGCGGATGGTTGAGATGTAGCCGCGGATGGCCAGGAACGTTTGGGCGCCGGTGAGTGTGCGGAAACCGCCGCTGGCCCGGGTTTTGGATTTGACCATCCGGACGGCTTGTTCGGCGACGTTGTTCGAGAAGCTGACGGTGAAGTCGGTGGCGAACCGCAGGAACTCGGTCTTGCGGTCGCGTAGTCGTAAGGCCAGATTCCGGGCCGGTGTCTGCTTGCCGGAGCGTGGCTGGTGCAGTGTCAAGGCCCGTTCGACGAGCCGGTCGTAGCGGGCGGACAGGTCGTCAAGCTTGAACGGCGGCAACACCGTGTGGCCTTGCCCGCGCCACTGCGCGACCCAGCGGTGGGCGTCGCCGAGCAGGTTCACCAGGTGCTCGGTCCAGCCATCGGTACGGGCCAGGGCGTCGAACTCGCCGATCCCGGTCGCCTCTCGCAGGATGTACGTATTACACAAGGCGTGCGTGGCCGTGGTGAAACCGTCGTAGCCGCTGTAGGCGTCGTGGACCGCGACGCCGGTGAAGCGGGGCAGGATCCCGAACGCGGTCATCGACAACAAGCCGAAAGCCCTACCGAGGGATCAATACCCTCTGACGGATCGAGGCTGAAGTTAGGGGCCGCTCAAGCCAGCGCGACGCCACCGAGGAGAAACGCACTCACGCCACGCAAGATGGGTGAGCCCAATCTGGCACCGCCACGCAGGGAAATCACGATCCACGGCTGGAGTACCAGCTGAACCGCAACACCGAATCATAATGCAAAGTGAGTCAGCCGCCGAAAGAACTCGTTGTTGGCAATATCAGGATGGGATTCCAAGAGCGCGACCGCAACTTTGTCGATAAATGCGCGGGCGGCGGCCGTCAAGTCGCTAATACTGCAGGTGAAAGAACTGGCTTCAGTCGTAGCTTCTATCTCCACAGAATCTTCACTGCGAACAAACGAGACCGCAATAGAATTTTCAGTAAAGTCTATTTTACCGCTGTTTGACCGATTGATCGACTCGAGAACCAGCTCAAGCGATGCCGTGAAGTCGAGCAGTGGCACATTACCCCAGCGGTCACCCAAGTCGTGGTCGTTTATGACAAATCTTATCCTGCTCCAGAAATACTCGTACCTCAGGTCCATCTCGGACACAGTCGCCAGGTCCACGCGCGGGCCGGGCTGCCATAGCGGAGAGACCGCCGTGTCCAACGGCGCGATATCGAAGTCGACGACTATCAAAGTATCTCCTAGAACGGATGCGCAGTGCGCAGCGTACCATCGGGATTGACGACAACTCGAACTTGCTGCGCCTCTCCACCACCCTCATTCTGGCTCTT
This sequence comes from Actinoplanes sp. NPDC026619, assembly GCF_040638295.1. Lineage (NCBI taxonomy): Bacteria > Bacillati > Actinomycetota > Actinomycetes > Micromonosporales > Micromonosporaceae > Actinoplanes > Actinoplanes sp. NPDC026619. The sequence continues at coordinate 1,475 of NZ_JBEZYA010000076.1, forward strand.
TGCGCCAATCGGTCGACCGAAATCCCATTCGTAGACTGTTCCATCACGTCCTCCAGTGTTTCTACGAGGCCGCCCGCGCATAACTGTCTGCTGGATAATGTCCTGAACCTGTTCGTCCGTGCCAGAAAAGACACCCTTCGATTCATCGAGACCGACGCCGCCCGGCCGATGGAAATCCTTAACGTGTTTCCAACCTTGCGGCGAGATGGTGCAACCGTCATTGTGTACGAGCACGGGCGTGCTGCCGGCGAGCACATAGTAGGTGTGCAAGCCTTCGACGGTGAGATTGTAGGCCGCGGCAACCTTGTGGGTCCGCCGCTGAAAGCCGTTGACGTGGGCCGCGGCGCCCGCTGGCGTCTGGAGCAGATCACCCCTGTCGAGTTCGTCGGTGCGTTCCCAGCGCTGATCGGTGGCGTCCCAGAAGAGGTGGTCCTCCGTGGTGGTCAGTTTCTTGCCATCAACGAGCAGGACGTACAGGTCGTCTTGGTGGACCCAGACTTCGGTGACCTTGCGCGGTCCTTGTTCGCCTGTCTCGGGATCAGTGGCGAGGACCTCATCACCTACCTTGATATCTTTGAACTTCTTGGTGGTTTTGCCGTCTCCAAGCAGGACCAGGGTGTCGGCAGAGAAACTTCGCCGGCCACCGCCGCCGGTCAATACGCGTAAATCGCAGGGAGTGACACGGGACATCACGATCTCGAGATACGTGAGGCCGAGAGTGCCGGCCGTCTTCTTCGCTGATACGCCGTTGGCTTTTTCGTAGGCGGCGATGCTGGCTTCGCTAGAAATGTCACGCAGTGTCACGTACGACTGGGATGAGCAGTTTGCTTCGAGGTGTTTGTCATCGGCTGCGCACCCGTCGAGCATCGCTTGCAGGTATTGGAAGTCTTCCAGCGCCTTTCCGCCGTTGCGTTTGCTGATTTTGGCTAGTGCGGCGTTGTAGGAGTCGATGTATTTGTTGACGTTGGTGACGTCGTACTGGTCGAGGCAGAGGTTGATGCCGGTGACACAGACTCTTGTTCTGGTCGTGTTGTCGGGGCCCGGCTCTGTGTCGACCTTGATTTTGCCTTTCCCGTTGCCGGAACCGGATGAGCCGCCGTTTCCTTTCTTGGCGGCCTCCCGGCAGGCGTCGTCGCAGCTGTTGTGGTTCTGGTCGCCGCGGTTGCCGATGGGGTTCATCAGTCCGGTGGGATCGGACATGGTGATCGGGTTGTTGTTGGCGTAGGCGTAGCCGTTCCACTGTTGCGGGTCGGCCAGGTCTTGGAGGGGGTCGACGGAGATGAAGCGGCCGGTGGCGGGGTCGTATTCGCGGGCGCCTAGGTGGGTCAGGCCGGTGGGGTCATTGTCACCGCCGACGAATCCCTTGCTGTTGGGCCACAGCGGGTTACTGCCGCGGGCTTCGCCGTAGGGAGTTTGCCGGCGGGTGGTGGCCTGCTGGGTGTAGGCGTTGACCGCGAGCTGTTGGGTGCCCTGGTGGTCGTCGAACAGCCAGGTCAGGTTCTGCGCTCCGGGGCTGCGCGAGGCGATGGTGGAGCCGGCGAAGCTGTAGTAGCGGGTTCCGCTGACGGTGGCGGTGCTGCCAGAGACGGTCCGCCGGATTTCCTGTCCGGGCAGGTAGAGGGTGGTCCCGGTAGAGTCCCGTCGGAGTAGGCGGTTTCCGCTGGTGTCGTACAGGCTGGTGGTGGTTTTGCTACCTTCGACGACTTTGGCGAGGTGGCCCTCAGCGTCCCAGGTGAGGACTTGGCCGCTGGTGGCGCCCGGGGCGGGTGGTCATGTTGCCGGCGTTGTCGTAGCCGTAGGTGGCGGTCGTGCCGGTGCTCTGCCCTGGCTGGGTGGTGGTCATCGCGGTGATCGCGTGCGGACGGACGACATCGGGGCCGGCGGTGGCAGGGCTGTTGCGTTCTCGCGGCGCGGGGCGCTGAACAGGGATTTTGTGGGGTGAGTGGCCTCTGTGGAGGCGGATGAAGCGGGTGAAGCCCTCA
>NZ_JBEZYA010000077.1:0-3171 GCF_040638295.1 Actinoplanes sp. NPDC026619
GCGCTGTTTACGTATGGCTGTCTGCTCATTGGTTCCCGACAACCGAAGAGGAGACAGGATGAACGACCCGTTGCGGGTCCGGATCAGCGGCCCGCTGGCCGTGCATGCCGACGGGCTGCGCGCCGAACTGGAAGCCCGCGGTTATACGCCGGGCTCGGCGGCGCTGCAGCTGCAAGTGGCGGCGAAGCTGAGCAGGTGGATGCAGGTGAGGGGCCTCGGCCTGGACGACCTGGCCAACGCCACGCACGTGGTCGAGTTCTTCGCGCAGCGCAGGGCGAGAGGGCTGAAGTGCCACATCTCGCCGAGGGCAGTGGCGTGGCTGATGGAGTACCTATCCGCCTGCGGGTCGCTGCCTCTTCCGGCTCCCGCGCCGGTGTCGCCGGCGGATCGTCTGCTGGACAGGTATCGCAGTTACCTGCTGCGAGAACGCGGGCTGGCGCTGGGCACGACGGCGCGTTACCTGGAGCTGGCACATCGGTTCCTCAGCTCATGCCCACCGCTGGGAGACTCGCCGGCCAGCGGCGTGACCGCCCCTGCGGCACTCGCCTTCCTGGCTGCGGAGTGCGAGGGCAAGAGTGCTGGATGGGCGGGCTGCGTCACGGTCGCGGTCCGCTCCCTGCTCCGGTTTTTGCACCTGGACGGCATGCTGGCCGCGCCGCTGGCGCAGGCGGTGCCGATGCCGGCGCAGTGGCGGCTGGCGTCGCTGCCCTCCCCAGTCAGCCAGGAGGCGCTGGCAGCCCTGCTGGCCAGCTGCGACCGGGGCACGCCCGCCGGCCGCCGGGATTACGCGGTGCTCGTCGTCCTGTCGCGGCTGGGCCTGCGGGCTGCCGAGGCTGCTGGGCTTCAGCTGTCTGACGTCGGCTGGCGCGAGGGCACTCTGCGGGTCCGCGGCAAGGGATCGCGCATCGACGTGCTTCCGCTCCCGGCTGACGCCGGGACCGCGATCGCCGAGTATGTGGGCGACGGCCGTCCCCGCAAGGCGGAAGGCCCGCTGTTCTGGCGGGCCTGCGCGCCGCCCGGCGGCCTGTCGCCCACCGGGGTGACCGGCATCGTCTACCGGGCCTGCGAGCGCGCCGGCCTTCCCTTGGCCGGGGCGCACCGGCTCCGGCATGCCGCCGCCACCGCGATGCTCAGTGGCGGTGCGTCGCTACCGCAGATCGCCCAGGTGCTCCGGCATTCCGACATCGAGACCACGGCGATCTATGCCAAGGTCGACCGGCAGGCGCTGGAGGCGCTGGCCCTGCCGTGGCCGGGAGGCACGGCATGACCGACTTCCGGAAAGCCGCCGCGGACTATCTCGCGCTGCGTCGCGCGCTCGGCTTCAAGCTCACCCAGCCGGGACGGATGCTGGCCAGCTTTGCCGACTACCTGCACGAGCACGCAGCTGGGCGGATCACGGTCACGATCGCGCTGGAATGGGCGATCCTGCCCGCCGGTGCCAGCTGCTGGTGGTGGCAGCAGCGGCTCAGCGTGGTCCGCGGGTTCGCTCGCTACCTGCAGGCGTTCGACCCGGATACCGAGATTCCGCCGCCTGGCCTGATCCATTCCCCGGCCCCCCGCGTCGCGCCGCCCGTCTTTTCCGAGGGCGAGGTCGCCGGCCTGATGGACGCGGCCGGGCTCCTGCCGCAGCCGCCGCGCGCCGCGACCTACAGGACGCTAATTGGGCTGGTGGCGGTAACAGGCATGCGGATCGGCGAGGCGATCGCCCTTGACGACACCGACGTGGACCCGCCCGAGCGACTGATTGTGATCCGGGACGGCAAGTTCGGCAAGTCGCGCCAGCTCGTCATTCACCCGACGACAGCCGCTGCGCTGGTCGGCTACGCCCAGGTCAGGGAGGAGCACTTCCCCCGGTCGGCGTCGGGCGCGTTCTTCGTGTCGCTGAAGGGCACACGGCTGCACTACTCGAACGTCTCGGCCCTGTTCCGGAGGCTTGCCGGCCAGGCCGGCATCGCCTGCCGGGACGGACGCTCCCCGAGGATGCACGACATGAGGCACAGCTTCGCGATGACCACGCTGGCCGGCTGGTACGCGGCCGGCGCCGATACCGGGCCGCTGCTACCGGCCTTGTCGGCCTATCTCGGACACGTAGATCCCGCCGGGACGTACTGGTACCTGTCCGCTTCGCCAGAGCTGCTCGCCTTGGCAGCCCGACGGCTCGAGAGCAGCATGGAGGACAACTCATGACGCTGATCGCCCCGACGACGGAGGCATTCTTCACCAGCCGGCTGGCCGCCCAGCGCAAGGCCAGCCCGAACACGATCACCGCTTACCGCGACAGCCTGAAGCTGCTGCTCGGCTTCGCCTCCCGGCAGGTCGGCAAGCCGGCCTCCCGGCTGGACTTCGCCGACCTGGACGCCACGGTGATCGGCGCGTTCCTGGACCACCTCGAACACGACCGCGGCGTCACCGCGAGGACCCGCAACGCCCGACTCGCTGCGGTCCGGTCCCTGTTCGCTTTCGCGGCCCTGCGCCACCCTGAACACGCCGCGCTCATCCAGCGGGTCCTGGCGATCCCCGGCAAACGCCGCGACCGCACCGACGTCTCCTTCCTGACCAGGAAGGAGACAGACGCGCTGGTCGACACCCCGGACAAGGCCACGCGGATCGGGCGGCGCGATCGCGCCCTGCTTGCACTGGCCGCCCAGACCGGGCTGCGGGTCTCCGAACTGGCCGCGCTGCGCCGCCGGGATCTACACCTGGGCACCAGCCCTTACCTCACCTGCACCGGCAAAGGGCGCAAGGAGCGCAGCACCCCACTCACCACGCCGGTCGCGAAGGTCGTCACCGCATGGCTCCGGGAGATCCCCAGCGACCCAGCCGCGACACTGTTCCCGGGGCCGCGCGGCGGCCCGCTCAGCCGGGACGCCATCCGCCGCCTGGTCACCAAACACTGCCGCGCCGCCGCAGCCAAGTGCCCGTCGTTGAAGGACAAACACGTCACCCCGCACACACTCCGGCACTCGTGCGCTATGTCACTGCTCCATGCTGGCACCGACCCATCCACGATCGCGCTCTGGCTGGGCCATGAGCAGATCGCCACCGTCCAGATCTACCTCCACGCCGACCTCTCCCTCAAGGAGAAGGCGCTCGCCAAGGCAGGCGGTCCACAGGCTGCCGCCGGCCGCTACCGCGCTCCAGACTCGCTGATCGCGTTCCTGGACAGCCTCT
>NZ_JBEZYA010000078.1:0-3073 GCF_040638295.1 Actinoplanes sp. NPDC026619
GGATCGACCCCGTCACCGGCCGACACCGGCTGCTTGTCAGATGAAGTGGACACGCTCACAAGGATCTCCGATCCCCGCCCTCAGGTCATCACCCCGGAGTCACACGGGGTGTCTCACCTGATCTTGACTGAGAGGGATGCGCCGGCTCCGCCGACAAGGTAGAACGTCATCTAGGGCCTTGGGGTTGAGCGTGTTTGGTGTGGTTACCTGCGCTTGTACCTCAAGGCCCTACCTATTTCACGAAGACGCACCGCATCCCACTCATCGACCGACGCAGGTCATCGTCCGGGTGGTGGTAAGGCGAGCAGATTCAGAACGGTCACGACCAGGTCCTCGGCCGAGACGTCGGCCATGCGATGCCGGTCCGGCCGCGGACAACGGGCACCGGCCGTTCCACCAATAACCTGTTCGGTGATGGCGGTGGGGCGCCGGTGCGGGCAGTCCGAGAGGCGTTGCACAGTACGGCCCCCCGGGTCGCCCAGCCCGTACCGCGCGACGAGGGTGGGCCCGAAGAGCGCGACCGTATGGAGGCCCGACGCGGCGGCCAAGCGTAAGACCCTGGCACTGAGGGGTTCAGGTTTGTTGATGGCGGGCCAACCGGCGGCCCATGATGATGATCATCGCCCATTGGACCATCGCGGCGTGGTGCTGCGGCAGGCGTTCGTAGTCTCGGACGGTGCCGGCATCGGTTGATCCAGGAGGGATCCTCGTGCAGCGGCAGGCACGCCCGAAGCTCGCCCGCTCCGAGCAGCTGATAGCTGCGCGACTTCCCGGCTCACCTGCGATGAACCTACCAACCCGCATGATCCATCGGCCGAACCGTCGTCAGGTTGGCGCTCAGGGAAACCCCCCGGACGCCGATCGGAAGAATGCGGGCGGTCTGGAGCTGACCGTGGCACTGTCCGGTCGGGAGGGGCATTGCCTGGCACGTCATGAGATGAGAGCCACGGTGAGCAGGAATACCGCTGGAACCGCACGTGGACGGCGTTCCTTCGCTGACCTCAGCGTCAAGGTCAAGATTCTCGGAGGCATTGGCGTCGCCGTCATGGTCGCCGTGATCGTGGGGGTAGCTGGCCTGACCGCCCTGAGTACGGCCAGCGCCTCGGCACAGACGCTTTACAACAACAACATAGCCAGTATCAAGGCGATCGGTCTGCTCGAGAAGGTGACCCGGCAGGGCCGCCTCGACGCCGGCAACCAGGCCATCTCGCAGGATGCGGCGGCGGTCGAGAAATACACCCAGGCCTTGACCGCGGACCTGGATTCTTTCGACGCGGCCCTGGCCGAGTATCAGGCCAGCATGCCATCGGGTGATCCCGCGGTGATCGCCGACCTGCAGACGCAATGGCAGGCTTGGGTTGCCCTAGCCCAAACGAAACTGCTGCCCTTGGGCAAGGCCAACGATCTAGCCAGCTGGCAGAAGGTCCGCGATACCCAGGCCGCGCCGATCCTGGAAAGGATCAAACAGGACCTGGACACGCTCAGCGACGCCGAGTCGGCGGACGCGGCGAAGAACGCGGCAACAGCACAATCCAGCTATAAGAACAGCCGCCTGACATCGATCGTCGTGCTGGTCGTCGGGTGCCTGAGCGCCCTGACGCTCGGGGCGTGGGTGGCCGCGACGATCGTGAAATCCCTCAACAAGGTGCGAGAGGTGTGCAAGGCCTTGGCCACCGGTGACCTGACCCGCAGCACCGGCCTGCGGTCTCGCGACGAACCGGGCCAGATGGGCGAGGCCCTGGACACCGCACTGGCCACCCTGCGCACCACGGTCACCACGATCGGCGGGTCCGCGGTGACGCTGGCCAGCGCGTCGGAGGAGTTGTCGGCGGTCAGCGCCCAGTTGCAGGCCGGCGCCTCCGACGCCGCAGAACGGGCCAACTCCGCCACAGTCGCGTCGGAAGAGGTCAACGCCGGGGTTCAGTCGATCGCGGCGGGCGCGGAACAGATGAGCGCCTCGATCGCCGAGATCGCCTCCAACGCCGGGCAGGCCGCCGAGGTCGCGCACAAGGGAATGGTGGTGGCCGAACGCACCAACAACCAGGTCGCCGAGCTGGGGTCGGCCAGCGCCGAGATCGGCGACGTGGTCCGGCTGATCACCAGTATTGCCGAGCAGACGAACCTGCTCGCCCTTAACGCCACCATCGAGGCCGCCCGCGCCGGCGAACTCGGCAAAGGCTTCGCCGTGGTCGCCGGTGAGGTCAAGGAACTAGCCCAGCAGACCGCCCAGGCCACCGACGAGATCACCAACCGGATCGGGTCCCTGCAGACCTCGAGCGGCACCGCCACGGTGGCCATCGGTGAGATCACCGAGGTCATCGGACAGATCGGCGACTACACCACCACCATCGCCTCCGCCGTCGAAGAACAGACCGCCACCACCGCAGAGATGAGCCGGTCGGTGGCCGAGGCCGCCACCAACAGCGGCGATGTCGCCCGCACCGTGTCCGGCGTAGCCGAAGTCGCCTCCGCTACCGCCGACGGCGCCAAAGCCACCCAGCAGGCCGCCACCGACCTCACCCGACTCGCCAGCGACCTCACCAACCTCGTTGGCGGTTTCCGCCACTGACGCTCTCGCCGCTGGCGCCATGTGCGGTGTCCTGGGCGGTCACCACGTTCGCTGGGAGATGGCGTGACCACACCCGATACGACCGGCGGAGCCTACGGACTACGCTGCCCGACAACGTCCGACGTCCGCGACGCCATGCACGGCGTGCACGGCCACATGGGCCGATCGGCGTGGACGCGACTACTCGCCGCAGCTGAACTCACCGGAACGAGACCGACGAACCCGCCCTGCTGCGTGTGCTGGAAGCCATGAATCGCCTGAGCCCGGTCAGCGGGCAGTGCACTCATTCCCTGCACATCCGCCTGACCCTCCCGCCCTACCTCGCCGCCGCGCATCTCCCGACCAGGAGCCCCGCATGAACCTGATGACCAACACCGAACTGTTCGACCGGCTCGGCGAGCCCGGCCGGATGTCAGCGCTCACGTAATTCCCCCAAGAGGCCGCGGTGCGCTCACGTAATTCCCCTGGTCCGCGCTCGTTATGGACTACCGGGCCGCTCGTGGT
>NZ_JBEZYA010000079.1:0-3063 GCF_040638295.1 Actinoplanes sp. NPDC026619
TAGAACAATGATCGGATCACCCACGGCGTCCGCCGCCCGCTGCAGATCGCCAGCGTTCACGCTCGCATGCCAGTCATTGATGGCTTCTTCAAGCTTCGACTCCATGCCTACCACTATATGCGAAACGCATACAACTGCGCGGGTGGGTGTCGACAGCCAGCGAACCCCGCCCGAATGCCGCGACGCTGGCCCGGCCGTCAGCCCAAGGCATCGTGGCATCCAGCACTGTGAACGTTCCTGGTCACGGCGCTAGAAGGGTTCAGGAGTGGGAGATTCGCGGATGTCTGCGGTCCAGTCCTCGATGTCGTCGGGCCATGGTGCGGGGCGGCCGTTGTCGTCCCAGAAGCCCGTTTCGGTGTTGCTGGCGTGCAGAGCGGCGTTGAGCCGGTCACGTTCGGCTCGTTCCGGGATGTCGAAGCCGGGTGTCGGATTGGTCGTGCCGTGGTTTCTCACGAGGTGGGCGATGTCGTGCCGGGAGGCGTCGGTTGGGTGGTCACTGGGTGGTGGCCGGCGTTTTGGGCCGCTTGTTCGGCCGGTAGGACGGTCCGTTCATGAAGACCTGGTGGCTGGTGTTGATCAGCCGGTCGAGCAGCGATTCGGCGACGACGGGGTTGGGGAACAGCGGATACCAGTCCTGGGGCGCGCGGTTGGCGGTGATCGCGCTGGAGCGGCCTTCGGCGATGCGTTGGGAGATCAGCTCGTAGAGGTCGTCGGCCTGGCCGGGGGTGAACTCGCGCATCGCGAAGTCGTCCAGGATGAGCAGGTCGGCTTTGACGTGGGCGGCCAGGCGTTTGTCGAAGGTGCGGTCGGCGTGGCCGCCGGCGAGGTCGGCCAGGATGCGGCTGGTTTTGTGGAAGCGGACCTCGGCTCCGGCGCGGATGGCCAGGTGTCCCATGGCTTGGGCGACGTGGGTTTTCCCGACACCGACGGCGCTGTAGAGGATGATCGATTCTCCGGCTTGCAGCCAGCGCAGCGCGGCGAGGTCACGGATCTGAGCGGCGGGCAGTTTCGAGTTGGCGCCGAAGTCGAAGCCTTCGAGGGTGGTCTCGGTGTCGAAGTGGGCGCGGCGCAGCCGGCGGCTCATGGCGACTTGTTCGCGGCGGGTGATCTCGTCGTCGCAGAGGATCTGCAGGAACTCCAGATAGCCGAGGTCGCCGCCTTGGGCTTGGGCGAGGCGGGCGTCGAGGGTCTCCAGCATCCCGGACAGTTTCAAAGCCCGGAGGCTGTCGGCCAGCGCTGGGCGCAGAATCGTCATCGTGTCGTCTCGGCCTTCGTCGCTTCGGCGGGGGTGAGCAGGGTGTGGGTCATGACGCGGCGTCGTGTGGCTCGTCGTCCTCGGCGTCGTCGCGACGATCGGCGGTCGGCTCGTTCATCGCGTCCGTGCTTGTCGCGGCGGTCGGGGTCGGGGCGGGGAACGGGATGACGTCGGCGAACAGGCCGGCGGGGCCGTGCAGGAAGGCGGGCGCGCCGCCGTCGCCGGTGGGCCGGTCGTTTTCGATGTCCTCGAGCCCGGCGGCCAGGATGTTGCGGATGGTGCGATAGGACGGGTCGCCGGCCGTGGTGGCCTTGCGGCAGGCCGCTTCGAGGCGGGCGTCGGAGTACTTGCCGGTCAGGTTGAGGATCGCCTGCGCCGAGCGCAGCCGGTGCAGCACCGGCCCGTCGAGTAGTTCGGCGATCACTGCGGCGGTCGCCGGGCCGGTCTGTTCTGCCGCTCGCGGCACCACTGCGGCGTGCGCGTGTGGAACGCGATCTTCTCCGGCGGGTAGTCCGCGACGTCCGTGGCCCGGCCCTTGTCCTTGCGGACATGGGTCTTGACCAGCACACCGTGGTGGAAGACCTGCACCATCGTCACGGTGGCGCGGATATCGACCAGCTGCCCGATCAGCTTCCAGGGCACCGAGTAGAGGACCTTGCCGCACTTGATGTGGACGTCCGTGCCGACCTTGGCCCGCGACCACTCCGCCAGGGTGAACGCCGCGACCGGCAGCGGAGTCAGCGTCCCGGCCTCGGCCTGGTCGAACACCTCCATCGGGGTGCGCCCGTCCAACCCGCGGTGCTTGCGCTGCCCGGCGACCTCGCGGCACCAGTGCAACGCCGACGCCTGCATCTCGACCAGCGACGTGAACTCCCGGCCCTTCCACCAGGAGTCCCGGATGTAAGGCATCTGCCGCTCAACGCGCGGCTTGTCCTTGGGCTTTCGGGCCCGAGCCGGGTCGACCAGGACACCGTAGTGCGCGGCGAGTTCGGCATAAGCTCGGTTCAGCTGCGGGTCGTAGAGATCGGGCTTGTTAACCCCGGTCTTCAGATTGTCCGGAATGAGCCGGGCCGGGCAGCCGCCGAAGAACGCGAACCCCTCGACGTGACTGGCTGTCCACGACGCCTGGTCCATGCTGATCACCGGCCGCACGAACATGTGCCGCGAGTGCGACAAGACCATGACGAACGCCCAGATCCGCTGCGAACGTCCCGTCCGCGGATCCATCCACGAACCCAGCAGGCCGTAGTCGATCTGCCCTTCCAGGCCCGGATCGGGGTCGGCGCGCAGCACCGTCACCTTGTCCCGGACCGCATCCTCGGCCAGGTTCGCCGTGACATACCGCTTGAACGAGGCCAGCGAGCCGGCAACCCCGTGCTCGTCGCGTAGCCGCTGGTGGATCGTCGCCTTGGTCACCCCGGCCCGCAGCATCTCGACGATGTAGTCATGGTGCTTGGCGAAGTCTGGCCAGGTCACCTGCCGAAGCCGGGTATCGGTCAGATGCGGAAACCACTGCTTGACCAGCGGCGCCCAGTCTTCCTGGCTCATCGGCGGGGCTCCGCCAGGCACGAACCCCGCCGCGATCGCCGCCTCGACATACCGCCGGATCGTCTTGCGGTCCACACCCACGAGCCCGCGACGTCGTATTGGGACCGGCCCGCGTACCAGTGCGCCAGGATCTCGGTTTTATGTGGAATTCCACATAAAACCGATTATGCGGCGCGGCAGGTTATGCGGTGCGGCCATGCCCCGCCGGGCGGGGCCTGCTGCCCGGCGGGGTTCTCGCTCGGCGGACCCGCCGCATAATC
>NZ_JBEZYA010000080.1:0-2918 GCF_040638295.1 Actinoplanes sp. NPDC026619
CGGACCAACACCCAGAACCTGGCCACCGCAGCGCCGTGGACCACACCCTGGCTACCCGAGGGTTACGGGAAAGAACACTGGCCAGGGGCTTAGCGCCTCGAATGTGGTTCACCTGCTCCGGCGATTGCGCTCGTACCGGCCAGCATCATCACCAAAACACCGACGATCATGTCGTTCCAGGCGACGCCGAGCAACTGGGTGAAGCCGAGCACGAACGGCGCCGTGATCAGCCATCCGCCCAGCACGATGTTGACGACGCTCAGGCGTGCCGTTCGACCAGGCCGGGCCACCCGGATGGTGGCAAGCGTGGCGATCATCAACCCGGTGCCCGTGTCGTTTCCCCACGGGTAACCCTCCGTGCTGCCCGCGAACAGCGGGGTGCACGTAAGCCAGAGCCCGGCGAGTACGACGAACGCGCTCGGCGTCTGAGTCAGGTCGCCGGTCAGCCGGTGCCGTAGTGCGCCGTGGGCGGGTTGTCGCCTGGCTAAGTGTTCCATCGGCCGGGTCGCCCGCTCCGGCGTCGCGGTGCGGTCCGGGCCACCGCAGCCGGAACCGGCGCCGTCCGGGGAACCACGGGCCGCACCGCGGCGGTCACCGCCCGCGGTCGTGCCGAGGTAGCCGTGAAGCATTGGCATGAGGGCTCCTTTCCGAGACCGTCGCCTTCACTTTGCGCGCCGGTCGTAGCGGTCGTGCGGCGCGAACCGCGCAGTTGTGTGACGACTCTCGAGGTCGCTGTGCGCAACGGACCGTGTGCCACCCGGCTTGCTGCCGGCACCTGCCGGGTGAGGGCGGTCGTCATGCAACTGTCATGAGTACGTGCGGCGCCTGCCACCTCTATTGCCGAGCATCGCAGGGAGTGTCAGGTCAAGCACAGGAAGGCGAACGTATGCAGCCGCTTCCCGACGACGAGTTCCTCGCCCAGCACCGGCGGCACGACCCTGTCGTCACCTCCGCCGACGTGAATACGGCCCTCGTCGTGGTGCTGGAACTCAACGCCCACGACCGAACCAGCTGCGAGGCGATCCGCGTGAGCGTCCAGAACAATGTGGTTGTCCTCGAGGGCTCCGTTCAGTCGTGGGCCGCGCATGACACGGCCGCGGACATCGTCCGAGCCGTGGCGGGCGACTTCGACGTCTGCAATGCCCTGCGGGTGCGCGCCGAGGACGGCGCCTCGGCCGCTCGCGACGAGTTCGACGCGATCGTCGAAGGCCCGGCTTCCCGGGCGGCGGCGACGAGGCGGAAGGTGCCCTTCCCGGCCGTGTTCTCGCCGCGAACCTGGCCACTCCTGCTGCCTTGCCTGGCGCTCCCATGGTTTCTCCTGCTCACCGGCTGGTCTGGGCTGCCGATGGTGGTCGCAGTGCTCGCCGTCACGGCTGGCGTGATATTCACACACCGGCGATAAGTTCCCGCCCGCCCGCCGCCCGCCCGCCCGCCCGCCCGCCGCCCGCCCGCCCGCCCGCCCGCCCGCCGGCCGGCCGCTACAGCGTCAATTTGTGCCGCGGGTAGCCGCAACTCTTTCCGTAGTGGCGTTCAGCAGCGGGCGGCTGATGACCGCTGTCGATGACGTTTGGCTTTTACATACTGGGGCAGGCGCGTTGCTGGGTTGCCGCCGATGGGATGGAGCCGGTGATGCTGGGTTCTTGCGAGAGTTGCGGGCCAACGGTGTGGTGACCCGGGTGGCGGCCATCGCGGCCATCGGCGGATTCCTGTTCGGCTACGACACCGGTGTGATCTCTGGGGCGCTGCTTTACATCAAGCGCGACTTCGACGCCGGACCGTTCGAGCAGGAGGCCATTGTCTCGGTGCTGCTGCTCGGCGCCGCCGCCGGTGCCCTGTTGTCCGGGTGGCTCGCGGACAAGATCGGCCGGAAGTGGACCAAGGTCCTCTCCGGGTCGGTGTACGTGATCGGTGCTCTCGGATGTGCGTTCGCGTTGAACGCGCCGATGCTGATCGGCTGCCGCGCGTTGCTCGGGTTCTCGGTGGGCACGGCATCGTTCGTGAGCCCGATGTACATCTCCGAGGTGGCACCGCCGAAGGTACGCGGTGGGTTGACGTCGTTCAATCAACTGGCGGTGACGACTGGGATCGCGGTGGCGTACCTGGTGAATTACTTCTTCAAGGACGTCTCGGGGAACTGGCGCTGGATGCTCGGCATCGCCGTGATCCCCGGTGCGGCGCTGGCGATCGGCATGCTCACCGTGCCGCGGACCCCACGCTGGCTGGTCGAACAAGGCAAAGACGACGACGCCCGGAAGGCCTTGGAGAAACTCCGTGCGGGCACGGACACCGACCCCGATCACGAGCTCGACGAGATCCGCCGGAGTTCGCAGGAGGCGCGCGGGACGTCGGTGCGTGACTTGTTTCGTCCGCCGGTGCGTACATTGCTCGTGGTGGGGCTCGGGTTGGCGGTCTTCCAGCAGATCGTGGGCGTGAACACGGTCATCTATTATGCGCCGACGATCTTGCAGCAGACGGGGCTGGGCGCCGGTAACGCGATCACTCAGACGTTGACCGTGGGTTTGACCAACGTGGTGTTCACGATCGTGGCGATCCTGTTGCTGGACAAGGTCGGCCGTCGACCGCTGTTGATCACCGGTACGGTCGTGGTCGGCGTAGCACTGCTCGGCTTGGCCGCGTATTTCGGCTTCTCGGGTTTGCAGGACGGCGCGCCGTGGCTGGCGCTGGTGTCGTTGCTGGTGTTCATCGCCGGATACGCCGTCGGTCTCGGGCCAGTGTTCTGGCTGATGATCAGTGAAATTTTCCCGCAGCGGCTGCGTAGCAAGTCGATGAGTATGACGACGGTAGTGAACTGGCTGGCGAACTTGGGGCTTGCCCCCGGATCTTGGACACGGGGTTTATGCGGCTGGGGCCAGCGTAGCCGGTGCCGTTCGGATGGTGTTCTCGTAGGTGTTCGGGGA
>NZ_JBEZYA010000081.1:0-2712 GCF_040638295.1 Actinoplanes sp. NPDC026619
TCCACGATGGACGGCATCTCAGGCACCCGGACATCCTGCCGAACAACCCCGGCAAGATCAAACCGGCCCGAAACAGCCGACCTGATTAGTTACCCGTTGACCAGCGCCTTACTGAGGCGGTCGTGCAGGCGTTGTTCGATGATCCGGCGGTCACCGCCGGCGTCGTCGACCTGCGTGTGCAGAACGGCGTCGCTATTCTGGACGGCAATATCGTTTCATTCGATGCGGCCGCCGCCGCGGTCGCGGCGGCGGCATCGGTTCCCGGGATAAGAGATGTTTGTGACGCTCTTGTCGTGACCGGCGTTCCGCCAGGGACGTACTGAGACCGGCCGAAAGTCGCATGACTGTCATGAGTTCGCAGCGGGCCGGTCGAATCGGCAGTGAATGGTAGACGTCAATGCCGCGGCCGCGCAGCGTGTGCCCTCGTCCCCCCGAGGTGCGTTACCTGCCGGTCGCGGCATCACCTGCTGCGGTGGGAAACTGTTGACGGATGCCGGAACGCCGAGGATGAAACGCCGTCACTGAGGCTTTCCGAGTAACGGCCGTTGACGTTGGGTGACGGATTTAGGTGGTCCGGCCGTGTTCGATGTGCAGGATCACAAGGGCCGCGGCGGTGATCCGGCTGATGGTCCAGGGGCAGAGGCTGACGTTTCGTAGGGCTTTGAACGTGGTCTTGAGTAGGGAGTTCCCGCGTTCGCCGATGGCGCGGACCGCGTTGTGGGCTCGGTTGAACTGCTGCTCGATGGTGGTACAGGACCGATTCTTCGGTTTCTTGAACGCGACGGTGATGGTGGCCTGCTCGCCTTCATAGCCCAGGTCGCCGAGCACGTGCAGATCGTCGTCGGTCCATGTGGTCAGCAGCGGCAGGATGTCGTGGGTTCGCAGGGCGGTGGTGTCGTGTTCGCGGCCGGGACGCACGGGTGATGTCCAGAGCGGCCAGCCGTCCGGGGCGGTGATGACCTGGACGTTTCCGCCGTGGTTGTCGTGCTTGCCCGACCACCAGAGATCCACGCCGGCGGTCGGGCCTGGGGTGCGGCACCGGTCGGTCTCGATCAGCGTGCCGTCGATGTTGACGTGCGCGTAGCCGGCCATTTTCGCGGCGAGCAGGACTGATGACAGTCCGGGGGCCTGGTCGGCG
Source organism: Actinoplanes sp. NPDC026619 (assembly GCF_040638295.1). Taxonomy (NCBI): domain Bacteria; kingdom Bacillati; phylum Actinomycetota; class Actinomycetes; order Micromonosporales; family Micromonosporaceae; genus Actinoplanes; species Actinoplanes sp. NPDC026619. Next base: position 1,139 of record NZ_JBEZYA010000081.1, read on the forward strand.
ATCACGGTGAGGCCTTCGTGCAGGTAGGAGTAGCCGGTCGAACGGCTGACCTGGTTGTCGATGGACAGCTGGATGATCCGGGTGCCGTCGAGTAGCCAGCGCAGGACCAGGATCGCCTGGCGGTAACAGCCCAGCGAACGGGTTCCGGCCCTGGTCCCGAGGCGGCGGCGTCGGCGTGCAGCAGAGCGGACACGAACACTACGGTGTCCTCGGATACGGGCAGGCTGGCGGTGTATGTGACACTCATGGTGGCGCAGGACCCCTGGTGTGAAGTGTTCCGTGAGAAGTCCACTTCCTACCGGGGTTCTGCGCTCTTTCGTTGCACCGCAACAGGTTCGGGCGTGTCCACACCCGACGGTCAAACCGCCACTCTGAGCTCTCAGGCCGTTACTCGGAAAGCCTCACTGGCCAGGCTCCCTGAGGCTGTCATGGAGGTGTCATCCAATCGACCGGGGTCCGCTATGCCGCCCGTGGATTCTTCAGTTAGAAGGCACGCTGTCGAATACCGGGAGGAACAGTGGAACAGGCATACACGCAGCCCGTCATGGATCTCGGCACTGGCCAAGTGGTTCTCCCGGTGATCGACGCGCCGGGTGCGACAGTGGTGGAGCTGCACGGGGACATCGACCTGGCCGTGGTCGAGCCACTGCGGGACGGCGTCGATGCCGGTGTCGAGCTGGGCGACGATGTCCTCGTCGACCTGGCCGATGTGACGCTGCTCGATTGTGCCTCGCTCAGCGTTCTGGTCCGGGCCGGCGACCTCGCTTGTCGCCGCGGACATCGGGTCTGCCTGGTAGCACCGGCGCCTATCGTCCGGCGAACGCTCGCGGCCTGCGGCCTCGACATGACCTTTCCGGTGTACCACGATCGGGGCCGTGCACTGCAAGAGCTGAGCTCGCAGCGGATGGCTGCATGACGTGCTGGCAGGACGTCAATGGGCGTGCTGCGACCGGACGATGGCGAATAAGTGGACGACGCCGGAGGCAACCGCCGGCAGGGCGGTTGCTGATTCCACCGACCGTCCTGTCATCGATCGTGGTGGCCATTAGGAAGATCGCCGAGGTGCACCCGGCTCCGGCGTTCATAACCCTCGGGCGGCAGTGGCCGGCCGGGCGTACACCGTGTGCGGTTCCGTCAGTCGTGGGCTTCCTTCGGTGCCCGATCCGGCTGGATGTGGAGAAGTCCGTCGACTATCGCCACGATGGGTTCGTTTAGCCAGTCGAAGTCGGGAACGGCGACCTGTTCGCATCGTTCGTGGAGTGTCTCCGGTGTCACCGTGCCGTCGAGGTGCGGCACCCGGGTTTCATCGTTGGTCATCGTGCCTCCCGAGACCGGGGCCGGCGGTGTGGCCGACCGCGTTTCATTTCATTGCATAGGGCCATTATTGCTTGGGCATCATGAAGAGTCGCGGGAGACGGCCTATTGACGCGAGACTGTCACAGTGGGCCGGTGCAGCCGGATATCGCAGAGGCGTCGGCCCAGGGTCATTGCGTAGTCGGGTAACTGCTGGTGACGGCGGTGATCAGGTCGTGTGATCGGCGGTTTGCTTGGCGGATGGCGCGGGCGATGTTGGT
>NZ_JBEZYA010000082.1:0-1331 GCF_040638295.1 Actinoplanes sp. NPDC026619
TGCCGAGAACAGTGCACGGGTATATCCAAACACATGAATATAAAAGCTATAGCTGACGCGTCTGTCCAAGAATTCTTAGCTGCCGATGAGAGCGCATTCGACCATGCCGATGATAACGGGCATGAAAGGATGTTAATCCATCCCATTGGCCGACTTCACGGATCTGGCGCAATGCGATGTCGAGTGTCTCCGCGAGCCTTCGAGCGTTACCTTGACCGGTCTGGTCACGTCGGGGAGCGGTCCGGGACGTGGTTGGCGGTCGCTGCCAGCGAGTTACCCAGTGCCGTGCGCCAGTAGAGCACCTCGCGTCCGGCGCGGCGACGGTCCACCAGGCCGGCGTCGAGCATCACCTTGAGGTGGTTGCCGACGGCGCCCATGGGTAGACCGGAGATAGCGGTGAGCTGTGTGGTCGACCTGGGTTCTCCGAGACTGTGGAGCAGATCTGCCCGGTTGGCGCCGATAAGCCGGGCCAGGCCGTGGGCGTTCGCGGCGGTCGTGGGGGCGAGCGCGCCGGTGACCGGATACACGAGGGCGTAGCGGGTGGGCTCGTGCCACGCCACCCACGAGCCGTTGCTGTGTACCGGGATGAAAAGCAGCGTTACGGCGGCCGAGAGGTCACGTTCGGGCAGGTCGTTGCGGTTGATCTGCAGCCGGCCGTCACCCAGCCACTGCCTTTTCGCGCCCAGGGTGGGAATCACCCCTGACCAGCCGCGTGTCGCCAGCAGAGTCGTCCGTGACACGATGTCGGCCTGGAGGACCCGCTGGCGGCGTGGCCAGTCGGCCTCGACGGTCACCGCCCAGATCCAGTGCAGCAGCCCGAGTAGCTCGTCCAGCAGACCGGGGCGCAACAGGGCGGGGGTGAGCGGTCCCGGCCGGACCTTGAACAGCTCCGAACGAATCCCGTCGTCGTTCCATTCGTCGGCGAGTTGGCCGAGTTCGTCGTCGAACGACATGCCGGGACGTGTGGGAACGGCGCCGAGGAAGTCGGCCATCCACGCGGGCTGGTCGCCCTGGCGCTGCCGCCAAACGCGGTGGACGAGGTCGCGGCGTACGGGGTGACGGGTCAACATCTCGTCGAACGCGTCGCGATTGGCGGCATGGAACACCCGTTGCCAAGGGCCCTGAGGTATCTCGAGCACGGTAAGCGCGGCTACCGTCTCAGCCATCGGGGACAGCACGAACCGACTCGACGCGAGCAGATCGACCGGCACTCGCCAGGAGCCCATGACGTTTCGCCTCCTCGCGAATCATTCGGAACAGCAAGGTCGACTGTCGCACACTCGGGCCGTGCGTACCTACCGTGAAGTCTTCGCGCTGGCCGAATTCCGGGC
>NZ_JBEZYA010000082.1:1428-2678 GCF_040638295.1 Actinoplanes sp. NPDC026619
GCGTTGTTCCTCGTCCGTTGCGTGACGATGGCAGCCATCGCGATCGCTGGCCTCGCCCTGGGCGCCACCACCTATGCCAGCACACGATCACCGCTGCTCACCGCACTGGTCATGTTCGGTGGGCCGCTGATCACGTTGCTCGGATCGGCCACCGTACTCAGCGCCTCGGACTCGATGCGCCCGCGGCGCGCGTCGACGATTGTGCCGATCGCGTACACCCTCGCGTTTCTCCTGCAGGCGCTGCCCCACCTGCCGTGGGGCTGGCGGTTCGCGATTCTCTCGATCCCATTTCTCGTAGGCTCAGCGACCAGTGGCTCAACGATGCGGCTGCTGCACGACATCGTGCCGGCGGACGGCTTCGTCCTCGGCAGGGCAACGCTGAACATCGCGGTAGGCGTCATGCAAATCGCGGGGTACGGGCTCGGCGGCCTTCTGCTCGTCTGGTTCTCGACGACCGCCCTTTTCCTTATCGCTGCTGCTGGCGCGGCGGCGGCAGCGCTGATCCTGCGCATCGGCATCCGGGAACGGGCGGGGGTGATGTCCAACCAGGGGTTACTGACGCGGACGAGGAAGGTGAACAGCGCGTTGCTCGGCTCGCCGGTGACCCGCCCGCTGTACCTGGCAATGTGGGTTCCCAACGGGCTCATCGTCGGCTGCGAAGCGTTGTTCATCCCGTACGCGGGTCAGTCGGGTGCGGGATACCTGTTCGCCGCCACCGCAGCCGGCATGTTGCTCGGCGACGTCGTCGTGGGCCGGTTCGTACCGCCCGGACACCGTGACCGGATGATCGAGCCGCTGCGGATGCTGCTGGCGCTGCCCTATCTGGGATTCCTGCTCTCGCCGCCACTGCCGGTCGCCCTCATCCTCGGGTTCATCGCGTCGGCCGGCTACGCCGCCTCGCTACCGCTGCAGGAAAGGCTGGTCAACGCCACCGGGGCGGAGACGCGCGGCCAGGCATTCGGACTCGCGTCGACCGGGCTGATGTTGGGCCAGGCAGTATGCGCGGCGGTCGGTGGCCTGCTCGCCACCAGGCTCGGCGCCACGCAAGCGATCGGCACGCTCGCGGTGGTATCGCTGTGCATCTCGGTAGCACTGGTGCCGGGGCTACGGCGCTCCGCTCCGGCAACAAAATCCAGTGAGGCCGATACAGTGCGATCCGCATTTTAGTGTGTAGCTTCAGCGCAGAGTGATTTGGCGCTCGGCGTGATATGGCCATCACCTGGCCAAGATCGGGTGCACTCTCGTGCCGC
>NZ_JBEZYA010000083.1:0-2325 GCF_040638295.1 Actinoplanes sp. NPDC026619
GTTACGAAGCAACGGTAACCATCGCCTCAATCATGATCTGGCTACGCGCGAAACCCGACCGGAGCCGACCATGATCCGTCAGATGCGCTCTAGGAGGCTTCAGACACCGGTTCCTCGCGTATACCTCTCCGTCTCGCTTGCCGGACCCGCGCCATCTGGCAGTACTGGTCACGTCCCGGCGCTGTCGGGGCCGCTTGCCACCCTCACCGGCACCTCCCGGATCAGGCTGCCCCAGCTTCACCACCCTGCTGCGACAGGACGGCGGTGGCGGTCTCTCACCTCCACTCGATCAATCAGCGCCTCACGGCGCACCCGTTCGACGACCCAGCGCCGTGGCAGTACGTGGAAGCCGACTTGGCCGGCGAGTTTCGCGACGATCTGCATGCTGACGCCCAGCCTGCGGCGTAGCCGACGAGGGCACCGCTGTAGCCGCTGTCGGCCCAGGCCATCGACACTTTGTGGCAGAACGCGCGGACGGCCCAGATGAGGGCTGGTCCGGCCTGGCGGTCCTGCGCTGAGGCGGCGCTGACCGCGACGACGAGCAGCAGCCCGTTGGTGTCGACGGCGATGTGGCGTTTGCGGCCATTCACTTTCTTGCCGGCGCCGTAGCCGCGGCTGGTCTTGGCGACGGTCTCGGCCGCGCGGACCGACTGGGAGTCGATGATCGCCGCGGTCGGCTCGGTGTCGCGGCCGGCGGCGGCTCTGGCCTGGTCTCGCAGGCTGTTGTGCACGTGGTTGACGGTGCCGTCGGCGCTCCACCGGTGGTGGTAGTCGTAGACGGTCTGCCAGGGTGATAGGAAGTCGGCGGGCAGGGCCCGCCAGACGCAGCCGTTATGGGCGAGGTAGCGGATCGCGTCGATGATGTCGCGGCGGGAGTGCACCGATCGGCGCCCGCCACGACGGCTGGGATGCCCGGCCGGGATGAGTGGGGCGATGAGCTGCCATTCCGCGTCCGCGGTGTCCGATGGGTAGCGGCGGATGCGCAGGCTGGGCAGGTGATCGGTGGACTGGGTAGGGGGCGGGGATACGCCAGCTCCGCCGACCAGGTGGAACGTCATGTAGGGCCTTGAGGTTGAGCGTGTTCGGTGTGGTTACCTGCGCTCTACCTCAGGGCCCTACCTATGTCATGAGGACTCGCCGCACCACCAACCCCATCGACGGACTCAAGTTTCCGGACAAGCACTCAAACTTGGACGTCGGAGAGCCGATCCCGGCCCGACCGGGCGGTACGGACGCGGCTTGCCGAATTCGCCAGATCGCTCACCCGGGACGCGCTGACGCGCCAGATGCACGCCAAGAAGCATGCTAGGCCCGAGGTTCGGGCTTCCGCCCTCTTGAAGTTCTTGCGGGTGGCTGCGCAGTGCCGGCCTGCCGAGGGCCGCCGGGTAGCCGGCCGTCCGGCGGCCGCCGGACGGCCCCGGGTATGCATAGGGGTCAGATCTGGGCCTGGTCAGGCTCTCCGGTCGCTTCGTTCAGGACTGCAGCGTGTTCCGGATGGTCATGTAGCCATTCGGCCATCAGCTTTATCGCCTCATCGCGGTCCTGCTCCGTCGCGGCTTTTAGTGCCTCGGTGCCAGTGGGTCCGAGGTATTGGTGGGTGTGGGGCGGGAGATCGTCGATCAACGCTTCGAGCGCGCGGAACAACGCCAGGTTGTGTTGGAGTGAGTCGAGCCAGTCCGGAGTGGCGAGCAGCAGAAAGACGGGTGTGAGTTCCACACGGGAGGCGAAGGTGGGGTCGTTGTAGTGGCTGGCGAAGTCGTCCAGGCCGACCAGCCCGCTCTCGGCGCCCGCGAGGCCGACTTCTGCCGCTCGTCGTAGCCGCATCATGTCGAACAGCGACTCGCTTGCGGTGCGTGCTCGCTGCCAATCCTCAGCTTTCGCGCTCCGTATCGCGTCGAGGATCTGGTCGATGTGCAGCTGGCCGAGGACCGCGGCGACCTCGGCCGGGTCTTGGCCATCATCGAGTCCGGCGGCGAGAAGCATCTCCGATGCGCCTTCAGCAGTGGGTGCCTCGCCTGCGATCACGCCCGCGAAGCCGACGGACAGCACGTCCTCGACGGATGTCATTGCACGGTCACCGATGCCGGTGGCACGACGGTTCCGCCGCAGCCGTCTTTCCCACTGCCGGGTCATCGTGCCGCGGCCGGCGCGGCGTGCCACGGTCCTCGCGACCGCATCCGAGCGGTCAAGCGGCTCAGTGGCGTCCACGGGCTCCAACTGGCCCATTCTCAGAGGGCGGTCCGGGAGGTTATGTCCGTTCCGGGTTGAGGGTGAATAGGCCGGGTTGGCTCTCGGTCAGGATCTGTCGGTTGACCAGGCGTTTCA
>NZ_JBEZYA010000084.1:0-2018 GCF_040638295.1 Actinoplanes sp. NPDC026619
GCAACCAAACACGGCCTCAACCTCTACGACGCCCTCGTCCAACTCACGTCCGGCCGACCATGGATCCCCGCAATCAGCTGACCTGATTAGTTACGTCAACGGTAAGGTCGTGGTCCGCGCGCGCTGACGGTCCGGTGCCGACGCTACGTCGGCGCAGGAACCTTGCCTCATTCCAATCCGGATACATCCAGAAATACATGCGACGACTCCTGTTCAGCTCGGCTGGACATCTGCCGGTGACTACCAGATTCCTGTCTCCCCATGGCGGCGGTTCCACGACGATGTCACAATTCCATGACCCGCCTTGCGTTATCTGGGCGGCAGTGGCCGTAACGGCTATCCGCTGCGCCGCACCATTCTGGTGTTGCCACAGCGGGTAACGACGGTGTGTGACGACGCTCAGTCCCTCGTCGCCATGATCGTCGCGAGTACCGCGATGAGCAGCATCGCCGCAAGTAGCCCGTCGAGGCTCCGCCACGCCCACGGATGGCCGAAATTCAGGGTCAGCCCCAGCACCCGACGGTCGCGGAACGAACGAGTCCCGCCAGCCATTCATACCAATAGCGTTCCGCATCTACGCCCGGCAGCGCCGCGCCACCGTGGGCGGCGGGGCACTCGATTCACCGAATGGGCGGCATTCCGGCGGGCGGTGAGCGGAAAAGCTGTGTCATAACCGCCGCGGCCGTTATCGCGAGTACCGTGAGCAGCGCAGGTATCAGCGGAACACCGACGACGACCAGCCAAGGCTGCAGAAGCCACGAGACCATTACGACGGCCGCGACCACGAAGCGTGCTGCTCGTCCGTCTCGCGGAGCGAGATCCATCCCGGCGGCGAGCTGATCGAAGTCGTCCCGGGGCCGGACGACGCGAGCATCCGTAGCGACCTGGATGACGTTGCAGAAGTCGCATACACCGACGGCCGCGCGGGCCGCGTGGGCGGCCGCTCTTCGGGTCTGCCACGAACCGACCGACCCGGCAAGGATCACTACGCCGTTCTGCGCACTGACGCGGATCGGCTCTCGCCGGGTACGCGGGTCGCAGGACAACTCGAACACGACCGCCAGCGCCAACCGGACGTCACTGTCGCTGACACCGGACGCGCGACGCCAATTAGCAGCAAAGTGCTCATCGATCAGTGGCTGCATCGGCTCCTCCGTTCCACCGACCGATGTGCAGCTTAGCGGTCGCGTCCGCCGCCAATTCTCGGACGTGTACTTGGCGGCTGCCCCGCGAATATGTGACATTCCCGTGACAGCTCCCCACCGGCTTTCGTCCATTGCGCCGGCCTCCGCACGGATCGTGGCGGGCTTACGGGCCCCTTCCGGGCCTAAGAGGACGTCTGATTAACGTATTTTGCGGTGTTATGTGATTTGGGGGTCTCGCCAGGTTGGGGTGGTTTCGTCGGTGAGCCGCCTGGCCAGATTGTCGATCATGGCAATGGTGATCATGCTGGCGGAGTTTCCGGGCCGGGTTTCGTAGTCGCGGACCAGGCGGCGGTGCTGCATGAGCCAGCCGGATGGGTGGGCCGCGCAGCGAGGTGCTAGCCGTTGGGGCTGGTCCTTTTCCGCGCGGCCTCCCGCCGAACCGGATTTGATGGTTTCCCGATCGTCCGGCTCTCCAGTGACTACTGCGTGAGCGGCACGGCTGGTTGCCCGGTAGGGGCGAGGCTGTGGCAGGAAGCGCAGACCACCAGGGTCTTGCGTCTCCGGTTGGCCATGGCCTTGGCCCAGTGGGGCTGTAGCGGTCCGGGTTGGCCGAGGTCGGCGAGCTTGCGGACGTGGTGGACTTGAACCTCGCCGGGTTGCTGGCAGACCTCGCAGACATCCGCGAGGAGCCGTGAAACGAGTTCCTTGTGCGGATAGTCGACCCGGATCGGTTGACGGTCGGTGACCGTCGCCGTTTTCTGCCGGTGGAGCGGTGTTTGGGACTGCCCCGGGTTTGGTTGACTCGCGGGGTTGAGTGGTTCAGGCCGCGGTGGCGTGCCTGTTGATTGTCTCAAATTCGATCGGGGTGAGCCG
>NZ_JBEZYA010000085.1:0-1996 GCF_040638295.1 Actinoplanes sp. NPDC026619
GACCGGGCGATGTTGAGGATCTGGCACAACCGCTTCACGCCGTAGCGTGCCTGGTGGTCGGCGACGAACTGGAAGCGGTTCACCAGTGCATCGCCGAGTAGCCGGAGGGGATTTCACCCTCCGGCCCTCACAGAACGGAGCGTGACGATCTCTCGTCACTCCGCTCTTGTCGTCCTGATCGTCAGACCAGCACGGCGCTCACTGTCGCGGTGATGCGCCAGTGCGCGAACATGCGGGGGTATCGCCGGGCGATCTCCTGCATCTTCGCCAGCGCCTTCCGCTTGGCCGCGAGCCGTTTGTACTTCTTGCGGATCCAGCGCACCAGGTAGGAGTTGATGCGCGTCACGAAAGAGGTCAACTCCCACGGCCTGAAACGGCCGTAGTAGTTGAGCCAGCCCGCCACGACAGGGTTGATCCTTCGGGCGAGCTCGTGGAAGGTCAGATCGGTGCGGGTGTGCAGATGCCAGCTCCGCACTTCCCGGCCCATCTTCTTGAGAGCATCGTTGCTGACCGCCGGGTCAAACGCCAGGAACTGGTTCCCGTGCCGACTCCGGTTCCTCCTGGCGCGGAAGGTGTATCCCAGGAACGTGAACGCCGTGTGCTCGTAGGAGCCTTGACGATTCCCGTCCCGGCAGTACACGATCCGGGTCTTGGCCGGGTGCAACCGCAGCCCGACCTCGGCCATCCTGTCCGTGAGCGCGGCCAGCACTCGGCGGGCCTGGCGCTCGGCGACGCAGTGCAGCACGGCGTCATCCGCGTAGCGTTCGAACCAGACGGACGGGAACTCCCGGGCCATCCACGTGTCGAACGCGTAGTGCAGGAACAGGTTCGCCAAGACGGGAGACACAGGAGCCCCCTGCGGGGTTCCGCGCTCCCGTTCCAGCAGAGAGCCGTCGGGCAGTTGCAGCGGGGCAGCGAGCCACCTCCGCACATACAAGTTCACCCAAACGGCGTCGGTATGCGCTTCCACTGCCTTGACCAGCAGGTCCCAGGGCACGCTGTCGAAGAACTTGGCGATATCGAGCTCGACCGCCCAGTCCCGTTTCCAACAGCGTTCCCGGCACTTCTGCACCGCGTCCAAGGCGGACCGTCCGGGCCGGTATCCGAAGCTGTCGGGATGGAAAATTGGTTCCACCCTCCACATCAGATGCCGAGCCACGACGGTCTGAGCCACACGATCGGCGACGGTGGGAATGCCGAGCACCCTTTCGCCGCCTCCCTGTGGCTTAGGAATTGCCACCGCTCGCACCGGGGCCGGAAAGTACGAGCCTGACGACATCCTGTTCCAGACCTTATAGAGGTTGTTCCCCAGGTCCTTCTCGAAGTCGTCAATGCTCTGCCCATCCACTCCCGGCGCTCCCCTATTCGCTCTGACTTCCTCCCATGCCTCCTTGACTTCCCACTTTGAGATCTCAAACGACTTGGTCTGCGACTTCAACTGGCCCACCGAATTCCTCCCGGACACCGTCCGGTTGATGCGATCAACACAGTCACGAACGACCCGGCCCCTTCGCTCCACCCCCGTTACAGGGACATCACCACTACTACGAGCCGGTCCGCCAGCACGCCCCGCATCGGTACTCAGCCCCTCGCAGTGTCTGCTGCTTGCGGCGCTCCCTCTCGCCGCCGCCGAGCGGCGGGCAGTATCGAGGCGTGCCTTCTCCTGTTCCATGCGGAAGCCGCAGACCGGGCTCACGTCGCCTGCATGCCGGACACCACCTGGCCAATAGACGGGCTCCCGCCAGGCTCATCCCGGAGTTCAGGGAACACCCCGGTTTTGATGTCGTCTGTTTTCGTTTCGACACGTCAGCAGCGATTCACTTGCGTTCGTCTTCCCGGCCCCTACCTGACGCCTCTAACGACGCCTTTTCCTCATCGCTCACCACGACAGTCTTCGGCTAAGGGCCCGACGATGAATTAGCTGGTTGGTTCGAGGTTGATTGTCTGGTTTCGTAAGGTTTCGGGGATCAGTCCAGGGTGGATGACGTAGTTCCAC
>NZ_JBEZYA010000086.1:0-1881 GCF_040638295.1 Actinoplanes sp. NPDC026619
CCTAGCGGGAGTTTCGCGGCTAGTTTGATCTTGGTTGTGTTTTCGCTGGTGGTGGGTGGGTTCGGACGCTGGTGGTGTATTACCCACCGGGGGTTCGGTGTCAGCGGGTGGGTGCGTAGCGGTCGAGGTTGAACAGGTCGTAGAGGCGGCGTTGGGTGTCGGTCATGTCGGTGAGCAGGCGTTGGGCGCGGGGTCGGCCTTTGCCGCCGTCGTGGTGCAGCAGGACGGTTTCGCCGATGCCGGCCAGTTCGTTGGTGAGTTCGCGGACGGACAGGTGTAGTCCGGCGTGTTCGGCGGTGCGGCGTATGAGGTGGGCGATGGTCAGGGCGAGCACGGTGTAGAAGGTGTGGACGCGGATTTTCTGGTCGGTCCAGTGGTGCATCGGGGAGAAGGACACGGTGTGGGGGTCTTTGAGTTGGCGGAAGCCGAACTCCACGCCTGATTGGGAGCGGTAGGCGGCCACGACCTCGGCGACGGGCCAGGTGTCGCGGTTGGTGAACAGGATCCGTTTGCCGAACAGCCGGGTTTCCAGCTTTTTGCGGGCTGCGGCGTCGATGGTGAACGACAGCCGCAGGTCGGCGGGGTGTTCACCGGTCAGGGTGGTGATGAGGGCCTCGGCGACCCAGCGGGGTTTGCAGATGGTGGCGATCTCGGCCTCGACGGCGGGGCGGGGTCGGCGGGTTTTGCCGCGGGCGAGTTTGTCGGCGAGGACGGCCAGGCGTTGCTGGGCTTTGGTCAGGGTTTGGTCGAAGCCGCGGGACTGGGCAGCGTGCAAGGTCTTGGAGTGGGTGAGGACCGCGCGGCGGGTCACGCCCAGGGCGGTGACGGTGGTGTCGACGTGGGTCAGGCCGGGGAACCGGTCGGTGTCGACGCTGCGGTAGCGGGTCCGGGCGATCGTGAGTAGGTCGGGATGGTCGCTGGGTGGCAGGGAGCCGACGAAGCCGATCCTGGCGGTTTCGACCTGTTCGTGGTTGGTGGTCGAGTTCTGTCCGGCGTCGTAGACCAGGGTCAGATCGTCGAGGCTGCCGGCCAGGTGGGTGAACCGGGTGACGAGTTGCTCGATCATCAGTGGGAACTGGGTGACGTCGGGCCGGTCGCCGGGGTAGGTGTGCGACAGCAGCGGGATGTTGCCGTCACGGGTGACGACCAGGCCCAGGCCGACCAGTCGCAGGTCTACCCGTTTCTGCTTGGCTTTGCCGCGTTGGGCGATGGGTGCCTTGTCGTTGCCGGAGTCGATGTAGGTGGCGAAGTTCGTCATGTCCAGGACCAGCCCGGAGGTGTCCAGGCCGTACTCGGCGATGATCCGGGCGCTCAGCTCGGTCTCGATGGTGGCCAGGTCGGGCTCGGACAGCCGGTCCATCGCCGTCCAGAACCGGCGGTGATCCAGCGCTGCCGTGTTCAGTTTCACCCACCGCGGTCCGGCCGTGGTGGCCCACCAGTCGGCGAAGCCGAGTTTCGAGCAGGGTGCGACGATGCGGTTCGCGCAGGCCAACGCCAGGTAGGTGCCTACTGATGCGGCCGCGTCCGCCCGGCGGGGTATGACCTGGTCGATGATCTCGACCACGCCGATGCGTTCGATCACGGACCACACCGCGGCCAGGTCACCGAACTGCTTGTGTTGGCTGCGTACCAGCGCGGTAGCCGGTGCGCCTGCCAGCTTTTCGGCGATCTCGGCCGCGCTGCCCAGGTACTGCTGGGACACGATCCGGGGTTTGCCGTCCACCCTGGCCGACTCGACGAGGTAGTAGTAGACCCGCCCGTCCGCACGCCGTTTCTCGATCACCGTTGCCATATGTGGGTAATACACGATCCAGGCCTAAAATCCAAGCACCGCAACGGATTACACGCCGGACGAGCACCTAGCCGCGAAACTCCCGCTAG
>NZ_JBEZYA010000087.1:0-1664 GCF_040638295.1 Actinoplanes sp. NPDC026619
CGCCGGCCTCGCGCACCCCAGCTCCCCGAGAGAGCCTGGATCAACCAGCCAACAACTGAGGCACAAACCGTCTCAATTTGACTTGACAAATTCCGCATCGCCGACCCCCACCACACTCGGCGAACACCTGCCCAGCCTGCGCATTCGGCGTTACCCATCGGACACCACCGACGCGGAATGGCAGCTCATCGCCCCGCATATTCCGGCCGGGAACCCCGGACGACGCGGCGGACGCCGGCCGATGCACTCACGCCGTGACATCGTCGACGCGATCCGCTACCTGGCCCACAACGGCTGTGTCTGGCGGTGCGGGTGCCGAAAACCTCATCCACCCTGGTCTCAGCCATTTGATCACCGAGGATGGAGCGGCTGGTTCAGGCGCAGATACGGTCGGCTGAATCACGGCGGTGATCTACATCGAGCGCTGGGCGACGATGGGGTGTGCTGTTTCGACTGGCGTACCTCGGCGTGTCCAACACCTTCGCCCTGCTGCGGCTGCTGCCGATGAGCGATCGCGACAAGGACGCCGAGATCCTCGCGCTGCGGCATCAGATCCTGGTCCTCGAACGACACCTGCACGGCGACCGGGTCCGGTTCACCCGGGCCGACCGGGCCTGGCTGGCCGCCCTGCTGCATCCGCTACCGCGCGGCGTACTGAACCATCTGCGGCTGCTGGTACGCCCCGAGACCATGTTGCGCTGGCACCGGGATTTGATCGGCCGCCGGCACGCCCGACGTTCCCGCCCTCATGCGGCCGGGCGGCCACAAACGATCCGGTCGATCCGCCGACTGGTCCTACGCCTGGCCCGCGAGAACAGCACCTGGGGATACCGCCCTATCCACGGCGAATTGCTCGTCCTGGGGGTGAAGGTCGCCGCGTCCACCGTCTGGGAGATCCTCAAAGACGCCGGCGTCGAGCCGGCACCGGAGCGCACCGGTAGCACGTGGGCGGCGTTCCTGCGTTCCCAGGCCCACGCGATCATCGCTGCGGACTTCTTCGAGACGACCACGCTGACCGGCGCCAAGTTGTATGTCCTGGCGGTCATCGAGCACGCCACCCGCCGGATCCGGATCCTCGGTGTCACCGCTCACCCGACCGCCGTCTGGGTGACCCAGACCGCCCGGAATCTCGTGATGGACCTCGAGGACACCGGCTGCCAGGTAAAACACATGATCCGTGACCGGGACGGCAAGTACCCGGCCCTGTTCGACCAGGTGCTCGCCGACGCTGGAATCGATGTCCTGCTCAGCGGTGTCCGGATGCCCCGGATGAACTCGATCATGGAAAGGTGGATCCAAGCCTGCCGCCACGAACTGCTCGACCGGACCTTGATCTTCAACCGTGCGCATCTGCTCCGCGCCCTGCGCGAGTACGAACACCACCACAACGAACACCGGCCGCATCGCGGTATCGCGAACTCCCGGCCTCGACGTCCGCTGCCCGACCCGATCACCGAACCTGTCAAGCTGACACATCTCAACGTCCACCGACAGGACCGACTCGGTGGACTCCTCCACGAATACGATCATGCCGCTTGACCAGCACGGACGGGATTTTCGGCACCCGCAGGGTTGATCAGGGATTCTTTGAGTGAATCTGCTGGTCACCGTGGTTGTCTGCGGGTGGATTGATCCATGCCGTTTCGGGCAGGATTGCCGGTTCG
>NZ_JBEZYA010000088.1:0-1553 GCF_040638295.1 Actinoplanes sp. NPDC026619
CTTGACTCGGCTTTTAAGGTCGGTTGGGGTTTTGTCCCTCGACGGAGGGATGGGTGTGAGACGGCCACCTGGTCACTCTGAGAGTAAGACGACTAAATCTACTCAAGGAGGACAAGGTGGCCGTTGTCGTCAGTATGCCCTCGAACGGTGGTGGAGACCATTCCCGGTTGGGGCGATTCCGGGGCGAGTTGTATGACTGCTTCACCGAGTGGGCGGATGCCTTGTTCGAGCTGGTCGACGGTCTGTCTCAGCCCATCACGGTCGATGGTGTCGCCCACCTGAGCCTCGCGCCGGCCGCCCGGCGCGGACACGGCAGCGGCTACGCGGCACTGCACGACGGGCGCATCGACGAGGACATGATCCGCGACGTGCTGGCCGGGCACCGCCCGCCCGGCTGGGGTGCCGTCTTCGCGGTGGACACGACGACCTGGGCGCGTCCGAACGCGCACTGCTCGCCGGGACGCGGGCTCTATCACCAGGAACACGCCAAAGCCCGCCAGGTCCACGGACAGCCCATCGTGGCCGGCTGGAACTTCTCACTGCTGGCCGCGATCTCCCCCGAGTCTTCAACGTGGACAGCGCCGCTGGACATCCGGCTACGGGTTGTCGCCGACGACGCGAACCTGGTCGCGGCCGAACAGATCCGCACGGTGGTGACCCGTATCGGCCGGCAGCAGAGCACGGTCACCGGCCCGGCGCCGTTGTTCGTCCTGGACGCCGGCTACAACCCGGCGTTGCTGACCACCGAACTGGCCGGCACCCCCGCTCAGATCTGCGTACGGATCCGCAACGACCGCCGCTTCTTCACCCGCGTCCCGCAACCGGAACCCACCCGCACCGGGCAACCCGGACGGCCCCGCCGCCACGGCACCCGATTCCACTGCGCCGACCCGGACACCTGGCCCGCCCCCGCCGGCACCGCCAGCAGCGACACCAGCACCTACGGGCGGATAACCGTCCAGGCCTGGCACCAGCTACACCCCAGAAAGCCCGGCCTGCGTGACACCTGCAACCGGCCCGCGATCATCGAATGCTCCCTGATCCGGATCACCGTCGACCGGCTACCCAACGGCCGCCGCACACCACACCCTCTCTGGCTCTGGTGGGCCGGACCACCCGAAAGCCTCCCCGACCTGCTCCAGGTCACCTACGCCTACCTGCACCGCTTCGACATCGAACACACCTTCCGCTTCACCAAACAAACCCTCGGCCTGACCACCCCGAAGATCCGCACTCCCGAACAAGCCCAACGCTGGGCCTGGCTCATCACCGCCGCCTACACCCAACTACGCCTGGCCACCGGCTTGGTCGCCGACCACCGACTGCCCTGGCAACAACCCCAACCCGCCGGCAAACTCACCCCCGGCCGAGTCCGCAACAGTTTCGGCCATCTACTACCCACCCTGCCCAACCCCACCAGAGCACCAAAAACCACCACCGGCGGCCCCGGCCGCCCACCCGGCCGCAAAACCAGCCGAGCACCCCGTCACCCCGTCCAAAAAGTCCCCCCACGCAACCACCCAAAAGACTCAAGAACACCTTAAAAGCCGAGT
>NZ_JBEZYA010000089.1:0-1507 GCF_040638295.1 Actinoplanes sp. NPDC026619
CGGAATTTGTCAAGTCAAATTGAGACGGTTTGTGCCTCAGTTGTTGGCTGGTTGATCCAGGCTCTCTCGGGGAGCTGGGGTGCGCGAGGCCGGCGGTTGAACCGGTCGGGGTGCTGGATGTAGGCGGCGTTCAGGGTGTCCTGGCGGTGCCGGCGGATCTGGTCGGCGGTGCCGTAGTGCACCGACGCGGGCGTGTGCCAGCCGATCCCGGAATGGCGGTGCTCATGATTGTAGGCGGTGAAGAATGCGTCGCAGAACGCGCGGGCGTCAGCGAGGCAGCCGAACCGGTCCGGGAAGTCGGGCATGTACTTCATCGTTTTAAACTGGGCTTCGGAATACGGATTGTCATTTGACGTACGCGGCCGGGAATGCGAACGCAGGACACCCAGGTCGACGAGCATTTCCGACACCGGTTTCGAGGTCATGGCACCACCGCGGTCGGCGTGAATGGTGTGCGGCTCGATCCCGTTGCCGGTGACCGCGCCAGCCAGGAAATCACGGGCCACGATCGCGTCCTCGGCAGCCGCAACAAGCCAGCCGGTCACATACCGGGAGTAGATATCAATGATGACGTAGCATTTGAACCAGACGCCCTTGACCGGTCCTTTCAACGCGGTGATGTCCCAGGACCACACCTGCGACGGACCGGTCGCGACCAGCTCCGGGCGCACCCGCGGCGGATGGGTGGCCAGCCGGCGCCGTTCCCGGCTCTGCCCCGCCACCCGCGCGATCCGGTACATCGTGGACATCGAGCACCAGTACCGGCCTTCGTCCAACTCTCGCGCCCACACCTGCGGAATCGCCAGATCCGCATACCCAGGCGCGTTCAGCACTGCCAGGACCTGCTCCCTTTCGGCAGGACTCAGCGTCCACGGCGGCGGGGTCCGCGGCAGCCACGGGCCATGCATCGGCCCGACCGGTTTCGCCCAGCGGTAGTAAGTCGCCCGCGACACCCCGGTCAGGATGCACGCTTTCTGCACCGCGACCTCGGCGGCTCGTAATTGATCGAACGTCGTGGTCAGGATTTCTTCGGCGGTATCTGCTCGTCCGCGCTCTCGGACAATTCTTCCAAGAGCGCGTGTGCTTTTCCCATGATGTCCAATGCCATCCGGGTCTTCTTCAGATCTGCCTGCAGTTTCTCGTTCTGACGGCGCAGTTTCTCCAACTCGAGTTGTTCACTGTTCTTCCTCTTCGGCCGCCCCGCCTCCGCCTGCGTGCCGGAACTGCTCTCCCGACCGGGTTTGCCGAGCAGGCCCGCGTCACGAGCCCGTGTCCATTCGATGATGTGCGACGAATACAAGCCTTCCCGGCGCAGCAGAGCACCCTTTTCTCCGTTCGGGGCACTCTCGTACGCGGCGACCATCGCCAGTTTGTACGCCGGGCTGAACGCTCGACGCGACGGCTTCGGCGCCGGATCGACCCCGTCACCGGCCGACACCGGCTGCTTGTCAGATGAAGTGGACACGCTCACAAGGATCTCCGATCCCCGCCCTCAGGTCATCACCCC
>NZ_JBEZYA010000090.1:0-1507 GCF_040638295.1 Actinoplanes sp. NPDC026619
CCAACGCCGCTCAGTTAGGGCGGGGTGGTGCTCGTCAAGGGTCTGGGCTGACGATGTTGATGCTGGTGGTGGCTTGGTAGCTGTACCGGTCGATGTTCGGGCCGCGGGCTTGGTATTTGCTGTTCGAGCGTTTGATCATGCGGGTTTTGACGCGGACGCGCCGGTCGGGTAGCAGGTTGGCCAGGACGGCGGTGCCGATGACGCCGACCAGATCGATGACGGTGCCGGCGATGATCCCGGCGGCGTGCACGATCTGGTCGCGTGCGGTGTTCAGGGCGGTGCTGAAGCTGGCCCGGTCGGGATCGGTGCCGGGTCGGCTGTCGGTGGCGTCGACCATGGCGGTGCGCAGGATTTGATAGACGACCAGCAGGGCGTGTAGTTCCTGATCGATGCCGGGTGGGGTGCGGGCTCGCAGGACGCGTCCGCCGAGGATGCTGGATTTGAGTTCGAGGTAGGCGGTCTCGATTTCCCAGCGTTCGTGGTAGAGCCGGACCAGGTCGGCGGCGGGGTGCGTGTGCGGATCCAGCAGTGTCGTCAGCAGCCGGTATTCGCCGCTGCGGGTGCCCGCGGTGGTGGTGATGCTGATCTGGGCCTCGACCACGCGGACGGTCAGGGTACCGATGCAGGTCAGCCAGGATCCGTCGGGCAGGCGGCGGATCATCGGCAGGCGCCGGTTGGCCTTGGCCCGGATCAGCAGATGAGCGCCGGTCTCGGCGACCGTGGCCAGGAAAGCCGCTGCTGCGTAGTAGCGATCGGCCAGCAGCAGCATCCCCGGGCGCAGGCTGCGTGTCAGGATCCGGGCCTGGTCGAGCTCACCGACGCTGACCGGGTCGAACACGGCGTCGATCACCGACCGGGTTCCGCAGGTCAGCAGCGCACTGAGCCGCAGCAACGGGTAGCCGGACGTGCCGTTGACGCAGCGGTGTTTGTGGTATCGGCCGGCGTTGGCCGGCGAGTCCGCGACGGTCAGAGTCGTTCCGTCGAGAGCGGCCAGCAGCAAACCCCGCCAGCGCACCTGACCGGCTGTCGTGGCGGCCGGGCCGCGTAGCAGGTCGAACAACGCCCGCATCGGTGCCGGTCCGAGCCGCTGACGGGCCTGACGCAACGCCGAACTACTCGGTGAGACAACCGGCAGAGCTTGCAAGCCGCTGACCAGCCTGGCCCACACCTGCAGGTAGCCGAGCTCGGCGAACAGGCACCCGGCAAGCAGCAGATACATCACCACCCGGGCCGGCAGCAGCCGTACCCGTGCCTCGGTGCGCCGGGTCGCGGCCAAGACTTCATCGACCATCTCGAACGGAATGAGCCGGGTCAGCTCACCCAGATGCCCGGGCGCGAACACCCCCGCGGCTACCGTCACCATCCGAGTTATGGCAATCTGATCGGCCAGCGGAGCTCCAGGTTTTCAGGGCGTCTTAGAGTGACCACCCTTGATACCGGAGCTTCGCTGCTTTACGTCTCAGCCACGCCTTGACAACCCAACCAGCCGCCTAACTGAGCGGCGTTG
>NZ_JBEZYA010000091.1:0-1499 GCF_040638295.1 Actinoplanes sp. NPDC026619
GTAACTAATCAGGTCGGCTGTTTCGGGCCGGTTTGATCTTGCCGGGGTTGTTCGGCAGGATGTCCGGGTGCCTGAGATGCCGTCCATCGTGGAGCTGTTGGAGCGGCTTGTGGTGATGGAGCAGGCCCTGGCTCGGGCGAATGAGCGGATCGAGGCCCTGGAGGCGGAGAACGCCGAGTTGCGGCGCCGGTTGGGTCAGTCTCCGCGGAACTCGAACATGCCGCCCTCGGCGCAGGGGCTGGACAAGCCGGCGCCGAAGTCGTTGCGGGGTCGTTCCGGTCGCCGTGCGGGCGGTCAGGACGGTCATCCGGGTCGCACGTTGCGGCAGGTCGATGATCCGGATGAGACCGTGTGTCACGAACCGGCTGCGTGTGTCGGGTGTGGCAGCGGGCTCACCGACGCGCCGCTGGCCGCGGTGACTCGCCGTCAGGTGTTCGAGATTCCGCAGATCCGTGCCCGGGTCACTGAGCATCAGCTGATCGCTCGCCGCTGCTCGTGCGCGACGGTCACCTGCGCGGACGCTCCGGCCGGTGTCGACGCGCCGGTGCAGTACGGGCCGCGCCTGGCCGCGATCGTGGTGTATCTGCTGGTCGCGCAGTTCGGGGCGCAGAAGCGCGTCGCGCAGACGATCGCGGATGTGTTCGGGGTGCCGATCTCGCAGGGCAGCGTCGCCGCGTTGACCGCCCGCGCCGCGGTCCGGCTCGAGGGTGACTTCCTCACCGCGATCCGTGTAGCCCTCGCCGCCGCGCCGTTGGTGCACTTCGACGAGACCGGGTTCAGGGTCGCGGGCCGGCTGCACTGGGTCCACTCCGCCTCGACCGGTAAGTACAGCCTGCTCTATGTACACCCCAAACGCGGCCGTACCGCCATCGACGCCGGCGGGGTCCTGCCGGACTTCACGGGGATCGCGGTGCATGACGCCTGGGCACCCTATGACTGCTACTCGCAGGCCACCCACGCTCTGTGCTGCGCACATCTGCTCCGAGAACTGGTCGCCGCCCAACAGTTCGACCCTTCGGCGACCTGGGCCGCTCAAGGCATCGAGGCCCTGCTGACACTCAAGAACGCCGCGGACGCGGCTGTCACGGCAGGCTTGGACCACATCGATCCCGAGGTACTGGCCTCCGGGATCGCCTCGTTCCGCCACGCCGCCCTGGTCGGGATCAAGGACCACGCCGGCCAGGGCAGTCCGATCGGTAAGAAGCTGGCCGCTCTGGCCCGCCGGATGCGTGAACGCATCGACGACTACCTACGGTTTGCTCACGACCCGCGAAACTGCCCGTTCGACAACAATGCGGCCGAGCGGGAAGTCCGCATGGTCAAAATCCGGCAGAAGATCTCCGGCGCGATGCGCACCCAGACCGGCGCCGAACACTTCTGCCACCTGCGCTCGTATCTCGCCACCGCAACCAAACACGGCCTCAACCTCTACGACGCCCTCGTCCAACTCACGTCCGGCCGACCATGGATCCCCGCAATCAGCTGACCTGATTAGTTAC
>NZ_JBEZYA010000092.1:0-1358 GCF_040638295.1 Actinoplanes sp. NPDC026619
AGAGGGCGGTTTGTGAGGTTTCCGTAGTTCGTCATCGCTCGATGTCGTGACCTTCGGGCTGCGCCGATGTCTGATCGGCGGGTGTGCTGGTTGAGCTGGGCATGGGCGAGCGGAAGGCGTATCCCAGTGATCTCACCGACGAGCAGTGGGCGGTGGTGGGCCCGTTCCTGCAGGCGTGGAAAGCGAAGCATCCGTCGGTGTCGGGGCATCAGGGCCGCTACTCCTTGCGGGAGATCCTGAACTCGATCTTCTATCAGAACCGGACCGGCTGTCAGTGGGCGTATCTGCCGCATGACCTGCCGCCGAAGTCCGCGACGTACTACTACTTCGCGTTGTGGCGTGACGACGGCACCGACCAGGCCATCCATGATTTGCTGCGCTGTCAGGCGCGGGAGAAGGCCGGCCGCCGGGAAGATCCGTCCGCGATCATCTTGGACACCCAGTCGATCCGCGCCGCGAACCACGTGCCGGCCGCCACGACCGGCAAGGACGCCGGGAAGAAGGTGCCAGGCCGTAAACGGGGGCTGGCCGTCGACGCTCTGGGGCTGATCATCGCGGTGGTGGTGACCGCGGCGTCGGTCACCGACACCGCGATCGGTATGCACTTGTTGGACAAGGTTGTCGAGCACACCCCGACCGTCACCCGGGCGTGGGTGGACGCCGGGTTCAAGCACGACCTGGGCATCCACGGCGCGCTGCTGGGCGTCGATATCGAGGTGGTCAAGCGGTCCGACACCAGACCCGGGTTCGTGCCGGTAGCGAAGCGGTGGGTGGTCGAGCAGGTCAACGGAACGTTGATGCTGCACCGGCGTCTCGTGCGTGAGTACGAGAGCCGCCCGGAGTCGTCGGTGTCGCGCACGCTGTGGGCCTCGGCGGCCAACCTCGTGCGCCGGTTGACCAGCACGAGCACACCGTCCTGGCGGTGATCGGGCGTGAACACCACGACCGTTCTCGACCTGATCGCCGCCCGTGAGGCGGCCGCGTCGGCTGCCCGCGACGAGTTACTCCAGCAGCAGGCCAAGCTCGCCGCCGAGGTGGCCGCCATCGACGCAGAGCTGGCCGACCTGGCCACCACCCGCCAGACGCTGACCAAGATCCTCGAAGATGAAGTGACCGCATCCGAGCCGGCCGTCATCAGCGAGCCCTACCAGCAGATCCTCGCCGTGTTCACCCCCGACCGCGGTGGCCTGCGCGCCAAAGACGTGTGCCGCGTACTCGGCATCGGCACCGAGCCCAAAGACACCGAAGGCGTCCGAGCCAAGCTGAAACGCCTGGTCAACCGACAGATCCTGACCGAGAGCCAACCCGGCCTATTCACCCTCAACCCGGAACGGACATAACCTCCCGGACCGCCCTCT
>NZ_JBEZYA010000093.1:0-1332 GCF_040638295.1 Actinoplanes sp. NPDC026619
GGGGTCGTTCAGGACTGCCCGGCCGATCTTGCCGACGAGGTCGATGATGGTGCCGGCGATGACGCCGGCGGCATGGATGACCTGGTCACGGGCGGTGTTCAGGGCGATGGTGAAGCAGGCCCGGTCCGCGGTGATGTCCGGGGCTTGGTCGGTGGCGCCGGACATCGCCAGCCGCAGTGCCTGGTAGGCGGTGAGCAGGGCGTAGACCTCTTGATCGATCCCGGCGGGAGTACGCGCCCGGAGGACCCGGCCGCCGAGGGTGGTCGACTTCAGTTCCAGGAACGCGGTCTCGATCTCCCAGCGCTGGTGGTAGAGGGTGATCAGGTCCAGTGCGCTGAACCGGCGGTCGGTCAGGGTGGTGATCAGCTGGTATTGGCCCGTGTGGTGGGGCTTTCCGTCGGTATGCACGGTGATCTCGGCGTCGATGACGCGGACGACGACGCTGCCGAGCAGGGCGAGCCGGGACCCGTCGCGGTAGCGGCCGACGGTCGGTAGCTTGCGGTTGTTCTTGCAGCGGATGAGTAGGTCCGCGCCGGTGGCGTGGATCTGCTCGACCAGATCGCAGACGGCGAAGTTGCGGTCGGCCAGCAGCAGCATGCCCGGTTTCAGGCAGCGGAACAGTGCCGGTGCGTAGCGGACCTCGCCGATGCCGATCGGGCCGAAGACCGCGTCGATGACCGTGCGGGAGCCGCAGGCCACGATCGCGACCAGACGCAGCAGCGGATACCCGGACCCGCCGTGAGACCCGGTCTGCCGGCCGTACGTTTTCAGGTTGGCGGGGCTGTCCGGGACTGACATGGTGGTGCCGTCGATTGCGCAGAGCAGCAGGCCCCGCCACCGTTCGGCTGCGGGAGCAGGCCCGCAGATCAGAGCGAACAACGCGGCCAGCGGCTTCACCCCGATGCGGCGGCGGGCCTGCGCCAGTGCCGAGGAGCTCGGATCAGCCACGGCCAAGCCGTCGAGACCGCTGGTCAACCGGGCCCAGACCTGCCGGTAGCCGCACTCGGCGAACAAGCCCGCGGCCAGTAGAAGATAAACGGCCACCCGCGACGGCAGGTCCCGGACCCGGGCCTGCATCGCGCCGGTCATGGTGAGGACGTCGTCGACCATCTCGAACGGCACGACCTGCGTCAACTCGCCCAGATGTCCTGGCGCGAACCGGCCCGCGGCTACCTCGATCGTGCGGTGAATGACAGAATGCTCGGGCAGCGGAACTCCCAGCTCGAAGGGTGTCTTGTGAGGACAACCCCTCTATAGCGGGAGTTCCGCTGTTCCATACGCATCGACACACCCGCTTGACACCCCGCCACCACCGCTAACTACGCGGCATTG
>NZ_JBEZYA010000094.1:0-1322 GCF_040638295.1 Actinoplanes sp. NPDC026619
CCGCCGTGGCAGAGGTGGATCATTTCGATGAGGTTGTCGAGGTTGGCGTAGCCGTGGGCGCGGCGTTGGATGAGGCGGATGCCGGCGTTGATGGCTTCCAGGAGCGAGTTCGACAGTCCGAGGTGGATGGCGTTGAGGATGCCGGTTTTGTGGTGGCGTAGCCGCCGGGCGAGGGCCGCGAAAGCGTTGATACCGCTGCGTCGTGCCCGGGTCATCCAGCGCCGTAGGTGATCTTCGGCCTGGTCGGCGGGGATGCGGTAGAGGTCACGCAGGGCTTCTTTCAGTACCCAGGCGCGGTGCAGGCGGGGATGTTTGCGGCGTAGCTGTTCGATGATCGCGGCTCGTTGCGGATCGTGTTTCTCGGCCGGCAGACGCAGGGCGCCGCGGACTTTCTGCCAGGTCCGGGCGGGTGTGAGCCCATCGACCGTGATGGGTGCGGCCAGGTGGGAGGTGCCGTAGTAGGCCAGATCCAAGGCTTCGGACGCCCACTTGATCACGTGGAACGGGTCCAGGCAGACCTTCGCGTCCGGCACATGTTTGATGGTGGCCTTGCGGTAGATCGCGGTCATGTCCATGCTGACCGCTTCGATCCGGGCCCGGCCGGCCTCGCCGAGCGACTGCAGGAACGCGCCCAGGACGTGCTGGTTACGGCCCTCACCGACGAACACCACCCGACCGGTGTCGTGATCGGCGACCACGGTCAGGAACTTACGGCCCTTGCGGTAGGCGATCTCATCCACGCCGATGCGGTAGAGCCCGTCGAGCCGGGCCGTGTCGAGGTGCTCATCGACGAGTCTGGCTACCAGCGCGTCCACGGTCTCCCAGGTGCTGCCCAGCAGGGACGCGACCGCACTCTTCGACATCCGTTTGACCAGCCAGGCGGCCATATCCTCGAAGTCACGGGTATGCCGGGCACCGGGCCGGGCCCACGGCATCCACTCGGTGCGGACCCGCCCGCACCCGCGGCAGTCGACCCGGCGGATCTGCGCTTCGATCACCACCCGATGCCGGCCGAAATCGACATGCCGCCACCGCCGGCACGAGGTGTCGTACCGGGCCCGGCTGCGTTTCCCGCACGGACACACCAGATACGCCGCCCGCAGCCGCACCCGCACGATCATCTGGTTACCGACGAAATCGACACCCTCCACGACCGTTGCCTTGAACCCGAGCAGACGGTTGAGCACAACAGCGGCACGCACGTGGATCCCTTGTTCGACCGGCCTTAGCAACCGTCGAACGAGCACCGACCCCTTGCGTGCCGCCCTTTTTGTGCGCCATCAACCCGTTAGAGCTACCCACACCAACCCGCTAAATGGCAC
>NZ_JBEZYA010000095.1:0-1322 GCF_040638295.1 Actinoplanes sp. NPDC026619
GGATGCTCCTATGGATGTCAAGCGGCGGGTTCAAGATTGTTTGAGGTGATGAGCTGGTAGAGCTCGCGGGCGACGTAACGCTTGAGGCACCGGATGATCTCTTTCTTGGACAGGCCGTCCTTGGTGCGTCGTTCGGCGTACGCGCGAGTGCGCGGATCCCAGCGCAGGCGGCAGAGCACGACCCGGTAGAGGGCGCAGTTGGCTTGCCGGTCGCCACCGCGGTTGAGCCGGTGGCGGGTGGTCTTGCCGGACGAGGCCGGGATCGGAGCGACGCCGCAGAGCATCGCGAAAGCGGCTTCGGAGGTAAGCCGGTTGTGGTTCTCGCCGGCGGTGACCAGCAGCTGGCCTGCGGTATCGGCGCCGACGCCGTGAACGGCGACCAGGGCAGGGTTGATGGCGGCGACCAGCGGCTCGAGGAGTTCGTCGAGGTCGGTGATCTCGGTGGACAGCTGTTGGTGGCGGCGGGCCAGCGATCGTAGAGAGATCTTGACGGCGGTGGCCGGGGTCGCGGCGTCGGCCCGGTCAGGCCGCAGGTTCGCGCAGGTAGCGATCAGCTGTCTGACGGTCAGGCCGCGCAGTTGTGCGCGCAGCTCGTCGGGGGCGGTGACGATCAGGGTCTTGATCTGGCGCTGGGTGTCGGCGCGTTGGTCGACGGCGCTGCGCCGGGCCACCCGCAGGTTGCGCAGCGCTTCGACTCGGCCGTCGCGCTGCTTAGGCACACCGGTGCGTTCGCCGGCCAGCGCAGTCTTGGCCGCCGCGATGGCGTCGATCGGGTCGGACTTGCCCTGGAACCGGCGGGTCTTGCGGTTGGGGCGGTCGACCTCGATCACCTCGACCTGTTCGGCGCGCAGCTGGCGGGCGAGGCCGGCTCCGTAGGCGCCGGTCCCCTCGACCCCGACCCGCCACAAGCGGCCGAACCCGCGGATCCAGGCCAGCAGGGCGGCGTAACCGGCTGTCGTGGCGGGGAACTGCTGGGTGCCCAGCACCCGCCCGACCAGGTCGATCACCGCCGCGGTGTGGGTGTCCTGGTGGGTGTCGACGCCACCGACGACCTCGATCGCGGCAGAATCAGGTGTAATAGAAGGCATCGTCGTCCTGTCGTTCGTGACTGGGGGCAGGGCGGCACGCACCAGCCGGGCAACGCGGACAAGACAGAGATGGGGCCTCTGGCCAGGCTCCTATGAAGTCACAACGCCACGTCTAGCGAGTGCACGAGCACCTCCCGACCGAGGCCGACAAATCCCGTTAAGGACCCGAAGTCAGTCAGGCGATGAGTCAGACCTCGGCGGGAGGTGCTCATGAACATCATCTCTGTCAGGCGA
>NZ_JBEZYA010000096.1:0-1320 GCF_040638295.1 Actinoplanes sp. NPDC026619
AGGGCCCGACGATGAATTAGCTGGTTGGTTCGAGGTTGATTGTCTGGTTTCGTAAGGTTTCGGGGATCAGTCCAGGGTGGATGACGTAGTTCCACTCGCCGTGGAAGGCGTATCGCTGTACCGGAACGGCCTTGATCTGTGCGTCGCTGACACGGACCCCGGTGGGGTACTCGTTGGTGTCCATGACCGCTGCGACGGTCAAACCGGTCTCGGTCGTGGTCGCGGCGATCGTCTCGACGATGACCTGGTAGTCGGTCAGGGGCCGGCCGCGCCAGTTCATCGAGATGAAGGAGAACAGGCGATGCTCGACCTTGTTCCACTTCGAGGTGCCGGGCGGGAAGTGGCAGACCGTGATCTGTAGTCCGGCCTGCGCCGCGAACGCGGCGATCTCGACCTTGAACGCCCGCAGCCGATTACCGTTGGACCCCCCACAGTCCGCGGTGAGCAACAACCGGCGGCTGTGCCGATAGCGGTCCCGGCCCACGGTGTCCCACCAGGTGCGGATCGCGTTGACCGCGAAAGCGGCCGTGTCGTGATCCACGCCGACGGTGACGAACCCGTCGTCTGCGCCGATGTCGTAGACGCCGTACGGGATTGCCCGGGGAACACCACCGGGGAAGTCGTGGCCGTTGACCTCGACGGGCACGCCGGTCGGCTGCCACTCCCGCCCCTTCTTCTCGTACTCACCGACCAGTTCCTTCTTCTTCGTATCGACGCTGATCACCGGGTCCCCGGCGTCCAGGAACATGGCGGCGAGGGTGTTGATCTGCGCGAATTGGGCGTCACGGTCGGGATGTCCGGCGCCTTCCTTGGTCTTGAACACCGCCTGCAACCGATACCCCGACTGCTTCAGCAACCGGGCCACGGTCTTCTTACTGACGGTGAAACCCTTGGCGTACAAGCCTTTCATCAACTGTGCGAGGGATTTCGTCGTCCACCGCAACGGCGACATCGGATCCCCGCGAGTCTCCGGCGAGACCAGCGCGTCCAACGCCTCGACGATGCCCGGCTGGCTCTGTTCCACCGACCGGCGACCCGCACCCGGTGCCCGTACCCGCCCGTCCGGCACGACATCCGCACGGACCTCGCTCACACCGGCCTGCACCGTGGTCCGTGACGCTCCCGACAACCGGGCCACCAACGCGATGCCACCCCGACCGATCGCCACCGCCTCCGCACCCAGCAGTAACCGCCACTGCCGCTCGTCCAGATGCGGCCGCAGCACGGCCAGCTTCACCGCCAGGGCATCCTCACTCATCACACCGAACCCAACGAGCCGATCTTGAAATCCGCCGACCAGCTAATTCATCGTCGGGCCCT
>NZ_JBEZYA010000097.1:0-1255 GCF_040638295.1 Actinoplanes sp. NPDC026619
GGGACTGCCCCGGGTTTGGTTGACTCGCGGGGTTGAGTGGTTCAGGCCGCGGTGGCGTGCCTGTTGATTGTCTCAAATTCGATCGGGGTGAGCCGGCCGAGGCGGGCTTGTCGGCGTCGGCGGTGGTAGGTCTTCTCGATCCAGGTCACGATCGCCAGACGGAGATCTTCACGGGTGCGCCAGCGTTGCCGGTCCAGGACGTTCTTCTGCAACAGGGCGAAGAACGACTCCATCGCGGCGTTGTCACCACACGCGCCGACCCGGCCCATCGAACCCGCCAATCCGTTGTCCCGCAACACTTTCACGAACTTCCGGGAACGAAATTGACTACCCCGGTCCGAGTGCACAATGGTCCCGGACGGATCACGCAACCGGACCGCGTTACGCAACGCCGACACGGCCAGGGACGCTTTCATCCTCGAGTCGATCGAGTAGCCGACGATCCGACCGGAGTACACGTCCTTGATCGCGCACAAATACAGCTTGCCCTGCCCGGTCGGGTGTTCGGTGATGTCAGTCAGCCACACCCTGTTCGCCGCGGTGGCGGTGAACTGTTTACGGACCAGATCGTCGTGCACCGGCGGGCCGGCCCGGCGGGTCAGGCCGCGTTTCTTGGCGAACACCGACCAGATCCGCTGCTGCGAACATAACCTCGCCACCCGGTTCAGTCCGGCGTTGATGCCGTGAGCGGGCAGTTCGTCGGCGATGAACCGGTGCCCGAACGCCGGGTCGTCGCGGTGGATATCGAGTGCGGCGTTGATCAGATACGCGTCGTCGAGCTCACGACGGCTGACCGGTGCCGACTTCCACGCGTAAAAGGCCTGCTTGGAGAACCCCAGCACCCGGCAGGTCACCGCGACGGGAATCCCGTCCGCGGCCAGGTCCTCGACCAGCGGGTACATCATTTTGGGGAGATCTCTTTCGCGAAGTACGCCGCTGCCCGGCGCAGGATCTCGTTCTCCTGCTCCAGCAGTTTGTTGCGTTTACGCAGCTCACGCAGCTCGGCCGACTCAGTCGTGGTGGTGCCGGGCCGGATCCCGTCGTCGGTGTCGGCGATCTTGAGCCAGCGGTGCAGACAGGCTTCGGAGATCCCGAAGTCCTTCGCGATCTGCGCGATCGGAGCCTCGCGTTTACGGGCGACCGCGACAACGTCACGGCGGAACTCCGGCGGGAACGCTTTCGGCATGGGATACATCCTCCCAGCGAGGACTCACGTCCTCACAGGTCAGGAGTCAACCGAACCGGGGGCAGTCCC
>NZ_JBEZYA010000098.1:0-1197 GCF_040638295.1 Actinoplanes sp. NPDC026619
CTAAGCACCTAGTCAGAGGTTCGGTACGTAACTGATTGGGTCACGGGCTGTACGCGAACACGCTCAGCAAGAGGGACATAGCAACGCAAAGACCTCGTCGTGAGGTCGGATCCAGCTACCACAGCAGACCGACACCACGACGAGGTCACCGTCAGTATGCGCCCCGCGCACGTCTACGCCAGCATGTCCGAGCAGCAACACACCGAACTGATTACCGCCCTGCACGGCCCCTGGCGTAACGCCACCCGGATCATGATGATCGTGCTGTCCGCCGCCGGCTGGTCCGCCAGCGAGATCGCCGACCTGCTGCACTACGACCCGAAAACCGTCCGTGCCTGGATTGCCCGCCACCACGCCGAAGGCCTGGCCGGGCTCCCCGACCGGCCTCGCCCGGGACGGCCCCGCAAAGGCAGCCCCCGCCTCGGCTCCCGCATCCACGCACTGCTCCAAACCCCGAAAGCCTGGACCACCACCCGGATCTACAAAGCCCTCGGCCGGCCGGCGATCAGCCTGTCCACGATGCGCCGCCGCATCCGCGAACAAGCCCGCTGGGCCCGGCCCCGCCTGATCGCCAAAAGCGACCCTCACCGAGACACCATCTGCGCGGGCATCCGCGAGCAGATCACCGCCCTGCCCGAAGGGTCGATCGTGCTGGCCGAGGACGAAACCCACATCGACCTGCTCGCCCGGGTCCGCTCCTGCTGGATGCCCACCGGCCTGCGGCACCGGATCCTGACCCCCGGCACCAACCTGCGCCGCACCGTGCACGGCGCGGTCAACCTGCTCACCGGCACCGTCCACCACCACGTCAGCGTCAAAAACGTCTCCGTCGTGTTCTGCTACTTCCTGCAGCAACTGCTCGACGCCTACCCGACCGCCCCCACCATCGTCGTGATCACCGACAACGGCAGCACCCACCACTCCAAAATCACCCAACGCTGGCTCGCCCAGCATCCCCGCATCCAGGTCATCGAAGGCGCGAAATACAGCCCGCAGGACAACCCCGTCGAACGGATCTGGGCCGCGATGAAACGACACATCGCGAACAACGCATGCGCGACCATCACCGACCGTGTCCAGCAAGCCCACGCGTTTTTCCAACACCGGACCAACACCCAGAACCTGGCCACCGCAGCGCCGTGGACCACACCCTGGCTACCCGAGGGTTACGGGAAAGAACACTGGCCAGGGGCTTAG
>NZ_JBEZYA010000099.1:0-1168 GCF_040638295.1 Actinoplanes sp. NPDC026619
GCCATATGTGGGTAATACACGATCCAGGCCTAAAATCCAAGCACCGCAACGGATTACACGCCGGACGAGCACCTAGCCGCGAAACTCCCGCTAGGTGTTCTGCCCAGAGAGGTTAGGAACGCGGCTGGCGGGTGGGCCGCCGATGGCGGAGTGGTGCCGGTGGTGATTGTAGGTGTGTAGGAATCGGGGTAGGGCTCGGCGTCTGGCGTTCTCGCTGGTGTAGGCCTTGGCGTAGGCCCATTCGTCGGCGAGGGTGCGGTGGAAACGTTCGACCTTGCCGTTTGTCTGGGGCCGGTAGGGCTGGGTCTTCTTCACGGTGACGCCGAGTTGGTGGCAGGTGTCGTGCCAGAGCCGTGAGATGTAGCAGGAGCCGTTGTCGGACAGGACCCGGACGACGGTGATGCCGTGGGCGGTGAACCAGGCGTGGGCGCGTCGCCAGAATGCGGCGGCGGTTTCTTTGGTCTCGTCGGTCAGGATTTCGGTGTAGGCCAGCCGGGAGTGGTCGTCCAGGGCGGTGTGCAGGTAGGCGTAGCCGAGCCGGGCGCCGCCGCGTTTGTCGGTGCTGTGACCGGGTGTCGCGGTGCGGTTGAGTTTGCCTTGGGCTCGTCCTTGGGTGCGATGGCCGCCGCCGTCAGGGATGTTGCCGAGTTTCTTGACGTCGACGTGGACCAGGTCTCCTGGCCGGTCATGTTCGTAGCGGCGTACCGGTTCCCGGGTGCCGCGGTCCAGATCCGCGAGGCGGGCGGTGCCGGCGCGGCGTAGGACCGAGTGGCAGGTCGAGGCGGGTATGCCGAGGAGCCAGCCGATGCGTACCGGTCCGAGCCGTCGGGTCTTACGCAGGTGCAGGACCTTGCGTTCGATCGGGCGTGGTGTGCGGTTCGGGCTGTGGTGCGGGCGGCTGGACCGGTCGCGCATGCCGGCGGGCCCGTCGGTGCGGTAGCGATCGGCCCAGCGTTTCGCCGTGCCTGTGCTGACCTGGAACCGTTCCGCGGCTCGGCGTAGTGGCCAATGGTCATCGACGACACACTGCGCCAGCCGCAATCGGCCGCGTTCGGTCAGTGGAGCGTTAGCGTCAATGCCGCGTAGTTAGGGTGCTGGGCTTGCTGTCAAACCCAGCGTGATCGTGATGGTGGCGTTGTGGTTGGTGCGGTCGATGGCGCCTTTGGCG